>NZ_JAHFZF010000025.1 GCF_018619435.1 Rhodoferax sp. U11-2br | reverse complement strand
GCGTATAGCGGTGCAACCCGCCCGTCAGCCCCACAGCAAGCCCAACCCATGGCCCCCCAAAACACCACCCAGCGCGGCACCGATGGCCCGTGTGTTGGCAATCGAATCGTCGATCTTGTGACCGAGATAGGTGCCCATGATGCAAAACAGCGAGAACACCACATAACAGGTCACCCGGTGTGGCAGCCGGATGGTGACGTGCATCAGTGGGATAAAAATGCGGGTGCGGCTGAGCAGGTAGGCAATGACCAGGTAAACACAGGTCTGCTGCAGCAGGGTCAGGATCAGTTCGATGGAGGCAAGGCTCATGGGCTTAACTTTACTGGCAGATGCCTGACTTCGCCCAGGCCGGGTTGACCAGCAACCGGGTGGTGCTGGTCAAGCTCGGTGATCAGGCGTCCTTGAAGCTGCTTTTTTCTGCTGCGGCCTTGGTGGGTTGGCCGTGGCGGAAGATCAGCCAATACACCGCACCGACCAGCAAGGCACCACCGACCCAGTTGCCCAGGGTGACGGCAGCCAGGTTGATGGCAAACTGGTCCACCGGGATGTTTGGCCGTGCCACGCCGTTGTGGGCCAGCTCCGTCCAGAACGACTCGGGTGCCCACCATTCGATGAACAGGCCCAGTGGAATGAAATACATATTGGCCACACAGTGCTCGAACCCGGCCGCGACAAAGGCCGCGATCGGGAAAAACATCGCCAGGATCTTGTCTCCAATGCTGCGCGCCGCCATGGCCACCCAGGCCGCCAGGCACACCAGCACGTTACAGAGAATGCCCAGGAAAAACGCCTTGTCCGGTGCCAGCGTGCTTTTGGCGGTGGCCAGGTACAGCGCCGAAGCACCCACCTCACCGTGGCCAAAGGTGTACTGCCCCGAGAGAAACACCAAGGCCGCCACACCCAAGGCGCCGACAAAATTGCCGAGCCAGACGGTGCACCAGACCCGCAGCATGCGCCCGGTCTTGAGGCGGCCACTGGCCCAGGCCATGACCATCAGCGCGTCGCTGGTGAACAGCTGCGCGCCGGCAATCACCACCAGCATCAGCCCGAGTGAAAAAGTCGCCCCCATCAGCAGGCGCATCACGCCGTAAGGCAAATGGCCAGACGCACCCGAGATGGTGACCGTGGCAAACAAGCCCCCCAGGGCCACAAAAGCCCCGCCCAGGACAGCCAGACCAAACAGCACCCAGGGTGCCAGTTTGGCTTTTTTGACACCCACCTCTTCAGCTGCCAGCGCAACGGCATCGGGCATCAGGGGGTCCATGGAGAAACCGACGTTTGCGCCGGGTGTGGCCGAGCTTTTGGCGTGCTCAGCATGGTGCTTGGGAGAGCATCCGTCCTCAGTGTTTTTGAACATGACAGTCGTGTGGTGACAAGGCCAGGCAGATCAGCCCGGCCTTGGGTTCGTCGGTGGAAAACTCAGGCTTGGCCCAATGTGTGCCCCAGCACCCGGATGGTGTGTTTGGCGATCATTTTTTCTTCGTTGGTCGGCACAATGAACACCGGCACCTTGGCATCAGGGGCAGAGATGTCATAGGCCTTTTTGGTATTGGCAGCGGCATCTACCTTGACACCCAGCCAGGCCAGTTGTTGAACCACAGCGGCACGGATCTCTGGCGAGTTTTCACCAATGCCGGCGGTAAACACCAGCGCATCGAGACCGCCCATGGACGCAGCCATGGCCGCCACTTCCTTGGCCACGCGGAAGCAGAACAAGTCCACGGCCTTCTGGGCTGCGGGCTCACTGGACTCTTGCAGCACCTTCATGTCGTTCGAAATGCCGGAAATGCCTAGCAACCCGGACTGGCGGTACAGCAGGTCTTCGAGCGCTTCGAGTCCCATGTTTTTCTCGCGCATCAGGTAGAACAGAACTCCGGGGTCGATGCTGCCGCTGCGGGTGCCCATCGGGACGCCGTTGAGCACCGAGAAACCCATCGAGGTGTCCATGCTCTGCCCAGCCTTGACCGCACACAGGCTGGAGCCATTGCCCAGATGGCAGATGACCACATGGCCCTGGGCCAAATCGGGACGGGTTTCCCGCAAATGGCTGGTCACGTATTCGTAGGACAGGCCGTGAAAGCCGTAACTGCAGACACCTTCGTCGGTCAGCGCCTGGGGCAGGCCAAAGTGGCGCGCCATGGCAGGCTGGGTGCTGTGGAAAGCGGTGTCAAAACAGGCCACCTGTTTCAGATCAGGGAAGTTCTTGGCCAGGATACGGATCGGCGCCACATTGTGTGGCTGATGCAGCGGGGCCAATGGCACCAGGCTGTCGAGTTCGTCGAGCAAGTTCGGGGTGACTTGCATCGGCTGGCCCAGGTTCATGCCGCCATGGACCACGCGGTGGCCCACCGCCACGATGTCATAGTCGCCCAGGGTGGTGCCCAGCCAGTCCAGCACATACTGGAGCAGGATGTCGCGGTTGTCAGAATCTTTGGTATCCCAGGTGTGTGCACCCAACGGGCGACGGTCGGCACTCTTGGCTTCGAAGCGGGCCTCGCTGCCGATGCCGGAAATCTGCCCGGACAACAGGGTTTCCAGGTCGTTACCCTGTGCGTTTTGGCGGAAGGCCGAAAATTTCAAGCTCGACGAACCGGCGTTGAGCACCAGGTAAGCGGCTTGTTTGGCAGAAACAGTATCAGCTAACACGTGATTTTCCTCTTAGTGAACAGGGCTTGACCCAGCCCGGCCAAGCAGGCGTCGGCAGGTCAAGCGACTATGGCTGGGCGCTGCCCAGCCAGTCATGGCGTTCACGGGCACCTTGGTATGTGTTGGGTGACCAGGTGGCACAAGCACACCCTCCCCCTCGCCCGTGACTTGCCGCCACCTCAACGGGGTGGCGGCGGATGAGATCCAACCAGCCTCAGTGGCCGGCGTGGAAGGTGCGGTTCACCACATCGAGCTGCTGCTCACGCGTCAGCTTGATGAAGTTCACTGCGTAACCGGACACCCGGATGGTCAGTTGCGGGTACAGCTCAGGGTGGTCCATCGCATGCAACAGGGTTTCACGGTCCAGCACGTTGACGTTGATGTGGTGGCCATTGCTCTCGAAGTAGCCGTCCAGCATACCTGCCAGGTTCTTGACCCGTTCACCTTCGGTGCGGCCCAGGGCGCCCGGCACCACGGTGAAGGTGTAGGAGATACCGTCCTGCGAGCAGGTGTAGGGCAGCTTGCACACCGATGACATCGACGCCAGTGCACCCTTTTGGTCGCGGCCGTGCATCGGGTTGGCACCCGGTGCAAACGGTTGACCGGCCTTGCGACCATCGGGCGTGTTGCCGGTCTTCTTGCCATACACCACGTTGGAGGTGATGGTCAGCACCGACATGGTGGGTGTAGCGTCGCGGTAGGCGCGTTGTTGCTTCAGGTAACCCATGAAGGTTTCAACAGCCCAGGTGGCGATTGAATCCACACGTTCATCGTTGTTGCCAAACGCCGGGTACTCGCCTTCAATCTTGAAGTCGGTCGCCAGGCCGCGTTCATCACGAACCACCGAAACCTTGGCATAACGCATGGCCGACAAAGAGTCCGCCACCACCGACAGACCGGCGATGCCACATGCCATGGTGCGCAAAATGTCGCGGTCGTGCAGCGCCATCTCGATACGCTCGTAGGCGTATTTGTCGTGCATGTAGTGGATGGCGTTGAGCGACTTCATGTAAACGCCCGACAGCCACTCCATCATCGGCAGGAACTTGGCCACCACCTCGTCGTAGCTGAGCACGTCACCGAGGATCGGCTCAAACTTCGGACCCACTTGGTCACCACTGAGCTCGTCACGACCACCGTTGATGGCGTACAACATGGCTTTGGCCAAGTTGGCGCGGGCACCAAAGAACTGCATCTGTTTGCCAATCCGCATGGCGGAAACGCAGCAGGCGATACCGTAGTCATCACCCCAGTAGGGGCGCATCAGGTCGTCGTTTTCGTACTGCACCGAGCAGGTGTCGATCGAGGTCTTGGCACAGAACTCCTTGAAACCCTGAGGCAGCTTCTCGGACCACAACACGGTCAGGTTTGGCTCGGGTGCCGGTCCCAGGTTGTACAGGGTGTGCAGCACGCGGAAGCTGGTTTTGGTGACAAGGGAGCGGCCATCTTCACCGACACCGCCGATGGACTCGGTGACCCAGGTCGGGTCGCCAGAGAACAATTGGTCGTATTCTGGTGTACGCAGGAAACGCACGATGCGCAGCTTGATCACCAGGTCGTCCATCATTTCCTGGACATCTCTTTCGCTGATCAGGCCAACCGCCAGGTCACGCTCGAAATAGATGTCGAGGAAGGTCGAGATACGGCCAATCGACATAGCCGCACCGTTTTGCTCCTTGACCGCAGCCAGGTAAGCCAGATACGTCCACTGCACCGCTTCGCGGGCGTTTTCAGCCGGGCGACCGAGGTCAAAACCATACTTGGCGCCCATTTGTTTGAGTTCATCGAGGGCACGGAATTGCTCGGAGAGCTCTTCGCGCAAGCGGATCACACTTTCAGAGAACTCGACGCCGTCGAGTTCGTGGAACGAGGCCTTCTTGAAAGCGCGCAAGGCGTCGACACCGTACAGCGCCACGCGGCGGTAGTCACCAATGATGCGGCCACGGCCATAGGCGTCTGGCAGACCGGTCAGGATGGCCGATTTACGGGCCTTCATGATTTCCGGTGAGTACACATCAAAAACGCCGCTGTTGTGGTCTTTGCGGTACTTGGTCCAGGTTTCGGACACGGCGGGATCCATCTCGAAGCCAAAGGCGTTCAGACCACCTTCCACCATGCGCAGACCACCGTTGGGCATGATGGCGCGTTTGAGCGGCGCATCAGTTTGCAGGCCAACGATGATTTCCAGGTCTTGGTCGATGTAGCCAGCGTCATGGGCGGTGATGCTGGAGGGTTTCAGGGACACATCGAGAACCCCTTTTTTCTGTTCCTGTTTCAGCAGCTCCTGCAGCTTGGCCCAGAGGGCGGTGGTGCGTGCTGTTGGCCCCTCGAGGAAAGAGGCGTCGCCGAGATACGGCGTGTAATTGGCCTGGATAAAGCCCCGAACATCCACACTTTCCGTCCAAGCACCGGTCGCAAAACCAGCCCAGGGATCCTGACGACTTGCAATTTTTGTTAACGCGTTCATTGACATTCCTATAAGGTTAAGTTGGCTTGTGGCTATTGGATGCATTAACCTGGTAGATCAAGACATCCTGTTATCGCGGCAACGGCCGGGTGGGCCGTTGCCGTAGATGGCATATCAAGCAGCGGAAGGCAACATGCTCGGAGGAATCGCAGTAGATTCACCCCGGGCTTTCCATAACTCGGCCCAGCGCTTGAGTGAGGCAAACATGATGACCATGCCCAGGACCATCATGGCCGAGGCGATCACCGCATTGAACAGGCTGTACCCTTTGGCAGCAGCATTCAGATAAACATTGGCAATCATCCAGTAGCCGGCGTAGTTCACCGTGACAAACAGGTAGGCCAGAGGAATCAGGCAGGTCAGGGCATAGATGCGTTTTTTGGAGATGCGCATGATGATGGTGGCACCAATCATCAGACCCACCGAAGCCATCAACTGGTTGGACACACCAAACAGCGCCCAGACCGAGCTGATGTCACCCGAGAGCAGCAGGTAACCCCACAACACGCAGGCAATGACACTGGCGGTGATGGCCGCAGGCATGGAGTCCAGGCGTTTCATGGCCGGGAACACATCACCCAACAAGTCTTGAATCAAATAACGTGACACACGGGTGCCGGAGTCCACAGCGGTCAGAATGAACACCGCTTCGAACATGATCACAAACTGGAAGAAATAAGCTGCCAGATCGGTGAACCAGGACAACTTGGTGAAGATGTAGGCCATGCCCACCGCCAGCGTCACCGCACCACCGGTACGGCCGACCAGGTCAAGACCCATTTCCTGGCTCAGACGAGGCAGGTCCACCACGGTCATACCCAGGGTCTTGAACACTTCGGGAGTGGAGTTGATGGCAAAGTAGTCAGCCGGATGCAGCGAGGTTGCAGCAATCAAGGCCATCACCGCGACCAAGCATTCCACCAGCATGGCGCCAAAAGCCACAGGCAGGATATCGCTCCATTTGTCGACCAGCTTGGGCGTGGTGCCCGAGCCGATGAAGGCATGGAAACCAGAGATCGCACCACAGGCAATGGTGATCGAAATGAACGGCCAGACCGAGCCCTTGATGATCGGGCCACCGCCGTTGATGAACTCGGTCACCGCCGGGAACTGGATGGTCGGGTTGATGAAAACCACACCCACCACCAGCGCCGCAAAAACACCGATTTTCATGAAGCTCGACAGGTAACCACGCGGTGTCAGCAACATCCAGACCGGCAAGGCGGTCGCAAAGAAGGCGTAAATCGGCAGAATCCAGCTCACGGTGGTCTTGTGCAGCGTCAGCCAGTCACCGACCATCGTGCCTTGCAAATGGGGACCGTAGGCAATGGAAGCCACAATGGCCGCCAACCCCAGGTAGGTAGCCCATTTGGAAGAGCCAAAGTAGCGCTCAAACAAGCCCAGCGCAATCGCAATGGGCACCGTCATGAACACCGCAAACGTGCCCCAGGCGTTGCGTTCCAGCGCATGGACCACCACGATCGACAGACCCGCCATGGTGATGGTGATGATGCACAACATCGCCAGGCCAGTGCTCCAGCCAGCCACAGGACCGAGCTCAGCTTTGGCGACTTCCGAGAGCGACTTGCCCTGGTGCTTCATGGATGCAAACAGCACCACGGTGTCGTGCACGGCGCCACCGATCACAGCCCCCACCAACAGCCAAATGAAGCCCGGCAGATAACCGAACTGCGCCGCCAACACCGGGCCGACCAGTGGTCCGGCAGCCGCAATTGCGGCAAAGTGTTGACCGGCATTGACCCACTTCTTGGTGGGCACGTAGTTTTTGCCATCTTGCAGCTGGTGCGATGGCGTCACATCCCTGTCGTCGGCAGCCAGGACCTTGTTGACAAAGAATACCCCGTAAAAGCGGTATGCAATGGCAAGGACGCAGACTGTAACGATCACGAAATATATCGCTTGGTCCATTTTTACTTCCTCAATAAATGCTTAAGTGTTTGATCACGGGGCGCATGTTAGGAGGGGTCAAATGGCCTTGGAGGCTTTTCCAGAGAGCGGTAAAAAGACGGGGGTGAACGGTCAAAACAGCAGGATGAACGGAAGCTTGCATTTCAGTTCAGCACAGTGTTTCAAAAAAATTGATTTACGTTTCACAATGTGACTATCTTACCTCAAGCTGACAGCGTTTTTCCAAAAACCAGCTCGGTTCGATGAACGCTCTTTAATTGATATCTATAAACCCTTGTTATAAAAGGGCTACAGCCGAATTTGATATAAAGAACACGGCCAAGTTGGCCCATCGGATTGACCGTCACCCACACCGACAGGAACCTTTCCAGCGCAGTCTGTCAGCCCAACAACCGGCCATCTGCGGCCAGGGTTTCACCTTTTCTTGCCGTGATCAAACCATAAGCCTGTGGCTGGCGATGCAGATCGAAGTTGAAAGTGGTGCGTTTGTAGATGGCGCAGAAGTCCAGGTCACAGCGGGCGATCGCCATCTCGTCGCTTTTGGTCAAACAGCGCGCCACCACCTCGCCAGAAGGCGCGATGATGCAGCTGCCACCAATGCTGTCCACGCCCTCCTCGGCCCCGGCTTTGGCCACACCCACCACCCAGGTGCCGTTCTGGTAGGCCCCGGCCTGCATCGAGAGCTGGTTGTGAAACAGCGAGAGGTCGTCATGCTCGGGCGCCGGTGCGTTGTGCACCGGGGTGTTGTAGCCAATCAGCACCATCTCGACCCCTTGCAGGCCCATCACCCGGTAGGTCTCGGCCCAGCGCCGGTCATTACAAATGGCCATGCCCAAAACACCACCAAAGGCCTGCGTCACCTGCCAGCCCGTCCCCGGGGTGAAATAGCGCTTCTCCAGATGCTGGAAACGACGCCAGGGTTCGTGCTCGGAATGGCCGGGCAGGTGCACCTTGCGGTACTTGGCCACGATCTGGCCGGTGCGGTCCACCAGGATCGAGGTGTTGTAGCGCACCTCCCCTGCGGTCTCCTGCGCCAGTTCGGCATAACCCAGGTAGAAGCCCACCCCCAGTTCGCGCGCCAGGTCAAACAGCGGCTGGGTGGCGGCATTGGGCATGCTGCGCTCACAAAAACTGTTGAGCTCGGCCTCGTCTTCGATGTACCAGCGCGGGAAAAACGTGGTCAGGGCCAACTCCGGAAACACGATGAGTTGCGCGCCGACTTCGTGGGCTTGGCGCATGAGTGCACACAGGCGCGCCACCACCTCGGGGCGGGCGTCAGAGCGCTGGATGGGGCCGAGCTGACCCAGGGCGACGTTGAGATAGCGTGGCATACAAGTTATTCCTTCAAGTGGGTTCAAGACGGGCGGTTGGCCAGCGCCAGCACCACCTGCAGCAGCAGTTGGGCGCCGCGCTGCAGATCGGCGGGATCGGTGTGCTCGCGCACGTTGTGGCTGAGGCCGCCCACACTGGGCACAAAAATCATGGCGCTGGGGCAGACCCGGGCCAGCATCTGGGCATCGTGCCCGGCGCCGCTGGGCATGCGCTGGTGGCTACAGCCCAGGGCTTGCGCCTGCTGAGCCACCAGGTCCACCAGCGCCGGGTCAAAAGCCACCGGCTCAAAACGGGCCAGCGTACGCGAATGGATGGCCACCCCTTCAGCCTCGGCGGCATCGCAGACATAGGCCAGCAGCTCACGCTCGGCCTGCGCCAGGGCCTGGGCGTCGGTGTTGCGCAAGTCCACGGTAAACACCGCTTGCTGGGCAATGACGTTGACCAGGTTCGGGCTAAGCCGCAATGCCCCGACGGTAGCCAGTTGGCGCCCCCCCATGCGACGACTCAGCTCCCGCACAAACACCGCCACCTGCGAGGCCACCAGGGCTGCGTCGTGACGCAGGGCCATGGGGGTGGTGCCCGCGTGGTTAGACTGGCCTGCCACGGTGAACTCGGTCCAGGAGATGCCTTGCACACCCTCCACCACCCCGATCTGCAGCCCCATCTGCTCCAGCACCGGCCCTTGCTCGATGTGTAATTCGACATAACTGTCCACCTGCGGGACACCCACCGGGACGCTGCCAAGATAACCGATCTGCTGCAGCTCGGAACGCACCGACACACCGTCGGTATCACAGGTGGCCAAGGCCTCTGCCAGCGCCATCCCGCCCACATAGACCAGGCTGCCCATCATGTCAGGCTGGAAGCGCACGCCCTCCTCGTTGGTGAACACCGCCACGGTCAAGGGTCGACGGGGCCGCAGCCCGGCCTCGCGCAGGGTGGCCACCATCTCCAGGCCAGCCAGCACGCCGTAGTTGCCGTCATACACCCCCCCGGTGCGCACGGTGTCGATATGGGAGCCGACCATCACCGGCGGCAGCTCCTGGGTGCCTGGCAAGGTACCAAAAATGTTGCCAATGGCGTCCACCTCCACACACAAGCCCAACTCACGCATACGTGCCACCACCCAATCACGCCCCTGGCCATCGGCTTCGGTGAGGGCCAGGCGGCTCACCCCACCACCGGGCAGGGCGCCGATCTGGCCTAGCGCCTGCAGGCTGTCCACAAGCCGCAGACCGTTGATCTGCGGGAGGCTCATGCGTCGCTCCCCTGTTCGCGCACCTGGCTCGCGCTGCGACCCACCAGTTGCTGGTAGAGGGTGGGATCGGTGTCCCCCTCGCTGCCAAACAGCAGCACCCGGCTATCGGGTGTCAGGCCCAGGTTGGCGCTGGCAGAAGGATCTTCTGCCATCAACAGCAGCGCCGCCAGACCAGCCACCGCAGACTCCCCCGCCACAATGGCGGGATCACCCGGCTGTGGGCTGGCCAGCAAGCGCATGGTCTCCACCGCTGCCGCATCGGGGATGGTGCAGAACGCGTTGGCACCGCTGGCCAGCACCTGCCAGGCCAGCAAAGACACCTCGCCACAGGCCAAGCCAGCCATCAGGGTATCCAGATCGCCCTTGACGGCCACCACCTCACCGGCACGCGCGCTTTGCAACAGGCAGTCTGCCCGCTCGGGCTCCACCACCACAAACACCGGACGCTGCTCGGGGTGACGTTCCCAGAAATAGGCACATACCGCCGCCGCAAAACCACCCACACCAGCCTGAACCAACACATGGGTAGGCCACTGCGGCAACGCGCTTGCCGCCTCATGCACCATCAACTGGTAACCCTGCATCACATCACGCGGAACGTCCATATAGCCTGGGTAAGAGGTGTCCGAGATCACAAACCAGCCCTGGGCCTTGGCATCGTGATCGGCCTGTTGCACTGCCTGGTCGTAATTGCCGCTGGTGCGCACCACCTGGGCGCCGTAGCGGGCAATGGCCTGCTTGCGCCCCTCGCTGACGGTGGCGTGGATGTAGATGACACAACGGCAGCCCAGCATCTGCGCACCCCAAGCCACCGAGCGGCCATGATTGCCATCGGTGGCACAGGTCACGGTGATGTCGGCACAGGCTTGGCGCAGCACCGGGTCGCTCTGCAACTCGTCGTGGCTGACCAGACGGCCCAGGCGCTGACCCAGTTCACGGCACAGCAGGCTGGCCACCGCATAGGCCCCGCCCAGCGCCTTGAAGCTGCCTAGCCCAAAGCGACCCGCTTCGTCCTTGTAATGGATGCTGGCCACACCTGCGGCGCGTGCCAGGCCGGGCAAGGCCAACAAAGGGGTGGGAGCATAACCCGGCCAGGCGCTGATGACTGCCTGCGCCTGCGCCATGGCTGGCGCACTGAGCAGACTGGTGCGGTCGGCGCCGTAAGCCTCGGCGGGCGTGAAACGGGGGTTGCGGTACAGCGTGACGGGATGTGGGTTCAAGGGCTTCATGGGTGTGACGGGCTTCAAAAAGAGGATTCAAGATCAGCCAGTTGCGCATGGGCCTGTTCGATGGCTGCCATGCGGGCACGGGCTTTGGGGCTGAGTTGGGTCAGGGTCGTGTTGGCCAGGTGATTGATCAGGCTGACGGCTCCCACATAGGAGTCAAACACCGCCTCACCAGTAACCGGGCAAACAAACAAGGCCTGGGCACGTGAGGCCAGGGCCGAGACATGGGCATCACTGACCAGCACCAGCACCGCACCCGCATCACAGGCAATGTTCACCACCTGGCTCAGACGGCGGGTGCGGCGGCGAAAGTCCATGGCCAGCAGCACATCACCCTTGCGGATGTCGGCCAAGCGTTCAGCATCTTCGCCCGATCCGTCATTGAGCAAGTGCACGTCGGCACGCAGCTGCGACAGCAGGGCCTGGGCATAAAAAGCGGCCATGTAGCCATTTCTGTAACCCACCACCCAGACCCGACGTGCATTGGCCAGCAACTGGGTGGCCTGTTGCACCTGGACCTCCTGGACACTGTCGGCCATGGCCTGCAACTGCTGTACATCCTGGCTGAGGTGCTGCTGCAGCGGGCTGATCCGTGTGCCCTGCTGCACCATGCGGTACAGCGGTGAGGACTGCGGCGCGCCGTCGCGCAGGTGTTGCCGAAAGGCCTGGAAGTCGCCAAAACCCAGACGCTTGAAAAAGCGTGCGGTGCTGGCCTTGGACACACCGGCCAGCGCCGCCAGCTCGGAAGCGTTGTAGGCGAGCAGGTCTTTCTCACGCGTCAGCAGCACGTCGGCCAGTTTGCAATCGACCAGCGACAGGTCTGCGTATTGGCTCTGGATACGTTCTTTCAACGAGAGGGGCTGGGTCATGGCAGATGGGTTGGCAGTTTTTGGTGCCCAACGCCCCAAAACAGGGCAAATGGCGCACCATTAAGAAAATTACTTTTCATATTTTGTATTTTTGGAACTACTTTTTCATATTGTCCACGATCTGTTGCAAGGGCAGTGCCAGGTAGGAATCAGGCGGCACACATCTTGCAATTAGGTCAAGGTGTCCCATTTTTTTACAGGAACCCCCCATGACATTCAAAGCGATTTCCACCCTGGCTGGCCTGTTGGCTGCTGCTGTTTTGTCCCTGGCAAACCCCGCCCATGCGGCCGATGATTCGCTCTCTGCGGTGCTGGCCAAGAAGTCCATTGCCCTGGGTGTGGCTTCCGATTTCCCGCCCTATGGCTACATGGGGCCCGACTTCAAACTCACCGGTGTGGACGTGGCCACGGCCCAACTGATCGCCGACAAACTCGGCGTGAAAGCCGACTTCGTGCCGGTGAGCACCCCCAACCGCATCCCCTACCTGCAGACAAAAAAGATCGACCTGATCGTGTCGGCCCTGGGCAAAAACCCGGAGCGTGAAAAAGTGATCGACTTCAGCATCGCCTACGCACCCTTCTTTCAAGCGGTGTTTGGCCCCAAGACGCTGAGCATCAAGAGTTTTGACGACCTGGCTGGCAAGAGTATTGCCGTCACTCGCGGCACCATCCAGGACGATGTACTGCAAAAAGTGGCCCCGCCCACTTTGAAAATCCAACGCTTTGAAGACGACTCCACCACCGTCGCCGCTTTCCTGTCGCAACAAACCCAGTTGCTAGCCACCGGCGCTGCCGTGGCTGCTGCTGCGATTCAGAAAAACCCGCAGATGCAGGCCGAATACAAGCTGCTGCTGAAAGACTCGCCCAACTTCATTGGTGTGCGCAAGGGTGAAACAGCGCTGCTAACCAAGGTCAACGAGATCCTGCGCGCCGCCAAGGCCGATGGCACGCTGGAGCAATATTCCCAAAAATGGCTGGGCCGCGGCACCGGCGTGTTGCCTGACTAAACAGCAACGCCTCGCCAGCCCCAGAATCACCATGATTGAATTTGACTTTGGCACCGTCCTGGCCCAGTGGCCCATGCTGTTGCGTGGGCTGGTGCTCACCGTCATCCTGACCGCTTTCTCGGCAGTGCTGGGTGCACTGCTGGGCACCGCCTGTGCCTGGGCGCGGCTGCATGGTGGCCCGCTCTTGAAGCGGGGGGTGGGCGCCTATGTGGAGCTGGTGCGTAACACACCGTTCATCATTCAGCTGTTTTTTATCTTCTTCGGCCTGCCCTCGCTCGGCTTGCGTCTGTCGGTAGAGGTCGCCTGTATCTTGGCCATGGTGCTCAACCTGGGCGCTTATGCCTGCGAGATTGTTCGTGCCGGCCTGCAGACCACGCCCAAAGGTCAGCTCGAAGCGGCTTTGAGCCTGGCGCTCACGCCCTGGCAAACCTTCTCGCACGTGGTGCTGCCACCGGCACTGGCGCGCATCTGGCCGGCGTTGGTGAGCCAGATCATCATCGTCATGCTGGGCTCCGCCGTGTGTGGGCAGATCTCGGCCGAAGAATTATCGCAGGCGGCAAACCTGATCTCCAGCCGCACCTTCCGCAGTTTTGAGTCCTACATCATCGTGACCGCCATCTACCTGCTGCTGGCGATCGCGCTGCGCCAGTTGTTGTACTGGGTCGGGCCACGTTTCATTTTTGCCAGACGTTAACAAGCAGGCCACCATGGTTCAGTTTTCTCTCTGGGACATCTTCACCTTTTTGCTGGGTGCCGCACGCTGGACGGTGGCGCTCTCGCTGATCGCCTTCATCGGCGGCGGCCTGGCCGGTCTGGGCCTGCTGATGCTGCGTTTTACCAAGCTGCCGGGTGTGCCCACGGCGGTAGCCTGGTATGTGCAGATTTTCCAGGGCACCCCATTGCTGATGCAGCTGTTTTTGGTCTACTTTGGCCTGGCACTACTGGGTATGGACACCTCGCCGTTGGTGTCTGCCGCCATTTGCCTGACCTTGTACGCCAGTGCCTACCTCACCGAAATCTGGCGCGGTTGTGTCAACGCGGTGCCCAAAGGTCAGTGGGAAGCCTCCACTAGCCTGGCGCTGACCTACACCGAGCAGATGCGCTATGTGATCTTGCCGCAGGCGTTGCGGGTGGCGATTGCACCCACCGTGGGTTTTCTGGTGCAAATCATCAAGGGCACGGCGCTGGCCTCGGTCATCGGCTTTGTCGAGCTGACCAAAGCCGGCCAGATGATCTCCAACGCCACCTACCAACCGTTTCTGGCCTACTGTTTTGTGGGCCTGTTGTACTTTGTCCTGTGCTACCCGCTCTCGTGGTGGAGTCAGCGCCTGGAAAACCGCCGTCTGGCCTGAACTATGACCCAACAAACACCCAACCCGCCTTTTGCTCTGGTCAACATCCAGGGTCTGCACAAAAGTTTTGGCGCCACCGAAGTGCTCAAAGGCATTGACCTGCAAGTGGGCCGCAAAGAAGTGGTCTGCATCATTGGCAAAAGTGGCTCGGGCAAAAGCACGTTGTTGCGTTGTATCAACGGGCTGGAAAGTTTTGAGCGCGGGAGCCTGTCGGTTGACGGCCAGGCGCTGAAACATGGCGACGCCAACGCCATGCGGGAACTGCGCCAGCAGGTCGGCATGATTTTCCAAAGCTTCAACCTGTTTCCGCACCTGAGCGCCGGGCGCAATGTGATGCTGGCCCCGACCCTGGCCAAAAACATCCCCAAGGACGACGCACGCACCAGGGCCCAGGCCTTGCTGGAGCGTGTCGGCCTCGGGCAGTTGTTTGACCGCATGCCCGATCAACTGTCCGGCGGGCAGCAGCAACGTGTGGCGATTGCCCGTGCGCTGGCGATGTCACCCACGGTGTTGTTGTGTGACGAGATCACCTCGGCGCTGGACCCGGAGCTGGTGGGCGAGGTGCTGCAGGTGGTGGAAATGCTCGCGGCCGATGGCATGACGCTGATTCTGGTCACCCATGAGATGGCTTTTGCCCGCAAGGTCAGCGACCGCGTGGTGTTCATGCACCAGGGTTTGATCCACGAAGCGGGCACGCCCGACGAAATCTTCAACCACCCGAAAACCCCCGAGCTGCGGCAGTTTCTGTCGATGTAGCCTGGCTGAACCAAGTGAACGATGGCGCTTTGTGCTGACCAGAGCCAGCTGCAGCAGACATATCGCTATAGATTAAATAGCCTCTAGTCCTTTTAAAAAAAAGGGCTAGAGGCACAAAACATCTGAAAAATTGACCGACACAAAGTGTGGACCAACCTATGCCATCTACCACGCCGGCCACCCTCACCCTGCGTGTGGGGCCGCATTCCCACAGCTCACTTGCCTCGTCTCGGGAAACGTCCGGCCTTCTTGCTGGTGCCAATAGACCAAAAACGCCTTTGAACTGATGGCAGGGCTATAGAGGTAGCCCTGAAACTCGTCACAACCCAGTTGCGCGAGTTTGTCACGCTGCGCAGCGGTCTCGACAAACTCGGCCACCACCCGCACCCCCTGCTTCTTGCCCAGCATGCCAATGCTCCGAATGATGTCCGAGCAAACGCTGTTGTTCATCACGTCCTGGGTCAAACTCCCATCAATCTTGATTGCACTGACCTCAAAACGCTGCATGTACAACAGGGAACTGCTACCCATGCCGAAGTCGTCGACGGACAAAAGCACCCCCAGCGCACTCAGCTTTCTGAGTGTGGCATCGGCCTGCGGTGTCGTGGCCAAGGTGCGGCCCTCGGTGACCTCCAGCTCCAGCTCGGAGGGGCTCAGGCCAAAACGCGCCAGACACCGCCCCACAAATGCCGCGTAGCTCGCGTCATCCAGCTGCACGGGCGACAGGTTGACCGACATACAAATGCCCTGAACGCCCTGGTCTTTCCAACCTTGCAGCGCCGCACAGGCGGTCTCCAGACTCCAGTTACCAATCTGGTTGATCAGTCGCGTCTCTTCCGCCACATTGATGATCGCCGCAGGCATGATGGCACCATGCACAGGATGATTCCAACGCAGCAAGGCCTCCACACCACAGACCCGCCCCCGCACATCGTGTTTGGGCTGGTACACCTGAAACACCTGCGGTGTGCCCAGGGCGGCCTCAAAATCGGCATGTAATGCCCGCGCAAAATCGCCCAACTCATCAAACCGCTGGAGGACCTGGCGCCGAGGCGCCTCCAGATGGCACAGCTGCACCAAGGCCTGGGTCACCGTGTCCGCATGAACCCGACTCCGCTCAGCTTGCAGACGCTTGACAAAAGGCCAATACAAGGCGGTGCTGACCAACACCCCCAACAACTGTGTGAACACGCCGACGAACCCACCAGACACCACATAACCGGAGATGAAGATCGGCGTACTCCATGTGACGGCTTGCCCGGACAACACCAACCAGCCGGCACTGTGCGCCAACAAGGCAATCAGGGCACAGGCCAGCGGCGCCAGGAGGAATGGCATCAGCAGGATCGGGCTGAAGATGATGGGCAAGCCAAACACCAGGATTTCATTGACATTGAATACCGCAGGCACCACCGAATACTTGCCAAGCCGCCGCATCTGGGCGTCCTTGCACACCAGCCACATCGCCAGCAGCAGACCATAGGTGGCGCCGGAGCCGCCGAGGTAAGCAAAGGTGTTGACAAAGTTCGCAGAAGCCAAGTGGGCATCAAACACCACATCGGGTTTGGCCAACAAGCCGCTGCCAAAGGCTTCCACCAGGATGCCACCATGCAAACCAACCAACCACAGCAGCTGGTTGACCAAAACAATCAGCAGATTCAGTGCATACGCCCCACCCTGCCTGAGGGGCTCAAACGCTGGCAGCATCTGCAGCAGATGTGCAAAGCCAGTGCCCAGCTGCGACAACAGTGCGATCAGCAGGGTCGTCACAACACAGACGAACGCAGCCGGACCCAACTGGTAAAAAGAACGCCTGAACAGCAAGCTGCCGTCCAGTCCCACCAGACGTGTGAAACCAGGCATCAGTCGAATGTAGACATGAAATACTTCAACCGTGAGGATGCCCGTCAGAATCCCCAACAGCAGTGATTGCCCCAGCGAGTTTTCCAGCCCCCCCACCAGAAACACCATGCCGACTGAAAAGTTCACCAGACACAAGAGATTAACCAGCATGGGCGTCATCCAGCTGCTTTCCACACGTTTCAAAGCCACATAGAGCCGATTGCCAACACACAGCGCCATGCCCAGACCCATGATGACGCCCAACGAGGCATCCAGCCGGGCGGCCACCAGCAGCCAGGCCGCTGTCGACTGCATCCCCCATGCGTGGGGCCAATCGTTCCACGGAAAGTTCAAGACAATCGTGATGACGACGCGGATGAATGTGAGGGGAAGTAGCATGACCATGCCATCCCGGCTGGCAGACAGCCACAACTGACCACGTGTTCCGGCCCGCTCAAGGTTCATGGTTTGCATAGAGAAGAAGTGGCGTTCAAACCGCCCGGACAGTTTTGTTGTTATGCCTGTTCAGGCCGCCGTGATGTGACTGAGTTTGGCCAGTGCGCCGCACCACGGCACCCTGCCCGCCGCTGCGGCCACCACAACTCAAGCACCAACAGACAGTCATTTTAAGTAGCAACATACCCAGTAAAAGCTTGGATTAGAAGCACATAGCGTTAACAAAGTCACGCTAGTTTGCAATAGCTAACGGGCTTTGCATCGCAGGCATCTGACAAGCGCCTGCGCACGCCATGACGGCTGCTGCGGCCTGGCCGCCAGATGTCACCTGACCACGGCTTTACTTGGTATAAAGCGGCCTCCACAACCACAACACAAGGTCAGTCTTGCCATGAAAAAAGTTACCTGGGGCGTGCTCAGCACCGCCAAGATCGGTCGCGAAAAAGTCATCCCGGCGTTGCAAAAGGGCCATTGGAGCCAGGTAGGCGCCATTGCGTCGCGCTCACTGGATGCCGCGCAGAAAGTGGCCACCGACCTGGGCATCCCCAAAGCCTATGGTTCGTATGAAGAACTGCTGGCCGACCCCGAGATCGAGGCCATTTACAACCCGCTGCCCAACGACCAGCATGTGGCCTGGACACTGGCGGCCGCACGCGCAGGTAAACATGTCTTGTGTGAAAAACCCTTCTCGATGAACGCACAGGAAGCCGAGCAACTGCGAGAGGTGGCGGGCCAGGTGCACATCATGGAAGCGTTCATGGTGCGTTTTCACCCGCAGTGGCAGCGTGCGCGCGAGCTGGTGCGCAGCGGTGCTTTGGGGGAGCTGCGCACGGTACAAGCGTTTTTTTCGTACTTCAACCGCCAGAGCGACAACATCCGCAACCGCGCCGACGTGGGCGGCGGCGCCCTCTACGACATTGGTTGTTACGCCATCGTGGCCGGGCGTTTTCTGTTTGAGGCCGAGCCACTGCGCGTGATCACACTGATTGACCGCGACCCGGAGTTCCAGACCGACCGCACGACCAGCGCGCTGCTCGACTTTGGCGGCGGGCGGCGGCTGGACTTCACCGTGTCGACCCAGTCGGTACCGTTCCAACGTGTCCAGGCAATAGGCACCAAACAACGCCTGGAGCTGGTGATCCCGTTCAACGCCCCCCTAGGTGGCACAACCGACCTGTTGCTCGACAACGGCAGCCAGATCGGCGGTGTGTCGGCGGTGCGCGAAACACTGCCAGCATGTGACATGTACACCCTGCAAGGGGACGCATTTTCACAAGCGGTGCGAGGTGAGATTCCCCTGCCCTATGGGCTCGATGACGCGATCTGCAACATGCGCATCATCGATGCGCTGTTCAAGTCAGACCAGAGCGGGCAGTGGGAGCAGGTCTGAGCACCTGAATGATCAGGCCGCCGGCTACAGCGGCCCAAACACGGCGTTCCCCAGCCGGGTCAGGCGTCCAGCCGCCAGGCCCGTTTACGTTCGTACATTTCCTGGTCGGCCCGTGCGATCAGCAGTTCGGCGGTGTCACCGTCCAGCGGGTACATCGCCAGACCCACCGCCCCACCAAACCCGGCGCCTTCTGGCACCGCGCCGAGATCCACCTGCTGCACCGGCTCGAGCAGTGTGGCCTCGAGCTTTTTGCGCACCTGATCCGCCACCTGGCGAGACGGAATGTCATTGATCAGCAGCACAAACTCATCCCCCGCATACCGCGCCACCACATCCCCGGGGCGCACCGCCTTGCTCAGGCGCGTGGCAATCTCCATCAGCACCCGGTCACCAGCGTCGTGCCCCAGATGGTCATTGATCAGCTTGAAGTTGTTCAGGTCCACGAACAACACCGCAAACGACAAGGCGTCAAGCTGGCGCCGTTTATGCTCGATGCGTTGGGTGATGCTGTGCAGCAACATCTCACGGTTGCTCAGACCGGTCAGCACATCGGTTCGCAACCGGTACTGCATTCTGCGGAAGGTGCTGGCCAACACCCCAATTTCGTCATTGCGATACACCTCCAGCGGCGCCTCCAGGCGCCCCTCCCCCACCAGCTTGGCCGCCTCGGTCAAACGCTTGATGTCACGCCCCACCCAACCCACAATATGCCAACCCAGAAACACTGCGGCCATCACACCCAGCAAACCAATCAAAGCGGTACGGAAAATGTTGGCAGTGAAGCCTTGCATGAAATCGCTACGCGGAACCGCCACCACGATCAACCAGTCCAGGCCCGCATGGTCCAGCACGCGGTCAAACGCCATCTCAACCGCCCCGCCGTTCGGACCGTTGAACACCAGCGCACGCGGGCCAACACCCAGACTGGCTGACTGAAGCCGATCCCGAACCTGCTGGTAGGCCGCCCGTTGCAGGGGATTGACACTGTCGATGGCCATCAGGCGTTCACTGCCCCCACCAGGAAGGCGTTTGATATTGGGCCCACTGGACGAGGCAATCAACTTGCCATCGGGCTCGATGATGAAGGCCACACCATGACTGCTGATGGACAGGTTGCTGACAAACAAGTTCAGCCGCTGCAGCGAGATGTCGGTGGCCACCACCCCTTGCATCTCACCCCGGGCATCAAGCACCCGCCGGGCGCGGGTGGCCACCAGCTCTTCGGTGGTGAAGTCGATGTAGATCGCGGTCCAGGCCGACGACACACTGCGCTCTGCCGCTTTGTACCAGGGGCGTTCGCGCGGATCAAAGAGCTTTTTTTCGAACGTCTTTGGCCCCAGCGCACCGTTGATCCCGCTAAAACGGCTGAAACCACGGAATTGATCAGCCCGCAACTTGTAGCGCAGTTCGGCCTCGCCGGAACTCAGACGCAACAAACCAATGGCCTGGCCGTGGTGGTTGCCGTAATAGACGAAGTTGTTCGGATCGGTGTGCAAAGAAGTGGCGATCCAGAACCGGTTGCGTAGGGTGTCCAGCTCGGCGTCGATGGTATCGGGCACCACCAAGCCTGTAGGAAAGGCCGCCTCCAACACCGCAGCCGACCCCACCACATGCCGGTCAACAGCCTGGCCTACGCGGGCCACCATCTCCTGCAGCAGATGCTGCGACACCGTATTGACCACCTGACTGCCGGTGCAGTACGACAAGGTGCCCGTCAGCACCACCACACCGACCATCAGGACGGTGAATGGCACAGTCAGCCACTGACGCAACGTCAACGACGAATACAAGTTCATCCAACAAGCCTCTCAAAGCGAACACAGGTCCGGGTAAGACATTGACACACCACAACCACGGCTCAAGGCAAGGACGTGCAGTTTGACAGGGTGCGAATCTTACCTGTCAAGCCGCTTGGGAAGCCCTTTCTTGCAGTTTGCCCCCAATACCCTGCTGCTATCCGCAGCGATTCACACGGCAAACCACCGGGCAGGCCAGCCAGCGATCCCGGTGTGGTGGATAGGGCCGCAACACGCTGCGTGTGATGTGAAGGGCCTCGCCGCTAAAATCGGCGCCTTCCAAGGAGCGTTGCAGCGGGCCACACAACCCGTCAGGCTTGGATTTACACAACGACGCTCACCTGACTTTATGAATTTCACAGGTGAGTTGCATGTCCGATTTTGTTGTACCCCCCCTCAAACTGTCCGGCCTGGAGCCTCTGACCATTGGCATCGCCGCAGCGGCTGACACTGCGCCAAGCGCCACTTTTGTTAACGTGGGTGAACGCACCAACGTGACCGGCTCCAAGGCTTTTGCGCGCATGATCCTCAACGGTGAGTTCGACCAGGCGCTGAGTGTGGCGCGCCAGCAGGTGGAAAACGGCGCCCAGATCATCGACATCAACATGGACGAGGCCATGCTCGACAGCCAGGCGGCCATGGTGAAATTCCTGAATTTGATAGCGTCTGAGCCAGACATATCAAGGGTTCCGGTCATGATTGACTCCAGCAAGTGGAGTGTCATCGAGGCTGGCCTGCGTTGTGTGCAAGGCAAGGCGGTGGTCAACTCGATCAGCATGAAGGAAGGGGTGGACGCCTTCAAGCACCACGCCAAATTGCTGCGCCGTTATGGTGCCGCAGCGGTGGTGATGGCCTTTGACGAACAGGGCCAGGCCGATACCTATGAGCGCAAGATCGAAATCTGTGAACGCGCCTATCGCATCCTGGTGGACGAGGTGGGTTTCCCGCCGGAAGATATCATTTTTGACCCGAACATCTTCGCGATTGCCACCGGCATCGAAGAGCACAACAACTACGCGGTCGACTTCATCAACGCCACGCGCTGGATCAAGCAAAACTTGCCGGGTGCCAAGGTCAGCGGCGGCGTGTCGAATGTGAGTTTTTCCTTCCGGGGCAACGACCCGGTGCGCGAGGCGATCCACACCGTGTTCCTGTACCACGCGATCAAAGCCGGCATGGACATGGGCATCGTCAACGCTGGCATGGTCGGGGTCTACGACGACCTGGAGCCCATTCTGCGCGAACGTGTTGAAGACGTGGTGCTGAACCGCCGCTCCGACGCCGGTGAGCGCCTGGTCGAGATAGCTGAAACCGCCAAAAGCGGCGCCAAGGACGAGAGCAAAAGGCTCGAATGGCGCGGCACGCCTGAACACCCGGTCACGGTGGAACAGCGCCTGAGCCACGCCATGGTGCACGGCATTACCGACTTCATCGTCGAAGACACCGAAGAGGCGTACCAGGCCATCGTCGCCAAGGGTGGCCGCCCCCTACATGTGATCGAAGGCCCGCTGATGGCGGGCATGAGCATCGTGGGTGACCTGTTTGGCCAGGGCAAGATGTTCCTGCCGCAGGTGGTCAAGTCCGCCCGGGTCATGAAGTCGGCCGTGGCGCACCTGATTCCGTACATCGAGGAAGAAAAACGCCGCGACGAAGCCGCCGGGCGCGACGTGCAAACCAAGGGCAAGATCGTCATCGCCACCGTCAAGGGCGACGTGCATGACATCGGCAAAAACATCGTCACCGTGGTTTTGCAATGCAACAACTTTGACGTGGTCAACATGGGTGTGATGGTGCCCTGCCACGAGATCCTGGCACGCGCCAAGGCCGAGGGCGCCGACATCATTGGACTAAGCGGCCTGATCACACCGAGCCTGGAGGAAATGCAGTACCTGGCCGGTGAGATGCAAAAGGACGACTACTTCCGCATCAAAAAAATCCCGCTGCTGATTGGCGGCGCCACCACCAGCCGGGTACACACCGCGGTGAAGATTTCGCCGCATTACGAGGGCCCGGTGGTCTATGTGCCCGACGCCTCACGCAGCGTCGGTGTGGCGCAGAGCCTGCTGGGTGAGCATGCCGATACCTATTTGGCCGAGTTGCAGACCGACTACGACAAGGTGCGCCAGCAACACGCCAACAAAAAACAGACACCGCTGTGGCCGCTGGCCAAGGCACGTGCCAACAAGACCCCCATCAACTGGGCGGCCTACCAGCCCACCACACCGAAGTTCATTGGCCGACGTGAGTTCAAAAACTTTGACCTGGCTGAGCTGGCCCGCTACATCGACTGGGGCCCGTTCTTCCAGACCTGGGACCTGGCCGGGCCGTTCCCGGCGATCCTGGAGGATGAGGTGGTGGGCATTGAGGCCAAAAAGGTCTACGCCGACGGCCAGGCCATGCTCAAAAAAATCATCGAAGGCCGCTGGCTCAGCGCCAACGCGGTGGTGGGCCTGTACCCGGCCAACGCGGTGGGTGACGACATCGTGCTCTACACCGACGACACCCGCAGCAGCGTGGCCCTGACCTGGTACGGCCTGCGCCAACAAACCGCGCGCGAGGTCGAGGACGATGGCAGCTACCTGCCCAACCGCTGCCTGGCGGATTTTGTGGCGCCAAAAGACATTGCTACTGACGACGTAGCATCCAACCTAGAAGATACGAGGGCTACAGGCCTTGACTTGGGGTTTTGCCAAAAAAACTTACAAGACCCCGCATCATCCGGCGTCGCACCCCCTAACCGACAAGACTATGTGGGTGTGTTCGCGGTGACCGCCGGCCTGGGTGTCGAGAAAAAAGAGCAGCAGTTCATTGCCGCCCATGACGACTACAGCGCGATCCTGTTCAAGGCCATGGCCGACCGGCTGGCCGAGGCTTTTGCCGAATACCTGCACCACCGAGTGCGCACCGATTTGTGGGGTTATGCGCCGTCTGAGGCCTTGGGCCCGCAGGAGCTGATTGCCGAAAAATACAGCGGCATCCGCCCGGCGCCAGGTTACCCGGCCTGCCCCGACCACAGTGTCAAAAAAGAGCTGTTTGCGCTGCTGCAATGTGAAGACATCGGCATGAGCCTGACCGAGAGCCTGGCCATGACGCCGGCCGCCAGCGTCAGCGGTTTCTACATCGGCCACCCGCAGGCCAGTTATTTCAGCGTGGGCAAGATTGGTGACGACCAGTTGCAGGACATGGCACAGCGCCGTGGCCTGGAGGCCAAAGACCTGCAGCGCCTGCTGGCGCCCAATCTGTAGCCCTCAGGCCGCCTTCAGGGCCCGCCGGTACTGCATGGCCTCGGCCACATGGGTGACCTGGGTGCTGTGTGCACCGGCCAGGTCGGCAATGGTGCGCGCCACTTTGAGCGCCCGGTGGGTGCTGCGCGCTGACCAGCCCAAGCGGGTGGCGGCCACGTTCAAAAACTTGGCGGCCGCCTCGTCCAGCAGCACAAATTCATCGATCTCCTGCCCCTGCAAAGCCTGGTTGGTTTTGCCCTGGCGGGCCATGGCTCGCTCCCGTGCAGCGATACAACGGGCCTGCACCACCGCACTGGCTTCACCCGGCTGCGCCTGCATCAGTTCGTTGGACGTCACGGCGGGCACCTCCACATGCAAGTCAATGCGGTCCACCAGCGGGCCGCTGAGTTTGCCCTGGTAACGCGCCACCTGGTCAGGGGTGCAACGGCAAGCCTTCTGGTTGGAGCCCAGGTAACCACAGGGGCAAGGGTTCATGGCACCAATCAGCTGGAAACGCGCCGGGAACTCACTGCGCCGCGCCGCCCTTGAGATGGTGATGGTGCCGGTCTCCAGCGGCTCACGCAGCGCCTCCAAAGCGGCGCGCGGGAATTCCGGAAATTCGTCCAAAAACAAGACCCCATGATGCGCCAGCGAAATTTCTCCGGGGCGCGGCGGCGAACCGCCACCGACCAAAGCGACAGCACTCGCGGTATGGTGCGGCTGGCAGGTGGGTCGGCGCGCCCAGCTGGCCAGAGAAAAACGCCCGCCCAGGCTGGCCATGGCGGCACTTTGCAAGGCCTCATCGGTGGTCATGGGCGGCAGCAAACCGACAAAACGCTGCGCCAGCATCGATTTGCCCGAGCCCGGTGGCCCCATCAACAGCAGGCTGTGGCCACCGGCGGCAGCAATCTCAAGCGCCCGTTTGGCCCCAAGCTGGCCTTTGACATCGGCCAGATCGAGGTAGTCAGCCGCTTGCACACAAGGCGCAGAATCGACTCTAGCCCATCCTTCACCTGGCTCAGCTGCTCTGTTTTCTGAAGCAGTCGGTAAAAAATGCTGCACCACATCGAGCAAATGCCGGGCGCGGTACACCTGGGCACTGGGCACCAGGGCGGCCTCTTCGGCGCTCTCGGGTGGCAGCACCAGCTGGGTGACCACACCACTGCCATGCAGGGCCAGGCTCATAGCCAGCGCACCCCGCACCGGGCGCAACTCACCCGACAGTGACAACTCGCCAGCAAACTCCCAGCCCGCCATCGCCGCAGTATCAATCTGGCCACTGGCGCCCAAAATGCCCAGCGCTATGGGCAGATCAAACCGGCCCGAGTCCTTGGGCAAATCGGCTGGCGCCAGGTTGACCACAATTTTTTTGTTGCTCGGAAACTCCAGCCCCGAGTTCTGGATGGCCGAGCGCACCCGCTCACGCGCTTCTTTCACCTCAACATCAGCCAAACCCACCAAGGTGAAACTCGGCAAACCGTTGGCCAAGTGGACTTCGACCGTCACGGCGGCCGCATCCAGGCCCAGCAGGGCCCGGCTTTGCACCAAAGACAGACTCATGAAACCTCCTGACTAAAACGGTGCGCTGCCAACAGGCAATGCGTCCGATTGATGCACCATGGTGGTGCTTACTGGTTATTTATACAGATATCTTAACCCACAGATCTCGTGCTGATTTGCAGGGCTCCAGCCAGGCAAATCCAGGCGTCTGGCACGAACCCTGCTTTACATGCTCGTCAACCCACTTGTTGGAGAGGCCGATGACTCTGAACCCGCCGAGTGTGACCCACTCTTTCCAAGCCAAGGAGAACTCATGAAACTTGTCACTGCAATTGTTAAACCCTTCAAGCTCGATGAGGTGCGCGAAGCGCTCTCCTCCATCGGCGTGCAGGGCATCACTGTCACCGAAGTCAAAGGCTTCGGTCGCCAAAAGGGACACACCGAACTGTATCGGGGTGCAGAGTATGTGGTGGACTTTCTGCCCAAGGTCAAGGTTGAGGCCGCCGTGTCTGACGAGATGCTCGACCAGGTCATCGAAGCCATCGAAGGCGCAGCACGCACCGGCAAGATTGGTGATGGCAAGATTTTTGTCACACCGGTTGAGCAGGTGATCCGCATCCGCACCGGCGAGACCGGCAAGGAAGCGCTCTGACGCCCACTTCTCACTTCACACGAGATCCACAACATGAAAAAACTACTTGCATCCCTTGCGTTGGGCATGAGCTTGTTGCTTGGCGGCGCCGTTGCTTTGGCGCAGGCCCCCGCCCCAACCACCTCCGAAGCTGCTGCCACCACCACTGCACCGGCAGCCCCTGACGCCGCTGCTCCGGTGGCCGCTGCGCCTGCTGAGGCACCTGCTGCTGCCGCTGCGGCAGCCCCGGCCGCTGCCGAGGCTGCTGCGCCCGCTGCTGCACCAGCACCTGTTCCGAACAAGGGCGACACCGCCTGGATGATGGTCTCCACCCTGCTGGTGATTTTGATGACAGTGCCCGGTCTGGCGCTGTTCTACGGCGGCCTGGTCCGCTCCAAGAACATGCTGTCGGTGCTGATGCAGGTCATGGTCACCTTCTCGATGATTGTGGTCTTGTGGTTCATCTATGGCTACAGCCTGGCGTTCACCGAGGGCAATGCGTTCTTTGGTGGCTTTGACCGACTCTTCATGGCGGGCATCTGGGACAACGTTGCTGGCACCTTTGCCAACGGCGCCACCTTCAGCAAGGGCGTGGTGATTCCTGAGATTGTGTTCGCCGCCTTCCAGGCCACCTTTGCCGGCATCACCGGCACGCTGATCGTGGGCGCTTTTGCCGAACGTATGAAGTTCTCTGCGGTGCTGGCTTTCATGGTGTTGTGGTTCACCTTTGCTTATGCCCCGATTGCCCACATGGTCTGGTTCTGGATGGGCCCGGATGCCTACAGCGCCGCAGCTGTGGCGGAAGAAATGACCGGCAAAGCCGGCATGATCTGGCAATGGGGTGCGTTGGACTTCGCGGGTGGTACGGTGGTGCACATCAACGCCGCTGTGGCTGGCCTCGTGGGCTCCTACATGGTTGGCAAACGCATCGGCTACGGCAAGGAATCGATGGCGCCTCACAGCCTGACTTTGACCATGGTCGGCGCCTCCTTGCTGTGGGTGGGCTGGTTTGGTTTCAACGCCGGTTCTGCGCTGGAAGCCAACGGTTTTGCGGCTCTGGCCTTCATCAACACCTTTGGTGCTACCGCTGCGGCCATCCTGGCCTGGTGTATCGGTGAAACCCTGATGCGCGGCAAAGCCTCCATGCTGGGTGCGGCTTCCGGTTGTGTGGCGGGCTTGGTCGCCATCACACCCGCTGCTGGCAACGTCGGCATTGGTGGTGCGCTGGTGATTGGTTTCCTGTCTGGCTTTGCCGGCCTGTGGGGTGTGAATGGTCTCAAGAAGATCCTGGGTGCTGATGACTCGCTGGACGTGTTCGGTGTGCACGGTGTCTGCGGTATCTTGGGTGCCATCCTGACCGGTGTCTTCAACAGCCCCGCCCTGGGCGGCCCCGGCTACGTGGCCGACTGGGTCACGGCCACCATGGTGACATCGGCCGACTACTCCATCGCAGCCCAAGTCTGGGTACAAACCAAGGCGGTGTTGACCACCGTGATCTGGTCGGGTGTGGTGTCTTTCGTGGCCTACAAGATTGTGGACATGACCATTGGTCTGCGTGTCAGCGAAGAAAGCGAACGCGAAGGTCTGGACATCACCTCCCACGGTGAAACAGCCTACGGCCGATAAGGTCTGGCGCGTTGCAGGCCGCGTGCCTGCAACAGGTATTTTGTGAGTGCTTCCTAGAGAGTTGGCCCACCGGGTGTTTCGACCCCGGTGGGTTTTTTTTGCTGAGGCCCGCCGTGTTTGACGGCCAGCCTTTGGGATCAGCACCCCCGGCTTAGGCGCTTTTTGTCACACTTCCGAGCTGGAATCAGGTAGCGCTTGGCGATGGCAAGACTGAAGCAGGCGCCACCAACGACAGACCAGCTGCTTTGTGCCGTTGATCAGGCGTTGAAGCCATCGATAAAGGGATGATGCTGCCGCTCTCCCCCGCCCCCAGCCTGAACACCGCCACCGTCTGCACCAGATCCTGCGCCTGGCTCTTGAGGCTGCTCGCCGCTGCCGCCATCTCTTCCACCAGGGCCGCGTTTTGCTGGGTGGCCTGGTCCATCTGTGTCACCGCATCTCCCACCTGGCTCACACCCTGGCTTTGTTCATTGCTGGCCGCACTGATCTCTCCCATGATGTCATTGACCCGGCGAATAGAAGCCACCACCTCGGTCATGGTGGCACCGGCCTGATCGACCAGGGCTGTACCTTGTTCGACCCGCTCCACGCTGGCGCTGATCAGGGTCTTGATTTCTTTGGCAGCTTCAGCACTGCGTCCGGCCAGGCTACGCACTTCAGAGGCCACCACCGCAAAACCACGGCCTTGTTCACCAGCACGGGCGGCTTCCACCGCCGCGTTCAAGGCCAGGATGTTGGTCTGGAAGGCAATGCCATCGATCACGCTGATGATGTCGCTGATCTTGCGTGACGCCTCGTTGATGCCTTTCATGGTGTCAACCACCTGGGCGACCACTTCGCCGCCCTTGATGGCCACAGAGCTGGCGTTTTGGGCCAGTTGGTTGGCTTGGCGGGCGTTGTCGGCGTTTTGTTTGACGGTGGAGCTGAGCTGCTCCATGCTGGCGGCGGTCTCCTGCAATGCACTGGCCTGGGACTCGGTGCGCGAAGACAAGTCCTGGTTGCCTTGGGCGATCTCGGCGCTGGCGGTGGCCACCGACTCTGAGCCCTGGCGCACGCGCTGGACCACACCGACCAGATTGGTCTGCATTTTGAAGAGGGCTTGTAACAAGTGGGCGATTTCGTCTTTGCCGTCTTGTGGCAGGGTCTGGCTCAAGTCACCCTCACCAAAACGCTCAGCAGCGCTGCTGGCCAACGTGATGCCTTGGGCAATGCCGCGGGAGATGCTCCAGCTGGCAAAAACAGCGATGCCCACACACAGGGCCAGCAGGGCGCCGCCAACGAGGTAGAGTTGGCTGAAGATGGCTTCGATGTCATCCTGGGTTTTATCGATGCTGGATATCTGACCGTTCACCAAGGCCTGGGTGGCGCGGACGTACTCGGCAGCGGCCGGGGCAAATGTGTTGCGCACCAGCTCCTGCGCCCCTGCGCTGTCACCGGAGTCCTTCAGCGCAATGGCGTCTTCACGCGCCGCCAGATAGGCCTTGTTTGCCTGATCCACAACACCAACCTGCTTGAGGATGCCCTCATCCTTGGCCAGCTCCAGAAACTTCTTCTGAGTGGCAACCGTCTGCGCGGTGGTGGCATCGACGTCGTCCTTGAAAAAAGCCAGCATCACCGTGCCCGGGCCATAAGCCATGGCCAGAGCGCGTGCGGAGTTCTCTCGGATGTCAGCCTGCCATTTTTCTGCCAGGTCCAACAGCTTTGTCTCCGATTCCATGTGTGCAGTGGCCAGCGATACCTGGTGGATCCGCCACGCGGCAAACGAGGACAACACCAGAAAAGCAAGTGTGATGACCGCGAAGCCAAGGGACAAACGGGTGGAGATTTTCAAGTTGTTCATGGAGTACCTCTCGATGGTTTCTGACGCGATCACACGTGTAGGCCAAATGAAGCCGAGCTTGTCGGCGAGCTGATCAGAAAGTCAGGCGCTAGCGCTGCTGCGCATTCGACAGAGCGAGGGTGCAAGCGGCCGAGGGCGCCACTTGCGATCCAGGAACCCGCGCTCGCACAGTCGCATCACATGCTTTGGAAAATGGATGCGCGCTGTGCGCATGGATGGCTGTTGATGAAGATCGCGCATGCGTCAGCTTGTTGCTGATGCTGGTTGCAACAGCGCCAGTCAGCGCACCAGGCTCGGGCGTTTGTTGTCAAACTTCCAGCCGGGAATCAGGTACTGCATGGCGATGGCATCGTCACGCGCACCCAGGCCATGCTGCAGGTACAGCTGATGGGCTTTTTCCACCTCCACCATGTCCAGCTCAATACCCAGCCCCGGCTTGACCGGCACGGTGATGTTGCCGTCCACAATCTGCAGCGGCTCTTTGGTCAGGCGCTGGCCGTCCTGCCAGATCCAGTGGGTGTCGATCGCGGTGACCTTGCCCGGTGCTGCGGCAGCCACATGGGTGAACATCGCCAGCGAGATGTCAAAGTGGTTGTTGGAATGTGAGCCCCAGGTCAGCCCGTTCATCTGGCACAACTGCGCCACCCGTACCGAGCCCTGCATGGTCCAGAAGTGGGGATCGGCCAGCGGGATGTCCACGCTGTGCAAGGCCACCGAGTGCGCCATTTCGCGCCAGTCGGTGGCAATCATGTTGGTGGCGGTCAACAGACCGGTTTCGCGCCGGAACTCAGCCATCACTTCACGCCCCGAGAACACACCCTCGGCACCACATGGGTCTTCGGCATAGGCCAAGGCATCGCGGTGGTCACGGCACAGACGGATCGCGTCTTTGAGCAGCCAGCCACCGTTCGGATCAAGCGTGATGCGCGCGTCAGGAAAACGTGCATGCAGGGCCTCGACCGCTTCCATTTCCTCCTCACCGCGCAGCACGCCGCCCTTGAGTTTGAAGTCCTTGAAGCCATAACGGGCATAAGCCGCTTCGGCCAGCCTGACCACCGCCTGGGCGTCCAGGGCTTTTTCGTGGCGCAGGCGCAGCCAGTCGTCGGCCTGGTCGGGTTCACTGCGGTAGGGCAAATCGGTTTGCTGGCGGTCAGCCACATAAAACAGGTAACCCAACACCGCCACGCTGCTGCGTTGCTGACCTTCGCCCAGCAAGGCCGCTACCGGCACACCCAGGTGCTGACCCAGCAGGTCCAGCAGGGCACTTTCGACGGCGGTGACCGCATGGATGGCGACACGCAAGTCAAAGGTCTGTTGCCCACGGCCACCACTGTCGCGGTCGGCAAAAGCGACACGCAGGCTATTGAGCACCTGATTCCAATGGCCAATCGACTGGCCAACAACCATGTCTTGCGCCGCTTCCAGCGTCTGGCGGATTTTTTCACCACCAGGCACCTCACCCACGCCGGTGTGGCCCGAGCTGTCGGTCAGGATGACCAGGTTGCGGGTAAAAAATGGCCCGTGTGCCCCGCTCAGGTTGAGCAACATGCCGTCGTGCCCGGCAACCGGGACAACACGCATGTGGGTGACAACGGGGGTGTGATGAGGGGCAACTGCTGGCATGACGACGCTCTTTCTCAATGGATGGAGGTTGATGGAAGAATTAACTTAGCAGACATCGTACAACCAAAGACTCAATATTGACAAGAGGGACAACCCTCATCCGGGTGCCGTAGCTGCCAGCCTGCGCCCAGACTCAAGCAACCCTGGACCCAGCACCATCACAGCTTGTGGACAAGCCGTTTACATATGAAAAAGGGGAAATTGGGTCGCGCCACAACCCATGGACCACCATTCAGAAAAGTGGCTTTTTTTTGCCTGCAGCCCTTACACCAAAAGGGAAACATGCTATGGATACGATGGCGATCACTGCACCTGACTGAGCTGCGCCCGACGCAGGCGTTCGCGGCTGTTGCTCAGATGGGTGCGCATCGCGGCGCGCGCGCCATCCGAATCACGGTTGCGGATCGCGTTAAAAATGTTTTCGTGGTCACCATGCGCCTGCTGCAAATACTTCAGCCGTCCTTCTGGCGCGCTGTTCGAGGTGTTGATCCGGGTTCGCGGGATGATCATGGTGCCCAGATAGGTCATCAGGTCGGCAAAGTGGCGGTTGCCCGTGGCCCGAGACACCTCCATGTGGAACGCAAAGTCTGAGGGCACAGCCTCGGAGTCGTGCTCGATGGCATCCGAAAACGCCTTGAGGGCCAGTTCCATGGCGGCCAGATTGGCATCGGTGCGGCGCTGTGCAGCCAGGCCAGCGGCCTCGGTCTCCAGGCTGATGCGCAACTCCAACAAAGCAATCACATCGGCCAGCGTTGAAAAATCGCAGCCGGTGATTCTGAAGTTGCTGGTATCGGGCAGCGCCAGAGCAAAAGTGCCAATGCCGTGGCGGGTTTCCACCAAACCCGAGGCCTGCAAATTGGACAAGGCTTCGCGCACCACCGTGCGGCTGACCTCAAACCGGGCCATGATTTCCGACTCCGTGGGCAGTTTGTCACCCGGTTTGATGGCACCTTCGCGGATGCTGGCAGCCAGGCTGTTGACGATTTCTTGCACCAGCCCACGCGGCCGCCGCTGACGGCTCGCCGGGGTACTAGGGGTTTTCCATGATTCCATAAAAAAACGATTGACTCCCTGATTTCTGCGGATCACAATTTAACTCGTCAGACAACATACAACTGACAAGTTAAGCCGATATCGAACTGTAAAGCGTTAAACCATTTCCGTCCAGTGACCTGATGAATAACCTGCCACAAGAGGGCGATAGCCCCACAAAGAGCAACACACCAGCGTCCATCTTCCAACCGAGCTATGCCAGGAGACAACCCATGCAAGAGACCTCGATCAACCCGCGCCGCCGCTTTTTGAAGCTGGCCGCCAGCACCAGTCTGGCAGCTGCCAGCACAAGCGCTTTGGCGCAAGCCTTCAGCTTCAGCCCCAACCAGCGCTACCCAGACCCGTCGGTGTTGATCTTGGACCCCAGCTTTGCCAAATACCGGCTCTACAGCAGCACGGTGGAGCAGGTTGGCACCGGCATGCGTTGGGCCGAAGGCCCGGCCTACTTCCCCAATGTGGTGGCGGGCCAACCAGGCTACTTGCTGTGCAGTGACATTCCCAACAACCGGCTGATGAAGTTTGATGAGGCCACCGGCAAATTTTCCGTGTACCAGCAAAACGTCAACTATGCCAACGGCAACACGCGGGACCGCCAAGGCCGTCTGATCACGTGTGAACACTCCGTCACACGGCGCGTGGTTCGTACCGAAAAAAACGGCAAAAAAACAGTGCTGGCCGACCGTTTTGAAGGCAAACGCCTCAACGCGCCCAACGATGTGGTGGTCAAGTCAGACGACAGCGTCTGGTTCACCGACCCACTGTTTGGCATCAACGGTGAATGGGAAGGCTCACGTGCCAAACCCGAGCAGGCCAGCACCAATGTCTACCGCATCGCCAAAGGCGGTCAGATCACGGCGGTGATCACCGACCTGGTCAACCCCAACGGTCTGGCCTTCTCACCCGACGAGAGCAAGCTGTATGTGGTCGAGTGGAAAGGCACCCCCAACCGCAGCATCTGGAGCTTTGATGTCAACGCGGATGGCACGGTGAGCAACAAGACCAAACTGATTGACGCCAACGGCACCGGTTCCCTGGACGGCTTCCGGGTCGACCGCGACGGCAATCTGTGGTGCGGCTGGGGTCACAGCGGTGCGTTTGCCGCCGAAGCAACCGATGTCGGTGGTGGCCTGAAAGCCCATTTGCCCACGGGCAACTCCGAAGAAATGGATGGCGTGAAAGTCTTCAACGCCCAAGGCAAAGCCATCGGCTTCATCAAGCTGCCCGAACGCTGTGCCAACCTCGAATTTGGCGGCCCCAAGCGCAACCGCTTGTACATGGCCAGCAGCCATTCTCTTTACGCCGTGTACCTTGAAACCCACGGCGCCGTTTAGTCCTGTCACTTTCTTTTTTCTCACCTACCAACCGGAGATCATGATGACGTTTCGTAGAACTTTTCTGGCTGCAGCCGTGGCGGCTGTCGGCATCACAACTGCTCTCGGCAGCGCCTTTGCCGCTGACGCGACCAAATGGCCGACCCGCCCTGTGCAGGTGATCGTGCCCGCTGGCGCGGGTGGTGACACCGACTTCAACGCCCGCCAGATGGCGCGTTTTTTCGAGAAGATCACAGGCAAACCGATGGTGGTCACCAACGTCAACGGCGGTGGCGGCACGATTGGCATGTCGCAGGTGGAAGGTGCCTCACCTGATGGCAACACACTGTTTTTCGCCCATACCGGCATGTTGATCGTCAACGAAGTGTCGGGCATGAGTGACCACAAGTTTGATGCCAAGCTCGATGTGGCCTGCATTCCCGCCATCGACAAGGGTGTGGTTCTGATTGGCAGCAAAAAATCCGGTCTGAAAACCGTTCAGCAGATCACCGAGAAAGCCAAGGCAGCCCCTGGCACCGTGATCTACGGTACTGAAATGGGTGGCTACTCCCACCTGCAAGGCCTGATCTTCCAGAAAAAGGCCGGCATCCAGCTGAAATTTGTCGATGTCGGCTCCGCTGCCGACAAGATCACGTCGCTGCTCGGTGGGCGCATCGACTTGTCCTCGATCTCCTTTGGTCCGGTCAAAGACTATGCCGCCACGGGCGACATGTCCATGATTGCGCAGTACAACGACGCCCACAACCCGCTGCTGGGTGACATCAAGTCTTTCAAGGACCAGGGCATTTCTCTGGACATGGGCAAACCCTACGTCATTGCTTTCCCCAAGGGCACCGACCCGGCCATCATCAAAAAAATGGCTGACGTGATGCAACAGATCACCAAAGAACCCGCCTACGCCAAGGCGTTGGAAGAGGGGTTCAAGCAGCCGGTGTCTTTCCTGCACACCAAGGAAGCCAACGACATGCTCAACAAGGTACGTGACGACTTCCTGCAGTACAAAGACGTGTTGCGTCAGAAGAAGTAAGCCACACCGACTCACTACATGGGTGCAAGCGCGCTACAGCGCGCTTCACGCACCTGTCCTTTCTTCTCTCAAGGCTTCACCATGGACAACATCAAAAAACGGGAGATCGTCGTTGGGGCGATATTCCTCCTGATTGGTATCGGTTATCTGTATCTGACAAGCGCCATTCCGCGCAAACAATTCATCGACGCAGCCTTCGTCCCTTATGTGCTGGCCACCACGATGTGCCTGCTGGGCGTTCTGCAACTCAGGGAGGCCTTCAAGCGGGCAGGTGCCAAGCAGTCCGGCAAACAGGACACGGCGGACTACCGCACGGTCTGGAAAACCCTGGGCCTGATCGTGGCCTACGCGGCACTGCTGGAGTCCGTCGGTTTCCCCCTCATGACGGTGGTTTACCTGTTCGCGCAGTTCATTGTGCTGACCCCAGGTGACAAGAAGATCAGCTACCCCCTGTACGGGGCGATCGCTGTGACAACGTCTATCGTTGTGTACCTGACCTTTCGCCATGCTTTCGACATGATCTTGCCGGTCGGGCTGCTGAGCGCATTCATCGAGTAACAGGAGCCATTGCATGTTTGACCTCTTCCTTCAGGGTGTTGAAAACGTCTTCACCTTCCAGATGCTCGGCCTGATCTTTTTCGGCACAGTCGTGGGCATCATTTTTGGCGCCATTCCGGGCCTGACGGCCACCATGGCGGTGGCGCTGTTTCTGCCCATCACCTACTCATTAAGCGCCAGCGCCGGCATTGCGCTGCTGGTCGGGCTGTACATCGGCGGCGTCTCGGGCGGCCTCATTTCAGCCATTTTGCTCAAAATCCCGGGGACACCGGCCTCGGTGGCCACCGTGTTTGACGGTGGCCCCATGATGGAACGGGGCGAAGGCGCCAAGGCGCTGGGCGTCGGCATCTTCTACTCGTTCATAGGCACACTGCTGAGCATTTTTGCACTGATGTTCATTGCGCCCTCGCTGGCCAAGATTGCCCTGGCGTTTGGACCGCATGAGTATTTCTCAATCGCCATCTTCTCGCTCACACTGATCGTCACCCTGTCCACCGGTTCGATGGTCAAGGGCCTGTTCTCCGGCTTGCTGGGTTTTGCGTTCTCAACCGTTGGTATTGCGCCGGTAGACGCCACCACACGCTTCACCCTGGGTCTGACCGAACTCAATGGTGGCTTCGACATTCTGCCGGTGCTGATTGGTCTGTTTGCGATCTCCGAGATCATCAAAGTAGCCGAAGAAGTCAAGACCGAGACCCATGCCAAAGTCACCATCGTCAAGTTGAAGGGTTTCGGCTTTTCCGTGAAAGAGTTTTTTGAGCAGGGCTGGAACATGGTCCGCTCCACATTGATCGGCACCGGCATCGGCATCTTGCCTGGTATCGGCTCCGGCACCTCCAACATCGTGTCCTACATGGTGGCCAAGAAACAGTCCAAACATCCTGAGAAATTCGGTACAGGCATCATCGACGGCGTTGTGGCCTCTGAAACCGCTGCCTGCTCTGCTGTGGGCGGTGCCATGATCCCGCTGCTGACCCTGGGCATCCCGGGCGACACCGTGACGGCCATGCTGCTGGGCGGCTTCATGATCCATGGCATCCAGCCCGGGCCGCTGCTATTCGTCTCGCAAGGTCCGCTGGTGTACACCATCTTCATCGCCATGCTGGTGTCGGCCGTGATGATGCTGTTTGCTGAGTTGTATGGCGTGCGGGTTTTTGTCAAATTGCTGGGGGTACCGAAATACATCCTGCTGCCCATCATCCTGGTGCTGTGCTTCGTGGGCGCCTTCGGTCTGGGCAACCGGATCTTTGACGTGGGTGTCATCGTGTTCTTTGGCCTGATCGGTTATGGCTTCGTGAAGTTTGGCATCCCGCAGACGCCCTTCATCATCGGCCTGATCCTCGGCCCCATGGCCGAGACCAACCTGCGCCGTGGCCTGATGCTGTCTGACAACAACTTCATGGACTTCCTGACCTCTCCGATTTCAGGCACGTTCATCGGTTTGTCGTTGGTATCCGTGCTGTGGCATGTCTACAAGACCCACAGCAGCAAAACGGTCAAGACCACGACTGCGACCGCCTAGTTCCTGGGCCAGCGGCCATCTGGCCCTGGCCCAGACACACGGACTGGTTCCGGGTTCTACCCTCTCTCCAGGTGCTTTGGCACCCATTGCTTGCCGATCCATTTTTGTCTGAGTCATCATCATGAAAATCACCGCCGTCCGGGTCACACCGATTGCCATCAAAGACCCCGCCCTGCTCAATGCGGCGGGTGTGCACGAGCCCTTTGGCCTGCGCTCCATCATCGAGGTGGAGGGTGCCAACGGTCTGGTGGGCCTGGGCGAAACCTACGGCGATGCGCCGGTGCTCGACCTGCTGACACGCAGCGCCCCCACGCTGGTCGGCCTGTCGGCCTTTGACCTCAACGGCATGCTGGCCCGTGTGGCTGCACTCGCGCCCAAAACCAACACCGGCCATGTCGAAATGGAACTGGCCCCGGGCTCGCTGGCCAGCAACCTAGTCACCAGCGCGTTCTCGGCGTTTGAGGTGGCCTTCATGGACCTGCAGGCCCGCACCATCGGCATCCCGCTGGTGGAGCTGCTGGGCGGGGCTGTGCGCGACAAGGTGTCGTACTCGGCCTACCTGTTCTACAAATGGGACGCCTCGGTCGATCCCGAGTACGCCCCTGACCCCTATGGCGAGGCGGTCAACGCCGAACAGATCGTCAAACAGGCCAAACAGATGATCGACCAATACGGCTTTGAGAGCATCAAACTCAAGGCCGGTGTGTTCGAGCCCGATGAAGAAGCCGACGCCATCCTGGCCCTGCGTGCAGCTTTCCCCAACCACCAGCTGCGTATCGACCCCAACAGCAACTGGTCGATGGCAGCCAGCCTGCGGGTGGCCAAGAAGCTCGACGGTGTGCTGGAGTATTACGAAGACCCGACCCCCACGCTGGAGGGCATGGCCGAGTTGCACAAGCTGACCAACTTGCCCCTGGCCACCAACATGGTGGTCACCAACTGGGCGGAGTTGAAGCGCGCCATTGAACTCAACTCGGTGCAGATTTTGCTGTCAGACCACCATTTCTGGGGGGGCCTGCGCGCCACCCAGGCGCTGGCGCGCACCTGCCAGACTTTTGGTTTGGGGCTGTCGATGCACTCCAACTCCCATCTGGGCATCAGCCTGATGGCGATGACCCATCTGGCCGCCTCGGTGCACCACCTGAGTTACGCCTGCGACACCCATTACCCCTGGCAGCAAGACGAGGTGCTGGTCGGCGGCCGGGTGCCGATTGTGGGTGGTTGTGTGCATCTGAGCGACAAACCCGGCCTGGGTGTCGAGCTGGACCAGGACAAACTGGCCGAGTTGCACGAAGCCTTCAAGGTCTGCCGCATCCGCACCCGCAACGACGTGATGCAGATGCAGCGTTTCCGGCCCGACTGGAAACAGATCAAACCGAGGTTCTGAGCCATGAACAGCACACCGCTATTCATCACCATGCACCCGGCAGACAACGTGGCCATTGTGGTCAACGATGGAGGTTTGCCTGCGGGCGCGGTGTTTGGCAACGGCCTGCGCCTGGTGCAAGCCGTGCCACAAGGCCACAAGGTGGCGCTGGTCGATTTGCCGCAGGGCAGCACCGTGCGGCGCTACAACGTAAGCATTGGCGAAACCGTCCGCGACTTGCCCGCAGGCAGCTGGGTCAACGAGTCGGTGTTGCTGATGCCCGACGCGCGTGCGCTCGACAATTTGCCGCTGGCCACCCAGGCCGCGCCAGACTTGCCGCCGCTCGAGGGTTATACCTTTGAGGGTTACCGCAATGCCGACGGCTCGGTTGGCACACGCAACATTCTGGCGATCACCACCACGGTGCAATGTGTGTCAGGCGTGGTCGCGATGGCGGTCAAACGCATCAAGGCCGAGCTGCTGCCCAAGTACCCGAATGTGGACGATGTGGTGGGACTGGAACACGCTTATGGTTGTGGGGTGGCGATTGACGCACCCGACGCCATCATCCCGATCCGCACCCTGCGCCACATCAGCCAAAACCCCAACTTTGGGGGTGAACTGATGGTGGTCAGCCTGGGCTGCGAAAAGCTGCAGCCCGAGCGGCTTTTGCCAGCGAATGCCATCGCTATCAATAGCGTATCTACCAGCCCTTTGGATACAAGGGCTACAAGCAGTTTTGGCGCAAATTCCTGCGAACCTGAGCCGCTCGATGTGGTCTGTCTGCAATCCGAGCAGCATGTGGGTTTGATGTCGATGATCGACGCGATCCTTCAAAGTGCCGACAAACACCTGGCCCGCCTGAACGCCAGACAACGCGAAACCGTGCCCGCCAGTGAACTGGTGGTGGGTGTGCAATGTGGCGGCAGCGATGCCTTCTCGGGTGTGACCGCCAACCCCGCCGTTGGCTTTTGTGCCGACCTGCTGGTGCGCGCTGGTGCCACGGTGATGTTTTCCGAGGTGACCGAGGTGCGTGACGGCATCGACCAGCTCACCGCCCGCGCCAGCAGCCCCGAGGTGGCGCAGGCCATGGTCCGCGAGATGGCCTGGTACGACGCCTACCTGGCCCAAGGCAGTGCGGACCGCAGCGCCAACACCACACCGGGCAACAAAAAGGGTGGCCTGTCCAACATTGTTGAAAAGGCCATGGGCTCGATCATCAAAAGCGGCAGCGCGGCCATCAGTGGGGTGTTGTCCCCCGGCGAGAGCCTGCGTGGCAAGGGCATCACCAGCGGCCTGGTGTATGCCGCCACCCCAGCCAGCGACTTTGTCTGCGGCACGTTACAACTGGCCGCGGGCATGAACATGCATGTGTTCACCACCGGCCGTGGCACGCCTTATGGCTTGGCCGAGTGCCCGGTGATCAAGGTCGCCACCCGATCTGACCTGGCCCGGCGCTGGCACGACCTGATGGACGTGAACGCCGGCCGTATTGCCGAAGGCAGCGCCAGCATCGAAGACGTGGGCTGGGAGCTGTTCCACCTGATGCTTGATGTGGCCAGTGGCCGCAAACAGACCTGGGCCGAGCAGTGGCAGCTGCACAACGCTTTGACCTTGTTCAACCCGGCCCCCATCACCTGAGCCTCGCCCCCCGAGCGCTCAGCCCCCATTCAACCAACCAAGTATTGCCATGACCCAAGTCACCCCCTACCAACCGTTTCCCAACAGTTTCAAACGCGACCTGCTGGCCGGCAAAAAGCTCATCGGCTGCTGGTCGGCTCTGGCCAGCGCTATCACCACCGAGGCACTCGGCGTTGCCGGATTTGACTGGATCCTGCTCGACGGCGAACACGCGCCCAACGACATGGGCACGCTCATCCCGCAGCTGATGGCGCTCAAGGACAGCCCCAGTGCGCCGGTGGTGCGCCCGTCTTGGAACAACCCGGTGGAAATCAAGCGTCTGCTGGACGCCGGGTTTTACAACTTCCTGATCCCGTTTGTGGAAAACATCGACGAAGCCCGCAAGGCCGTCGCCGCCACCCGTTACCCACCCCAAGGCATGCGTGGTGTGTCGGTGTCCCAACGCAGCAACCGCTACGGCACGGTGCCCGACTACTTCAAAGGCGCCAACGAACAGATGTGTGTGATGGTGCAGATTGAAGGCCCGGCCGGTGTGGCCGCCGCACCCGAGATTGCCGCGCTGGACGGCATCGACTGCCTGTTTGTTGGCCCGTCCGATCTGGCCGCCGGCATGGGCCACCTCGGCAATGCCAACCATCCCGAAGTGCAAGCGGCCATCACCAGTGTCTTTGCCGCCGCCAAGGCAGCGGGCAAACCCTGCGGCATCCTGGCCCCGGTGGAGGCGGACGCCCGCCGCTACATGGCCATGGGCGCCACTTTTGTCGCCGTGGGCAGTGACCTGGGCGTGTTTCGTGCCGCCACCCAGGCGCTGCGCGACAAATACCGGGACTGAGCGCCCCCTGGCTCACCCCCTTTTTTTAATTCGTCAATCTGTATTGGAGTTTCACAATGAGCAAATTAGGATTTATCGGTTTGGGCATCATGGGCACCCCCATGGCAGCGCACCTGATCAAGGCTGGCCACACGTTATTTGTCACCACGCTGGGCCCGGTGCCCGCCGAGCTGACGGCTGCCGGTGCTACCGCATGCGCTAGCGCGCAGGAAGTAACCCAACACGCCGACATCATCTTCCTGATGCTGCCCGACACCCCTGATGTGGCCAAGGTGCTGTTTGGTGATAACGGCGTGGCCTCTGGCCTGACTGCTGGCAAAACCGTGGTCGACATGAGCAGCATCTCGCCGATGGAAACCAAGGTGTTTGCACAAAAGATCAACGCCCTGGGCTGTGAGTACCTCGACGCACCGGTGTCCGGTGGCGAAGTGGGCGCCAAAGCCGCCAGCCTGACCATCATGGTCGGTGGTTCACAAGCCGCGTTTGACTTGGTCAAACCGCTGTTTGAACTGATGGGCAAAAACATCACCCTGGTCGGTGGCAACGGCGACGGCCAGACCACCAAGGTGGCCAACCAGATCATCGTGGCGCTCAACATCGCCGCCGTGGGTGAAGCCCTGCTGTTTGCCAGCAAGGCCGGTGCCGACCCGGCCAAGGTGCGCGCCGCACTGATGGGTGGGTTTGCCTCCAGCCGCATTCTCGAAGTGCATGGTGAACGCATGATCAATCGCACGTTCAACCCTGGCTTTCGCATCAAGCTGCACCAAAAAGACCTGGGCCTGGCGATGCAAGGCGCACGCGAACTCGGCCTGGCCTTGCCCCAAACCGCCGGTGCGGTGCAGCTGATGCAGGTGTGCGCCGCCAACGGCATGGCTGACCTGGACCACTCGGCGCTCGTGAAGGCACTCGAACTCATGGGCAACCATGAGGTCGCCAGCGCCAAATAAACACAAGGGCCGGGCCACACAGCTGTTGACCCGGCCCTTTGGCACTACCATTTAAATAGCTGCATGCCCTTGAAGAATAAGGGCTACAAGCCATTTTGACGTATAAACGCAGTTTATCTGCCAAAGCCCACCCCAACTGCCCATGACGCCAAGCCCAGTCACCCAGCAGCGCGCCCTGCTGCGCCAGATGTTCGATGCCGCTGTGGCCGCAGCGCAACCCGCGCTGTGCCTGCCACCGCATCTGCCGCCGCCACCCAAGGGCCGCACCATCGTGATAGGTGCGGGCAAGGCCTCGGCCGCCATGGCGCGCGCGCTCGAAGACCACTGGCCAGGCCCGCTGGAAGGTCTGGTGATCACACGCTACGGCTATGAGGTGCCCTGCCAGCGCATCGAGATTGTGCAGGCCGCCCACCCGGTGCCCGATGCTGCCGGACTGCAGGCCACACAACGTCTGCGCGACCTCGTCACCGGCCTCAGTGCCGACGATCTGGTGATCGCGCTGATCTCGGGCGGTGGCTCGTCCCTGCTGCTGGCACCAGGCGCTGGCCTCACGCTGCAGGACAAACAGGCGGTCAATGCCGCCCTGCTGGCCAGCGGCGCCAGCATTTCTGAGATGAACTGTGTGCGCCGCCACCTCTCAGACATCAAGGGTGGCCGTCTGGGCGCAGCCTGCCACCCGGCGCAGCTGCTCACGCTGCTGATCTCGGACGTGCCGGGCGACAACCCGATGGACATCGCCTCCGGCCCCACGGTGGGTGACAGCAGCACCTGCGCCGACGCACTGGCCATCGTCCAGCGTTACCAGATCAGCCTCCCCCCGGCCGCACGCGCATTGCTCGAGAGTGGCGCGGGGGAAACCATCAAGCCTGGTGACCCGCGTCTGGCCCACAGTGTTGTCAAGCTGATCACCGCACCGCAGATCGCCCTGCAGTCGGCAGCCCAGGTGGCCCAGGCAGCCGGGTTCACACCCCACATCCTGAGCGACAGCCTGGAGGGCGAGTCGCGCGATGTGGCCAAGGTGCTGGCGGGCCTGACCCACCAGGTGGTCCGCCAGGGCCAGCCGTTCCAGGCGCCCTGTTTGTTGCTCAGTGGTGGTGAGACCACGGTGACCCTGCGCGGCACCGGACGAGGCGGGCGCAATGTGGAGTTTTTGCTGGCGTTGGGCATTGCACTGGCAGGCACCCCGGGGGTCTACGCGCTGGCGGCAGACACCGACGGTGTCGACGGCTTGGAAGAGATTGCCGGTGCCCTGCTCACCCCCGACACCCTGGCGCGTGCCTGGGCGCTGGGCATGAACCCGCGCAGCTATCTGGACAACAACAACGCCCACAGCTTTTTCCAGGCGCTGGGTGACTCGGTGGTCTGCGGGCCCACACTGACCAATGTGAACGACTTCCGCGCGATTCTGATCAACCCACCCACGGCCTGAGCCGCTACAGGCCAAGGTTTGCCGGGCACAATGGCACCTCCCTTTGATGCCACTCTGCCCACATGAATCCTTCCGCACCCGAGCACCCAGCCACTTGGCAAACCGTCGCCCCCCACCGCTGCCAATTGGGTGAATCGCCCTTCTGGCACCCGCAAGAGCAGATGTTGTATTGGCTCGACATCCCGGGCCGCCAGGTACTGCGCGCCAACACCTACATGGGCACGGTCGAGACCTGGGACTTGCCCAGTGAGCCCGGCTGTATCGCCCCGGCAAGCAGCGGCGGGCTGGTGATCGCCCTGCGCCACGGCGTGTTCCGCGCCCGCGAGTGGGGCGGTGAGCTGCAGCTGCTGGCCACGCTGGACTACGACACCACCCAGATGCGCGCCAACGACGGCAAATGTGATGCCCAGGGCCGCCTGTGGATCGGCACGCTTGACGAGACGCGCCAGCTCAAGAACGTGGGCCTCTACTGCCTGGACACCCACCACCCCGAGCACCCGGGCCAGGTCCATATCAGCTGCAAGATTGCCCCCAACGGCAGCTTCACCACCGCCAACGCCCTGGCCTGGAGCCCCGACAACCGCACCCTGTACTGGGCCAACTCACCCAGCCACACGGTCTGGGCCTGGGACTTTGAAACCAGCAGCGGCGCCATGTCGGCGCAGCGGGTGTTTGCCAGCTTCGAGCCCAAACCCGAAGGCTGGCCAGGCACGGCCGCCGCACCCCTGGTCTACGGTGGCCGCCCGGATGGCGCCGCCGTCGACGTGGCGGGCAATTACTGGGTCGCCATGTATGAAGGCCAGCGCGTCTGCCAGTTTGCGCCGGACGGCCGCCTGCTGGCCGACATTCCGACCCCGCTGGTCTGCCCCACCATGCCCTGTTTTGGTGGCGAAGACCTCAAAACCCTGTACCTCACCAGCGCCAGCAAAAACCGCCCTGCCGACGAGCTGGCCACCTACCCGTTGTCGGGCCAGGTGGTGGCAATGCGGGTGGCGGTGGCCGGGCTGCCGGTGCAGTTTTTCCGCGACTGAGTCGGCTCGCCCGCAGCATTGGGGGCGGCGGGAGTTTGACAATTTTTCGAACACAGACGTTTCAAAAAATTCAAGCCTGCCGTCAGGACTTGGCCCTAACATGGGCCATCTTTTTTTGCCCGCACTGCCATGACCGACACCCTGCCCGCCCTGATCGACCGCATTCGCGCCGCCGCAGCAGCCCACACACCGCTGCGCATCCGGGGCCACGGCAGCAAGGATTTTTATGGCGAAATGCTGCAGGGTGAATTGCTCGACACCAGCGGCCACACCGGCATCGTCAGCTACGAACCGACCGAACTGGTCATCACCGCACGCGCGGGCACCCCACTGACTGAGCTGGAGGCCACGCTGGCACAGCAGGGCCAGTGCCTGGCGTTTGAGCCCCCGCGTTTTGGCGGGCGTGGCACCGTGGGTGGCATGGTCGCAGCCGGGCTGAGTGGCCCGTCGCGCGCCAGCGTAGGCGGTGTGCGTGACTATGTGCTGGGTCTGCAGATGGTCAATGGCCGGGCTGAACACCTGATTTTTGGTGGCCAGGTCATGAAAAACGTGGCTGGCTACGACCTCAGCCGCCTGATGGTGGGCAGCCTGGGCATCCTGGGCCTGCTGACCGAGGTGTCGCTCAAGGTGATGCCGCTGCCCGCAGCCGAAGCCACCCTGGTGTTCGAGGTTGACCAGGCCCGTGCGCTGGAACAATTGCACCGCTGGGGCGCGCAGCCGCTACCGCTCAACGCCAGCCGCTGGGAACAAGGTGAACACGAACCCGGCGAGGTCGGCCAGCTCTTTGTGCGCCTGCGCGGCGCGGGCGCTGCGGTGGACTCGGCCATCACCAACATGACGCAGGATCTGCCCGGCCATACCGTGGACCCCGCACAAGCCAGCGCCGACTGGACTGCCTGCCGCGACCAGACCTTGCCGTTTTTTGACGCCGCCGCCCACCCGGGCCTGGCCCTGTGGCGCCTGAGCCTGCCGCAGACCGCCCCGGGGCTGAACCTGCTCTGGCCGCAGCTGGTGGAATGGCACGGCGGCCTGCGCTGGGTCTGGGCACCCGAGTCGGCCGCCGCCAAGTTGCGCGACCTGAGCCAGGCCGTGGGCGGAACAACTATGCTTTTCAGAGCAAATGAGCCAGACACAAAAAGGGCTATCGACCGATTTGAGCCCCTAGAGCGGCCACTCGACCAGATCCACACGCGCCTCAAGGCCGAGTTTGACCCGGCCAACATCTTCAACCCTGGGCGCATGTTCCGTTCGCTCTGAGCCGCCGTATCGCCATGCAAACCCAACTCAGCCCCCAATACCAAGGCACGCCCGACGGCTTGACCGCCGAGGCCATTCTGCGCAACTGTGTGCACTGCGGTTTTTGCACCGCCACCTGCCCGACCTACCAGCTGCTTGGTGACGAACTCGACAGCCCGCGTGGCCGTATCTACCTGATCAAACAGGTGCTCGAAGGCGCCAAACCCACGCGCAAAACCCAGCTGCACCTGGACCGCTGCCTGACCTGCCGCAACTGCGAAACCACCTGCCCCAGCGGCGTGCAATACGGCCACCTGCTCGACATTGGCCGCAAACTGGTGGACGCGCAGGTGCCGCGCCCGGCCAACGAAAAAGCCATGCGCTGGACACTCAAGGAAGGCCTCTCGTCGCCGCTGTTTGCACCTGCGATGGCCATGGGCCAGCTCGCACGTGGCCTGCTGCCCCAGGCACTGCAGAAAAAAGTGCCCGCCAAACAAAGCGGCGGCGCCTGGCCCACACGCCAACACCCGCGCCAGGTGCTGATGCTGGCTGGCTGTGTCCAACCCAGCATGAGCCCCAACATCAACAGCGCCACCGCCCGTGTGCTGGACGCCGCGGGCATCCAGACGGTGATCGCACCCAAGGCCGGCTGCTGTGGAGCCCTCAAGTTTCACCTGAACGACCAGGACGGTGGCAAGAGCGAAATGCGGGCCAACATCGACGCCTGGTGGCCCTACATCAACGGCGTGGCGGGCCGCCCGGGGGTCGAAGCCATTGTGATGAACGCCTCGGGCTGCGGCGCCACCGTCAAGGATTACGGCCACATCCTGCGCGACGACCCGGCCTACGCGGCCAAGGCGCAACGCATCAGCGACCTCGCCCACGACATCAGCGAATGGCTGCCCGAACTGACCGAGAAACTGCGCGAACGTGTCAAACCTCGCGCCAGCACCATCGTCTGGCACCCGCCGTGTTCACTGCAACACGGCATGAAGTTACGTGGCGGGGTGGACAAATACATGGCTGAGCTGGGTTTCAAACTCAAGATCACCGGCTGCGAATCCCACCTGTGCTGCGGCTCGGCCGGCACCTATAGCGTGCTGCAGCCGGAGATCGCCACCCAGCTGCGCGACCGCAAACTGGGCCACATCAACCACACCTTTGAGAACGGCCCACCCGACAGCATTGCCTCAGCCAACATCGGCTGCATCAGCCATTTACAAAGCGGTACCAAAACACCGGTGCGGCACTGGATTGAGCTGCTGGATGAGGCGCTGCAGGCTGGGGTGTGAGGACTGCGTGGGCTGGACTTCACTGAACGGGGCGCGGGTGGAGGTGGCAGGCAGGGTTGCAGTCATTCAGTGGCATCCCTCAATCGGGGGATGGTCTAAAGCGTCGGCCTTGGCACAATCTAAGGAGAACTTTGTTCGCCACCGAAGGACTCTGGCATGCGCTACCTGATTCAACTTGCCATCCCGCTCATGGTTGTCATTGCTACCGCAGTTGCTGCACCTCCATCAGAAATGACCGCCATAGGCCTGCAAAGTGCGGTTGAAAGTTTTGCTCTTACCTACCTGGCATATTCAGCGCCACATTGGATTTGGTTGGCCATCACTGGTTACTTGGAAACTTCGGACACCTCGTGTTTGGGCGGACTGAGTGGCTTGAACGTACTACTCACCTGTGTTGCCTTGATAGTTCTGTTTTCTGCGTCGCATGAAGCTGCCAATGGCTGGTTGATCTATTTCTTGGGTACACCAGTTGCGGCTGCGATAGGTGCAGTTGTAGCCAAGCGATTTGGCTTCTTGGCGTCTGAGTGAGGATTGGCGAAAAGTCTTGCAAAGGTACTGATGTGGCCTACCGTTTTTCAGCGGTTTCAGTCATTCCACGATTTCTCCTGTTCTGGGGATACTCAGGCAGTGAACTTGCTGTCAGAATTGTCGGCTGAGAACTTGCTCTCACATCTGCATTCGTAACATGAGCGATCCGACCTTCTTTAACCTTGCATCAGCAGAGCTTTGGGCTGACTTTCAAGAGGAGTCATCCTTCCCGTCGTCACGCCCCTTGCTCGCTCACTACACATCCATTCAAACTTTCGAGCAAATCGTCACTAAAGAACAGTTTTGGTTTTCCAATCCTCTTTTCATGAATGACCTCGAAGAGTTGCAGTTTGGCATGAGCGAAGGCGCGCGCGAACTACATCAAAATGAAGCAATTCGTAAGGCGTGTGGCACGCCAGAGAACCACAAAAAACTTCTACAAGATTTTGACCGTTTGTTCAGCGATTTCGATTCAAATCACGTTTTAAACACATACATACTATGCTTTTCGGAGCATAACGCTGACGACAACGACGGATTGCTATCCATGTGGCGTGGCTACGGAAACTCGGGTTCAGGTGCAGCTCTTGTAATCAGCACTGCCAACATAAACGAATATGCAGATTCGCCGCTAATCGTTGGCAAAGTGCATTACGCCTCAAAGATTGAGCGGAAAAATTGGATCTGCGAAAAACTAACTAGCCTTGCAGCAGTAATTTCCGTTCACGCAAAGGTGGAAGACGATTTTTATTACGCAGCCTGGGCTTGGCTGCAGCGCTTAAAGTCATTTGCCCTTTTCACGAAGCATCACGGGTTCCATGAAGAGCGAGAGTGGCGTGTCGTCTATATGAGCGACAAGGATAAAGAGCAAATCTTCAAGAAATACTTCGGTCACCTTGCCACAAACAAAGGCATTGAGCCGAAACTTAAACTTCCTATCAAGCCAATACCTGAACTAAAAACAGAAAACATCTCCCTAGAAACCCTCGTGGATCGAATAATACTTGGCCCTTCTGTATCGAGCGCTCTCGCAGCAAACTCTCTGCGGCAAATGCTTAAAAATATTGGACAGCACAACTTAGCGGAGCGAGTTGTTGCTTCAGAAATTCCCTTTAGGTCTACCTAGCGTGAACATTAACAGCTGCAAAACTGGTTGGGTACGCGGACGCTTTTCTTGAGTGCTAAAGGATAAATTTCGACGATTTGTATAAGCGCTGTCTGTAAATTTGGCTGTCGGCTTCCAGCCTCAATCTGCCTTCGGCTGTATGGTGAAAATGGCGCACACATGGGCAGCAAATGACGGCACTGATGATTGGCCGCACTGCGCAACGCAGGCCTCTGCCACCTCGCATAGCTACAGTAGCCATAGCTACCAGCCCTTGCTAAATGAGGGCTAGCGATAGTTTTCATACAGACCCAGCCGACACCTAACGAGGCCAAACCCGCAGACACCCCTCCTACGACCTATCCGGCGCGGTTGTGTGTTCACGCTCCCAGTAGCTCGGGCGTTCGTAGTGGCGGTACAGCGCCTGCTCTTGTTCACGGGTCAGTGGTGTTGACGCATCAAAACGCGGGCTGTCCTGGATGGCTTGGCGGCTCAGGTTGACGCTGACGCGTGAATCGGCCCAGCGGATGTCGCTGACCCAGTCCGGCGGGATCAGCACCTGGTGCCCCAGCCACCAGTTGCTGGTGTCGGCCACCAGGTAACGAATCGTCCAGCTGTCTTCATCCACCAGCATGCCCTGCACATGGCCGATGTCGCCGTCGCTGGCTTCCAGGTGATCACCCAGCACCGCCTGGCAACTGCGCAGGTGCGGGTCGTCGTTCTGCCGCAGGGTCTGCTCGGCGCGGGCGTAGACACCCGCCACCTCGGACCGGACTTGGGCCAGCGCCTCCGGGTTCAGCCCAGCCGGTGGTGCCAGCACCGGGTTGTACAGGCCGTTGCCCCACAGGTCGTCGCTACCCCAGTAGTAGGGGTAACCGTAGTAGTCGGCGTACTGCACCTCGTGCTGGCGCGATACCGGCTGGTTGGTGTCGATGTCGGGGCTGTTTTTGACCGCCTCGCGGGTGATGCGCACCGGCAGGCGTTTGTGTTCCCAGTCGGCCTGCATCAGTGAAAACGGCGAGATCAGCACCTTGCGGCTGAGCAGCCAGGTGCCGGTCTCGACCACCAGAAAACGGATGGTCCAGCGCTGGTCGTCAAAGAAAAAGTCGGTGACGTGGCCAATTTCGCCATCAGTGGCGCCAATGGTGTAACCCTTGAGGTCGTTCATGCTTCGCAACATCGCGCATCCTTCAGTGTGGTGAACAAGGCCCCACTGTGGACGGTTTGGTGGGCAGGCTCTGTGCGCCAGCGCGCAAACGGTCGCCCCGGCAACCACCTGCGCTACTTGATCAGTAGCTACCCGCCCTGATCATAAAAGGGCTAAAGGCCGATTTGGCTCATGTGTCAAAGACTTTGGCTCATGCCCAAACCCTTTAGCCCAGGCCGGATGCAGCCAGCTGCTGGCCAATTGGTGTGTTAACGCCAATGCCCGTGGCCATGGCCGTAGTTGCCCCCCCAGTAACCCCAGCCCAGGTTCAAGGACACCGGTGGGTAATAGGGCCGGGGCGCATACACCGGGTAGACCGGTTGTGTCACGATCACGGTGGTGGGCTGCACCTGGTCGTAAGACAGCTGTGCCGTGGGGGCGGCAGCGGCTGGCGCAGCACCCACTGGCGTGACCTGCAGCTGCAGTGTCGGCCCGGGGTCTTGGGGCATTTGCACGCTGTATTGTTTGCCGGCGTACTCGTAGACCACGTTGTAGGCCACGGTGCGGTTCTCGTAGAAGGTCTGGCTGCTGCAACGCTGCACGTTTTGCAGCTGGGTGTCGCCCTGGCCTTCAATCCGGTCGCCCAGCACCGCGCCGCCAAAGAGGCCAAGCATGGTGGCCGCCGCCTGGCCGCTACCGTGGCCAATGGCATTGCCCATGGCGCCACCAGCGATGGCGCCCATGACCGCACCCGCACCCGACTTGGGCTGGGCCACCGCCACCTGTTCGGTGCTGCACACCTGGCGTGGCACCGCCACCTGCTGGATGACCGGTGTGCTGGAGACCACACGCCCGACTTCCTGGGCAAAAGTGGTGCCGCAGACAAGCGCCAGGGCGGCCACAAGAATCTGTTGTTTCATGATGAGACCTTTCTCAAAGAGAGCCCTGATTGGATCACCGGCTGGCAGTTGAGTTCTGCAAAGTCTTGTAAAGAAAAGTAGCCTGACTGATACTGTTCCCCCAGCATCTTTGCACCATGGCCGCCAGAGCACTATGCTTAGCATAGCTACCAGCCCACGTAGAATCAGGGCCAGAGCCACATTTTTCATCACACCATCATGACCTTCCCGAACGCCTTTGAAAACCTGAACGTGTTGTCGCAGCAAACCCTGCTGTCACCCACCGCGCTGCACGACGCGGTGCCCGCCAGTGACCGTGCCATGCGCACCGTCAGCCAGGCGCGCCAGACGGTGGCCAACATCCTGCAGGGCAGCGACCCGCGCCTGCTGGTGGTGGTGGGGCCGTGCTCGATTCACGACATCCCCGCCGCCATGGACTACGCACAGCGCCTCAAGGCGCTGGCGGCCGAGGTGCAAGACCAGCTGTTTGTGGTGATGCGGGTGTATTTTGAGAAACCACGCACCACCGTGGGCTGGAAGGGCCTGATCAACGACCCACACATGGACGATTCCTTCCGCATCGAAGACGGCCTGCAGATCGCCCGCAAGCTGCTGGTGGACCTCAACGACATGGGCCTGCCCTGCGGCACCGAGGCGCTGGACCCGATCACCCCGCAGTACCTGGGTGACCTGATTGCCTGGAGCGCGATTGGTGCCCGCACCACCGAGAGCCAGACCCACCGCGAACTCGCCAGCGGCCTGTCGAGCCCGGTCGGCTTCAAAAACGGCACCGACGGCAGCCTGGACGTGGCGGTGAACGCGATGTTGTCCGCCGCCCAGCCGCACGCGTTTCTGGGCATCAACGAATTTGGCCAAGTGGCACTGACCCACACCCGTGGCAATGCGTTTGGCCATTTGATCCTGCGCGGTGGCAGCGTGCCCAACTACGACTCGGTGTCGGTGGCAGAGGCGGCCGACGAACTGGCGGCGGCCAAGCTGCCGGTCAACATCGTGGTCGACTGCAGCCACGCCAACTCGCGCAAAAACCACAACCTACAAAGCCTGGTGCTCAAGGACGTGGTGGGCCAGCTGGTGGAGGGCAACCGCGCCATCAAGGGGGTGATGTTGGAGTCCAACATTCAGGAGGGCAACCAGAAGCTGGGCAAGCCCGAAGACCTGCGTTACGGTGTGTCGATCACCGACGCCTGCCTGGGCTGGACTGCCACCGAAGACGCCCTGCGTGACGCCGCTTTGCGGCTGGCAAGCCGGGCGTCCTGAGGGGCACTGAATCAGGCTGCTAACGCGGCCTCAATGTCCTTGGCCAGGCTGGCCGGGGTGTCGGTCGGTGCGTAACGTTTGCGCACCGCACCGTCCTTGCCGACCAGAAACTTGGTGAAGTTCCACTTGATGGCCTTGGTGCCCAGCAGGCCCGGGGCCTGGCCGCTGAGCCACTGGTACAGCGGGTGGGCGCCGCTGCCATTGACGTCGATCTTGGCCATCATGGCAAAACTCACACCGTAGTTGCGCTGGCAGAACTGGGCGATCTCACCATTGCTGCCTGAGTCCTGCGCACCAAACTGGTTGCACGGGAACCCCAAAACCACCAGCCCTTTGGCGCCATAGGTGGCATGCAGCTTCTCCAGCCCGGCAAACTGCGGCGTGAAACCACAGGCGCTGGCGGTGTTGACGATCAGCATCGCATGGCCCTTGAACTGGTTCAGGGGCACCGGTTTGCCGTCAATCGACAGCGCCTCGAAGTCATACACAGTGGTCATGGGAGCCTTTCGAATGTGCGTGAAAACACGCCGTGACATCACCCGTGGGCTTTGTCGTTTCTGGCTATCGCGAGAAGCCGCTCCACCTCAGTCGCATGGTCGCGGCAGTTGCGGGCATGCCAGCGTTTGATCAGCCACATGAAACCGGCAATCACCAGGCCAAACAAAGTGATCGCGCCAAAGGTCGGCAGCCCCAGCCCGGTGGACAGGCTGTAGAGTGCACCCAGCACCAGAATACAGGCCTGTTCGTTGAAGTTTTGCACCGCAATCGAGCGACCCGCACCCATCAGGTTGTGGCCCCGGTGCTGCAGCAGCGCGTTCATCGGCACCACCAAAAAGCCACCCAGCGCGCCCAGCAGAATCAAAAACGGCGCAGCCACCCAGACATTGGTGATGAAGATCAACATGATGATCAGCAGCCCCATGCCAATGCCCAGCGTGATCACACGCGGGCCGTCTTCAAGCCGCATGCGCATCGAGGCCACCACCGCGCCCACCGCCATGCCAATCGCCACCACCCCTTGCAGGGCCGAGGCCTGGGTCACACCGTAGCCCAGCGCGGCAGCCGCCCAGGCCAGCACAATAAACCGCAGATTGCCCGCCACACCCCAGATCAGGGTGGTGGCGGCCAGCGAGATCTGGCCCAGCTTGTCGCGCCACAGACGGGCATTACACGACCAGAAATCGGGCAGCAGCGAGCTCATTTTTTTGGGCAGCGGGCGCATCAGCACCCCGGTCTGCGGGATGCGGGTGTTGAACCAGGCCGCCAGCAGGTAGACAAAAATCAGCACCGCAATAGCCGCCTCGGCCCGGGTGTTGATGCCCAGGTAAGCAATGGGAAACTTGATCGCCAGAATCTTGTCGGCAATCAGGGGCGCCACCAGTTGGCCACCCAGCAACACCCCCAGGATGATCGAGCCGATGGTCAGGCCCTCGATCCAGCCATTGGCCTTGACCAGTTGGGAGGCCGGCAGCAGCTCGGTCAGGATGCCGTATTTGGCGGGTGAATACGCCGCAGCACCCAGACCGACCACCGCATAAGCCATCAGCGGGTGGGTGCCAAACAGCATGAACAGGCAGCCCGCAACCTTGATGAAGTTGCTGATCAGCATGACCCGGCCCTTGGGCATGGAGTCGGCCAGAGCGCCCACAAACGGCGCGAGCACCACATAAAACAGCGCAAACATCGGCACCAAAGCCGCTTGCTGCCATTGGGGAGAGTGGCTGGAGCGCAGCAATTGCACGGCAGCCACAAACAAGGCGTTGTCGGCCAGCGAGCTAAAAAACTGCGCCGCCATGATGGTGTAAAAACCGCGTTTCATCAGGGAAAAGACATGCCTGGCTTGCAGGCTCCAATCGAGGTAAGTTGTCTCCGAACAGGCCGGAGTTATAGCACGGTAGAGCGGTGTCAAAATCTGGCCTGTCGCTATTGTCCCCAAGCCCCCTCTGCCATGCCACGCCCCATCCTCGCCACCATCCATCCTGCTGCACTGCAGCACAACCTGGCGCGTGCCCGCCGCGCCGCGCCCGACGCCAAAGCCTGGGCGGTGGTCAAAGCCAACGCCTACGGCCATGGCATCGAACGCGCTTATGAGGGCCTGCGCAGTGCCGACGGTTTTGCCCTGCTCGACCTGGAGGAGGCCCAGCGTGTGCGTGCCCTGGGCTGGCGCGGCCCGATCCTGCTGCTCGAAGGTGTGTTCGAAGCGCGTGACCTGGAGCTGTGTTCACGCCTGGACCTGTGGCATGCGGTGCATTGCGACGAACAGATCGACATGCTGGCGGCGCACAAGACCAATGTGCCACACCGGGTGTTCCTCAAAATGAACTCGGGCATGAACCGCCTGGGCTTCACGCCCGAGCGTTTTCGTTCGGCCTGGAGCCGCCTGAACGCCCTGACGCAGGTGGACGAGATCTCGTTCATGACCCACTTCAGCGACGCCGATGGCCCGCGTGGCATCGCACATCAGATCCGGGTGTTCAACCAGGTCACGCGTGATTTGCCGGGCGAACGCTCGGTGAGCAACAGCGCGGCCACCCTGCGCCACACCCGCCCCGACGACGAAACCACCCCAGGCAACGACGAGGCCCTGGCCTCGGACTGGATCCGGCCCGGCATCGTGCTGTACGGCAGCGCACCCGACTTTCCTGAGCACAACATCACCGACTGGGATTTGTTGCCGACCATGACGCTGTCCTCAAAGATCATAGCTACTCAGTCAATAGATACGGGGGATAGCGTCGGATATGGCTCCAAGTTTGTGGCAGAACGCCCAATCGTTGTGGGCGTAGTGGCCTGCGGTTATGCCGACGGTTACCCGCGCATCTGCCCGACCGGCACACCGGTGCTGGTGGCCGGTGTGCGCACCCGCACACTCGGGCGCGTCAGCATGGACATGCTCGCGGTGGACCTCACGCCGCTGGTGGCGGCAGGCCAGGCGGTTGGGTTTGGCACCGAGGTCACGCTGTGGGGCCGCGCCAGCAACGGGGCGGTGCTCAGCATTGACGAGGTGGCCCAACACGCGGGCACCCTGGGCTACGAGCTGATGTGTGCACTGGCGCCACGGGTGCCGGTGCAAGTCCAGGTCCAGGACTGATGTCCAGCTATCGGCCAGTGCCGCTGGAGCGGGTGCAGCTGGGCAAACCGCTGCCGGTGGACATCTGGAGCCCGAGCGGGCGGCTGTTGCTGCGCCGCCAGCAGGTCTTGCAGTCCGAGGCGCACCGCGAGATGCTGCGCAGCCACCAGGCCTGCATGACCGAAACCGACGCTCAGGCCTGGCAAAAGAGCCTGGAGCGCCAGATGCGGGCCTTCTACAACGAGGGCGCCGACATGTTACTGATTGCCCAACTGCCGCTACCCTGGGTGATTGAGGAAGAAGATTTTTTGTCCGGCCACGAGCTCAACGGCGGCTGGATGGATGTGCAGGACGTGTTGCGCGGCCTTCTTTACCAGGGTGAGCTGGCGGTTTGCCCGCTGCCCCGGCTACAGGCGCTGGAAGACCGGGCGCTGGCCTTGCTGACCCAGGACCCCGACGAGGGCCTGTTTGTGCTGTTCCAGGCGCTGCCCGAGCTGCAGCTGGGTTACTGCGCCAGCCATGCGCTGCTGACCGGTGTGGTGGCGGTGCTCACCGCCGACAAGCTGGCGCTGCCGCTGGCGGCACGTTTCACGCTGCTGCGCGCTGCGCTGGTGATGAACATCGGCATGGCGCGCCTGCAGGACACGCTGACGCATCAGAAAACCAGCCCGACCCCGGCACAACGGCAAGACATCAACCAGCACGCGGGCCTGAGTGTGAGCATGTTGAGCGCGCTGGGTGTCAAGGACAGCAGCCTGCTGAACCTGGTGCGCTGGCACCACACGCCGGACCTGCTGACGGATGACACCAACGCGCTGATGCTGGTGCGCCTGCTGCATCTGGCCGACACGCTGACCGCCAAAATGGCGCCGCGCCGGGTGCGCCAAGCCATGTTGCCTCTGGACGCCACCAAAATTTTGGTCAAAAACAGCTCACCCGACACCACTTTGCTGCGCCACGCCATGGCGGCGGCGCTGGGCTTTTACCCACCCGGCAGTTATGTGCAGCTGGCTACCGGCGAGACGGCGGTGGTGATCGCCCGTGGCAGCAAGGCCAACAGCCCGCATGTGGCCAGCATCATCAATGCGGCGGGCATGCCGGTCAGCGCCTATGCTTACCGCAATACCAGCCAAGCTGGGCAAGCCGTGAAAGCACCGGTGGCCGCCCACACGGTGCAGGTCAAGGTCAACCTGGACAAGGTACAGCGCCTGCGCGAGTTGCACGGGGTTTAGCAGCCAGGGCCTCAGCCTCCTCCGGCTGCTGCACGGAAGCGACCGGCAGTTTTGACCGCCTCAAACACCCCCACCAGCAGGCCACCCAGCCCCAGCGCGACGGCCAGCCAGGGCAGCGGCAACACATCAAACATGAACAGGCCAGCCAGCCAGGGCAGGTACAGCGCCAGCGCCATCAGGGCCAGTGCAGCCGCACACACCCACCACAAGCTGCGGTTCGGCACCCGCAAACGCGTCAGCAATGAGCCGCTGCGAGAGCGGTTGACCAGGATCAGCGCCAGGTTACCCGCCACAAGAGTGGCAAAAGCAAAGGCCCGCGCCGCACCTTCCCCCAAATGGGCCATGCCCCACCAGGTGGCCAGCAACACCACAGCCAGCGCCCCCAGACCCTGCAACAGCGCCCACAACAGCGTTAAACCACCAAACAAGGGTGTCGTCACATCGCGAGGCGGGCGCTGCATCAGGTCGGGCTCGGGCGGTTCGTTCTCAAACACCATCGAGCAGGCCGGGTCAATCACCAGCTCCAGAAACGCAATGTGTAAAGGGAACAACACCGTGGGCCAGCCCAGCAGCACCGGCAGCAGCGCCATGCCGGCAATCGGCACATGCACTGCCAGGATGTAACACATGGACTTGCGCAGGTTGTCAAAAATGCGCCGCCCCAGACGCACCGCCTGCACCAGCCCGGCAAAGTTGTCGTCCAGCAGCACAATCGACGACGCCTCACGCGCAACGTCGGTGCCGCGCTCGCCCATGGCCACACCCACGTGGGCGGCTTTCAGCGCGGGCGCGTCGTTGACGCCGTCGCCAGTCATCGCCACCACTTCACCGCTGGCCTTGAGCGCTTGCACAATGCGCAGCTTTTGCGTGGGAGCAATGCGAGCGCAAACGCTGACGTTGCGCATGCGCTGCTGCAAAGCAGCATCATCCAGTTGCGCCAAGACATCCCCGGTTAACAACCAGTTTGGGGTAGCCTCGGCCACCGCAGGCGCCGGCAGGCCCGCTGCCAACGCAATGGCCTGGGCGGTGGCCGGGTAGTCACCGGTGATCATCACGACCCGGATGCCGGCACCGCGCGCCTGCGCCACCGCCTCGGGAATCTCCGGGCGCAACGGGTCAGCCAGGCCCAGCAGACCGACAAATTCGAAAGCGAAGTCATGCTCGATGGCTGGCCAGTCCATGCCCTCAAAACGGGACCGTGCCACACCCAGCACCCGCAGGCCCTGCGCCGCCATCACTTCCACCGCGGCCGCCACGCGTGCCTGGGCGGCGCTGTCCATGTGGCACAAGTCCACAATCGCCTCGGGCGCACCCTTGGCGGCCACCACATTGGCCTGGCCTTCGACCGCCTTCCAGACGTGCGACATGGCGCGCAACTCGGGCGTCAGGCCGTAGTGCTGCATCAGGGTCCAGTCGCGGTGCAGGTGTTCGGTGTCTTTTAAAAAATGCTGGCCCAGGCGGTGAAAGGCCTTCTCCATCGGGTCAAACGGGTCACTCATGCTGGCCAGGATCGAGTACTCCACCAGCGTGTGAAAGGCCTCCGGCAGCTCGGTGGTGCGGGCGTAGTCCACGCCTAGGCTCTCCCCTTGGATCACCCCCCCCGCAGGTCCGGTGGCCGCCTCGGCATACAGCTGGGCCACGGTCATGCGGTTTTCGGTCAGGGTGCCAGTTTTGTCGACACACAACACACTGGTGGCGCCGAGGGTCTCGATCGCGGCAATACGTCGGGTCAGCACCTTGTGTTTGGACAAACGCCAGGCGCCCAGCGCCGGGATCACCGTGAGCACCACGCTGAACTCCTGCGGCAACAGCGCCATGGCCAGCGCAATACCCGCCAGCAGCGCACCCAGCCAGTCCCCCTTGAGCAAGCCATAGGCCAGCACGAGGCACAAGCTGGCCACCACCGCGATCAGCGCCAGTGTTTTGACCAGTTGCGCGGTTTGCAAGCGAAGTGGTGAGGCCTCACTTGTGAGGCTCTCCAGGGCGCTGCCAATGTGACCAATCTCGCTGCGTGCGCCAGTGGCGGTGACCCGCGCCCGGCCATGGCCACGCACCAACAAGCTGCCAGAAAACAGCTGCGAGGACGGTGTTGCTGGCAACACACCTGCGTCCACCGCCGCCTGCTTGTCCACCGGCAAAGGCTCACCGGTGAGCAGCGACTCATCGACCTGTACCTCCTCGCCCTGAACCAGCAAGGCGTCGGCGGCGATGCGGTCACCTTCGGCCAGGATCAGCAGGTCGCCCTGCACCACCTCACGCCCGGCAACACGGCGCGGTTCACCGTCGCGCAGCACCAGCGCACGCGGGCTGGTCAAATCACGCAGGCTGGCCAGCGCGTGTTCGGTCTTGCCTTCCTGGTACAGGGTCAGCGCCAGCACCACAAGCACCAAACCCAACAGGATCAGCCCTTCCTGCAAGTCACCGAGCACCAGGTACAAGACAGCGGCACCCAGCAACAGGGCAAACATCGGGTCGGAGAGGGTCTCACGCACAATGGCCCACAGGCCACGCGGTTGGTCGGTCGGCAGGCTGTTGGGGCCGTCCTGCTGCAAACGCTCTGCCGCCTGCGCGGCACTCAGACCGGACGCTGCCAGCGTGTCATCCAGCGGTGGCGCACCTAGCGTATGTTTATCAGTCATTTTGGCTCCTAGCCCTTATAAATATTGGCCTAGTAGCTATCAAAAATACAAGATGCCCACCCGGTCATCCCGGCAACAGCAGGTCGCTACAGCCCCTCTGTCCACGCACCCATTATTGGACAAAAGTGGCGTGCCAAGTGGGCTGTAGCGCACCGACAGACACTCAGCGGATGGTAAAGGCGAGGCTCAGCGCCACCACCACCAACACACCCAGACCGGCCAGAAACACCACGTCAGCCCAGCGCTCATAACGCCGCCCACCCACCTGGGCCCGCATGGCGGCAAACGACAAAAAGGCGCTGGCCAGGAAAATCAGTGCATCCACCGCCAGCGCCTTGTCGATCAGCATGTGCCAGCTGGCGCCCGCACCCACGCGCCCGATGGACAGCACTGTCATACACACCCCAATCATCGTGGCCGAGGTGGGCAGAATGTGGGCCGACAAACCCGCCGCCTCGGGTGCGGCGGGCTCTGCCGCGCCACATGGGCGCGGTGTCAATGAAGACCGGTACAACATCAGCCCAGCCGCACCGGCACAAAGATCCGGCTGCCGTCACGCGCAATCAGCAGGGCCACCGACTTGTTCGACTTGGCCACCTGGCTGCGCACCTGCTCCAGGCTTTGCACCGGCGCACCATTCACCGCCAGCAACACATCACCGGCCTGGACACCGGCCAATGCTGCGGGACCGGTGGTGTCTTCCACCAACAAACCAGCCGCAACACCGGCCGCGCGTTTTTCCTGCGGTGTCAGGGCACGCAAGGCCAGGCCCAGACGGCCTTGACCGGCAGCGCCGGGCGCCGCAGCCACGTTCTCTGCCTTGTCACTGGCGTCGCTCACTTTGGCACTGAGGTGTTCGGGCTTGCCCTGGCGCCAGATGTCGAGCTCCAGCTTGTCACCGGGTGCGGCTGCGCCAATCAGCGCAGGCAAGTCGCTGGAAGCCACAATCGGCTGGCCATTGACCTTGAGGATCACGTCACCACTTTGCAAACCCGCTTTGTCAGCGGGCCCACCGGCGTCGACACTCGACACCAACGCACCCTCGGGGCGAGCCAGGTGGAACGAGTCGGCCAGCGCCTGGTTGACCTCCTGAATGGCCACCCCCAAACGCGCATGGCTGGCATGGCCGGTGGCCACAATCTGGTCCTTGATCTTGCTGGCCAGCTCGATCGGGATGGCAAACGACAGGCCCTGGTAACCGCCGGACTGGCTGTAGATCTGCGAGTTGATGCCCACCACCTCACCCCTGGTGTTGAACAGCGGCCCGCCCGAGTTGCCCGGGTTCACCGCCACATCGGTCTGGATGAAGGGCACCAGGCTGTCATCAGGCAGGGAGCGACCCTTGGCACTGACCACCCCGGCGGTGACACTGTTTTCAAAACCAAACGGCGAACCAATCGCCAGCACCCATTCCCCCACCTTGAGGTCCTTGGCCTGGCCCAGCGGCACGGTGGGCAGGTTGTGGGCGTCGATCTTGATCACCGCCACATCGGTCTTGGGGTCGGAGCCAAGCACCTTGGCGGCAAACTCGCGCCGGTCGGTCAGTTTGACCATGACCTCGGTCGCATCACGCACCACATGGGCGTTGGTCATGATCAGGCCATCGGCGCTGACGATAAAACCCGAGCCCTCACCACGTGTGGGTGTGGGGGAGGCATCGGGCCCGGCCAAACCACCGGGGCCCTGAAAGCGGCGGAAAAATTCATAAAACGGGTCGTCCGGGTCAAGACCCGGAAAACCACGCTGGCGCACCGCTCCGCCGCCGCCCTGGTTGGACACCTTTTTCAGAGAGGTGACGGTGATGTTGACCACCGCCGGGCCATGCTGCTGCGCAATCTGTGAGAAGTCTGGCAGGCTCATCGAGGCGTTGGGCACAGCGGTTGACACGGCGGGCGCAGAAGACACCAGCGAGGCGGCCTGGGCATGGGTCAGGCTGAAGGTGGTGACAGCAGCGCCACCCAGAACACCCCCGAGCACCAAGGACAACACCACACGGCTGGCAACAAACGGTTTTTTCATAGCGGTTTCTCCACACTTTGTTGAACACCCGTTCAGTGTGTGAACCCCTGCTTAGAGCGGGCTTAAAACCGCTTAAACCGGGCTTAAGAGGCTTGGGTCAACCCGTTGGGTGCCAGGGGCAACACCGGAGTGGGCCATTCAACCCTGACCCGCAAACCACCCAGCGGCTCGGAGGCGTCGAGTGTGATTTGTGCATGCTGGGCATCGGCGATGGTTTTGACAATGGCCAGCCCCAGGCCGCTGCCACCCACCTCGGAACCGGCCACGCGGTAAAAACGGTCCAGCACCCTGCTGCGGTCGGCGGGCGCAATCCCCGGACCGCTGTCATGCACCTCCAGCCAGGGTCGACCGTCCTCGCTCAACACCGTCACCAGGATGCGGCCGGTGGTCGGGGTGTATTTGATGGCGTTGTCGACCAGGTTGCGCACCAGGATCTGCAGGGCATCCACCTGGCCCAACACCCAGACTGGGGTGCTGATCTGGGTATCGATGCTGATCTGTTTGGCCTGGGCCGGGAAGACCTGTTCTTCCAACACGGTTTTCACCATGGTGCCCAGATCCACCGTGGTGCTCTGAGCCTGCGTGCCGGACTGCTGGCGTGCCAGCACCAGAAGTTGCTCGATGAGCCGGCTGGCACGGTCAATGCCGGCGTTGAGCCGGTTGATCGCGATGTCGTGGCTGCGCTCGTCTGCCGCGCGGCGCAACATCTGCACCTGTAACTTGAGCGCGGCCAGCGGGGTGCGCAACTCGTGCGCCGCATCGGCGACAAAGTTTTTCTGTGCCTCAAACGCCTGCGTGACCCGGCCAAACAAGAGGTTGAGCTCGTGCACCAGCGGACGGATTTCGTCAGGCAACTGATCTTCGGCGAGCTCCCCGAGTTCATCGGCCTCACGGGCCGCTACCTGCTGGCGCACCCGTGTCACCGGGGCCAAGGACGAACTCACAACCCACCAGACCAGCAGCATCAGCAGCGGCACCAGCGCCACGGTGGGCAACACGGTGCGTAACGCCAGCTTGGCCGCCATGGCCTGGCGCACCTGTTCATCCTGCGCCACCTGGATCACCTGCGAGCCGGTGTCAAAGGAGTACAGCCGGTAGGTGGTGCCACGCGCCTGGATGGTGGAGTAACCCAGCACCGCACGCTGGGGCAGGGTCGCGTGGGTGGTGGACTGAAACAGGCTCAGCCCGTCAGAGGTCCAGACCTGGATCAAAAAATCATACTGATCACCACTGCCGTCGCTGGGCACCAGTTGCCCCCCCTCGGGCATGCCGGGGCTGAGCGACAAAGCCATTTGCCGCATCTGGATGTCAAACAATGCGTCGGCCTCGGCCAGCGCGGCACGGTAGGCCACAGCCGCCTGGAGCAAGGCCGTGGCCACCACCGCCACCAACAACAACCATAACAACCGGGCCCGCAGAGAATGGGTATGTGGCAGCTTCACGGCGCACCCTTGGGCATCATGTAGCCGACGCCCCGCACGTTCTGGATCAGCTCGGCCCCCAGTTTTTTGCGCAGCCCGTGGATGTACACCTCGACCGCATTGCTGCTGACCTCGTCGCGCCAGCTGTAGAGTTTGTCTTCGAGTTGTTTGCGCGAGAGCACCATACCCGGGCGCGCCAGCAACAGCTCCAGCACCGACCATTCACGCGCCGACAGCGACACGGCCTGCCCGCGCACCCACACCTCCCGGGTGGCGGGGTCGATGCTGACACCCAGGTGTTCATACACCGGCTCGGCACGCCCGGCGGCCCGGCGCAGCAGCGCCCGGATGCGCGCCAGCAGTTCATCGAATTCGTAGGGTTTGATGATGTAGTCGTCAGCACCTTTGTCCAGCCCGGCCACACGCTGGTTTAACGCGTCGCGAGCGGTCGCGATCAACACCGGCACCCGGTCCTTGCGTGCACGCAGGTGCTCCAGCACCGTGAGGCCATCCAGCTTGGGCAAACCCAGGTCCAGCAGCAGCAGGTCATAACCGTGCTCGCGCAACACCTCATCGGCGTGGGCGCCGTCCTTGACCCAGTCGACCGCGTAACCTTCGGCGCGCAGCAGGTCCAGCACGGCCTCACCAATCATCACATCGTCTTCAACCAGAAGTAATCGCATGGGTTTGAGAAAAGCAGAACCACCATTCTGCCAAGCCCGTCCATCTGACGGGCGCTTGGCACGGTCACACCCGAGTGTGTCTCCCCCGGATGCTGCCAGCCCCGGCTTAGATCAAACTTAAACCCAGGCCAGCGACGCCACCGGGCGACCACAACGACGCCTAAAAATCTGGTGATTTATACAGTAATATCCCGACATGGCCAAAGACAAAACCGTTTTCGTGTGTTCAGAATGTGGTGGCATCAGCCCCAAATGGCTGGGCAAATGCCCGCATTGCCACGCCTGGAACACCCTGGTGGAGTCCACCCCCGAGAGCAGCGCACCCACCAAAAACCGCTTCGCCTCGCTGGCCAAAACGGCTGAACTGGCAATCCTGGGTGACATCGACGCGGTGGACATGGCGCGTATCCCCACCGGCCACGACGAACTGGACCGGGTGCTGGGGGGTGGCATGGTCGAAGGCGGCGTGGTGCTGATCGGTGGCGACCCCGGCATTGGCAAATCGACCCTGCTGCTTCAGGCGCTCGACTCGCTGCAGCGCAGCGGTCAAAACACGCTTTATGTCACCGGGGAAGAAAGTGGCGCCCAGGTGGCCTTACGCGCCCGGCGCCTGGGGCTCGACGGCTCACAGGTGCGGGTGCTGGCCGAGATCGGGCTGGAGAAAATCCTGGCCACGCTGGAATCGACCCGGCCCGACATCGCAGTGATCGACTCGATCCAAACGGTGTACTCCGAACAACTCACCTCGGCGCCGGGTTCCGTGGCCCAGGTGCGGGAATGTGCTGCGCACCTGACGCGCGCCGCCAAGGCCAGCGGTGTCTGCATCGTTCTGGTCGGCCACGTCACCAAAGAAGGCGCCCTGGCCGGGCCACGGGTGCTGGAGCACATGGTGGACACCGTGCTGTATTTCGAGGGCGACACGCATTCGAGCTTCCGGCTGGTACGCGCGATCAAAAACCGCTTTGGTGCGGTCAACGAGATTGGTGTGTTTGCCATGACAGAGAAAGGCCTCAAAGGGGTCAGCAACCCGAGCGCCATCTTTTTGAGCCAGCATGCCGAACCGGTGCCGGGCAGTTGTGTCATGGTCACGCTCGAAGGCACCCGGCCGATGCTGGTGGAGATTCAGGCGCTGGTCGACAGCGGTGGCCCAAGCCCACGGCGCCTGAGTGTCGGGCTGGACAAGGACCGGCTCGCGATGCTGCTGGCGGTATTGCACCGTCACGCCGGTGTGGCGTGTATGGACCAGGATGTGTTCGTCAACGCCGTTGGGGGCGTCAGGATCTCGGAGCCCGCAGCAGATCTGGCGGTATTGCTATCCATTACCTCAAGCCTGCGTGGCAAACCGCTGCCCAAGGGCTTTTTTGCGTTTGGTGAGGTGGGTTTGGCGGGAGAAGTGCGCCCGGCACCGCGCGGTCAGGAAAGGCTCAAAGAGGCCGCCAAACTGGGCTTCAGTGTGGCGGTGGTGCCCAAGGCCAACCTGCCCAAAAACCTCCAGTCCAAAGACTTTGAGGGCCTGACGATCCACGCGGTGGAGCGGGTCGAACAGGCCATGGCGGTTGTCAGGGACCTGGCTTATTGAGCGCCTGCGGTCTCCAGCAGCTTGATCACCCGGTCGGTCACATCGTTTTTCGGGTCGACAAAAATCGCACTTTGCAGGACAAAGTCCAACTTTTCGGTGGCTGCGATCTGCTTGATGATCTTGTTGGTGCTGGCGACGAGTTTTTGCAACTCTTCGTTCTTGCGTTTGTTCAGATCTTCCTGAAAGCTGCGCTGGGTGCTCTGCAGGTCACGCTCCTGCTCCAGCAACTTCTTTTGTTGTTCAAGACGCTGTGCTTCGGCCAGCACCGGCGCATCGGTCTGGAACTTGGTCACAGCAGCCTTGAATGCCGCATCCTTGGCGGCGCCATCTTTCTGGCGTGTTGAGAACTCTTTTTCCAGCTTGCCCATGCTGGCCTTGGCGGGGCTGGACTCCTTCAACACCCGCTCCATGTTGACAAATGCAATGCGCCCGGCCGAGAAGTCGGCAGCCTGGGCCAGCCCCACCCCCATGGCACACACACAGCCGAGCAGCAGGCTGGAGCCCCAGCGGCGAAACATACGGGATGAGTCAAGAAGTGAAGGGCTGCGTTGGGTCATGATGTGTGGAGATGAAGTGATTGGAAAACTGGGATTGTGCGACGAAAGTCTCACTGGCGAACCAAGGTATTGCCCGATTTCTTGACGGCATCACCCACTTTGAAGCCTGGGTCCTGCGCAAAGTCAAATTTGGCACTGCCACCCTGGGTGTAACTCACACTGACTTGCCAGACCTGGGTGGTGTTGATGTGCTCCTGGATTTTTTTGCCCGCATAAGCTCCACCGGCGGCACCCGCCACGGTGGCCAGGTCTTTGCCAAAGCCGCCCCCGACCTGACGCCCCAGCACCGCACCCGCCACGCCACCGGCGATCAGGCCAACGGCATTGCTGTCACCTTCTTTCTCCACCACTTGCACAGCGGTCACGCGGGCGCATTCGGCGCAGCTGGCCACCGCGGGTTGGGTGCTGTAGGTGCCCTTGGCACGCAGGCTGGCCAAGGCCTTGTCATATTCCGACTGGGCATCACGACGGCACTGCAGACGCGCCTGGGACGAGGACTCGTCGGCGCAGAGCTTTTTGTCGGCTTCAAAACGTGCCTTGGCCGCCTTCGGGCTGTCCACTGCCGCGGGCGCCGACGACCAGTTGGTTTGTGCAACGGCAAGACCGCCGGCCAGGGCCAGCAAAGCGCCTGTCAAAAAATAGACAAAACGGACTGGGTGTGACATGAGAAGCTCCAGATCAGAAGGGTGGCAAGCCACCGGGTAAACAACGAGCATACTCCGAACCGCCCACTTTGCCAGTTCAGACTTGTGAGCAAATGTCAGCGTGGCGCCGCTGCAAGGGCTCAGAACAGCCCCTTAAAATGGTCGATTTGACCTTCAGCGGTGCGCTGACTTTTAAGGAATACACCATGAGTCCCCTTCCCCCCTCGATGTCTGACCGCGACGGCAAAATCTGGATGGACGGTCAGATGGTCGACTGGCGTGACGCCAAGATCCATGTGCTGACCCACACCCTGCATTACGGCTGCGGCGCATTTGAAGGGGTGCGGGCTTACAACACGGTCAACGGCCCGGCGATCTTCCGGCTGGCAGAACACACTGAGCGCCTGTTCAACAGCGCCAAGATCCTGCGCATGAAGATCCCGTTCACCCCGGAGCAGGTCAACGAAGCCCAGTGCGCCGTGATCCGCGAGAACAAACTGGAGTCCGGTTACCTGCGCCCGCTGACCTGGATCGGTGACAAAAAACTCGGCGTCTCGCCCAAAGGCAACACCATCCACCTGATGGTCGCGGCCTGGCCCTGGGGCGCCTATTTGGGTGAAGAAGGCATGAAACGTGGCATCCGCGTCAAGATCTCTAGCTACACCCGCCACCACGTCAACATCACCATGACCCAGGCCAAGGCGGTCAGCAACTACACCAACTCGATCCTGGCCAATATGGAAGCCACCGACGACGGCTACGACGAAGCCATGCTGCTCGATGCCAGCGGTTTTGTCTCGGAAGGTGCGGGCGAAAACCTGTTCATCGTCAAGGGCGGCGTGGTGTACACCCCCGACCTGTCGGCCGGTGCCCTGAACGGCATCACCCGCAACACCATCCTGCACATCTGCAAGGACCTGGGCCTGGAGGTGGTGCAAAAACGCATCACCCGCGACGAGGTCTACATCAGCGACGAAGCCTTCTTCACCGGCACCGCTGCCGAAGTCACTCCGATCCGCGAAGTAGACCGCCTGGAAATTGGTTGTGGCAGCCGCGGCCCGATCACCGAGAAAATCCAGAGCGCGTTTTTTGACATCGTCAACGGACGTAACCCCAAATACGCCCACTGGCTCACGAAAGTCTGATCACCATGAGCAAACCTGTTGTCGAACTCCTGGGCAAAGACCTCAACCATGCAGGCGGGGTCTACTGCCCCAGCCCGCTGGCCGACATGAAGCAGTGGGACACCCACCCCAAGGTGTACTTGGACGTGGCACGCACTGGCCAGGCCAAGTGCCCGTACTGCGGCACGGTCTACCAGCTCAAGCCTGGCGAACACTTCCACGGCCATTAAATGTCACTCAACGTGGCAGGTGCCACCCACTTGGCACCTGAGCGGGCAAGGGGTCAGCTGGCGTGTGAATTGAAGCTACTGAGCACACCATGAAACCGTCTTCGTCCCCGGCCAAACGCGCCCTGGTCATTGCTCCCCAATGGATTGGTGACGCGGTCATGACCGAGCCGCTGCTGCGCCGCCTGCAGGCGCGTGGTGAGCGCCTGACCGTGGGCGCCCTGCCCTGGGTGGCACCGGTGTACCGGGCCATGCCGCAGGTGACCGAGGTGATCGAGTTCCCGTTTGCCCACGGGGGTCTGCAGCTGCGTGAGCGGCGGCGACTGGCCAAACAGATGGATGGCCAGTTTGATGTGGCCTACATCTGCCCCAACTCATTAAAAAGTGCGTTGCTGCCCTTTCTGGCGGGTATCCCTGAGCGCGTGGGTTACCTCGGTGAGGCGCGTGTGGGCCTGCTCACACACCTCATGAAAAACCCGGCCAAGGGCCAGCGCCCGCCGATGGTGGCGTTTTACTCGGCACTCAGCGGTGAGGGTGATGTGGCCAGCGACCAACCCCGGTTACATCTGGATACCACCGAGGCCGATGTCTGCTTGTCTGCGTTGGGTCTGCAACGCAGCGGCTATTACGTGATGGCGCCTGGTGCTGAATACGGCCCGGCCAAACGCTGGCCAACCCGCCACTTTGCAGAGCTGGCACGCCAGCTCCAAAAGCCGGTGGTGTTGCTGGGCTCAGGCAAAGAAGCGGACCTGTGCACCGAGATCACGCAGGCCTGCCAGGGCGCCGATGGCAGCAGCCAGGCCACGATCCTGAACCTGGCGGGCAAAACCTCGCTGGCCCAGGCGCTGTGCCTGATCAGCGCCACCCAGGGCCTGATCAGCAATGACTCGGGCCTGATGCATGTGGGTGCCGGGTTCGGTGTGCCGCAGGTGGCGATTTTTGGCTCCAGCAGCCCTTTGCACACCCCCCCGCTCAATGCGGCGGCGCATGTCTTGTGGCTCAAGAATGACCCTGCGTACCAACCACCGCTGGACTGTGCACCGTGTTTTGAGCGTGTCTGCCCGCTAGGCCACACCCGCTGCCTGAACGACATCAACGCCGCGCAGGCACTTGCTTTTTTATAGCTATCGGCCCTTATTTAAAAAGGGCCAGAGGCCATTTTGATGCCAATCCGGCAGATCAGCCTGGGTGACAGCGGCCGCGTTGGGACAAAAAAAAGCCACCCGAAGGTGGCTTGTAAAGTTCCCCCGAGAGGGAACGTCGTTGGAAACCTTGCAAACTCGAAAACACCAAACGATCTTTCCAAGAGTTTTGCTTCAAGACTGTGACAGCAGCTGGATGAACTTTACAGACTTGATACAGTCTTGGATATCCCCCATTTGGGGGATATTGCGAGTTTTTTTGCAGAAAAATCGACTTTTTTGCAAGCAAACGTCAGTTTTTGGCGACTTGCAAGGGCAATTCGATGACAAAACAGGCGCCACCCTCGAGTCGACCTTCGCAAAACACGCGGCCACCGTGGCGCTCGGCGATGGATTTCACCAGCGCCAGACCCAGGCCCACACCACCGTCACGCTCGGTGGCACCGGGCAGGCGGTAAAAGGGCTCAAAAATGCGTTCACGCAGCTCAGGCGGCACGCCCGGTCCCTGGTCACACACCCGGATCTGCGCCAGGGTGCTGGTCTGCAACAGGCTCAGACTGACCTCACCTGCGGCATGGCGGCGTGCGTTCTCCAGCAGGTTGCGCACCGCACGCCGCAGTAGCTTGGCCACGCCCTGCACCGGCAACTCCTGAAATGCCGGGCCACCACCGTCTGCGGCATCCTTCTCGGGCAACAGCAGCTCAGCATTGACACGAGCACACTCCTCGGCCGACAGACCCACAAGATCCACCGACTCGACCGTACCCATGTCACTTTGGCGGGCATCGAGTCGGCTGGCCAGCAAAATTTCCTCAATCAGCTGGTCCAGCTCATTGATGTTGCGGGCAATTTCACTCTTGAAGGCAGCAGACGCGCTGGGGCCCAGCAGCTCCAGCCCCATGCGTATGCGCGTCAGCGGCGAGCGCAGCTCATGCGAGGCATTGGCCAGCAGCGATTTCTGCGAGGCCAGCAAGGCTTCATGCGACTTCACCAGGGTTTCGACCCGCTCGGCAGCCTGGTTAAAACGTTTGGCCAGAAAGGCCACCTCATCCGAACCCGTCTCAGGCACACGGGTGGACAGGTTGCCCTCGCCCCACTGCTGGACCCCGTCTTGCAGGCGCTCGAGCCGACGGGTCAAGGTGCGCACAATCGGATACGTGGCCAGCGCCACCGCAATGCCCACCCAGACCAGCATCCAGGCAAAACCAAAGGGCGGACGGCTCCAGACCGAGGGTGGTGCGCGGCGCAGGCGCATATGCATGGTTTGCCCGTCATGCATACGCACCACAAACTCCGGTGGCGCCGGGTGGTCCGGCTCTGCCGCCACACCGGCTGCGGCACCTGGTTCGGGCTCTGGCTCATCCTCGACAGCAGCCTGGGGCACCGATGCCGAACGGGCCGGCCCCTCTTGCCGCTGTCTGTGATACGCGCTGCGCTCGGTCACATCCAGACCGTCTGGTACATGGCGCGGACGGCCTCGGCCAATGATCTGGCCCGCCTCGTTTTGCACCACCAGATCCCGCATCGGTGGGTCGGCAGTCATGCGCCAGATCCAACCCACCAGCAAGATCAGCACAGCCACGGCCAGCACCACCGCGAGCCAGATGCGAACGTAGAGTTTCTGGAACATCAATCTTGCTGCCGGGCAAAGACGTAACCCACACCACGCACCGTCAGGATACGTTTGGGGTCTTTGGCGTCGAGCTCAATGGCGGCGCGGATGCGGCCCATGTGCACGTCGATCGAACGGTCAAACGCATCAAGCTCGCGCCCGCGCACCGCCTCCATGATCTGGTCGCGGGTCAACACCCGGCCCGCACGCTCGGCCAGGGCCACCAGCAGGTCAAACTGGTAGGAGGTCAACTCGCAGGGCTGGCCGCTGACACTGACCACACGGGCGTCGCGGTCAATTTCCAGAGAGCCAAAACGCAGCACGCTGGTGGCCACCGGCTGGGCCCCTTCGACATGGCGGCGCAACACCGCGCGGATACGGGCCAGCAGTTCGCGCGGTTCAAAGGGCTTGGGCAGGTAGTCGTCGGCGCCCATTTCCAGGCCAATGATGCGGTCCATCGGGTCGCCCTTGGCGGTGAGCATCAGCACCGGTGTGGCGGCCAGGGCGCCGGGCAGCGCACGGATGCGGCGGCACACCTCCAGGCCATCCATGTCAGGCAGCATCAGGTCCAGGATCACCAGATGCGGCGGCTTGCCTTGCAGCGCCGTCAAGCCGCTTTGGCCATCTCCCGCATGGGCCACGGTGTAGCCGGACTGGCCCAGGTATTCACAGACCATGTTGGCCAGGCGGGCATCGTCTTCAATCATCAAAAGCTGTTGGTTCATCATGGCAGTCTAGTCAGCCAGCGCTTCGCAGGCTTGAAGTGTTCGTAAAGATAGGTAAACACGCCGACACAAAAATAATCAAAATAGATATCTGCCGACCCTTTATTCATGGGGGCTAGAGGCCACTTTTAACCTTGACGCCAGCCACACCAGCAGCAGCACAGGCACACCCAGCAAAGCGGTGGCGACAAAAAAACTGGGGTATCCAAAACTGTCCACATACCGCCCCGAATACCCCGCCAGGAACTTCGGCAGCAAGAGCATCATGGAGCTGAACAGCGCGTACTGGGTGGCCGAATACGCCACATTGGTCAGACTCGACAGGTAGGCAATGAACGCTGCCGACGCCATGCCACCGGCCAGGTTGTCGGCCGAAATCACCACAATCAGCCAGCTCAGGTCGTGCCCGAGGGTGCTCAGATAAGCAAACAACAGGTTGCTGGCCGCACTGAGCACCGCGCCCAGCATCAGCACCCGCATCACCCCCAGCCGCATGGACAAGACACCACCAACAAACGCGCCCACCAGCGTCATGATCACACCAAACACTTTGGTCACCGCCGCCACCTCGTCCTTGCTGTAACCCATGTCCACATAAAACGGGTTGGCCATGATGCCCATCACCACGTCGCTGATGCGGTAGGTGGCGATCAGCGCCAGGATCAGCGCCGCCTGCCAGCCAAAACGGCTCAAAAAGTCGGCAAACGGCGCCACCAGCGCGCCGTGCAGCCACTCGGTCAGGTTTTTGCTGGGCGGCAACACACGGCGCAGGGGTTCGTCCGACAGCAGCACCGTCAACACCCCCAGCAACATGCTGGCCGCCATCACCAGATAAGCGGTCTGCCAGGCACCATGCTGGTAGCCCAGCACACCGTCAGGCTGGGCCCGTGCCGCCACCCACAAGACACCGGCACCGGCCCAGATCATGGCCAGGCGGTAACCGGTCTGGTAGGACGCCGCGAGCGCTGCTTGCCGGTTAACGTCGGCTGACTCGATGCGAAACGCGTCCAAAGCAATGTCCTGCGTGGCCGAGCCAAAAGCCACCGCCAGCGCCCCCCACACCACTGGCGCCAGCGCCACCTGCGGGTCGTTGAAACTCATGGCCACCAGCCCGATCAGGATGGCCAGTTGCGACAGCAGCAACCAACTGCGCCTGCGCCCCAGCCAACGCGTCAGCAGCGGGATCGGCAACCGATCCACCAGCGGCGCCCAGACCCATTTGAAGGCATAGGCCAGGCCCACCCAGCTCAGGTAACCGATGGTGGTGCGGTCAATGCCCGCCTCACGCAGCCAGAAACTTAAAGTGCCCAACACCAGCAGCAGCGGCAGACCCGCCGAAAAGCCCAGCAGCAGCATACGCAGCGAGGCCGGTTCCAGATACACCTTCAGGGTGGCCAGCCAGCCCACAGGCTTGGGTGTGGCGCTTGAGTCGTTCAAAGTCATCGCGGCATGATAGCGGGGCGACAACAGCACCCTATGCACCTCGGGTGTCTAAAATTTCCGCATGTCACTTCACCCACTGCGCCTGTATTTCCTTGGTGACGGTCAACAGGTCGCGCAGCCCATCGTCTGGCTGATCGGTTTTTTTGCCTTCCTGAACGTTTATGCCATCCAGGCCGTGCTGCCGATGGTGATGAGCGACTTTGCCGCCTCACCGCTGCAAGCCGGCCTGACCGTGGGCGCCACGGTGCTGGCCGTGGGGCTGATCTCACCCTTCATCGGCATGCTCTCAGACGCCCTGGGGCGCCGCAATGTGATCTGTGTCTCGCTGTTTGCGTTGACGCTGCCTACCGCGCTGATCCCGCTGACACACAGCCTGAACGCTCTGATTGGCTTGCGCTTCTTGCAGGGGCTGGCGATCCCCGGCATTGTGGTGGTGCTGATTGCCTACATTGGCGAAGAGTTTCGCGGTGGTGGTTTGGCACGCATGATGTCGATTTATGTCGGCGGCACGGTGATGGGTGGCTTTTGTGGGCGTTTTATCACCGGGCACGCCGGGCATTGGCTGGGCTGGCGCGGCGCCTTTGTGGTGCTGGCCGCCATGACCTTGTTGGGTGCGCTGCTGGTGTGGTGGCGTCTGCCTGCCTCGCGCCACTTTGTGCCCAACCGTCAGGTCAAGGGCGCGTTCACCACCCTGTGGCGGCATCTGCATAACCAGCGACTGATGGCCTCTTGCGCCGTCGGATTCTGTGTGTTGTTCTCGCTGGTGGGCACCTTCACCTACGTCAACCTGCATCTGGCGGCGGCACCGTTTCACCTGTCGTCGGCCGGGCTGGCCAATGTGTTTGCGGTCTATCTGGTGGGTGTGCTGGTGACTCCAATGACCAGCCGCCATCTGGAGCGCCTGGGGTTCATGAAAGCGCTGTTGTGGGCCTTGGCCACCTCCGCCAGCGGTTTGCTGATGACGCTGGTGCCAACGCTGCCGGTGATTGTGATCGGCTTGGCGGTGTGTTCCAGCGGTGTCTTTTTGTGCCAGTCAGCCACCATCAGCACCCTGGCCAAAACCGTGACCGAGGGGCGCTCGCTGGCCACTGGCCTCTACTACATGAGTTATTACGCGGGCGGGGCGGTCGGCACCTGGGGTGCGGGTCTGGCCTATGAAGCCTGGGGCTGGAGCGGCTCGGTGCTGACCATCGCGGCCGTCCAGGCGTTGGCCGCCGTGATTGTGCTGGGGGTGTGGCGCAAAGCCACTTGATATCCGGCCAGATGGCCTGATCTGTGAGGACAGTCCTTGCACTGGGAGTGCGTTCATGAACTCGGTCCGTCAGCCCGCCGTCGCAGGCAGTTTCTACCCCGGCCAAGCCGCCGCCTTGGCGCATGAGGTCAGCACCTTGCTAGCAGAGGTACCCTCCCACATCGGATCAGCTGGCCCGGTGCCCAAAGCCCTCATCGTGCCACACGCGGGCTACATCTACTCCGGCGCAACCGCTGCGCTGGCCTACGCCCGGCTGGCGCCCGCACGGCACAGCATCAGACGTGTGGTTCTGCTTGGTCCGGCGCATCGGGTACCGGTACGCGGCCTGGCGCTGCCCGATGACGACGCCCTGGCCACCCCGCTCGGTCAGGTGGAGATGGATCGGGCGGCGGTGGCGCAACTCGCGCAGCTGCCCCAAGTGGTGGTTAGTCGCTCAGTCCACGCCCACGAACACGCCCTGGAAGTGCAGCTGCCCTTTTTGCAAACCGTGCTGGATGACTTCCAGCTGGTGCCCCTGGTGGTGGGCCATGCCGGCGCCGAGGATGTTGCCGAGGTTCTGGAACTGTTGTGGGGTGGGCCGGAAACCTTGCTGGTTGTCAGCTCCGATTTGTCCCATTTTTTGCCCTATCGCGCCGCGCAACAGGCCGACAGCCAGACCATGCAGGCCATCCTGCGTCTGGATGGCCCCTTGAGCCAACAGCAAGCCTGCGGCGGCACATCCATCAACGGCCTGCTGCTGGCGGCCCGGCACCATGGCCTGCAGCCCCGTTTGCTCGGGATGTGCAACTCGGGAGATACCGCAGGCGACATGGCGCGTGTGGTGGGGTATGCGGCCGTGGCGTTCATGGAGGTGGACCATGCAAACTGAACCCGCACCGTGCGGCTGTTCCGAGGCCCTGGGAGACAGCCTGCTGCACCTGGCCCGCGCCAGCATCTCCACCGCCCTGGGCCAACCGGTCGACGCCGTTGACGATGTCGCCGGGCTGCTCGACCCAGGCGCCTGCTTTGTCACGCTGACCCAGCACGGGCAGTTGCGCGGCTGTGTCGGTTCATTACAGGCGCGACGCAGCCTGCGGGCCGATGTGCAGGCCAATGCGGTGGCTGCCGCCCTGCAAGACACCCGCTTCGCACCCTTGAGCCTGGCCGAACTGGCGCACACGGACATCGAGGTCTCGTTGTTGTCACCGATGCAAGCCATGCAGTGTGCAGATGAGGTCGATGCGTTGGCCCAGTTGCGACCGGGCGTGGACGGGGTGGTGTTTGCGTTTGGCCCCCACCGCAGCACCTTTTTGCCGCAGGTCTGGGCGCAGTTGCCGCAGGCCCGCGACTTCATGGCACAGCTCAAACGCAAGGCCGGTCTGCCTGCCAACTTCTGGGATACCGGTGTGCGCCTGCAACGCTACACGGTCCAGTCCTGGCATGAGCCGTCACGCCACAGGAGGGACTGATGTCCAGCCCCAGCTACCCGGCACGGTACTGGCACACCCTGCCCGACGGGCGCCTGCAGTGCGACCTGTGCCCGCGCGACTGCAAGCTGCACGAGGGCCAGCGCGGGGCCTGTTTTGTCCGCCAACGCGAGGGGGACCAGATGGTCCTGAGCACCTACGGGCGCTCATCGGGCTTTTGCATCGACCCGATCGAGAAAAAGCCGCTGAACCACTTTTACCCGGGTAGCAGCGTGTTGTCGTTTGGCACGGCTGGCTGCAACCTGGCCTGCAAGTTCTGCCAGAACTGGGACATCAGCAAATCACGCAACATGGACCGGCTGATGGACCCCGCCTCGCCCGAGGCCATCGCCAGCGCCGCTGTTCAGCACGGCTTCAAAAGTGTGGCCTTCACCTACAACGACCCGGTGATTTTTGCGGAATACGCGATGGATGTGGCCGATGCCTGCCATGCGGCCGGGGTGCAAACCGTGGCGGTGACCGCAGGCTACATGCACGAGCAGCCGCGCCGCGACTTTTACGCCATGATCGATGCGGCCAATGTTGACCTGAAGGCGTTCAGCGACGACTTTTACATCCAGCTCACCGGCTCACACCTGCAACCGGTGCTCGACACACTCCTCTATTTGAAGCATGAAACCCAGGTATGGCTTGAGATAACCACACTTTTGATACCTGGCCACAATGACTCGGACGAAGAACTGGCCGCGCTGTCGGCTTGGGTGTTGCAGGAACTGGGGCCGGACGTGCCGCTGCATTTTTCAGCCTTCCACCCTGACCACAAGATGCGTCACGTGCCGGCCACACCACCCGCCGCCCTGGTGCGGGCTCGCCACATTGCGCTCAACACCGGTTTGCACCATGTCTATACCGGCAATGTGCACCATGTCGAGGGCGACACCACGTTTTGTCAGGCTTGCCAGGCGCCGCTGATCGTGCGCGACTGGTACCAGATCAAGTCTTACCGGCTCAGACCCGATGGACGCTGCCCCGACTGTGGTGCGCCCCTGGCCGGGCGCTTTGATGCGGCATGTGGTGATTTTGGACGGCAGCGCATTCCCATCACCATCGGGCGCTGAAAACGCCCCCCAGGCGCCGTCTGGCGACGCCTTGACTCACACCTTGGCGGGCTTGAGGGCTGCGCTGTTTTTGCGCAAACCCAGTGCCAACAACAACATGCCCGCCATCAGCACAGCCACCACTTCATAAGCCACACTGAAGCCCTCTGCCCCCTGGCCACTGAAGTCGGCCAGAGCCCCAATCGCGGCGGCAGACAACAAGGTGCCGATACTGGTGCAGATGTTGATCAGACCCTGCGCGGTGCCCCGAAA
>NZ_JAHFZF010000024.1 GCF_018619435.1 Rhodoferax sp. U11-2br | reverse complement strand
GCCCGCCCTTTGCTGGCGGTACTCAGCCTGAGCAGCCTGTTGCTGGGCTGTTCCAGCCCGCCCACCACCACCGTACCAGGGCCACTGTCGGCCCTGCCGATCGCCCGCCCGGCGAATCTGGAACGTGTCACCACTGGCTCGCTGTTTCAGGCCAGTTCAGGCTCGCTCTTTACCGGACGACAGAAACCCCGCGCGATTGGTGACACCGTGAAGGTGAACATCTCGGAGAAACTCAGTGCCAGCGACACCATCAAGGCAGATGCCAGTCGGGAAACGGCCTTGAAGTCCAAGGGCCCAGGCGTTCGCGAGGATTCTCCCCTGGCTGGCATCTTCAACCATGATGCCACCGCCTCCGGCAGCAACTCCTTCAAGGGCAACGGCACCTCCAAAAACGACAGCAGTTTCACCGGCCAACTCGCCGCCTCCGTGATCAATGTGCTGGCCAATGGCAATCTGGTGGTGGCGGGTGAACGCAGCATTGCCCTGCATGGGGGCGGCAGCACCTTGCGCTTTTCTGGTGTGGTCGACCCGCGCGACATCAAGGACGGCAATGTCATCCAGTCCAGTGACGTGGTCAATGCCCGCCTGGAAGTGGTGGCGCAGGGAGACTCATCCGAGATTGCCTCACGTACCTGGCTTCAAAAGGTACTCAACGTCACCCAGTCCATTTGGTAGTGGCTTCAGGAGCAAATCATGTTGACAGTACTCAAAACCACGTTGGCCGCCGCCTCCTGGCTGGCCGCGAGCCTGCCTGCTACGGCCGCGCTGCAGATGGACGGTGTGGCGCTGGAGGAGTCGGTCCAGGTGGCCGGCAAAAACCTCAAACTCAACGGAGCGGGCATCAGCATGCGCATGATCTTCAAGGTCTACGCTCTGGGCCTGTACCTGCCCAACCGCCAGGAAACCAGCCGCGAGGTGTTGCAAGGAGATGGTCCCAAAAGGCTGTTGATTGCCATGTTGCGCGATGTCAGCGGCACAGAATTCAACGACGAGTTGCGCCAGTATGCGGTGACCGAGAGCGCCTCGGTACCGGCGCACATCCTGGACAACATGATGCGCTTGGGTCAGGCCATTGAACGTCAGTCCAACGGCCTGCGCAAGGGCGACACCCTGACGCTGGACTGGGTGCCCGGCACCGGCACGATGGTGGAACTCAACAACAAACCGCTGACCGCGCCGCTGCGCGACATGGCGTTTTACAAGGCGTTGCTCAACATCTGGCTGGGCGACCGGCCGGCCGATTCCGGGCTCAAAATGAAACTGCTGGGCCAGGCCACGGAACTGCGCTCAGCACTGCGTGACTGAACCCGGATGAATATGTGAATGGAATATGTCTACTGTGTATCCGTTTGGACACAAAACACAATACATACCCAGAATGCCCCGCAGGGAGGCATCGGCACAAATAGCTACAAATGACAAACCTACAATCAGCCTATTTATGCCTTCAAGATGACTTCCAAATTTCAGGTACTGATTGTCGACGACGACGAAGATATCAATCGCCTGCTGGCCGATTATCTGGTGCCCTATGGCTTTGTGACCCATGTTGCCTGTGATGCAGACAGCATGCGCCGCCAGCTGGAGCGCCACAGCATCGATCTGATCGTGATGGATGTGATGTTGCCCGGTACCGACGGCCTGAGCCTGACACGCGAAGTCAGGCAACACTCACCCATCCCGGTGATCATGCTGACCGCCCGCGCCGACCATTTTGACCGGGTGCTGGGCCTGGAGAACGGCGCTGACGACTATGTCACCAAGCCGTTTGAGCCCCGTGAGCTGGTGGCCCGCATCCAGTCGGTGCTACGCCGCGCCAATGCCCACAACAGCACCAAGGGACGTGACGGTAGCCATGTAATTTGTTTCAACGGCTGGAAGCTCAACCCGGAGAACCACAGCCTGCACGCCCCCAGTGGCATCACCGTGGCTCTGTCCAATGCTGAATTCCGGCTTCTGTGCAGCTTCCTGCACACCCCTCGGCGTTTGCTGAGCCGTGACCAACTGATCGAACTCGCCCATGGCCATGTGGCCGGTGCCGGGGAACGCAGCATTGACCTGCTGGTGTCACGGCTGCGCCAGAAACTGGCCGGCTCTCCCGACGGGGCAGACATGATCAAAACCATCCGGGGTCGCGGCTACCTGTTTACCGCCCCGGTTGAGCGGAGTCAGACCGCGTGAAACTTCGGCTGATCGGGCTGGCCCGTCGGCTGGTGCCGAGCACTCTGTTTGGTCGTCTGGCCCTGCTGCTGTGTGTGGCGGTGTTGATCAGCCACGCACTGGCGATCAAGTTGATGTTTGAGGTTGGCCCGAGCCTGTTTGGCCCGATGCCCAACAGCCCGCCCCCCGGACCACCACTCAGCCCGTTCAGCGGACCCAACTTGGGCCTGACGCCCCCTCGCCCCGGAGAAGCTCCCAGCCTGACGCATCTGGGTCTGTGGCTGGACATCGGGATACGGCTGCTGGCGCTGATGGTGGCGGCCTGGATTGGCGCCCGCTGGCTGGCGCAGCCGGTGCGCCAGTTGGCCGACGCCGCGCGTGAGCTGGGACGCGATATCCACCGCGCGCCACTGGTGGAACAAGGCAGCGACGAGTGCCGTGCAGCCACCCGCGTCTTCAACCAGATGCAGGCCCAGATCTGCCAGCAACTGAGCGAACGCGACAGCTTTGTGGCCGCCGTCTCACACGACCTGCGCACCCCGCTGACGCGTATGGCGCTGCGCGCCGAGAGCCTGCAGGACAGCGAACAACGCCTGTGTTTCCAGCGCGACATCACCGAGATGAACACCATGATCACCGCCACGCTGGACCACCTGCGCGGTGTGGCCTCGGGGGAACCGATGGTGTTGCTCGATGTGGGTTCCTTGCTGAGCAGCTTGGTCGACGACTACCAGTCTTGGGGCCACCCGGTGACCCTGGTTGAGCCGGAGCTGTCCAGCCCGGTGGCGCCGCTGCTGACCCAGGCGCAGGCGCTGCGCCGCTGCATCAGCAACATCGTCGACAACGCGGTGCGTTACGGTGGCTCGGCCCGGGTGCGCAGTTTTGAAGAGGCGGGCCAGCTGTGTATCGAGGTCAGCGACCCCGGCCCCGGCATGGCCGCGGCCGACCTGAACCGGGCACTGACACCCTTCTTCCGCGCCGAAGGCTCCCGCAATCGCCACAGCGGCGGAGTTGGCTTGGGGCTGTCGATTGCCAACGACATCGCGCGCCGCCTGCACGGCGAGGTGCAGCTCAAGAACGGGGCCAGCGGTGGCCTGGTGGCCACCGTGGTTTTGCCCCGGCCCTCATCAGCACCCGGCTGACGAACGCCCCACCCCGCCCTGGATTCAGAGCTAAATCAGCCTCCATCCCTTATATCTAAAGGGCTTGGCGCTATGGTTATGGATGACTGGCGGTCTAATCAAAGCCTTGCAGCACATTGACCGCGTTGGTGCCCACCTCGGCCACCGCGTAACCGCCCTCAAACACAAACACCGTGGGCAAGCCCGCTTTGGCCAAATCCTCACCAACCTGCAGGTAGTCGGCACTCTGCAGTGAGAAGCCCGAAATCGGGTCACCCACAAAGGTGTCCATGCCCAGCGACACCACCAGCGCCTGCGCGCCGAACTCGGCAATGCACGCCAAGGCCTGCTGCAAAGTGGCCCGCCAGACCTCAAAGCCGGTGCCACGCGGCAGCGGCCAGTTGCGGTTGAAGCCCAGCCCGGCACCCGCGCCCAACTCGTCGGCATACCCCAGGTAAAACGGGTACTCGGTGTGCGGGTCACCATGGATGCTGGTGAAATACACGTCAGACCGCTCGTAAAAGATGGCTTGTGTGCCGTTGCCATGGTGGTAGTCGATGTCCAGAATCGCCACGCGCTCAATCCCCTGATCACGCAGGGCCTGAGCCGCCAGCGCGGCGTTGTTCAAAAAGCAGTAGCCACCAAAAAAGTCGGCGCCAGCGTGGTGACCGGGTGGACGCGTCAGGGCAAACGCCGCGCGCTCACCCCCAGCCACCGCCAGCGCCGCGCTCAAGGCACAGTCGGCCCCGGCGCGGGCAGCATCCCAGGTGCCTTCGGTCAGCGGCGTGCCAGCATCCATCGAAAACAGGCCCATGCGGGCGGCAAAGTTGGCAGGCAAAACATCTGAGCGCAGGCTGCGCACCGGCCACACCGAGGGCAAGGCGTCGCGCTGGGCATTGGCCGGGTCCAGCGCGACCCACTCGTCCCAGGCACTGGCGAGAAAATCCAGGTAACGCTGGCTGTGCACGCCCTTGAGCGCGCTGTCGTCAAACGGCTCGGGCGGCAGGATGGTGCCAAGCTTGCGCGCCTTCAATTCCGCCAGCACATGGTCCACGCGTGCGGGCACCTCAAAACACGGCACCAACTGGCCGCGAAACATCTCAAGCTTGCCTTGGTGCTGGCTGTGCAAATGGTTGTAATAGGTCAACATTGGGTGTTCTTTCAAATGAAGTGGTTGGTATCTAGACGCAGATCTGGTCCCGCCGCAGTGGCTAGATCCATCGCGCGTTCAGCCAATGACGCGTCCTTGAATCAGAAGATGTCCAAGCAGGTCAAAGGAGTTGGTAGTGGTGTTCATTGGTTTTTCAACTGTGTCATCTGCATCAACCGTGCTTTAACGGTCTGCTCGCGCTCCGGGTCGCTCAGCAAGCCTGGCAGCGCATTGTGGAAGGCGGGCATATCCAATAACGCAGCTACCGCTTGCCCAACATGTTGGCGTATGGCTGCGTCGGCCGCGATCATTTCCTGCACCACTGCGGCGCGCCCCTCCATCACCGTCATGATGTCTTCCAGGTCATGGCTCAGATACACGTCATTTTGGCCGCGGTCTTTGAAGGCTTCGAACTTGGTTGCCAAAAAGTGCGGCGCAGACAAATGCCGCAAAAGCAATCCGCCCGCCAGCTCCACCGACACGGCATTCTCAAAACCAACGCGGTACCAAGGATTGGCAAAGCCCAGCACCTTTTCGTCCAGGGGCACCAAGTCCAGCTGCAAGCGGTTCCAGTACCAGCGAAACGGCGGCGTGTTGTCAGCCATGGTTTGCTGGAAGCCTCGCTGCATCAGTTGCTCTGCCAGTCGGTGGTATGCGGCCAAGGAAGCCACTTCCACAATGGCGTCCACATCTTCCGTTGGGCGCACGTCCATCAGGTCTGCGTTGTCTATCAGCAGGCCTGTGGCACAGCCTCCCACAAACACGACCTGGTCGCACAACGGCCCCATAGCCCTGGCCATGCCCGTCAGCAAGCCCAGGTTCGGATTAGCCATACATCGGCCCCTTCGCTGGCTGGGGCGTGTCTGGGTCGATCAGTGCCTGCAGCCGCACCAGGGCCATGCCTCGTTCACGCGCCTTGCCCACTCGTAGCGCGTCGAACAGAGCCAGCATTTCATACAGTTTGGCGTCTTGCATAGCGGCAAAAGGCACCGACGGGTGCAAGGGCTCAAGCCCGACACCGCGCACGGTGCCATTGGGGTGCGGCCACACAAAGTCTATGCTGCCTGGTGCAAACACGTCGGCAAACGCTGGCGCGCTGTGGCTGGTGGGCACACCAACCACCAGCGGCAGCTTCACCGCCGGGAAGGCATATTTGGCCCCGTGCAAGGCAAACTCTGCCAGGTTGTGCGCATGTGGGCGCACTGCGTTGTCGGCAGGTGCATCGCTGTCTGGCAAGGCCGAGCGGCGCGCCCGTTTGCGAGTGACCCGGTATATGGCGGCTGGTTCTTGCACACCTGGCGTTGTACTGCGCCCCACATCAGCTGGCTGTGGCGGCGGCTCACGGTTAGGCAACAGCAGCCCCGCCTGCAGCCCGCGCTTGATGCAGGCGTGCGCCTCTGAGACGCTGATACCTAGCTCCAGCGCCAGCCGCGCATACGTCCAGCGCTGATCGCCCCAAGCTACGAGCTTGAGGGCTACCAGGAAGTCTTGGGGCTTGAGCTGCATTTACATTCAATATTCGTGAATCGCGAATATTGAATGTAAACGAAATGTCAAACAAAAGCAATTGATGAATGGAAGTGGCCTTCTGCGTATGCATTCATTGGTCAAGTAGCTATCAAACTTGAAATCGCCAATTACGAACTCCAACGGCCAGCACGACTATCTGTGGCCGTAAACCACCTCATCCCCGATGAACCACACTGTGCCCGCAGCCTCCAGTTTGGCCACCATCGCATCTATCTGCTCGGTGGTACTGTCTTTGCCCAGCAGCGCGCCCACATGCCGCAAAAACGGCTTTACCTTGTGTGGTGCTTTGCTACCCATCTTGAGCAAGCTTTGTTGAATTCTGGCCAGGGTCTTGGCTTCGGGGGTTGCCGGGGGCACAGCTACAGCCTTGGGTGTTTTGGCCGGTTGTGCTGCTTTGGCTGGCTTGGGTGCCGCTACTTTCTTCGTCGCCGCCTTCTTGGCTACAGGCGCTTTCTTGGCGGCGGGTGTCTTTTTGGCAGCGGCAGCTTTGGCGGGCGCCGTCGGCTTGGGTACCACCTGCTTTGTCGCCGCCTTTTTCGCCACGGCTTTCTTGGCGACCGCCTTCTTGGCCACCACAGGCACGGCTGCTGGCGTAGCGGGTTTCACCACTGCAGTTTTCTTGGCCACAGGCACCTTGTAGCCAACACGACGGGCGCGGAACTCAAGCATGCGGGCGTGGGCCAGCATGGGGTCGTAGCCGCGGTCATTGGCAACCACCACCAGCTCAGCATCCGGGTGCTTGGCCGCCACATAACCCAGGTAGAACGACAAATGGAAATCCAGCGCATTCTTGCCCTTCCCTGAATGGGGCACCAGCGTCACGCGAGCATGGCTAGCAGCAATGGCCTGCGCCTTCTTGGACTCGTTGGGGCCATGGAACAGCCACACATCGGTGAAACCCGGCGCCAGCTTGGCCAGCGCCTCCAGAGACGGCTGGACGTTTTCATAGTCCAGCAGCACGTGCAGCTCTTTCATGCTCCCCCTCCTTGAAGAAATTGGGCTCTAGCCCTCTTTGCTGTTGAACAAACAGCTATGACAAGTGAAGCAAAACTACTGACCTGCCTCAACCTCTTGCAATACCTTCAGCGTGCGCCCGTTCGCATCCTTCCACTCGATACGGCCATTGGAGCTTCGGCCATGAATCAAGCTGGCTGCAATGCTTGGAGAGGAAAAGAGATAGTCCTGCGTGAAACGAAGCACCGTTCCATCGGCCTTCAGAACATCGTTTTTCAACAAGTCATCGCGAAGTTTCCGCTGGTTCCAGGAAAGCGAGGTGCCAACATCTGCCGTCGCGGTCGAACCCGCAAATACCAAAAAGCCTTGCGCTGTATCACTGCCGTGGGCCTCATAGCTTTTGCTGCTGCAAACTAGCTCAACGCCCGCTGACGTTACTGTCGCTTGTGAAGCTAAAAAAACGGGCACAACCTCGGCGGGCGGAATGACGGCAGTGGGCAGATAGGCAACTGCACGTTGCGCCTTTTCAAACGCATGCACGCCCAGCACCGGCAACATGCCCAGCATGTGGCCCAGGAAGACTTCCATATCGGCCCGGTCGGCCTCGCTCAGGGACGGCTCGGCGGGCGTATTGGCGTTGTCCAGCGGCATGCGTTTGGCGGCGCGGGCCAGGGTGATAAGGCGCGACTCCAGAAACTGCACATGCGCCTTGTTGAGCTGCCCCGCCGTGGTCGTGGTGAAACCGATGGCGCGGGTCCAGAAATCCTTTTTGGCTTGGTGCTCTTGCAAACGCGGAAGGATGGGGTCGCCCTCGCCCACGTAGAGCATGTCGCCCTCACCATCCGGGCGCGGCCCCAGCAGCAGGTAAACCCCGGTCTGCGCCAGCTCGGGCCGGGCCTTGACCTGCGGCAGCAGCGCACGCGGGAACACCAGCGCCTTGCCGATCCAGTTGGACTTGTCGACGATGCGCAGGCCATCGGGGTCGCCGTCGGCGACGAAGATGCGGAGGGAAAAGGGGGTGGTGTTCATGGTGTGAAGTTCAAACCCAATACGGCACATATTCAGCAAACTTCTTCCCGCTACCAACATCTTTGCGTTTGATACGCCCGGCATCCACTGCATCGCTAATCAGATTTGTAATTTGGTTGCGGTGTTTGTCGTGCAGCTTGAACCGCTCGCGCAGCGTAGTGTTCGTCAAGGGTTGGCTGGAGAGGTACTGCAACACCGCATGCTGATAACACGCTTCAATGCGCTCTTGAATTGCCATGTCTGCAAACTTCCGAGGGGCGCCAATGGTCACGCGAAAAGCGTTTTCATGTGGGGCAAGCAACAAAGGTGGCAATCCAAACAACTCAATGGCACTAATAACCTTTTGAAAACCAGTACCTCTCTCCTCACAAATGCGAAATCTGCGGAATGAGGAGGCCAACTTCTCATTGCGCGACTCTGGCGTCGTACCAATCAGCCGGTCTGGTTTCTTGCTGGGCAACAACATGCCGGGGTTAGTTACCTCGATACGGTCATCGTATATCTCGACCATTGGCCCCGCACCGCTCACAGAAAAATCCTGATGAATCAGTGCGTTGGCAATCAGTTCGCGTAAGGCGATCTCGGGATAAAGCGAAACCTCTGTCCGTAGCGATTGCTGAATCACCTCTGAGTGCGGCAACACACGTCTCAAGTGCGTCACCAGCCCCTCAAAACCCACCGCATAGCCACGCTGCCCCGGCAACTCGTCAATCGTGTTGACCTTATTGGTACCCCGGTAACGAATAAGCCGAATACCTTTGCGATCCAGCGGCGGAAAATCACCAAGCTTGCGTGCCGCAGCAATCGCACCAAAGTTCGTGACATAGCAGCCACGTCCCTCAGGCAAGATCATGTTCTCATCCACAAGCCACCGCACAAGGTCTTGCTCATCCTCGGGCAATGGGCGCTGCAACAGCTTGGCAATGGCCTCTAAGTCCAGCATGCGCTGCACATCGGCCAGCGACACCAAGGGCGAAGCGCGCAAGTCTTCCCATCGGGGTGTCGAGCTATGCAGCATCAGTGCGCCAACTTCTTGGCGCGACGCCTTGCGCGTGGTGCCGCCAGAGCGAATCCACGTTTCCTCAATCGACCTGCCTCGGCGATGCACTGGTTTGACAGACTGCTCTGGCACGCGAACCAACAACACATTGCTGTCGCCAAACTCGACCGCTGCGTGGTCCAGTGCTAAGGGTGGCTCCACCGCATCACGCCCCAAGTTGGTCAAAGTACCCACCACCGTAGCGATATCTTCAGCCGTGATGCCATGCGCAACACCATCATCATCTACCCCAAACACCAGCGTGCCACCACCAGGGTGGTTGGCAAAGGCCATCAAGTGTTCAGCCAGCCGTGCACTGTTGTCTGAAAGCCGGGCTTTCCAATCGATTTCGTTGATCTCGTGCGGCACTGGAGCCAGGCTTTCGGCCAAGCCGCTCAGCGCCGCAGGAATCCAGTGCTTTGTAGCCATGTGTTAACAAGTAGTTGATTTACATTGGATTTTTTCAGATATCCGGATTCAGATGTGATAAGCATAAGAACCGTTTCGGAGCTGAAACCGATGGCGAGGTCCAAAAACTCTTTGGCAGATCCAACCCGGTCTGCGCCAACTCGGGCCGGGTCTTGACCTGCGGCAGCAGCGCACGCGGGAACACCAGCGCCTTGTCGATCCAGTTGGACTTGTCGACGATGCGCAGACCGTCGGAGTCACCGTCGGCGACAAAGATGCGGAGGTAGAAAGGGGTTGAAGTCATTGCGTAACAATCAAACCAAGTATTCAAGCCAGCTCATACAAATCAATTTTTTTTAATAACGACTCCAACAATGCTCGAAGCGGCTCAAAGTCAAACTGACAATTTGAGTCATTGATCCTGCCCACGACATGTTTTGCGAACTTTTCCTTGTAATACGTCGCGACGCGCATTGTTGCTATCGTGCGCAACTCATCGTCTGGTAGTCGGTCTTTCATCCAATTCCTAAAAGTCACTTCCGTTTCTTCAAATTTGTACAGCGTATTGAGATTTGGACGAGCTTCAAGCCACCCCTCAGATTTGGCCTTCACCCAACATTCACGGGGACAAACTTCTTCAATAGCGACAGGAACGTTCAGCCTTGCCTTAACAATATCCAACGAAACACCTGCCGGCTTCAACCGAAGTTGCAAAGCGCGATGCACGCTTTTAGTCCGGGATTCGACGATCTCAACAAACTCGTCCAAGGACTCCTGTGCAGCAGCGTCACCATCAAAAAGACCAACTGCTTTCTGGGGGCCACGACGATGGTGCCAAGCAATCAGGCTATCTTTTACCCAGGGATGCCCCCCACCATTGTTTGTGGCACACAGTATTCGCACATCTCCGCATGTTGGGAAAAATCGCCTAAGAGTTGCTCTGAGGATGATCTTGTCCGTTGGACCTTCAACAAAAATAGTAGGATGAGTTAAATCCAAACCCTCTTCTAGACGATTTTCAAGCTGATCAACACGTCGCTTCCAATCGCGGACGTGTGGCTCCAAAAGATCGAGAAAGCCAATGGATGAGTGGAGAGCATCAATGTCGCTCGGCACCCCGATTGCACGGGCAGTCAGCGCAGTACCTGTAACCGGATCAAGTTGCACTTCAAGTACATTGACATCATCACGTCCACCAGTAAATACAGAATAAAAAACCGGTGAATGGGTCGTTAGAAACGTTTGAACTGACGAACTATTCGCAATGAAGAACTCAGCCAACTCAAAACACTTCCGAGTCTCCAGGTTATTTTCAGGTTCTTCATAACCCCAAATGGTGACCACCCGTGGTTTGCCAGGTGCTGAAAGATGGTTCGCTTGATCGGCAAGCCAACGCAATATCACAGGAATGTGACGAACCTTTACGCCATCCCCTCGTTGTGACAACCCCACCCGGTGCCCGCCAACCTCAGAACGAAATTCAAGCTCCGAAAAAAGTTGACGCAAATCAGTGGGCAACTCGATCTCTGACTTTAAGCCCAACTGTGCTTCCAAGTCGGCCAATATTCCCTTTGTATGTCTCTGAATTTCGGTTGTAAAGCCAGCCGCCGCGGTCCGAATGTCATTGCGAACAGTCGCATCTAACATGTCATACACCGCAGACAAAATGCGTTCGAAGTATTCAGGCCCTTTGATAGCAGGAACATAGTCATACCGAATAGCTTTCAAAAATGAATATGCCTTTGATCTGCTAGGCAACTCTTTGCCAGATACAAGACGAATCTCGTCTTTATAGATACCCTCCTGCCGCCAGACGCGTTTCCACAAGACAGACTCACCCAGATTGAAGGTACCCGGCAACTTGAATGTCAGTGTTATTTCAATCTGTGGTGCTTTATTCTTCGGTGTCTTTGTGAATGCACAAAAATCGCGCTGCCAATTCAGCACATAGCCATCTCGCCGGTCACCATTGAAGAATAGGTCTAGAGCCCGCAATAGATTGGACTTTCCTTCGTCATTGCAGCCAACAAAAACAGTCAAATCCTTCGCATCAAATGGTACGTCGCGCAACGATCTGAAATTCTTGACGCGTATGTTCTCCAGTGGCATTTGTGCTCCCTTTTTTCTTCTTAATAGTTTGAAATAACTTTTGCAAACGTCGCCTGCCGCAGTACCTGTGCGCGTTGGCGGTTGGCGTCGAACTCAGTTTCGATTTCGCAGATGAGGAACATGTGTCGGTCGACTTTTGCAACGCCTCGGAGCTGATCCGCCATTAGAGAAACAGGAACGACTAAGCGCTTTTCAACCTCGAAGGACTCCCATAGGAATGGCAAGGGCCTCCGACAGGCGGGAAGGTTATCGGACAAGCCCTGGGCGTAGCGGCTGCTTTGCAGTTCTACACCGCTGAGGGTTGCGCCCTCTTTCTTGGCTTCGATCACACCGCAGGCTTTGCCGTTGACATACAGCCGGTAGTCGACAAAACCAAAGCCGTGGTTCAGAGGGAATTCGTGAATGGCCACGCCAGTGGCGGCACGGAGGTTGGCGCTGGAGACATTGCAGACGTGCCAGCCTGCCGCAGCTAGCAGCGTGTCGATGCTGACTCTGGCTTTCTGCTGTGGCGTCATGCCCCGGCTTCCTCCTGTGTTTACATTCTAGGTCACAAGAAGAACCGGGCTGCAGCCCTTATGCTGCATCCACTTGCAGCTTTGTCTTTTATAGCAACAGCCACCTCATACCGGTGGTTATTGGGCTGGACTTAGCCGCCCCTCTTGGCGTAACGCTGCGCCAGCACCGCACACACCATCAGCTGGATCTGGTGAAACAGCATCACCGGCAGCAGCATCACCCCCACGGTGTGGGCGGCGAACAGGACCTTGGCCATGGGTACACCGCTGGCTAGGCTTTTTTTGGAGCCGCAAAACACGATGGCGACCTCGTCCTCTTTGTTGAAGCCCAAGGCGCGGCTGGCCCAGGTGGTGCTCATCAAGGACAGGGCCAGCAACAGGCAACAGGCCACCACCAGGCTGAGCAACATCGACAGCGGCACCTGCTTCCACAAACCTTCGATCACCGCCGCGCTGAAAGCGGTGTAAACCACCAACAGGATAGAGCCCTGGTCGACCAGTTTCAGGCCGCTGGCATGGCGCCGCACAAAGTCGCCAATCCAGGGTTGCAACAGCTGCCCCAGCACAAAAGGCAACATCAGTTGCAGCATGATGCGCCCCACTGCGTCCAGATCACTCGCCCCGGACACACCGCCCGACACCACCAGGGAGCCCACCAGCAGCGGCGTGATAAACACCCCGAGCAGGCTGGACGCCGAGGCACTGCACACGGCGGCGGCCACATTGCCGCGCGCCATGGCGGTGAACGCAATCGACGACTGCACGGTGGCAGGCAGGGTGCACAAAAACAACATGCCCACCGCCAGGTCCGGCGTCAGCACGATGCCAAACAAAGGCTTGAGAACCAGCCCGAAGATGGGAAACAGCATAAAGGTGCAGCCAAACACCAGCAGATGCAGCCGCCAGTGGCTCATACCCGCCACCACCGCCGCACGCGACAACTTGGCCCCGTGCAAGAAGAACAGCAACGCAATCGCCGCAGTGGTGAGCCACTCAAAACCCTGCGCAGCACGGCCTTGCACAGGCAGGAAACTGGCCAGGCAAACGGTGCACAACAAGGCTAGGGTGAAGTTGTCGGGGAGGTAACGGGGACGGGTCATGGGAACAATGCAGTTGCTGCTATTTTCATAGCCATACAGTCAATACATACGAGGGCTAGACCGCAGTTTTATCAATCTGCGATCCGCATCGAACTGGCGCAGTATCTCACCGCGCCAACACCGCTGTGAGTGCCAACCCGGTGTGGGTGCCGAGTTTGACCACATCTTCGGGCGGCGCCGCAGCCACCACCTGGCCACCGGCGGTGCCACCGTCCGGCCCCAGGTCAATCACCCAATCGGCCTCGGCAATCACGTCCAGGTCGTGTTCAATCACCACCACGCTGTGGCCGCCGTCAACCAGGCGGTGCAAGACCTTGATGAGTTTCTCCACATCCGCCATGTGCAGGCCCACCGTGGGTTCGTCCAGCACATACAGGGTATGCGGCGCTTTCTGGCCGCGTCGGGTGATGTCGTCGCGCACCTTGGACAGCTCGGTGACGAGTTTGATGCGCTGCGCCTCACCACCGCTGAGCGTCGGTGACGGCTGGCCCAGCGTCAGGTAACCCAGGCCCACATCCTTGAGCAACTGCAGCGGGTGCGCGATGACCGGCATGGCGGCGAAGAAGTCCACCGCCTCGTCCACTTCCATCCGCAACACGTCGCCAATGTTTTTGCCGCGCCAGGTGACTGCCTGGGTTTCGGGGTTGAAGCGCGCGCCCTTGCAGGTTTCACACAGCACCTTCACATCGGGCAAGAAGCTCATGGCAATGGTGCGGATGCCCTGGCCTTCACAGCTTGGGCAACGGCCCTCGCCGGTGTTAAAGCTAAAGCGGTTGGCCGCGTAACCGCGTGCCTTGGCCTCCAGCGTGTCGGCAAAGAGTTTGCGGATGGTGTCCCAGAAACCGATGTAGGTGGCCGGGCAAGAGCGCGGTGTTTTGCCAATGGGCGTCTGGTCGACTTCGAGCACACGGTCCACCGCCTCGAAGCCGCTGACACTGTCGCAACCGGTCCAGGCGATGGTTTCACCCGCTTCCAACGCGTCCCGACCAGCTTTGGTGCTGCGTTTGTGTACAGCAGTTTGAACGTTGGCCAGCAACACGTCCCGCGCCAGCGTGGACTTGCCGGAACCCGACACACCGGTCACCGCGACCAAGCGTTTGAGGGGCACCTGAACGGTCACGTTTTGCAGGTTGTGCAAATGCGCGCCGGTCACGGTGATCCAGTGCTGGCTGTAGGGCTCAACCACGTTCGGGTCCACCGGCAACCGTTTGGCCGTCTTCGTTTTCTTAGGCGCAGGTACAAACACAAACTGGCTGTCCCCGGCCACCGTGGCCAGCGCAGTCGCCAAGCCCTCACCCCCGCCCTCTCCCTGAGGGAGAGGGGGTACAGCCGTCGTCACCGGCTCCTGCGGTAAGGAATCCGGGCCATCACTCCCTCGCCCCTGTGGGGAGAGGGTTGGGGTGAGGGGCGACACCACCCGCCGCGCCTGCACCGGATGACGCATGGCGTGCAACAGGTAACGCCCGGTCTGCGACTCGGCGGCGTCCTGAATGTCCGCCACCGAGCCTTCGGCCACCAGCCGCCCGCCGCGTTTGCCGGCACTTGGGCCGATGTCGATGATGTGGTCAGCGTGGCGAATGGTGTCCTCGTCATGCTCGACCACCACCAGGGTGTTGCCCTGATCGCTGAGCGTTTGCAAAGCACCCAGCAAAATCTGGTTGTCACGCGCATGCAGGCCAATGGTCGGCTCGTCCAACACATAACAGACACCCTGCAAGTTGCTGCCGAGCTGCGCCGCCAGCCGGATGCGCTGCGCCTCGCCGCCGCTCAGCGTGGGCGCGCCGCGGTCCAGCGTCAAATAACCCAGACCCACCTGCTCCAGAAACTTGAGGCGCCCCAGAATCTCGGGCACCAGATCGCGCGCGATCTCGGTCTCGCGCTGGCTCATGCGACCCAACACCTGCAAAGTTTCGACCCACGCGCGCATGTCACTCACGCTCAGGCGCGCCAGCTCGGTGATGCCAATACCGTCGATGGCGGTTTTAGCCGCTGCGCTGGCTGTGCCCTCGCTGGCCAGTTGCAGGCCAAACTTGACGGCGCGCGCGGTGGCATTCAGCCGGGTGCCATTGCAGCTGGGGCAGACCACATCCACCAGGTCTTCCACATCGGCCTCGACAAAGGTCTGCTCGCGGCCCTTGGTTTCGTCGTCGCGCACCGAGTCGTCAAACACCTTGCGCTGCTCGCGGCTGAGTTTGAGACCGGTGCCCACACAGTCCGGGCACCAGCCGTGTTTGCTGTTGTAACTGAACAGGCGCGGGTCCAGCTCGGCGTAACTGGTGGCACACACCGGGCAGGCTCGCAGGGTGGAAAACACGCTCAAACGGCCAATACCCGCTGTGGATGTGCCCGCCTGCATCGCCTCGGACAGGCCATCCAGATCGGACAAAACATGCAAGACACCCTTGCCGTGCTGCAAAGCATCGGCCAGGGCTTGGCGCAACGTAGTTTCGTTCTCAGGCGTCACGTCCAGGCTGAACACCGGCAACTCGATGGTGTGTTCCTTGAAGCGGTCCAGGCGCGGGAAGGCCGTGGTTGGTAAAAAGTTGCCATCGACCCGCAAATGGGTGAAACCACGCGGGCGCGCCCAGTCAGCCAGCTCGGTGTAGACGCCTTTGCGGTTCATCACCAGAGGCGCCAGCAGGCCAATGTGCTGGCCGCGATAGGTTTTCATCAGCTGAGCGGCAATGCTCTCAGGCGTTTGCGGTGCCACCGGCGTGCCATCGTGGATGCAGTGCTGGGTGCCAAGCTTGACAAACAGCAGCCGCAAAAAGTGCCAAACCTCGGTGGTGGTGCCCACCGTGGACTTGCGCCCGCCACGGCTCAAACGCTGCTCAATCGCCACCGTAGGCGGGATGCCGTAGACCGCGTCCACCTCAGGTCGCCCGGCTGGCTGCACGATGCTGCGCGCATAGGCGTTCAGGCTTTCCAGATAACGGCGCTGGCCTTCGTTGAACAAAATATCAAACGCCAGCGTCGATTTGCCCGAACCGCTGACCCCGGTGACCACCGTGAACTGACCACGCGGGATGTTCACACTCAGCCCCTTGAGGTTGTGCTCACGCGCGTTGATGATTTGAATCGCATCGTGCCCCAGGTTTTGCCCCGCGCCAACCTTTAACGTCGCTGTGAGTGGGCTTGCGCCGAGCGACGATGTCGAGGCAGCGAAGCTGACGTCTGAGGAGCCCGGCGCAAGCCCACTCGCAGCAGCGCGCACCACAGACAAATACTTCGCAGAGGCCTCAGCCACCTCATGCACCACCCCCATCTGCGCCGCGTACTCACGCAGCGCCAGGCCGGTATGGGACGTGGCATGCAGCATCACATCCTCAGGCGTGCCAAAGGCAACAACCTCGCCCCCAGCGTCGCCCCCCTCGGGGCCCAGGTCGATCAACCAGTCCGAGGCGCGAATCACATCCAGGTTGTGCTCAATCACCAACAGCGAGTGCCCCGCGTCGAGCAACTTGCGTAGCGCCCGCATCAACTTGGCGATGTCGTCAAAATGCAGCCCAGTGGTGGGCTCGTCAAACATGAACAACACCCCTTTGCGCGCCAGGGCCTGGCGGCTGGCGCTGCTGCTTTTGCTGGCGTCGGCCAGGAAACCCGCCAGTTTCAGACGCTGGGCTTCGCCGCCACTGAGCGTGGGCACAGGCTGGCCGAGCTTCACATATTCCAGACCCACATCCACGATAGGTTGCAAGGCGCGGATCACCTCACGGTCGTCCTTGAACAAGGCTGCGGCTTCACTCACCGTCAGATCCAGCACATCGGCCACATTAACAACACGCCCACCACGCTCGATGGTGATCTCCAGAATTTCCGGGCGATACCGTTTGCCGTCGCAGTCCGGGCAACGCAGGTACACGTCGCTCAGAAACTGCATCTCCACATGCTCAAAACCCGAGCCGCCGCAGGTCGGGCAGCGCCCGTCGCCGTTGTTGAAACTGAACTTGGTGGCGGTGTAGCCGCGTTGCTGCGCCAGCGGCGCATTGGCAAAAATCTCGCGAATGGTGTCCCAGGCGCCAACGTAGCTCACCGGGTTCGAGCGCGCGGTTTTGCCAATCGGTGACTGATCGACAAACACCACGTCACTGAGCTGCTCGGCACCCAGCAGACGCTCGAAGGCGCCCGGTGTGTCTGTGGCTTTGCCAAAGTGGCGCAACAGGGCCGGGGCCAGGGTGTCCTGGATCAACGTGGATTTGCCCGAGCCAGACACGCCAGTGATACACACCAGGCGCTGCAGCGGTATCTCGACCGAGACGTTTTTGAGGTTGTGGTCCGACGCGCCTTCCAGAATCAGGCGCGGTGTGTTGGCAGCCACCAGCCGCTTGAAGCCCATGCCAACCTGTTTGCGCCCACCCAGATACGCGCCGGTCAGGGTGTCAGCATTGCGCAAATCGGCTGTGCTGCCGTCAAACACAATCTGGCCGCCTTGCTGACCAGGGCCGGGGCCCATGTCGATCATGCGATCGGCGGCAAACATCACCGCCGGGTCGTGCTCCACCACCACCAGGGTGTTGCCCGCGTCACGCAGGCGCTGCATGGCCACGATGATTCGGTGCATGTCGCGCGGGTGCAGGCCAATGCTGGGTTCGTCGAGCACAAACAAAGTGTTCACCAGCGAGGTGCCGAGTGCGGTGGTCAGGTTGATGCGCTGCACCTCACCACCACTGAGCGTGCGGCTCTGGCGGTCCAGCGTCAGGTAACCAATGCCAACTTCGCTCAGGTATTGCAGGCGGGTGCAGATTTCTTCGAGCAACAGCTTGAGTGTTTTGGCATCGGCCTCGTTGCCAGCGCCTGCGCTCACCTGAGCCAACTTCATGCTGTCAAAAAAGCGGCGCAGCCGGTCAATGGGCAGCAGCATCAGGTCATGCAGGCACAGGCCCGGCAAGGCCTCCAACTGCGCGCGTGACCATGCCACACCGGCAGGCAGAAAACGCTTGGCGGGTTCCAGCACCGCGTCGGCCTGCGCTTTGCTGCCGATGCGCCAGAGCAGGCTCTCGGTTTTGAGCCGAGCGCCGGTGCAGGTGGGGCATTCGGTGTAGCTGCGGTACTTGGACAGCAGCACCCGGATGTGCATCTTGTAGGCCTTGGTTTCCAGGTACTCAAAAAAGCGTTTGACGCCAAACCACTTCTTGTTCCACTGGCCGTCGCGGTAACCGGGTTCACCATGGATCACCCAGTGCTGTTGCTCCGGGCTGAGTTTGTTCCAGGCGGTGTCGCGGGGGATGCCGTGGATTTCAGCATGGCGCATCAGGTCGTCCTGGCATTCGGCCCAGGCCGGGGTCTGGAACGGTTTGATGGCGCCAGAGCGCAAGGTCAGTTTGTCGTTCGGGATGACCAGGCCATAGTCAACCCCGATGACCCGGCCGAAACCGCGGCAGCTGTCACAGGCGCCAACCGCCGAGTTGAACGAAAACATCGAGGCAATCGGCTCGGTGTAACGCAGGTTGCTGTCCGGGCAATGCAAGCCAGTGGAAAAACGCCAGATCTCGGGCGCCGCATCTTCTACTGAATCAGTAGCTATCTGCCCTTTATCTGTAAGGGCTAGAGGCTGATTTAATACATAAACACTGAGGCGACCCGCGCCGTGTTTGAGGGCCACCTCAATCGCCTCCAACACCCGGGCGCGCTCGGCAGCGCCCAGTCGGAAACGGTCGGCCACCACGTCGAGCAGCTTGCGCTGCTCCACATCACGCTGCGCCTGCACCTTGGTGAAGCCGCTGACCGAGAGCCATTGTTCCACCTCGTCGGGGGTGGCACTGGCAGGCAGCTCCACCGGGAAGGTGATGGCAAGTCGCACATCGTCTGAACCTTGGACTCCTTCGTAGCAACCGGCGTTGGCCAAGACTTGGGCACGGGCCTGGATGTCGGTATAAATCGTCTCGGGTGTGTCGTGGCGCACCGGCTGGGCGGTAGCGCTGTCAAAAAGTTGGGCGGCGCGGGCGAACAAGAGCTTCAGATGGTCGTTGAGCTCGGTCATCGTGCCCACGGTGGAGCGGCTGGAGCGCACCGGGTTGGTCTGGTCGATGGCGATGGCAGGCGGCACACCGTCGACCTTGTCGACGGCGGGTTTGTCCATACGATCCAGAAACTGGCGCGCGTAGGCGCTGAAGGTCTCCACATACCGGCGCTGGCCTTCGGCGAACAAGGTGTCAAACACCAGGCTGGACTTGCCCGAACCGCTCGGGCCGGTGACCACCGTGAGTTCGCCGGTGTGAATGTCCAGGTCCAGGTTTTTGAGGTTGTGCTGGCGTGCACCGCGAATGCGGATGGTTCCCTGGGTCATGGATGGTGTTTCCGGGTGAGGTGGCAAAAGAATGGGCCGATGATTCTAGGACGCCACCTGTTGTCCCAGGCCGGTAGCGGTCTTTGTCGAGCCCCAAAGAACACCCGGCGGCGTCAAAGCCTGCACCCGCAGCGGCCGCCCAAAACGCTCAGTGTGTTGTGGCCAAGCGGGATGCTGTGGCGATGAACGGCGCCAGCTGCGCCAACACCTCCTGCACCACCTGGTTCGCTGCCGTCACACCGGCTTGTGCGTTGTCGCTGGTGGCGTTGGCCTCGGCGCTGAACTCCCGCCAAGCCAGCACCCGGCGGGTTTTTTCATCACTCAGGTAGGCCCGCAGGCTGAATTGCACCCGGCTCGGCGTGTTGTGAAAGTTCTGCTGCAAACGAATGATCTGGGTGTCCAGCCGCAAGTCGCCCGACACACCCGCAGGGGCCAGCACCACCGGGCCAAACGCGCCGGTGTGGTCCAGCGCAGCCACCATCAAGGGCCCCAACATACGCGCCGGTGGGTCGATCCACTCGCTGTGCGCAAAAAATGCCAGGGCCTGGTCGTCGCGCACATAAATGATGCGCTGGCTGTCAAACCCCGATACCGCACGCGTTGGCGTGACCAGCAGCGTGGGCAACGGTGGTTTCACTGCACCTGGGGCAAGTGTCGCCACTGGGCCGGGCAGACCGGTCAGCAGGTACAAGGTCGGCGCTTGGGTGGGGGTGGGACGCAATGCACCACAGGCCGACAGTGAGAACAACGCAGCCAACAGCAGCACACGCAGCAGCCCTTGGGCCGGGGACTTCTGGTTCAGAACGTGATGGGTCATGGTGTGTCGCCTGATTCGCCGGGGCCATTGACCACGGCGGGGTGTCCAAAAATGAGGCCGCTGGGGTTGCGCCGGGTTTGTTCGGTGAGCTCGGTGAGAGAACGGCTCAAGTTACTCAGCTCGGCGAGCAAACGCTGTAATTCGGGCAGGGTTTCAGCGCCAAAACGCTGCACATCAGCCCCCACCGCGCCAATGGTCTGGCCCGCACCGGTGCTGGTTTTGGCCACTTCGGTGCCCATCAGGGCCACTGCGTCGGCGCTGCGAGCCAGGCGTTGCACCAGATCTTGGAGGCCAGCACTGGCCACCGAGGCATTTTTCATGGTGCGGGCGCCGTCGACCAGCGCGGCATCGATGCTGTCCTTGCGTGCAGCCAGGGTGCGGGTGATGGTCGCCATGTCGGTCAGCATGGTGTGAAAGGCGGCCTGGTTGTCTTTGCTGAGGATCGCGTTGAGGTTGGTGGAGGTGCTGTCGAGCTTGGCCAACACGCTGGAGAGCACGTTCTCCAGCCGGGCCGACAACGACGGCGAGCTGCGGATCACCGGGTAACGCGCGCCCGCCTTGGCCAGCAACACTGGCGAGGCCAGGCTGCCACCACTGAGCTCCACATAAGCAATGCCGGTGAGGCCCTGGGTCTTCAACACCGCCAGGGTGTCTTCCTTGATGGGGGTGCCTTCTTCGATGGCAAACAGCAGGTTGACGTTTTGGGGGTTGCTGCTGTCAAGCTGGATGGCCTGCACCTTGCCCACATCGACACCGTTGTATTTGACTGGCGCGTTGAGATTGAGCCCGGCCACCGACTCCGCCAGCACCGCCTGGTACAGCGCGTACTTTTTCTGCCAGGCGCCGCCCGAGGCCAGCCACAGAACACCGGCCACCAGCAGGCTACCCAGCAACAGCACAAAAGCGCCTACCAGCGCATAGTTCACTTTGGTTTCGATGATGTCTCCTGTCGGGTAAAACAGGCCTGTGCGGCAGCGGCGCGCGCCCTCGGCCCGTCAAAAAAGGGGCGAATGGCGGGGTCGCTCATCGCAGCCAGCTCGGCCATTGAGCCAATGGCCTGCACCCTGCCATCCGCCAACACCGCCACCCGGTCCGCCACCTGCCACAACAAGTCCAGATCGTGGGTGACCATGACCACCGTCAGCCCCAGGGTGTCACACAGGCGCAGCACCAGCTCATCAATACCAGCGGCGCTTTGCGGGTCCAGCCCGGCGGTGGGCTCGTCCAGAAACAGCAGTTCGGGCTCCAGCACCAGGGCCCGGGCCAGCGCGGCACGTTTCAACATGCCGCCACTGAGTTCCGATGGATACTGGTTGGCCACCTCTGGGGCAAGGCCAACAGCGGCCAGCTTCTCGGCGGCCAGGGCATCCACCTGGCGCTTGTCCAGCTGGCGATGTTCACGCAGCGGCAAGCCGATGTTTTCAAGCACCGTGAGTGAACCAAACAGACCGCCCTGCTGAAACAGCACCCCAAAACGCTGGCGCAGTGCCAGCGCTGCGGCGTCGCTGACGTTGGCCAGGTCCACCCCCAGCACCCGGATGTGACCCGCATTAGGTGTCTGCAACAAGATCATTTCGCGCAGCAAGGTTGATTTGCCGGTGCCGCTGCCGCCAATCACGGCAAACACTTCGGCGCGGCGCACGGCCAGGTTGATGTCCTTGTGCACCACATGCTGGCCAAAACGTGTCACCACCTGCTGCATTTCAAGCACCGTCTCGGGCGTCTTGTTGCTCATGTCACAGGTCCAGCAAACTGAAGGCCACCGAAAACAGGGCATCGGCCACAATCACCACAAAAATGGACTGCACCACAGCGCGGGTGGTGTGTATGCCCACACTGTCCGCACCACCCCGCGTGCGAAAACCCTGGAAACAGCCGGCCATGACAATGATGGCGGCAAAAATCGGCGCCTTGCCAATACCCACCAGGTAGGTGGTGACACTGACCGCTTTGGAAAAACGGTCCAGAAACTCAGCAAAACCCACCCCCAGCTGGGCGCGGGCCATCAACATGCCGCCCATCACACCTGAGACATCGGCAAACACGGTCAGCAGCGGCAGGGCCAGCAGCAGCGCCAGGAGTTTGGGCAGCACCAGCATCTCCAGCGGCGCGATGCCAATGGTGCGCATGGCATCAATCTCCTGCGTCACCGACATGGTGCCAATTTGAGCCGCATAGGCCGAGCCGGAGCGCCCGGCAATGATGATGGCCGTCATCAAGGGCGCAAATTCGCGCAGCATGGACAGACCCACCAGATCCGCAACAAAGATGTTGGCACCGTATTGCCGCAGCTGGTCGGCCCCCTGGTACGCCACCACAATACCGAGCAGGAATGACAGCAGCCCAACAATCGGCAGCGCGTCAAACCCCGCGCTGCGCAGGTTAAACAGGATGGGACGCCAGCGAATGCGCCGGGGGAACACCACCCAGCCCAGCAATGCCATCACGTTCTGGCCCAAAAAACCAAGCACAGCCAATACCTGCGCCTGAATATTCCACGACCAACGGCCAAGGCGCGCCAACATTCCCCATGGGGGCTGGGCGGCGCTTGGGGCGGATGGCAGATCGTCGTTCATGGATGCCGCACATGCTAGGGGCCGATGACGGGGCAGTCTGTGCTCCAGTACACGGACGGCACCCTCTTCGAACCGACACAGCGCTTGACCGGGTCGGTTTGGTGAGTACCGGTTTGTCATCCATCTGACTTGGATCAAAACCATACTGCACAAAATGCTGGACTTGTGCAAAGATGAGGCCTGCGTCATAATTATTAACAATTAATTAATAACGTCGCGCATCAGAGACCTGGAGCCGCACACGGGTACGACCTCCGGGAGACAAGTTTTTTTAACTGCAAGGAGTCGTTCAATGAGTGGCAAGTCCATGGGTTCCCCGGCGAATACGAGCAACGAGAAACTTCTCACATGGGTCAGTGACATGGCCGCATTGTGTAAACCTGACCGCGTGGTGTGGTGTGATGGTTCGCAAGAAGAATACGACCGCTTGTGTGAAGAAATGGTGGCGGCAGGCACCTTCATCCGTCTCAACCCCGAAAAACGTCCCAACTGCTTCCTCGCTCGCACCCATCCCTCCGATGTGGCCCGTGTCGAAGAGCGCACCTTCATCTGCTCTGCCACCAAAGACGAGGCTGGCCCCACCAACAACTGGGCCGCACCAGAGGAGATGCGCGCCACCCTGAAAAACGTGTTCACCAACTGCATGACCGGGCGCACCATGTATGTGATCCCGTTCAGCATGGGACCGCTGGGCTCACCGATTGCCAAGATTGGTGTGCAGATCACCGACAGTCCCTATGTGGTGACCAATATGCGCATCATGACGCGCATGGGGGCCAAGGTGCTGGACGTGCTGGGCAACGGCAGCTTCATCCCGTGTATGCACTCGGTCGGCGCACCGCTGGCTCCGGGCCAAAAGGATTCGACCTGGCCATGTGAGCCCGATATCGCCAAAAAGTACATTGCCCATTTCCCGGACACCACCGAGATCTGGTCGTATGGCTCGGGCTACGGTGGCAACGCGCTGCTGGGCAAAAAATGCCTGGCCCTGCGTATTGCCTCGGCCATTGCCCGCAAGGAAGGCTGGCTGGCCGAGCACATGCTGATCTCGGGCCTGGAAGCCCCCGATGGCCAGAAGACCTACATCGCGGCAGCCTTCCCCAGCGCCTGTGGCAAGACCAACCTGGCCATGCTGCGCCCACCCAAGGGCATGGAAGGCTGGAAAGTCACCACCGTGGGTGACGACATCGCCTGGATCAAAAAAGGCCCTGACGGCTCCCTGCGCGCCATCAACCCTGAGGCCGGTTTTTTTGGTGTGGCCCCTGGCACCAACTACTCGTCCAACGCCAATGCCATGTTGACCATGACGAAGAACTCGATCTTCTCCAATGTGGCGCTGACCGACGACGGCGATGTCTGGTGGGAAGGCATGGACGGCCCGGCACCCGAGCACTGCATCGACTGGCAAGGTAAGGACTGGACCCCTGGCTGTGGCCGCCCCGCCGCCCACGCCAACTCACGCTTCACCGCGCCTGCCAGCCAATGCCCGTCAATTGACCCCGACTGGGAAAACCCCGCAGGGGTGCCGGTCGCGGCCTTCATCTTTGGTGGCCGTGCCAGCAAGGAAATGCCGCTGGTGTTCCAGTCCTTCAACTGGGCGCATGGTGTCTACCTGGCCGCCACAATGGGCTCGGAAGCCACCGCTGCGGCGATTGGGGTGGTGGCCACCCGGCGTGACCCGATGGCCATGCTGCCGTTCTGTGGCTACAACATGGCCGACTACTTCTCACATTGGCTCAATGTGGGGCGCAACGTCAGCAACCCACCACGCATCTTCCGCGTCAACTGGTTCCGCAAGAACGACGAAGGCAAGTTCATCTGGCCTGGTTTTGGCGACAACCTGCGGGTGCTGAAGTGGATTGCCGGGCGCGTGCATGGCCAGGCTTGTGCGGTGGAAAGCCCGATTGGCTGGATGCCCCGCTTTGAGGACCTGGATTGGACCGGTCTGGACTTCTCCAGCGACAGCTTTTACGACCTGATGGCCGTGGGCCGCGAAGCTGGCACCGCCGAAGCCCATGCCCACGAAGAGCTGTTTGACCGCTTCCGCGACCGCCTGCCCAAGGAGTTCACCTTTGAGCGCGAGTTGCTGCGCTCTCGCCTGTGGCGCTCACCCGACCGCTGGGAACTGGCGCACGAGTAAGCGCTCCTTGACGCCCCGGCTAACCAGCGGGGCGATATCTGCACACGGCGAGCTTTGGGCTCGCCGTTTTTTTGCCTCACATCACACCAACCAGTGGCTGATGTGCCCCTGCCCTCTCAAGCCCGGAACTGTGAATAGGCCAGACCGGCCGCCACCCCACCAAACAGATCCCCCTCGACCAGGGGCACACCGGGAAACTCGGCCCGCAACGCTGCCTGAAATGGCCGCAGGGCCGACGAGCCCCCGGTCAGGTAAATCGCGTCCAGCGCAGCGTCGGTGATACCGGCACGCAACACACAGTCTCGTGCACAGGCCACCACCTTACCTAGCAAGGTGGCCAGATGATCTCGCATGTCCTTAGGCGCCATCTGCACAGCAAAGCCGGGCTCCACAAACGACAGATCCACCGCCGTGCTGTTGTTGAGGTCTGAGCAGCGGATCTTGGCCAGCTCCAGCTCATGCGCCATTTGGTGGCCTAGCCGGTGGTTAAGCACCTTCATCAGACGCTGGTGCAAATGTGGGTCGGCATAGTTGCTGCGCAACTCACGCGCCTGGCTCAGCGCGCGCGACTGGTACAGCCAGTTGATCAGATGCCAAGTGGACAGGTCAAAGAAGATGCGGCTCGGCACCTCGCGCTGCTGCGGCCCCAGATGGCGGTAACCCAGCATCGGCATCAGTTGCTCCAGACTCAGCTTCTGGTCAAAGTCGGTGCCGCCGATGTGCACACCGGTGGTGGCCAGGATGTCGCTGACCCGCTCCGGCCGCGTGACACGTTGCGGACCCAGCCGCACCACGGTGAAATCCGAGGTGCCGCCGCCAATGTCCACCACCAACACCACCGACTCACGCTGCAGGCGGCGCTCGTAGTCCAGCGCGGCGGCAATCGGCTCCAGCTGGAACGTCACCTCGTCAAAGCCGACGGACTGCGCCGCCTGCCGCAGTGAGGCCTCGGCCTGGGCATCACGCAACGGGTCATCATCGACAAAATGCACCGGGCGGCCCATCACCACACGTTGGGGTGGTGCCCCCAGTGACTCGGTGGCGCGCTCGCGCAAAGTCGCCAAAAAGGTGGCGATGATGTCCTGAAAGCTGACCTGCCGGTGGTTGATCACCGTGGTCTCCTGCAGCAAAGGGCTGCCCAGCAGGCTTTTGAGAGAACGCATCAGCCGCCCGGGTGTGCCACCGAGGTACTGCGCCACCGCATCGCGACCAAAGTGGGTGCTCAGGTCTTCTGAGTTGTAGAACACGGCGGTCGGCATGGCGGTGGCCTGGCCCTCCAGGCAGAGGTGGCGGGCCTCACCCAGCGGATCGGCCCAGGCCATGGCAGAGTTGGAGGTGCCGAAGTCAATGCCAAGGGTGCCTTGGGGGGAAGAAGTCATGGGGAAAACAAGGTGGGTGAAAAGAAACCAGCCCATCCCGATGGACGGGCACCAGGATGGGCGAAAAAGTCAGGACGGGCGATTCTGCCAGCTTGGGGCGAACACGGGCACCGCCTACCGGAAGCTGTCACACAAGCTTCACAGGCAAGAGGGACACTGATCACCTTGTTGTGCACCGAGACTTCCCATGCGTGATCGATCCGACTTTGTGATGTTGTGTCTCAGCTGGCTCGGGGCTTTCAGCAATCACTTGACCATGGGGTTCATCACCTCGACAGAAATTGCCTACGCTGACTGGCCAGAGGCGGCTCAACATCCGCAAACATGGCAAAGATGAGCTTAGGCCAACTGCAAGGCGTCGCCCCGGGTCGGCGACGTGATGGGTAACAAGCCATTGCTGACTGCCTCTGACCTTGATACGGCCCACCCCGGGTCAGCCAAGACCCGCGTCGACCTGATCTACTTCAATGCCGGGGGTGGGCACCGCGCCGCCGCAACAGCCTTGCAGCAGGTCATGCACGGCCAAGGCTGGCAGGTGCGGCTGGTGCACTTGTTCGACATCCTTGACCCCTGCAGCCTGTTTGCCAAAACACTGGGGTTCCAGCCGGAAGACATCTACAACAAACAACTGGCGCACGGCATGACCCTGGGCATGTCGCTGGAGCTCAAGTTGCTGCAGATGTTGATCAGACTGGGGCACCAGGCGATGGTCAAGCGGATGTGTGCTTATTGGCGCGATGCCCGGCCTGACATGGTCGTGTCAGTGATACCCAACTTCAATCGTGCCTTGTGTGAAAGCTTGAAATTGGCCGTGCCCAGCACGCCTTACGTGACCGTGCTCACCGACATGGCAGACCATCCACCGGCATTCTGGGTCGAGCCGGACCAGCCCCAGCAGCTGGTGTGCGGCACAGCTTATGCGGTCCAACAGGCGATGTCGGCAGGTTGTTCAGCCCAGCGTGTTCATCAGAGTTCCGGCATGATCCTGTCACCCCGGTTTTACGAACCTTCTGCCGCAGACCGCTGGGTAGAACGGTTCAAACATGGTTTTGCTGACAAACAGTCTGTCGGTCTGGTGATGTTTGGCGGATATGGCGCGGAAGTGATGAAGAGCATCGCGACCCGTCTGATCGACACACCGCTGATTCTGGTCTGCGGCAAAAATGCAGCGCTGGCCCAATCCCTGCGCGCCATGGCCACCCAAGCGCCCCATGTGGTGGTCGAGTTCACCGATGACATGGCGTACTGGATGCGTCTGGCGGACTTCTTCATTGGCAAACCCGGGCCGGGTAGCCTCAGTGAGGCGGTGCATATGGGACTGCCCGTTGTGATCACCTGCAATGCCTGGACCATGCCTCAAGAGCGGTGGAATACCCAGTGGATTCGCCACAACGGGCTGGGGCTGGTGTTAAACAGTTTTCGCGGTGTGCGCTCGGCCGTGTATGAGATGGTGCGAGATCTGCCCAGATGGCAAAACAACGTCCGCCAGATGCAAAATCGGGCCGTTTTTGAGGTGCCACAGCTGTTGGCCAAGCTGGCCATATGATGCGAACGCATTCAAGACTGCCCTGCTTTTCCCGGACGCCAGGACGGAAGGGCCCACCAGATCACAGGCCAGCGCATGAAATCACATTCCAGGCAAGCACCCGCACCCCAAGAGATTGAGCTCAAACTGAGCTTGCCCATGGCTGATCCTGCCAGATTGGCAAAACAGTTGGCGCAGGTCCCGGTGTTGTCCCGACATCAGGCCACACACCAGACCTTGCACAACATTTATTACGACACACCCGACCAGCAGCTTCGCGAACAACACGCCGTCCTAAGGCTGCGACGTGTTGGCAGTAACAGCTCCCCGCGATGGCTACAGACATTCAAAATGGGGAGTAGTGAGCCATCGGCCTTAAGTCGGCGCAGCGAATGGGAAACCCCCGTCGATGCGGCCACCTTGTCCCATCAGGTGCTCAAGACCACAACATGGTCAGAGATTGACGCCGACGGCCGCCTCTTTGCGGCCTTAACACCCTGTTTTGTGACCCACTTCGACCGCACCCTCTGGCTGGTGCAACAACACGACAACAGCATAGTAGAAGTGGCGCTGGACCTGGGTCACATTGAGGCCAATGGCCAAACCACGCCCATTTGTGAACTGGAGCTGGAATTGAAGGCCGGAGAGCCCTCCGTTTTGTTCGACATAGCCCATGAAATTGCCCGCTCGGTCGCTGTGCTGCCGTCCAGCATGAGCAAAGGTCAGCGCGGTTATTCACTGGCGCAAGCTGGTTTGAACCGGCCGTACCGCGCGCCATTGCCAAACCTCAGCAAAGACGTGCCCGTGCTGCTGATGGCACAGCAGGTGCTACGCCATGCATTTACCCAGTTCACCACCAATCTGGAGAGTTTGCTCTGTTCTGACGATCCCGAAGTGCTGCACCAGGCCCGGGTAGGCTGGCGCCGCTTCAAAAGTGCCCGACAGATGTTCAGGAAGCTGATGCCCCTGGCTGCACCACAATCCGATGCTGCCTTGCACGGTCTTCTGACCCATCTGGGTGAACTGCGCAATCTGGATGTGGCCCGCACGGAAACCTTGCCAGCCCTGGCCGAGGCTTTCATCCTGGGCGCCCCTCGGCGGGCCCAATCCTGGCAAACCATGATGACCCTTCTGACGCAGCTGAGCGACCAGCAACGCGAAACGGTGCGCCAGGCCTTGCAAGAAACGAATGTGGGAGCCAGTCTGCTGACCATCCAGCAATGGTTGGAAAACCTTCCTGCTGACGGGCAGTCAAGGTCAGCACCCCCCATGCGATTGCGCAGCTGGGTCAAACAACGTATGCAGCGCTTGAACCGTCAGCTGGACAAGGCCTGCCAGGTTGCCAACACCCCAGCGCAGTGGCATCAGGTACGCATCTTGGCCAAACGATTGAGGTATGGCACCGAGAACTTGCAAGGTTTGATGCCCCCGCGCCTGGTCAAGCTCAGTCTGGAACGCGCAACCAGCCTTCAAAGCAGCATCGGTGCATCACGCGATACCGCTCACATCAACACCTTGGTGGCCAGGCTGGCGCTGGAGCCTGGTGTGGCGGAATTCTTGCGTGGTTTCGCGGCCGGGGCGACGCAGGCGCTCACCCACCCCCTCACACCCGAGATGCGGCCCCGCACCAAACCCAAGTGGTTGCAACGAAGCCATCGCTGACCACCAGCGCGTCGGGGGCGGACTGTCTCTGTCCTCTGGAGCGAAAATAGGACCTGACACAACCGTCCCGAATCCGATCTTTGATGCCCAAAGGAGTGCCTGGCTTTGAAATTTGCATGGATACGACGCCACCCTACCCTCTGGCTGGTGGGCCTGGTGAGCTTGTCAAGTGTGCTGACCGCGTGTGGCACGTCCTTGAAGAAGTTCCCGTTGCAGGAGAAATTCGGCTCCACCTCGACCTACTCACGGCTGTTTGACAGCACCCCGGCGCACACCTGCGAGGCCGCCAGAAGGGCCTTGCTGAGCCAGGGCTACATCACCAACATCACCCGCGACGACCTGGTGACGGGTCAAAAGAGTTTTCAGCCCGATGGCGAATCACACTTGCAGCTGGAAATCCGGGTGGTGTGTGTGCCCGACAGCAAAGACGGGCAAATCAGCCTTGGTTTCGTCACCGCTTTGCAAGACCGTTATGCGCTCAAGAAAAGCAATAACTCGGCCAGTGTCGGCGTGAGTGCCATTGGCTCCGTCTCTCTGCCATTCACCTCCAGCAATGAGTCGATGGTCAAGGTCGGCAGTGAAACCATTGTTTCAGACGCTTTTTACGACCGCTTTTTTGACCTGGTGAAGCAGTATCTGGTGAGCAATGCTGAGCCGGACGAAGCGCCGTAAACGTCACGGCAACGCGGCTGAACCTCTGCTCTGACAAGTTGTCCCCGCAGACTGGGCCCAAAGCTGTGGATAAGGACGGGAACAAGTCGCCAAAGCCGCGCCCCGCTTGAGCTGGCGGGGACTGCTTAAAACATAGGCAGCGGGCTGATCAACACAGCGGGCTTTCTTTTATACTGTACACATTAACAGTATTTGTATGCGCCCCGCGTCATCCACCCCCAACCCGAACACCGCTTTGAGCCAGGCCCCAGGGGCAGAGACGGCCAAGGAAAGCGGCCCGCAGGCCGGCACGGCCGCTGACACACCTGTCAAATCCTCCAGCAAAACCAGAGTCAAAGCCAAGCCCAAAGCCGACACCGGCACCCAGGCCGCGGCCCCGTCAAACAGCCCCAACCCGGCAGCAGCGGCAGATCTGCCTATCCCCCTGAAGCGGATCCACACCCAGCGCCTGCGGGAGGTGTACCGCTCAGCGGGTTGGCCGTATCAAGATGTGGTGGAAGTTGAACTGCTGGCAGCCGGGCTGCTCAGGCGCACCAGCAGCGACGCAGGGCACCCCCTGATTGCACTCACCGATGCGGGCATCACTCACCTGGCCCAGGCCACCCAGGGCAACCGCCAGGCCCGCTCGGCACACGAGGCACTGGTGGACAAGGTGGTGCAGGCCATGCTGCGTGATGGCCGCCTGGTCTGGACCGGGCTGAACCTTCGAGCCCGGGTGCCAGGCGAATCGGACGAGTTGTCACGCTGGAAGATGTGTCAGCCCGATGTTTTCTCAATCCGCAACAGCTCACGGCAAGAGTACCTGGAGCCCATCGTTCACGAGATCAAGGTCAGCCGCGCTGATCTGCTCGGCGACATCAAACGCTTGGACAAACGGTCGGCTTATCTGGATGTGGGTGGCCAGTGCTGGTATGTGCTGGGCTGTGACCGCAGCGGTTACCCGATTGCCAAGGCCAATGAAATTCCGCTGGAGTGTGGCGTGATGGTGTTCCAGAACAGCCAGCTGGAGGTGCTGCGTATGGCGCCCAAGCGCACGGTAAGCCAACTGCCGTTTGCGGTGTGGATGGCCTTGGCGAAAGCAACGCCGGTAAGAGGCACGGAGCTGGAGCCCTGTCAGGATGCGCTGGGACTCACGGGTGGTGGATGACGGGCTTCTAACCCTTGCAGCCGGTCGCCGCGAACCCAAGCGGCAGGCACACAGGATGCTCACCTTGCGCAGATGGCCTTCTGGCACCGAGGTTCCAGACACCCCTTCTTTAAGTGAAAAAACAGCCTCTAGCCCTTTTATAACAATGGCCTACAGCTATTACTTAAGGAGTCTCCCGGGGCCTTGGTTTGTATGGCACCAGGAGCGCGGCGAAGTGACGGCCCCTTGCTACCGAACCATCGCAAGACCCCAACGGGTTCGTCAAACCCAGCCCCCACCCAATGCGCGGATCAGCCCTACCGTGGCCTGGTATTGCGCCGCACGCACTTGCAGTGCCTGGCGGCGGTTGCGCAGTTCACTGCGCTGCGCGTCCAGCAGTTCAAGTTGACTGACAAAGCCATTGCGGTAACGCGCGTCCGACAGCTGGGTGGCGCGGCTGCTGGATGCCACCGAGCGCGACTGCGCCTCAGACTGCTCGGCCAGCAGCCGCAATGAAGACAACTGGTCTTCCACCTCCCGAAACGCCACCAGCACCTGCTCACGGTAGCTGGCCTGCGCCATGTCGAGTTCGGCATTGGCGCTTGACAGACCCGCCTCACGCTTGCCGCCGTCAAACACAGGCAGCGAGAGCAGTGCGCCCACACCCCAGGCCCGGGTAGACAGCGAGAACAAGTCCTTGATCTCGGGCGCGGCATAGCCGCCATTGGCCGTTAATGAAAAACTCGGGAACCAGGCGGCTTTGGCCACACCAACGCGTGCTTGGGCTGCCTGCATACTGCTTTGGGCTGCAGAGATATCGGGCCGGCGTGTCAACACGGTACTGGGCACACCCGCGGGTATGGCGGGCAAGGCCGTTGCCCATTGGGTGGGCGGCACAGAGAAGTTGGAGGCAAGCTCACCGACCAGAACAGCCAGGGCGTGCTCCAGCTGGGCACGGCGCTGGTCCAAGGCCAGCACGTCGGATTCTGTGGATGCCACTTCGGACCGCACACGCGCCACATCCAGCTCGGCCACATCCCCTTCCCTGTAACGCACTTCGGTGAGCTGCAAGGTGTTGCGGTAGGCCTGCAAGGTATCGCGCACCAAGGCACGCTCGCTGTCCGTGGCACGCAGGCTCAGATAGGTCTGGGTGACTTCGGCTTGGACCAGCAGTTGTGTGCTGCGCAAGAGTGCATCGCGCGAGGTGGCGTCCAGCGAGGCGGCATCCGATGCCGCCGAGAGCTTGCCAAACAGGTCTACCTCGTAAGACAGGTTGAGGCCGGTGCTGACCAGCGTCTGCGGTGTGTTGCCCGTTGTGCTGTTGTTCTGGCGCGCCACGCCGGTGCTCAGGCCCACCTGGAGCGCGCGGCTGGCATCGGTCAGGCCAGCCAAAGCACGCGCCTGTGCCAGCCTGGCGGCCGCAACTTGGATGCTGTTGTTGTTGCGGTTGGCTTGTTCAACCAGCTGGTCAAGCAGTGGATCGGCGAAGACCTGCCACCACAAGCCTTGCGTCTGTCCTGGCGCGGTCACCGTGGTGGCTGGCGTGTGGGTTGAGGTGACCGTGCCGCCGTTTTCCTTGAACGCGGCGGGCGCGGTTGGCAGGCTGGATGGCGGGACAACCGTGCCAGTGGCACAGCCAGCCAGCACCAGTGCGGCAAGCAGCGGCAGCAGTGCAAGATGTCGCTTTAAGGGGAACTGGTTCATGAGGAACTCCTTGGGTGTCATGTCTTGTTATTCGTGGTATCCGATGGCTGCTGCGGGCTGGGCATGTCCGGCTGGCCCGCCTGCGGCATGGCTGCCTGCAAAACCGTCCAAATGGGGCACTTCGCCATGTAATTTGAGCGGACGGTTGCCCGCAAGACGGCGCAGAACCACGTAAAAAACAGGGGTGAGAAAAAGACCAAACGCTGTCACACCAATCATCCCGAAGAACACCGCCACACCCATGGCCGAGCGCATTTCTGCACCCGCCCCGGTGGACAACACCAGTGGCAACACACCCATCACAAAGGCCATGGAGGTCATCAGAATGGGGCGCAAGCGCAGGCGGCTGGCTTCAATGGCGGCCTGCACTGGTGTCCGGTCGGCAAACTCAAGCTCGCGGGCAAACTCCACAATCAGAATGGCGTTTTTGGCAGACAGCCCAACCAGCACCATGAGCCCGATCTGGGTGAACACATTGTTTTCACCACCGGACAACCACACACCGGTCATCGCCGCCAACAAGCTCATCGGCACAATCAGAATGATTGCAATAGGCAAGGTCAGGCTTTCATACTGCGCCGCCAGCACCAGGAACACCAGCAAAATGGCCAGAGGAAACACCAGCACGGAAGAGTCACCCGCCAGGATCTCCTGGTAGGTCAGCTCCGTCCATTCAAAGCCGATGCCAGGGGGCAAGGTCTCGGCAGCGATACGCTCCACCGCTGCCTGGGCCTGGCCCGACGAATAACCCGGCGCCGGGCCACCGCTCACGTCGGCCGAAAGATAGCCGTTGTAACGCATGGCACGCTCAGGCCCAAAACTGGATTGCACCTTCATTAACGCCGATAGCGGCACCATCTCGCCGGTGGTGGAGCGCACCTTGAGCAGGCCCACATCTTCAGCGCGCGCCCGGTAGCCGGCATCGGCCTGCACACGCACGCTATAGGTGCGGCCAAATTTGTTGAAGTCGTTGGCATACAGGCTGCCGAGGTAGATCTGCATGGTGTCGAAAATGTCCGTCACCGGCACGTTCAGCTGACGCGCCTTGGTGCGGTCAATGTCTGCATACAACTGCGGCACATTGACCTGCCAGCTGGTGAAGCTGCCAGCCAGCTCGGGCGCTTGCGAGACCTTGGCCATAAAAGCCTTGACCGCCGTATCCATCGCGTCGTAACCGAGTGAGGCTCGGTCCTCCAGCTGCAACTTGAAGCCGCCTGTTGTCCCCAGGCCCTCCACCGGTGGTGGCGGGAACATCACAATGAAGGCATCCTGGATGCTGCCAAAGGCCTGGTTGAGCTGCCCCGCAACCGCACCACCGCTCTGGTCTTGGCGGCTGCGTTCGGCAAAGGGTTTGAGCGTGGCAAACACAATGCCCGAGTTGGAGCTGTTGGTAAAACCGTTGATCGACAAACCCGGGAAGGCAATGGCGTCTTCCACATTCGGGTTCTGCTTCATGAGATCGCCCATGCGCTTGATCACATCCTCGGTACGGTTCAGCGTCGCACCGTCAGGCAACTGCGCAAACCCAATCAGGTACTGCTTGTCTTGCGCAGGCACAAAACCACCAGGCACCAGTTTGAAGATGCCAACCGTTGCGCCAACCAGCACCATGTACACGACCAGCATCAAGGTCTTGCGCGAAATGGCGCCCGTCACCCCCGTGCTGTAGCCCTCAGCGCCCCGCTTGAACAAACGGTTAAATCCGGCAAAAAAACGGCCAAACACCTTGTCAATGCCTCGTGCCAACGCATCTTTGGGCGCGTCGTTGCCCTTGAGCAACAAGGCCGCAAGCGCGGGCGACAAGGTCAGCGAGTTGATCGCCGAGATCACGGTCGAGATCGCAATCGTCACCGCAAACTGGCGATAGAACTGACCGGTCAATCCACTGATAAACGCCAGCGGCACAAACACCGCCACCAGCACCAAGGCAATCGCAATGATGGGGCCCGACACCTCGCGCATGGCACGGTAGGTGGCCTCGCGCGGGGTCAAGCCGCTTTCGATATTGCGCTCCACGTTTTCGACCACCACGATGGCGTCATCCACCACAATACCAATGGCCAGCACCAGCCCGAACAGGCTGAGCGCGTTGATGGAAATACCCAGCAGGTGCAACACCGCAAACGTGCCAACCACCGACACCGGCACCGCCAGCAGCGGAATGATGGACGCACGCCAGGTTTGCAAAAACAAAATCACCACCAGCACCACCAGTGCAATCGCTTCGAGCAAAGTGTGGATCACCGAGGTGATCGATGCACGCACAAACTGTGTTGGGTCGTAGGCGATGCGGTACTCCACCCCTTCTGGCATGTTTTTGCCAAGCTCTTCCATCGTTTTGCGGACTTCAGCGGAGATATCCAGCGAGTTGGAGCCCGGCGCCTGGAACACGCCCATACCAACGGCCTGCTTGTTGTTCAAAAGAGAACGCAGCGCGTAGTCAGCCGCCCCCAGCTCCAGGCGCGCGATATCGCGCAACCGCGTGACGGCGCCGTCCGCACCCGTCTTGACGATGATGTCGCCAAACTCTTCTTCATTTTGCAAACGACCTTGAGCGTTGATTGACAGTTGCATGTCCACACCTTCCAAGCCGGGGGAGGCACCCACAACACCAGCCGCCGCCTGGATGTTCTGGCCACGGATGGCGGCCACCACGTCGCTGGCCGAGAGACCACGTTGTGCGACTTTTTGGGGGTCCAGCCAAACCCGCATGGCGTATTCACCACCGCCAAAAACCTGCACCTGGCCCACACCTTGAATACGCGCCAGCCTGTCCTTGACGTTGAGCACAGCGTAATTGCGCAGGTAGTTGATGTCATAGCGGTCATTGGGCGACACCAGGTGAACCACCATCGTGATGTTGGGTGAACTCTTGACCGTGCTCACTCCCAGTCGGCGCACCTCTTCGGGCAAACGCGGCTCGGCCTGCGCGACGCGGTTTTGCACCATCTGCTGCGCTTTGTCGGGATCGGTTCCCAACTTGAAGGTGACAGACAGCGTCATCACCCCATCGGTGGTGGCCTGGCTGTTCATGTAGAGCATGTCCTCCACACCGTTGATGGACTCCTCCAGCGGGGTAGCCACGGTCTCGGCAATCACTTTCGGGTTGGCGCCTGGGTACTGGGCGCGCACCACCACCGTTGGCGGTGCTACCGCCGGATATTCCGAGATCGGCAGGCCGCGCAACGCGACCAAACCGGCAAGCAAGATCAGCAATGACAACACGCCAGCAAAAATGGGGCGGTCGATAAAAAATTTGGAAAGATTCATGGGGTGTTTCTTGTTCGGGCAAATGGCGAGCTCAGGTTCAGATGTCCGTTCATGACTTCACTGCCACCAACACTGGCTTGCTCAGCTCAGCTTTGGCACTCATCTCCACGAGCTGTGGCGCAACCAGCGAGCCCGGGTGAATACGCTGCAGGCCGTTGACAACAATGCGCTCGTTGGCCTCCAGCCCCTGTTTGACGATACGCAGGCCGTTGACAGACGCGCCCAACGTGACTTCGCGGTACATCGCCTTTTTGTCGGCACCGACCACCAGCACGAATTTCTTGTTCTGATCGGTGCCCACTGCACGTTCATTGATCAACAACGCCACCCCCCGTGTGGACTGGCCCATGCGAATGCGTGCAAACTGACCGGGCATCAACTGGCCGTCCGGGTTGTCGAACACGGCACGGGCGCGGATCGTGCCGCTTTTGGGATCAACCTGGTTGTCCACCAGTTGCAGACGACCTTCAAACGGTGTGTCGGTGCTGGCCGCCGTGCCCATTTGCACGGGGATCCGGTCGAGCTTGCGCACACCCTTCACACCAACGTCTTTTAATGCTTTGGCGACCACCTGCTCGTCGGCGTCAAAACTCGCATAAATCGGGCTGACCGATACCAGAGTGGTCAACACCTGCGCGCCCGGGCCGGCTGCAACCAGGTTACCCACCGTCACCTCCAGCTTGCCGACGCGCCCCGCCACAGGGGCCCGAAGCTGCGTGTAACCCAAGCTGAGTTGGGCGGCTTGCAGGGCCGCCTGGGCCGCACGCAAATTGGCATCGGCTTCACGCTGGCCGTTGACACGTTCATCAAGTTCACGTTTGGAGATCGCCTGTTCACTCCAGAGACGTTGTGAACGTTCCTGCTCACCCCTGGCTTGTGCAACCCGGGCCTGGGCGGCCATCACCTGTGCCTCGGCGCGCTGCGCTTCTGCGGCGTAGGGTGCCGGGTCAATGCTCAGCAGCAAGTCTCCTTTTTTGACCAATGCACCTTCACGAAAGTGCACGGCCTGGAGTGTTCCAGCCACTTGCGAGCGGATGTCAACCCGCTCCACAGCTTCGAGTCGGCCGGAAAACTCGTCCCAGGCTCCAACCTCGCTTTGCACGACAGTGGCCACAGAAACCGGTGTTGCTGGCGCCTGGGCCGGTGCACCGGATTGGGCTTGGGAGCTGGAGACACCCAGCACGGTGGCAGCAACGCCCACCACGGCCAGAACGGCCAAAGCAACGGCCAGCACACGGTGTCGGGAAGTAGTGAGTGGAAGGTTTGGCATGGTAAATATCCTCGAAAAGTGAAATTAAGAAACTGAAACAGGGAGCGAACAAACGGGCTTGTATGAGGATTCCTCCGCCACACGACCTGAAAAACTCTGGAAGAAATCGCCAAACTGTTGCTGCACGGCAGACGCCCAACTCGCTTCATGTCTGGTGGGCTGCAAACAGCTGCTCGGCCAACCGGTTGGGCCAGGCAACACAGCGGCATGCACCAGGCGACCGGCGCCACGCAGGCGTTTGGCATAGGCCAGCGATTCGTCACGCAGGGGGTCATCTTGCGCGGTCAGCAACAAAGTAGGCGGCAACGCAGACAGCCGCAATGCGGTACCCGGTGCTGCATAGGGATGGCAGGCCTGGTCCAAGCGAGATAGGTACTGATGCCAGCCATCGGCCCAAGGGCAGCCGACCGGGCCGGCATCTGCCCGTCGCAAAGATGCGGTGGCCATACATGGGTCCAGCATGGGAGACAGCAAAATCTGACCGGTCAGGGCGGGATGCAGCTGGTCGCGCGCCATCAGAGCGACTGCGGCAGCCAAGTTGCCCCCAGCTTCTTCACCCGCGACAAAAACCAACGCATCCTTGCCCACCAGCTTGTTGCGGGTTTTCCAGGCCCACAACAGCGCCGCATAACCGGTCTCGACCGCATGAGGAAAGGGCTGGGCTGGTGCCAACGGATAGTCGATCGACACAACAAGCGCCCCGGCCTGAGCCAGCAAGCGTGCGATGCAGGAGCCGGTATCGAGCGAACCGGCCACAAAAGCACCGCCATGAAAGTGGATCACCAAGGGCGTTGGCACAGTGGCGGCCATCACCTTGCGCAGGCGGTAGATGCGCACAGCTAAGGGCCGATTCAGCACAATGTTGATCTGTGTGTCCACCTCTTGCAGCTGGTCGGCAGACGCCTCTGGAGAGGTGGTGTGAAGGCTTTGCATCCGGTTAAGCCGTCAGGCGGCACCCATTTGTTGCGATGCGGCAGAATGTAAAGTCACCAGACTAAACAATAAATAGCCCATTTACTTATACTTTGTTTCACCAAAGAAACAATTAACTCACCTTGGTAGCGGCCTGACCGTTCAACCGTTTGAGGTGAGTCCTCAACCCAACAGGATTTCCATGGATAAGTTCTCTGCCATGCAGGCTTTTGTACGTGTCGTGGAGGCAGGCACCTTTACCAAAGCCGCCGATTCGATGCACCTGCCCAAAGCCACGGTCACCCGTCTGATCCAGGATCTGGAAAAAGAGCTGGACACCAAGTTGCTCAATCGGACAACCCGCAAAGTCACCGTGACCGTTGATGGCGCGTCCTACTACGAGCAAGCCTGCCGCCTGCTGGACGAGGTGCATGAGCTTGAGGCCAGCATGTCACGCGCCAAGGCCAGCCCACGCGGCAAATTGAAGGTGGATGTTCCTTCATCTCTGGGGTTGGCCGTCATCATTCCAGCGCTGCCGGACTTTTATGCACGCTACCCGGACATTCAACTGCAACTGGGTGTCAGCGACCGACCGGTCGATTTGTTGGTTGAAAACGTGGATTGCGTTGTTCGCGGAGGTGACATCACAGACCAGTCGTTGGTGGCACGACGAGTTGCTGAGTTTTACATCGTGACCTGCGCTTCACCGGCCTACCTCAAGCGTCACGGTGTGCCGCAGCATCCGCGTGAACTTGAAAACGCACATCACACGATTGGCTTTATGTCGCCGCGCAACGGCAAACTGTTTTCAATCAAGATGCAAAAAGATGGCGAAGTGGTCGAAGTTGGTGGGCATCACCAACTCGCAGTCAATGATTCCCGCGCGGCAGTGGTGGCAGGGCTGTCGGGGCTGGGTGTCTTGTTTGCCCCAACATTTCTGGTCCAGAATGACATCAGCAGCGGCGCTCTGGAGCCGTTGTTTACAAGTTGGTGCACCGAGGTCAAGCCCGTCTACATCGTCTACCCGCCCAACCGGCACCTCAGCAACAAGGTGCGCGTATTTGTGGACTGGATTGCCGAGTTGTTTGCCCAACATGATTTGATGAACCGCAAAAGCTCTTTGCCCCCAGAGATGTGCAGCGCATGGACAGCGGATAGGGAGTCATCGGTGGTCATGCCCACAAATGCACAACGAGAACAAACAGCGGAGACCGTCTGAATCACCCCGGGAATTGAGGAGGCTCTCAGCACGCTGAGGTCTTTGTATGCGCATCGGTCGACCGATTAACACTCACATCAGATGTTGTGAATGAAGCATCTTGGCCGTGGTGCCTGCGCCATCACAATAACAACTACCATGCGGTACACCACGCGCGTCCGGAGTTGCCTTGGTACCAGATCTCTACCCATTGCCACGCCGGCCGTACTGGTTATTTAGATCAAAACGGGGGTTTTTGGATACCCGGCTACGCTTGGTGGATTCGCTACCGTTTGCGGCGACCTGGTTCGATTCCGATGTATTTCACTTCAACAAGGACACAACATGACAGCTTCAATTTCACGTCGGGCGTTGACCTTGATTTCGTTGACGTCAGCGCTGCTCATAACGTCTGCCTGGGCACAAGAAACACCAGTGCGCGTCGGCTCCAAAATCGACACAGAGGGTGCCTTACTCGGCAACATCATTGTTCAGGTGCTGGAAGCGCATGGCATCAAAACCGAAAACAAGGTACGTCTGGGCAATACAAAAATAGTGCGCAGTGCTCTCGTCGCCGGGGAGATCGACATCTATCCCGAATACACCGGCAATGGAGCCTTCTTTTTTTCGGACGAGAAAAATCCTGCCTGGAGAAATGCCCAAGCTGGTTTTGATCTGGTCAACAAACTCGACTCTGAGGTCAACAAGATTACCTGGCTGGCTGCGGCACCAGCTAACAACACCTGGGCCATTGCGATTCGCAAAGACGTGGCCAACACCAACAAGCTCAAGACGCTGGCAGACTTGGGCCGCTGGCTGTCCAGTGGCGGCAAGTTCAAGCTTGCAGCATCGGCTGAATTCATTGAACGCTCAGACGCCCTCCCCGCTTTCCAGACTGCCTACGGTTTCAAGCTCAGTCAGGATCAGTTGCTGACCCTGGCGGGCGGTGACACGTCTGTGACGATCAAGGCGGCCGCAGAAAACACCTCTGGCGTGAACGCGGCAATGGCCTATGGAACCGATGGGCCCGTTGCCGCACTGGGCTTGGTGATTCTTGACGACCCCAAGGGCATCCAACCTGTTTACGCACCGGCTCCCATCATTCGCGCGTCCGTCCTTGCAAAGAACCCAAAAATAAAAGACATATTGGCGCCTGTCTTCAAAACCTTGGACGGCCCAACACTTCAGTCCCTCAATGCGAAGATTGCGCTTGAAGGCCAGGATGCCAAGAAAGTTGCTGCCGATTACTTGAAAGCCAAAGGCCTTCTCAAGAGCTGAGCATGGCCAACGTTTGCACCCATGTCGCGTTTCTCCAAACCGTCTTCCCTGGTGATTTTGGTGCTGCTTGCCTTGCTGGTTCCGACTGGCCTGCCGCTGGTCAGTGCAGCCCCAAACCGTTTGCTTAGCGGCCACGGGCTGAGTCTTTGGACAGTTTCTGAATCAACGGGCTCTCTCTGGAAAGAGAGCCTGCTGGCGCTATGCTTGGTCTTCGTCGTCGCCATTGTTGGACTCTGCCACAGGTCTTGGCAGAGATTTTTTTCTGCCCTTGTATTGGTGGCTCTTGCTTCTGGTTGGTGGTATGTGACGGCCATGTCAGGGCAATTTGCGGCCGTAGCGAACACACAGACCGACGGTTTGGGCCGCATTGCTTTGTCGAGTGGCTACTGGCTGACGGTACTGATCGCGTGGCTAGCCGCAAACGACGCCTTGCGGCGTGTTCAGGCCACAACATGGGCGCGCTACCTCTACTGGTTGACGGTGCTTGCGGTGTTGTTGGGGCTGCTGGCCCACGGCACACTTGACAGCCTGTCTCTACTCAAAGAATTCGCCAACCGCCAAGACGATTTTTGGCGAGCACTTGGGCAACACATTCATATCATCGCCCTCGTCACCTTTTTCACCTTGGTGATAGGTTTGCCCCTGGGGGTGGCCATTCACCGGCATCCCGCTTGGGCCAGCCGCGTCTTTCCCCTGTTGAACCTTGTCCAGACCATTCCTTCCATTGCCCTGTTCGGCCTGTTGATCGCTGTGCTGGCGTGGTTGGGAAAGTTGTTCCCCTTGCTGCCTGCCTGGGGTTTACAGGGAATAGGACTGGCACCCGCTGTGATGGCATTGACCTTGTACTCGCTGCTGCCTTTGACACGTAGCACCAGCGAAGGACTCAGCCAACTGCCACAGGCCTTGACCGAATCCGGCAAAGCCATGGGCTTGTCGAACAGCCAATTGTTCTGGCAGGTGGAGTTACCGCTGGCGTTTCCGGTGATTCTGTCGGGCCTGAAAGTGATGCTGATCCAGACCATTGGCTTGACCGCAGTTGCCGCCTTGATTGGTGCGGGCGGACTCGGTTCTTTGATGTTTGAGGGCTTGTTTAGCAGCGCACTGGATCTGGTGGTACTGGCCGTGATCCCCATCTTGGTGTTGACCTGGCTGGCCAACGGTGTTTTCACCATGCTGACGGCCCTCTCCCGCCATTGGATGCGAGCTTAGGCCATGATTGAATTTGACAATGTGAGCAAGGCTTATGGTGAACGCCCTGCCGTTGCCAATTTGAATTTATCGGTGGGACAAGGCGAGTTTGTGGTCCTGATTGGGCCGTCGGGCTCGGGCAAGTCCACCACCTTGCGCATGATCAACCGATTGGTTGAACATGACCTGGGCCGCATCCGCTTCGCAGGCCGCGAGATCCGTGATTTCACACCCGAAGATTTGCGCAGGCGCATGGGTTATGCCATTCAGTCGGTGGGGTTGTTCCCGCATTGGTCTGTCGAAAAAAATATCGGTACGGTGCCGCGCTTGCTGGCCTGGCCCAAAGACAAAATCAGAGCTCGGATTCATGAGCTTTTGGAGCTGCTGCAGTTGCCACCCACCGAGTTCGCCAAGCGCTACCCGCATGAACTGTCGGGTGGTCAACAACAGCGTGTAGGTGTCGCCCGTGCCCTGGCTGCTGACCCAGAGATTCTGTTGATGGATGAGCCCTTTGGCGCACTGGACCCAGTGACCCGCATCGTGATGCAGCGAGAACTCAAGCGCATTCATGCGCTCGCAGGCAAAACCATTGTGATGGTCACCCATGACATCGATGAAGCGCTCTTTCTTGCCAGCCGCGTGGTGCTATTGAAGGACGGGCAAATTGTTCAAGATGGCACACCGCTTGAATTGTTCTCACACCCGGCCAGTGATTTTGTGGTGGACTTCTTGGGTCGGGCAGAGTTGGGCATCAAGCGATTGGGGCTCGGGTCTGTTCGCGAGCATCTGCGTCCAGGACGCCCAACGGGTGGCAAAGCGATCTCCGTTGATGCCAGTCTGAGAGAGGCACTTTCTGCCTTCATCGTGCAAGGCACGCCGATCCTGCCAGTGATCAACACCAACGGCAGTCACGCCGGAGAAATGCACTTTTCCGATCTATTGCTCCCCCGAAAAGATGCCGATCCACCCAAGGATCAGTCCGCATGAACAAACGGCCAGCAAAAGACAACAGCCTGAGAACGACGGTCACTCTTGTCACGCTGCTCATCCTGCTTGCGCTGTTCATGACGGAGTTGGAGCCGGTTTTTCACCAATTGTTTGCCATGCAAGAACGGCCCATGTACCGGCAAGAGTCTTTCATCAACCTGCTGGGCGCCCATGTGGCGCTGGTGCTGGTTTCTAGCGGTTCTGCCTTGGTATTGGCGCTGGCTGCAGGCATATGGGTCACTCGAGCGGGTGGGCGCGAGTACCAAAGCACGGTGGAGTCACTGGTGGCCATGGGCCAAACCTTCCCGCCAGTGGCCGTGCTGGCATTGGCAGTCCCTCTGATCGGATTTGGCGAACGGCCTGCCTACATTGCACTGGCTTTATACGGTCTGTTGCCGATGTTGCAAGCGGTGATCGCGGGCCTGGACTCCACACCGGAAGCTGTGGTGGATGCAGCCCGGGGCCTCGGCTTGAGCCCGTGGCAGGTCTTTCGATCTGTCGAAGTGCCGCTGGCCGCGCCAGTGATTCTGGCGGGGATACGCACCTCGGTCACGATCAATATTGGTACAGCGGCCATAGCCGCTACTGTGGGTGCCCAAAACCTGGGTTCGCCGATCATCATTGGTCTGAGTGGTTTTAATACGCCCTACGTTCTTCAAGGCGCCCTGCTCACGGGTCTTCTTGCAATTACCACTGACTGCGCATTTGAGTTTTTGTCCCGTCGCACACAACGCTGGAAACTGGCAGCTTCCAGATGATTGCTGCGCTACCGGTGTAATTTGCGCCTCAGGATGCCCCCCAGGCATTCCGGGATGTTCTGCGGGTGGGATAGCCCATTCGCGCAGTGGTCAACTCTTCACGCAATGCCGGTCAGTCGGACAGCCTAAGGTAGCCCAGCGCACAGACCCGGCTGCGTCAATTTGAGACTCTCAGTTCATTGGCTCATGTTCTGACCATCCAGCCACTGCAAGGAGTTGGCTTCAACCCATCTGAAGGAATAGGGCTGGCAGCAATCATCTTGCCAGTGCTCTTGATGCAGGTCTCCTTTCGTTTCACTCGGTACGCCCCACTATGAAAAAACTTAGCAATCTGATTCTTCCCGCCCTAATTGGTGCTGTTGCCAGCGCGCGGTCCATGACGCCAATGGCCACGCTCTCGGCAGCGCGGCTGTTGGGCACCCGAACACCAGGGCAACTTTTACTGCTGGATCGACCACTGTTCAGGAATGGCGCCTTGGCCATGGGTGTTGCCGAATTGTTCGGAGACAAAATGAAGAGCGCGCCCGACCGTACGGTATTTCTGGGTCTGCTGGCGCGAGTGGTCAGCGCCGGCATCGCTGGCGCCGCCTTGGCTCCCCGTGGTCGCGAGCGGGTAGGCGCTTTCGTAGCGATTACAACCGCCGTACCACTTGCTTATGTGACGCTGGCAAGCCGTAAGCACGAAATGGCACGCATCGGGCAGACTCGCAGCGGTTTGATCGAAGACGCCTTGGTGGTCGCTGCAGGTGTGGCGGTTGTGGCCTTGGCGGTCCGACCGAAAAACGCTCGGTAATCGCATCGGCCCCTCGGGTACTTGCAAAGAACAGCGTCTTTGTTGATCTGGGAAAAGGTGAGGCCGCGTAAAATCAGCTGCTATTTAATCTGCATGAAAGCAATGACAATGAAAATCGCCCTGATCAATGAAAACAGCCAAGCCGCCAAGAACGAGATCATCTTCAATGCACTCAAGACTGTCGTCGAGCCAATGGGGCACACCGTTTTCAACTATGGCATGTACGCGGCTGATGACAAGGCTCAGCTCACCTACGTGATGAACGGTGTACTGGCCGCCATTTTGCTCAACTCCAAAGCGGCTGATTTTGTGGTAACTGGCTGTGGTACCGGTATGGGAGCCATGCTGGCCTGTAACGCCATGCCCGGCGTGCAGTGTGGTCTGGTGATCGACCCGACGGACGCATTTCTGTTTGGCCAGATCAACGATGGCAATGCCATCTCGATGCCTTACGCCAAAGGCTTTGGCTGGGCTGCCGAACTGAACCTGCAAGATTGTTATCGCAAACTTTTTGAAGGCGAACGCGGTCTGGGCTACCCGAAAGAGCGTGCAGCCATCATGGCAAAAAACCGGGGCATCCTGTCGCAAGTGAAAGCCGTCTCCTGCAAAGACATGTTGACCGTCCTGAAAGAAATCGACCAAGACCTGTTGAAGGCTGCCATCGCTGGCGACAAGTTCCAAGAGTATTTCTTCGCCAATTGCCAGGATGATGCCATCGCGGCCTACCTGAAGACTGTGCTGGCCTGATTCTTTGGTTGCAAGTTAAAGGGAGCCCGACGGCTCCCTTTTTTTTGCAGTTCGCGCTGAAGCGCTAGACCTTTGCGGCATCGCAGATATCGCGATAACCACCTCGATACAAGACCCAACGAGGGTCTTCCAGTGCAAGCCTGTTTCAGAGCCAGGTCTGTTCTGGGGCTTTCGCCAGATGCACGTTTGGCGTCGACCTTGATGTGAGGGCCAGCAGGCCCCGTGCCCACAAGGGTTCACTGCGAGATAGCAAACTCACCCTGAACAAAGTGCTGGCCTTTGAGCCACTGCACATCGGGATCGGCCTGCCAGGCAGCAACAAAGGCACGGCGCACCGCTGCGCGTCCAACAGGGCGGCTGTCCATCGTCTCTCTTGCTCATTTCGGTTTCTCCAATGTCTGAAATTTTCCATCAGCTATGGAGTCCGTTTTTTGAGGGCAAGATCACTTGTTACCTCACCTTCCTTATATGCAAAAACAGCCTCTAGCCCCTATGAGAAAAGGGTGTATAGCTATGGTTAGTGGAGTAATTCGGGGCGTTGTTTCGCGTGACTCCAGGCGGACTGTCACATGGCAAGCTGGACATGCCATGTGCTGTCGTTCAGTTACAGTCCTTGCCCTCAGAGTGAGGCGTGCCCAGTGGCTTGGTTTGAACAAGCCATGACATGGGCTTTTGTGTGGGATGGCGGCTGGGCAAGCTGTGGCTTTCAAAAAAGGAAAACAAGATGCTGTTAACTGATATCGCGGTCGAGCACACACGGGTGTCCAAACAGAATGGGGTTCGTCAGACCTTCTTGCTGCATCCGTTTACCGATACGCAGCGAGATACGCTGGGCAAATTCGAGATTGTTCGTGACATTCGTGAGCCAGGGTTCAAAGAAGTTAAACGCTCAACCTTCGTGACGTTTCAACAATTGGCGGAGTTGTATGCAAAAGGCGTACTCGAAGAATTCGGGTTTTCCGTTCGCATGTGTCCGGGTCAGGGCACCTACCCCGCTGCGAATCCCACCAAAAAGATACTGCCAACCAGCATCAGGCCAGGTTCACCATTCGACCTGGCTGTTCAACTGGTGGATGTTTCAAAACCTGCTACTCGCGAATTGAGAACAGCCTTGCTGCGCACCAACGTCAAACTTTAAAGCCAATCACTCGAAGCCCCATGGCGTCATCCTGCCTTGCACGGCGATGGGTGCGAAAAAGTCCAGAAAATGCGCTATCAGATAAGGGAGCACCTGTGAATCCGTCCGTTGCCCATGCCGAACTCATTGCCACGTTCAAGCGGGCGCAGGCAGATGCTGCGCACAAGTTCGGATTGATCAAAGCTGCTGCGAAAAAGGGACCCAAGGCAGTCCACGCGGCCACAGAAACAGCTGCAAAGGCAGCCAAACGTAGGAACTCGTATGCAAAGAGGCTGGAAACATTAGGAGTGAGCATCAAGGATTGAGCGCGGCCCCGCCTACGCCCGACCCCAGCCATTGGCAACTGGCCCCAAACGATAGCAGCAACCGACCCATAACGAAAATTCACATGAGACACTGGGTCGTCTCAAGGCGCTCACTCAAACCCGAGGTCAATTGCGCCGAACAACACGAAAGACTGCGTGTCACGCAGATGAACCATCTCGTTTCATATTGTCAAAATAGTCAGCCTCTGCTTCACCAAAGTCGAACTTTCAAAAGGCAGCGATTGACTTTCACCACTCGGCAAAGCTGCCATCGGCATGGCGCCAGACCGGATTGCGCCAGCGGTGCCCGATGGCAGCGCGTTCGCGCACGTAGTCTTCATTGACCTCAATGCCAAGACCTGGCCCGGTCGGGATGCTCACCATGCCGTCTTGATAGGCAAAAACCTCACGATTGCTGACATAGTCGAGCAAGTCGTTGGCAGCGTTGTAATGGATGCCCAGGCTCTGCTCCTGAATGAAGGCGTTGTAACAAACACCATCAAGCTGCAGATTAGCAGCCAGGGCAATGGGACCCAACGGACAGTGCAGGGCCAGTGCCATGTCGTAAGCCTCGGCCATGGAGGCAATCTTTCGCGTCTCGGTGATGCCACCAGCGTGGGAGGGGTCGGGCTGGATGATGTCGACATAACCTTCTGACAGCACCCGTTTGAAATCCCAGCGCGAATACAGCCGCTCACCCAGCGCAATCGGCACGGACGACAGCGGCGCCAGTTCTTTGAGGGCCTCATAGTGCTCACTGAGCACCGGTTCCTCAATGAACATCAGACGGTATGGATCAAGCTCCTTGATCAGCACCTTGGCCATGGGTTTGTGGACCCGGCCATGGAAATCGACCGCAATGCCCACATGCGGGCCGACGGCCTCGCGCACTGCGGCCACGCTGGCCAGGCAACGCTCCACTTTTTCAAAACTGTCGACGTACTGAAGTTCTTCCGTGCCGTTCATCTTGATCGCGGTGAAGCCGCGTTCGACGGCAGCCTTCGCAGCAGCAGCGGTATCACTGGGACGGTCACCACCAATCCAGCTGTAGACGCGAATGCGATTGCGCACATTGCCACCCAGCAACTCGGACACAGGCACGCCCAACGCTTTACCCTTGATGTCCCACAAAGCCTGATCAATGCCCGCCAGCGCACTCATGTGGATGCCACCACCACGGTAAAAACCAGCGCGGTACAACACCGTCCAATGATCTTCAATGTGCCGAGGGTCTTTGCCGATAAGGTAGTCTGACAGTTCCTTGACGGCAGTCGCCACCGTTTGTGCCCGCCCTTCCAGCACCGGTTCGCCCCAACCACAGATGCCTTCATCAGTCTCAATTTTCAGGAAACACCAGCGTGGCGGTACGATAAAAGTTGTCAGTCGGGTAATTTTCATGATTTAAAAAACGGTTAGCAGGCGATCACGCCACAGGATGAACTCGGCACCACTCCCCCCGGCACCCATCAGATAGGCGTGCAGGAGCGGGGACCTCAATCCAGCCCCATCCGCTGTGTCAAACCGCAGTCTCAGGTTCAGTTTCCGATTCAGAGGCAACCGGTGAGGCTGTTGTTTCCCCTGCATGACGCGGCATCATCAGGTCATTGAGGTCTGCTTCTGCCTGTTCGATCAGAATGATCGCTGCACGCTCTGCCGCCACGGGATCACCCTTTTCAATGGCCACGCAGACCGCCTCGTGCATCGGCAAGGAATGGGCTGGCCCGCCTGGCTTCTCGGTGATGATCTCAAAACTGGCCCGCAAAATGGCTGACATCGCCTCCTGCATCTGCCGCACAAACTGGTTGCCACAGGCAGACAGGATGGTGGCATGAAACGTCAGATCCGCTTGTACATAGTCGCCTTTACCGGAGACGGCGCGGACCATGGCCATGTAGGCTGCCCGCAGTTTTCGGCGGTCTTCTTCACTGGCGCGGGAGGCCGCCAAACGCACAGCAGCTGGCTCAACGATGCGCCGCAACTCCATCAGATCGCGGGAAATCGTCGGGTCCATGGCAGCCGATTCAGCGCGCCACGCGATGACGTTGGGGTCAAACAAGTTCCACTGGGTGGGTTCGAGCACCAGGGTGCCGACGCGTCGGCCAACTTCTAGCATGCCCTTGGCCACCAATGATTTGATGGCCTCGCGGATCACGATCCGGCTGAAGCCAAACTGCTGGCACAAATCGGTCTCAGACGGCAGTACCTCCCCTGGTCGATAGCGACCAGAACAGATGTCTCGCCCAAGCTTTTCCCGCACTTGTTCCTGAAAAGTGGCGCGTGGCGGTGAGGTGCGTGCAATCATGGTTTATTTATATCACGTATGACTAACCATGTCATTCTCTTTTCTGCCCATGATTGGTGCTTTTCCAGTTGATTTTTTTCAGATTATTAGGGTTTACTCTGATCATTCAAACATCATACGTCATATAAATTAACAACCATGAACACCAACAACACATCTCCTTTGTTTGACCTCCATGGCCATACGGCGCTCATTACAGGATCTACGCGTGGCATCGGCCTCGCACTCGCCCAGGGTTTGGGACATGCCGGTGCCAGCGTGATTGTCAACAGTCGCCAGCAGTCGGCTGTTGACGAGGCGGTGGCCAAGCTCACAGCGCTCGGGATCGATGTGCATGGCGCGGCTTTCGATGTCGCAGACGAAGCCTCAGTCGAGGCGGCGTTTGAGGTCTTTGACAAGCAGGCGCTTGGCATCGATGTACTGATCAACAACGCCGGTATTCAACACCGACAACCCATGCTGGAACTGGGCCTGGGGGACTGGAACCGGGTGATCAACACCAATCTGACCGCGGCCTTCCTGGTCGGGCGGGCGGCGGCCAAGCGCATGATCGCGCGCGGCAAAGGCGGCAAGATCATCAACATCGGCTCACTCACCAGCGAGGCAGCACGAGCCACAGTGGCGCCCTACACCGTCGCTAAAGGCGGCATCAAGATGCTCTCCAAGGCGATGGCTGCTGAGTGGGCGCAGTTCAACATCCAAGCCAACTCCATCGGGCCGGGCTACATCCTGACCGACATGAACCAGGCGCTGGTGAACAACCCCAACTTCGATGCCTGGGTCAAGGCCAGCAACCCAGCGCAGCGCTGGGGCAAGCCCGAGGAATTGGTTGGCACCGCCATTTACCTGGCATCAGCTGCATCCAACTACGTCAACGGCCAAATCATCTACGTGGATGGTGGCTGGTTGTCCGTGCTCTAAGTCGATGTCGGCTAGCACCTACTAATTCAAGCCTCTGATCAAACAACACCATGTCCACGCTCATCACTGACATCAAGGTCATCCTGACTGCGCCCGAAGGCATCAATTTGCTGGTAGTCAAGGTCGAGACCAACCAGCCCGGTCTCTACGGCTTAGGCTGTGGCACGTTTGCTTACCGTCATCTGGCGGTGAAGTGCCTGATTGAGGAGTACCTCAAGCCACTGATCGTCGGACGCGACGTGCATGCCATCGAGGAACTGTGGCAACTGATGCACCAGAACGCCTACTGGCGTAACGGCCCCATTGAAAACAACGCCATCTCCGGCATTGACATGGCCTTGTGGGACATCAAGGGCAAGCTGGCCGACATGCCGCTGTACCAGTTGTTCGGCGGCAAGGTCCGCGAAGGTGTGCCCATCTATCGGCACGCCGATGGCAACAGCCTCGACGAGTTGTGCGACAACATTCAGAAGTACCGCGACCAGGGCATCACCCACATCCGCTGTCAGAGCGGCGGGTACGGTGGCAGTGGCTTTGGCGCTGCGCCCGACTGTGCGCCCGAGCGCGCGCCAGCCGGTGTGTACCTGGACGCGCGAAAGTACATGCGCGAAACGGTCAAGCTGTTTGACGGCATCCGTAGCCGTGTGGGCTTTGACGTGGCGCTGTGCCACGACGTGCACGAACGCCTCAAACCCAGCGACGCGATCCGTTTCGCCCAGGCAATGGAGCCATTTGAGCTGTTCTTCCTGGAAGACGCGATTGCGCTGGAAGAAGGTGAATGGATTCGCCAACTGCGCGACAAAACCAGCATTCCACTGGCACAGGGCGAGCTGTTCAACCACCCGTTCGAGTGGCGCAACCTGATCGCCGAACGACTGATCGATTTCATCCGCGTGCATCTGAGCCAAGTGGGCGGCATCACGCCGGGGCGCAAGCTGCAGCTGTTTGCCGAGCAATACGGCGTACGCACCGCGTGGCACGGCCCGGGTGACATGTCGCCGCTGGCGCACGCGGCCAACATCCACATCGACTTGGCCGCGCGCAACTTCGGCGTGCAGGAATGGTCGGGCACCGAGCCGCCGAACTTCGTGATCCAGGAGCTCAAGGGCCCACGCGAAGCGCTGCTCGACGTGTTCCCTGGTCTGCCTGCGTTCCGCCAAGGTTACGTGTACGCCAATGACCAGCCTGGCCTGGGTGTGGACCTCAATGAGGTGGAGGCGGCCAAGTACCCCTGTTCCAACGACGTGACCACCTGGACCCAGACACGCCTGATTGACGGCACTCTGCAAACCCCCTGAGGCCCTATGTAGGTGCGCAATTGCCTTTTTGGTCTCCGCTGCCACCCGGTCTTGTGGGTGTTTGGGCGACCTCCCCATCTACAACGCAACAGTTCGGGCTTGCGTTGGTGATTTATTCCATAAGCCCGGCAAAGGAGCTTCATTCATGTCCACCCGCTATAACCTTCGCCGTTTAGCCCTCACTGCCGTGGCCGCAGTTGCACTGTCGTCCAACGTCGCTTTTGCCGAAATCAAGGCCAAGATCGGTCACGCCATGCCGGACACACATCCGCAGGCGACCGCCATGAACAAGTTTGCCGAACTTGCCGGGATCTACACCAAGGGCAACGTCAAGATTCAGGCTTACCACAGCGGTGTTCTGGGCAGCGACGAGAAGCAGTTGCAGGCTGTGCAATCGGGCACGCAGGAGTTCTACATCGGCACCTTGTCGCCACTGTCCACCCGAGTGAAAGAAGTGCAGGTCTGGGATTTGCCGTTCATGTTCCAGAACGAAAAAGAGGTCTATGCGGTGTTGGACGGCGCCTCTTCCAAGAAGATTTTCGAGAAGATTGAACCCGCTGGGCTGGTGGGTCTGACCTGGACCGGCATGGGTTTTCGCAACCTCTCCAACAGCAAACGCAGTGTCGCCAAACTCGAAGACGTGGCTGGCCTGAAGATCCGCGTGATGGCCAACCCGGTAGCGCTGGAAACCTGGAAGACCATTGGCGCCAACGCCGTACCGATGGCGTTTGCCGAGGTGTTCCCGGCGCTGGAGATCAAGGCACTGGATGGACAGGAAAATCCACTGGTGCACATGTACTCCAACAAGATGCAGGAAGTGCAGAAATTCATTTCAGTGACCAACCACGTCTACACGCCTGTGGCGATCGTGGCGTCCAAGAAGTTCTGGGACACGCTCTCTCCCGCCGACCAGGCAGGCGTCCAGAAAGCAGCCACCGAAGCCGGGCTGTACCAGAGAAAGCTACTTGACGAAGGCGACATTGATGTGGTCAGCAAGTTCAAGGCGGCTGGCGTGACGGTGAACACCGTCAGCCCAGCAGAGCTGGCGCGCATCCAAGACAAGGTCAAGCCCGTGGTGGCCAAGTTCGCGCCGATCATCGGCGAAGACTTTGTCAAGGGCTTTTACACCGAAATCGACAAGGCTCGCGCGGCCAAATAAGGTCAAGCATTCCGGGTGGACCAAGTGGCCTGCCCGGCTTGCTCAAATTCACACAACTCAGGATACCCATGGGAAAAGTACTCAAGGCGTTGGCTGATGCGTTAACCCGCACCCTCGAGGTTTTGATGGTGCTGTGCTTGGTCGTCATGCTGGTTATGGTGTTCGGCAATGTCGTCCTGCGGCTTTTTTTCAACACAGGTATCGACCTCTCGGAGGAGATACCGAGGTTCGCCTTTGTCTGGATGACCTTTCTTGGCGCCATCGTTGGCATGCGCCGGCGTGCCCACCTCGGCGTGGACATTTTGGTGCAGGCCCTGCCAGTACTTGGACGCAAGGTCTGCTGGGGTGTGAGCCAAGTCGTGATGCTGGTGTGTTGCGTGTACATCGTCTACGGCACCTATCTGCAACACGACATCATCGAAGGCAACGCCTCGCCAGTTGCGCAACTCAGCATGTTGTGGGTGTTTGGTGTGAGCTGCCTGACCGGCACGGCCATTGGGATGATTTGTCTGTCCAATCTGATTCGCTTGTTCGCGGGCAAGGTATCTGCGGACGAACTGATCGACGTGAACGAAGAGGGCATGGCCGATGCACTCGGAGCCGAACGGGAATTGACCAAGCAAAACGCCCAACTCACAGCCCGCGGGGGAGCCAAATCATGACCCTCTTTGTTTTCATCTCCTCCCTGCTCGGCCTGATGGCGCTGGGCATGCCTGTGGCCTTTTCACTGATTGGCTGTGGCATCGTCATGATGTTCTACATGGGCGTCACCGACCCGCAGATCGTGATTCAGAACATGTGGGACGGTGCCAACAGTTTCCCACTGCTTGCCGTACCTTTCTTCATGCTGGCCGGCGAGTTCATGAACGCGGGTGGCATGACGCGGCGCATCATCTTGATGGCGATGTCATGGGTCGGCCACATCCGTGGCGGTCTGGGCTACGTGGCAGTCATGGCGGCCGTCATCATGGCCTCGCTGTCGGGCTCCGCCGTGGCAGACACGGCGGCGCTGGCCGCTGTGCTGGTGCCCATGATGCGCAATGCAGGCTACAACGTGAACCGCTCCTGTGGCCTGATTGCCTGCGGCGGCATCATCGCGCCGGTGATCCCGCCCTCGATCGCGATGATCCTGTATGGCGTGACCGGTGGCGTCTCGATCACCAAGCTCTTCATTGCAGGCATCGTGCCCGGTGTCTTGATGGGTGTGGCGATCATGCTGGCTTGGCGTTGGTCCATCGGCCATGACAAGGTGCAGGCGGAGCCCAAATGCAGCATGGCCGAACGGCGTCTCGCAACCCGCCGGGCGTTGTGGGCACTGGTGTTACCACTAGTAATTATTGGTGGTCTGAAGTTCGGTATCTTCACACCGACTGAAGCGGCCGTGATAGCGGCGGTGTATTCATTGTTCGTCGGGCTGGTGGTCTACCGTGAAATCAAAATATCACAGCTGTTCCACCTGTTCTACCGCGCCGCAGAAACCACAGCGGTCGTCATGTTCCTGGTGTCGGCCGCCGGTGTGTCAGCCTGGCTCATCACGACAGCCAACATTCCGCAGCAACTGGCTGAGTTGGTTGCGCCGATGATGGACAACAAGATGCTGCTCACGTTTGCACTGATGATCCTGGTGCTGATTGTTGGCACGGCGCTGGACTTTACCCCCACCGTGCTGATCATGACGCCGGTGCTGATGCCGGTGCTGCGTCAGGCCGGCATCGACCCGGTGTACTTTGGCGTGTTATTCATCATTAACAACGCCATCGGCCTGGTCACGCCGCCAGTGGGCACGGTGCTCAATGTGGTATGCAGTGTTGCCAAGATACCTATGAGCGGTGCCATCAAAGGTGTCTGGCCCTTCATGGTGGCGCAGACCATCGTCATGTTCCTGTTGGTGGTGTTCCCGCAGATCGTCATGTGGCCGCTCCAAATGATGACCCGCTAACCCGCGCAGCGTCCCCCTCGGTTTATTTCCTCTATCTCCAGGATTATTCATATGGAAGCCATCGTCATTCATTCGCCAGGTGACCTGCGGGTCGAAGATGTTCCCACGCCTGAGGTCGGTCCCGGCCAAGTCCGCGTCCGGGTGCGGGCGGGCGGCATTTGCGGCTCCGACCTGCATTACTTTCACAACGGTGGTTTTGGTGCCATTCGCATTCAGCAACCCATGGTGCTTGGACACGAGGTTGCTGGCGTACTGGATGCCGTGGCGGCCGATGTGAAGCATTTGGCGGCGGGTGACCGTATTGCCGTCAACCCCAGCCATCCGTGTGGTCAATGCCGTTTCTGCCAGATGGGTTTGCACAACCACTGCCTGGACATGCGCTATTTCGGCAGCGCCATGCGCATGCCACACGTTCAGGGAGCCTTCCGGCAGGAACTGGTGATCGATGTTCGTCAGGCATTCAAGCTGGCCGATGGGGTCACCGATGCGGAGGGCTCTATGGCAGAACCTTTGGCGGTGGCATTGCACGCCGTGAACCGGGCTGGCCCATTGTTGGGCCGCAAGGTGCTGGTAACGGGCTGCGGCCCCATCGGGGCCATGGTGATCATTGCCGCGCGGCGTGCCGGTGCCACCCAGATTGTGGCCACCGACATGGTGGCGCAACCACTGCGCAAAGCGCTTGAGATTGGTGCAGACCGCGCTATCAACGTGGCCGAGTCCCCCCAGGAGTTGACCCAGTATGCAGCGGAGAAGGGCCAGTTTGACGTGTTGTTCGAGGCCAGCGGTAACGAGCGCGCGCTGCGTGCAGCGTTTGACGTGGTGCGTCCACGCGGCGTCGTGGTGCAACTCGGCCTCTCAGGCAGCGAGCTCACACTGCCGTTCAACACCGTGGTTGCCAAAGAGTTCGACTTGCGCGGCGCATTTCGTTTTCACGAAGAGTTTGCCACTGCAGTCAGTCTCATCAATCAGCGATTGGTGGATCTCAAACCCTTGGTGTCCGCGACCTTGCCTTACCGGGACGCTGGCAAGGCCTTCGCGTTGGCCTCTGACCGATCCCAGTCGATGAAGGTAGTTTTGAGCTTCACGTGATCCGGCCTGTCATGGCGCATTCCTGACAACTTATTTAACTGTGTGACATCAACTAGGAGACCTCAATGAAATCAACCACTCGACGAAATTTTGGCCAGAAGCTTGCCAGCTTGGCCTGTGCGGGCATCGCGCTGTGCGCAACGACACCCGTCTTGGCGCAGGAGCCGATACACGCCAAACTCGGACACGCCTTTACCGACACCCATCCCCGTGCCATCGCCATGAAGCGTTTTGCTGACGGTGTGAAAGCTGCAACCGGTGGCAAGGTCGTGATTGATGTTTACGGCAACTCGGTGTTGGGTGGCGAAGAGAAGATGCTGATTGCGGCGCAAAGCGGCACACAAGACTTGTACCTGGGGGCACTGGCACCGATAGCGACGCGCAAGAAAGAATTGCAGATATTCGATTTTCCGTTCCTCTTTGGAACCGATGCGGAAGCGGCCTATGTGCTTGATGGTCCCAATGGTCGCAAAATTCTGGACGGTCTGGCTGACATGAACCTCCAGGGGCTGGTCTGGGCCGGTGGTGCGTTTCGCAACATGTCCAACAGCAAACGCCCGGTCAACACGATGGCCGACCTCAAAGGTTTAAAACTCCGTGTGATGCAAAGCCCGATGGCTTTGGCCAGCTTCAATGCCATGGGCGCCAACGCAGTCCCCATGGCCTGGCCAGAGGTCTACCCTGCCCTGGAGATCAAGGCCATGGACGGTTATGAACACCCGGTGGTCGATATGTTCGCCTACAAGATGTACGAAGTGCAGAAGTACCTGACCATCACGAACCACGTCTACACCCCAGTGGCACTCCTCGCCTCCAAAAAATGGTGGTCCAGCCTGACACCCGACCAGCAGAAAGCGGTGCAAAAAGTGGCAGAGCAAACCCGCACTTTCGAGCGCGCCGAGGAGCTGCGCCAGGCAGGCGATGTGGTCTCGCAACTCAAGGCCAAGGGCATGACGGTGTCGGAGATGCCTCCCGCAGAGCTCGCCAAGATCCGAAGCGCCGTGCAACCTGTGATCGAAAAAAATTCCGAGGCCATTGGTGCTGACTTCGTTCGCAGCGTCTACGCTGATCTGGACAAGTTCCGTGCTACTGCCAAATAAAAGCAGGCTGGCACGTCAATTGAACCACGGGGGAGTCGAGTTCATGCAACCGTCACTGGTGGTCATGGGGGTGTCGGGCTGCGGCAAGTCGACGCTGGCCGCAGCGATTGCACAGGCCCAGGGCCTACCGTTCCTGGAAGGTGACGACTTTCACAGCCCTGAAAGCCGAAGCAAAATGAAACAGGGCGTCCCGTTGACCGATGACGACCGGTGGAGTTGGCTGGATCGACTGGGCCAGGAACTTCGGGCGGCGACTGGTGGGCTGGTCCTCTCGTGTTCGGCTTTGAAGCGCGCCTACCGAGACCGATTGCGGTCAGCAGACCCCAATCTGCGTTTTGTATTTATGCATGTACCGCGGGACGAGGCACAGTCGCGGGTGGCAGCACGCGCGGCGCACTTCTTTTCAGCCACTTTGGTGGACAGCCAATTTGCAACGCTTGAACCGCCCCTTGAAGAAACCGACGTTTTGGTGTTGGACGCAACGCAGGAAGTCTCAACTCTGCAAGTGGCGGTCTCGACCTGGCTGCAACGCCCAGTTTAGATCACCTATACGGCGGCCAGTCTTGCGTAAGTGGGCTCAGACTCATCGGTCAGCAGATACTTCTTCACTGAGTTACGAGTCAGGCCTGTACGCCTGGTTATCGAACAAGTATCGGCTACAGGGCTGGAAATCGCCATGGCGATTGGCCTTCCAACCAAGTTGGCACCTTGTCCATCACCTGCAAATACGTCTTTGACGTTTCAAACGCAGTCAGCCAGGCGACAAGCGCGGACCACGGCTGGCTGGCAAACCAGGATAGATCGGTGTGCGCAAACTGGCGCACAAAAGGCGCGATGGCCGCATCGGCCAGACCGAAGTGCGTGCCGTGCAGAAAACGTTGAGTCGCCAGCGCACCATTGAGCATCTGCAAAAACACTGCGCCCTCGGCGCGATCGCCTAGGCCGTCAGGCAGCGCATAGCGGTTGGGGTATTTGTAGCGGTCGAGATTCGCTTTGAAACTGCCGTCGCACTGGGCAATGAGGGCGAGCGTGGCGCTGAGATCCTGTGCGGATGAGGGTAGCCACTGCCACGGATCACTTTGGCGCAGGGCATACAGCATGATGTCCAGGCTTTGCTCCAGCACGGTACCGTTTGGCAACACCAGAACAGGCACAGTGCCTTTGGGCGAAGCCAACAGCAGCGCGGCAGGCTTGCGGGCGAGCACCACCTCGCGCAGCTCGCACACCATACCGCTGGCCGCCAGTGCCAAGCGGGCGCGCATGGCGTAGGGGCAACGCCGAAACGAATACAGAACGGGCAGTGGCGGATGCAGCGGGTGTACCGCAGTTGGCCCTGATGGCGCCATCAGTCAGCGGCTTTGGTTGGGGAACAGGCGCTGACGACGTCGGATGGGAGGGGTTTGCTGCGCACGGGTGGCGTGGTTTCGCCAATGTGGGTGTTGCCGCGTGTTTTGGCCAGAACCCATTGGCGCTGGCGTTCCCGGGCCCGGTTTTTTTGGACATCGCTCGTGCTGGCATGGCAGCGCGGGCAGCTCACACCCAGTTCAAACAAGGGCGACTCCTGCGCGCCGTCCTCCAGTGGCATGCGGCACCCCCGGCACAGCTTGTGGGTACCCGGTGTCAGGCCGTGGTCTACCGACACGCGCTCATCAAAGACAAAACAAGTGCCTTCCCACAGGCTTTCCTCTGGCGGCACCGTTTCCAGGTATTTGAGGATGCCGCCTTCGAGGTGGTAGACCTCGTCATAACCTTGGGAGCGCAGGTACGCGGTGGACTTTTCGCAGCGAATGCCCCCGGTGCAAAACATGGCCACTTTCGGCTTTTTGCCATCGGCTGTGGGGCGCAGTTGTTCCGCCTGTTCGGTCCACGCGGGCAGCGCCGAAAACGTACGGATCTGAGGGTCTATCGCGCCACGAAAGGTGCCAATGGCCACCTCGTAGTCATTGCGCGTGTCGACCACCACCACATCGGGGTCGGCAATCAGCGCATTCCAGTCCTGCGGCTTGACGTAAGTGCCAACGATGTGGGTGGGGTCGGTGCCAGGGACACCCATGGTGACGATTTCTTGCTTCAAACGCACCTTCATGCGGTGGAACGGTGCTGTCTCAGCGAACGACTCCTTGTGTTGCAGGTCGGCTAAGAGCGGGTCGCTGCGCAAATAGGCCAGCACCGCGTGCACGTCGTCGGGCGCACCCGCAATGGTGCTGTTGATGCCCTCACGGGCCAAAAGAATGGTGCCTTTCACCTGGCGCTGCTCGCACAACGCCAGCAGGGGAGCCTTGCGCGATTCGTAGTCCGGGAGGGTGACGAATTTGTAGAAAGCAGCGGTTAGGTAAGTGGTGGTCGGCATGGGTGGACTTTAAACGGTGGCAATTTGCGCATGGGGATACGTCGTTTGTGATGTCACAAGCCCATGCCCTAGTTGTCCTTACGCACATGAAACTCCGAGTACCTGAATGCTCTGTAAGAGGCACAGTGTGTTCTTAAACAGACCAGTTCCCAAACAATTGATGGCCGGGATTGAATCACAGTTAAATGCCGTTGGCGACAACCGTCTAAAGCTGGCAATCAGAGTCGCTCGATTGAACGGCAGGCATGTGGCAGGTAGATCGGCAAACTGTGGGCCCGCTTCCAGCCTGAAACGGGCACCCAATTTGCAGCATGACCGAACATTGGGCACGTTCTTCCAATTTGTCTTTCATTTTGGGCAACTATTCACCGTGGGACACGCCCGAATTCTGTGCCAACATCTTCCAGGTCAGTCCGAGCGGCACATCGGTCTTGAACGACACCAACTTCCTGGACAGCCTTGCCATCTCAACACCTTTGCGCAGATTGGCGCCAACTTGGCCTGTGACTTTGTCGGCATTTGAGATCACCCGTTCAAGATGGCCATTGATGCGAAGCAATTCTGCGGCGGTCTTGGCTCCGACCTTGCTCACACCCGGCACACCGTCCACAGCATCACCCATCAGGGCCAGCAGATCGCCAATCTGGGATGGCTTGACACCAAATTTCTCAATCACATAAGCCTGGTCACGCCAAATGCCTTTGAAGTGATCATAGATACAGACTTGGTCACTGAGCAGCTGCAAAAAGTCCTTGTCGGTCGACAAAATAGTGACCTGGCCCGGGCTGGCCAGACACCATTTCTCCACCAACGTGGCAATGGAATCATCAGCTTCGATTCCCTCAATGGCAATCCAGTGCAAACCCAAGTGTTGGAGTTCCTGCTTGATGGTCTGCAAGCCCTCTCGCAACAGAGACGGTATGGGTTTCCTGTTGGCTTGGTAGGGTGCATAGAGTTCATGCTTCCAGGTCCGACCGCCATGGTCAAACACCGCCACAGCATGGCTGGGTCGGTGCGTCTTGAGGGCGCGCTTGAATGAAGCCAGGCTGGAGGTGATGGTGTCCGCCACCTTGACCTCACTGTCCTCACCGGGAACAGCCTCGTGGATGCGCCGGATGATGTTCAACGCATCAATGATCAGAAGCGGCATCTTGTGTGCAAGCTTTTTGAAAACATTCTCTTGGTGTGAAGTGTAGGTATCAAGCCCGACGCCCGCTGCGCCCCCAGCGGCGCGCAGCTTCTTCTGGCGTTTGCGAAGTGGCCACCAAGAACCCCAGCGGTGATAACAAGGCCTGCAGATCGGCTTCGTCAAATTTGAGCGCGCCCGAAGCATCGTGTCCCAGCACGCTGTTGGCCAGTGCCTGTTTGCGGGCCTGAAGTTCAAGCATGCGTTCCTCGATGCTGCCTTGCACCACCAGCTTGTACACGAATACCGGCTGGTCCTGGCCGATGCGGTGGGCGCGAGCGGTCGCTTGTTCCTCCACGGCGGGGTTCCACCAGGGATCCATATGGATCACGGTATCGGCAGCAGTCAGGTTCAATCCGATGCCACCCGCCTTCAGGCTGAGCAACAGCACGGGTGCTTCTTGTGCCTGAAACCGCTGCACCACGCTGCCACGTTCCTTTGAGGGTGTTTTGCCGGTCAGCTTGAGAAACGGCAACGACAGCATCTGCAGTTGTTCTGCAACCAAGTCCAGTAGCTCGGTGAACTGTGAAAACACCAGCACACGACGGCCTTCTTCCACCAGCGCGGGCAGCATGTCTACCAGCAGTTCCAGCTTGGCGCGCTCCATAGTGGGGCATGCCTTGTTGCCTTTGACCAGATGCGGGTCACAACAGACTTGGCGCAGCTTGAGCAGCGCGTCCAGAATACTGATCTGTGCAGCGTTGAAATCCTGGCGCTGCAGCACCCTGCGCACTTGTTTGTCGGCCGCTACGCGCACACTCTCGTACAACTCACGCTGTTGGCCCTGCAATTGCACCCACTTGATGATTTCCGTGCGAGGTGGCAGTTCGCTGGCCACGTCCTGCTTGCGCCGGCGCAGGATGAAGGGGCGCACGCGTTGAGCGAGCAAGGCGGCGCGCAGGGTTTCGCCGTTCTCTTCAATCGGTTTGCGCCAGTTGGCTGCAAATTGGCGCGAGTCGCCCAAAAAGCCGGGCATGAGCCAGTCAAATTGCGCCCACAACTCGCCAAGATGGTTTTCCATGGGGGTGCCGGTCAGGCACAGGCTGTGCCGGGTTTGCAATCGGCGCAGGGCGCGGGCGCTGCGACTACCGGCGTTCTTCACCATCTGCGCCTCGTCCAAAATCACCAGGTGAAAGCACTGCGCAGCCAGTGCATCCACGTCGCGCCACAGCAGTGAGTAGGTGGTCAGCACCAGATCGTGATCTGACATGTGAGCAAACAAATCTTCACGCTGCGGCCCTTGAAGGGTGAGCAGGCGCAGATCGGGTGCCATGCGCCGGCATTCGGCCTGCCAGTTGAAGATCAATGAGGTGGGAAGCACCACCAGCACTGGTAGGTCAAGTCGCCCCGCGTGCTTTTCTGTCAGCACATGGGCCAAGGCCTGGGCGGTTTTGCCCAGACCCATATCGTCAGCCAGGATGCCCCCCAGGTTATTGGCACGCAAGTATTGCAACCAGGCCAGTCCCTCGACCTGGTAGGGGCGTAGTTGCACTTGCAGGCCTTCCGGTGCAGTCACGGGTTGAGGTGTACCGATCGCCTTCAAGCGCTTGGCAAGCTTGGTCAAGCCTGCCTCACCCTCAAGTTGCCAGGTGTTGTGAGGACCCACGCGGTGAGTGTCAAGCAGGCTGGCACGCAAGGCGTCGAGTCGACGTGCTTCCCAGGCACCCAAGTGCAGCGAGCTCTGGTGTTGGTTGCGTGTCGGGTCGGTCAGGAGATCGACCATGGCGCCGATGATGGCTTTGAGTGGTGCGGCCGGGGCATCAATGCGCTTGCCACCCGGCGCGCGCAAGGACACGATCGCCAGGTCATCAATGGCAGCGAATTGCGTCGCGTTGAGCCAGCGGGCGTCGCGGCGCAGCAGATCGGCCAGCATGGGGACCAGGTCCAGTGTCTGGCCGTCGATCTCGATGCCCAGGCTCAACAGCCAGGCCCCTTCACGTTCAGGGAGTTGCAGCTTGTCGACACCGCGTGCGGGCTTGATCAGACGGCTGTCAAGTTCCCTACCCCGTATTTCACCGGTCTCGGGGCTCAGCACCAGCTTCCAGCGTTGCACCGGCACGCTTTCGTGCGCAAAGCCGGGCTGTACCACCACCGACCAGCCTTTGGTCTGTAGTTGCGGTATCTGGTCGGCCCAGAAGTCGCCAAAGAACTCCTCTTGCGGTAATGTCCACACCGTGCCCAGCACCGGTCTGTGAGCACGACTGCGCCATTGAAAGGCGTTTTCTGCCAAGGGGACAAAGCCCATCTCCCACACGAGGTCCATGGCATCGGCTTCGGCGGCCAGATTGCGCTGCATGCGCACCACCGGGCCACCGGTGTCGAACAGTTCTACAGTGGCAGGCGCACGGTTGTTGAGGATGGAGGTGGGGGCGGGCGTTTGCCAGCGCTCCCCGGCTTGCGTCTGATAGGTCCAGTCGAACTGGGCCAGGGTCACACTGTCCCCACGCGGGCCGAGTTTGCCTTGGGGCTTGAGGCCGAGCAGCCCATGGCCACGGTCCAGCGTTTGCAAGGTAATGCGGGGGCGGAAGTGGCCGATGACGCTGTTGCCATCGGATGCAATCACAGGCGAGGGTTCAGCCGCAGCCGGCTTGTCCATTCGCAGGATGGCCATTACTCGACTCGCGTCTGCATCGGCCAGGGTAGGGAGCGTCTTTAAAGTGGCTGCATCTGCCTTGCTCCGCAGCGCGTGCACCCACATTGCTACGGTGCGATCAGGTGCGTCAGCGCGGGGAGGCAGGTTCTGTGGGCTGTGGCGAGAGGGGGGCATGCGGGAATTGTGCCGCGTGACGACGTTGCCTGAGGACAAATGCGAAAGGGTTGTGACCGACTCGCGTTTTCTTGTCAGTTTGTTGAGTTTTTGTATTTGATGTCCGTTACCTGGCGTAGCGAACTTAACGCTGGATGTCGTGTCACAGCCTGAAAGAGCCAGCCAACTTTTCCCGAAGTCAACCGTCAAATTTGAACGTCAGGTCCAGAGCGAAGCCTATACCCGGGACGAGGCGTATTTAGGCATTGGCGACAAGCAGCATTGGGGTTGCCCGATTTTCTTCCAGTCAGAACACATTCATGGCCGGGTACAACGTGCCTATCACTGTCGTCGAAATCTCCGCAACCCAATTGCATGAACCTTTTGGAACGGTTCAACTTGGATGCGCTTTCTACCTGTCTTCAGACCGACATCAGAACGGGTAATGCCGCGGCGCGGTTTGCACCGTAATCCAGCGCAGGTCGGTAAATTCAGCGATGCCGGCCTTGCCACCGAAACGCCCCATGCCGCTGCCTTTGACACCGCCAAACGGCATTTGCGCCTCATCATGTACTGTGGGGCCGTTGACATGGCAAATGCCTGATTCGATGCGCCTGGCCACATTCAGCGCCCTCGCAATGTCGCGTCCGAAGACCGCTGCCGACAGACCATACTCGTTGTCGTTGGCGCAAGCAATGGCCTCTTCAACGCCCTTGACGCGTACGATCGGTTTCACCGGCCCGAACGATTCTTCATGATAAATAGTCATCTCGGCCGTCACATGGTCGAGTAACGTGGCCGGCATCAGCGTTGAACTGGCCTTGCCACCGCAAACCAGAGTCGCGCCCTTGGCGAGTGCATCGTCGATCAGTGCGTTACAGCGCTCTACCGTGCTCATGTCGACCACCGAGCCAAGCACTACCGGCCCCTGACGCGGATCGCCCATTGGCAACCCCTTGGCCTTGGCGGCCAGGCGCGCGACAAAGTCATCGGCAATCATGTGGTCGACGATGATGCGTTCAGTCGACATGCAGATTTGACCGGAATTGGCAAATGCACCAAAGGAGGCACCGTTGACCGCGGCATCCATGTCGGCATCATCGAGCACAACAAACGGCGCCTTGCCACCCAGTTCAAGCACAGCCGGTTTGAGATACCTGGCGCAAGCCGCCGCAATGACCTTGCCGACACGGGTGGAGCCCGTAAAGTTCACGCGCCGAACAGCCGGATGCGCAATCATTGCCTCGACGATGGCGGGCGCGTCTTGAGGCGCATTGGTAATGAAATTGACCACGCCCTTTGGAATGCCCGCTTCCTGCAGCGCCTCCACAATCAGGCTGTGAGTCGCCGGGCACAGTTCCGAAGCCTTGAGCACGACCGTGTTGCCGCATGCCAGTGGCATGGCAATCGCGCGCACACCCAGAATGACGGGCGCATTCCACGGCGCCATGCCCAGCACCACACCTGCGGCTTGGCGCACGCCCATGGCCAAGCTGCCTGGGACGTCCGATGGAATCACCTCGCCGCTGATCTGGGTCGTCATTGACGCCGCTTCGAGCAAGATGCCGGCCGCCAGATGCACATTGAAGCCCGCCCACATGCCGGACCCGCCCGTCTCGGCGGCGATCGCGTCAGCAAAGGCTGCGCCCTTGGCTTCAAGCGCATGGGATGCTTTCATCAGCAAGCTACGGCGTTCGCCTGGACCAAGCGCTGACCAGGCGGGAAAAGCCTTGGCCGCGGCATCAACGGCCGCGCGCGCATCGCTGATGGTCGCGACCGGCGCCGTGGTGGCGATGCTGCCATCCAGCGGATTGCGCCGTTCGAAAGTGGCACCGCTGCTGGCTTGCATCCGCTCACCGTTGATCAATAGGGAAATGGTGTTCATGGTTTGTCTCCTGTATTTATATGGATAGGTACCAAATTCACGACACCGCTGTCAGTCACCGAAAAAACCAAACCGTTCAGGCGACTTCGATCTCAACCAAAATGGGTGCCGGCGAATTCAGCGCCTGCAACAGCCTATCACGCCAGGTATCGGCACCTCGACCCGAACGCCTACGTAGCCTTGACCATTGGCCAGTGCAACGAAGGCGATCTCCGGAAGCTCCGTTCAATTTAGAAGATCAGTGGCCGCCAAACCGAACACGGTCGCGAACTGCTGACGATTGAGGGAGCACGTTCATGCTGGCAAGCAATTGAACGGATTGAGTGTCTCGTCGCCAATGCGCGTGATATCTCTTCGCGCTCGGCCAGGCTCAACGCAAATTTGAAACGACAGCGTTGAGCCGGGCGTATGCCTCCAGTCTCAGCCAGGATGCGACTGACGGACGAGTTATTGCGGTCAAATAGCTAGGCAATCTGTTGAAAGGACTCATCCTTTTTCCAGCGCTCATCCATACTTCGGTACGGTTGACCATTCATTCCGGTATTAACTGAGCAGTACGAGAAAACGCGCTGGCGAGCGTTGACCGTGTCTGCGGCCGTCTTCTTCGGCCCCACAGCGGCCTATGGGCAGCATCGGTCCAAGGTCAGCAACCGCTGCTTACCGCCCGAAAAGCGTCGCTGGGTACACATCGTTTTCCGCACAGAAAATTGCAGCCTCTATAGCTTCAACTTCCGAAGGCTTACGACCATGATGGTTGTTGGCCCAACCGCCAAGGATGACGACAACAAAGGACTCTTTGACACAGCCAGTCAACGAACACCAAGCGATTGCAAGTACCCATATCAGCAGTAGCTTGGGCAGCATGACAAGAATTCGGAAAATCCGGAAGCTTGGAAGTGGTTATATCGACTTGCAATAGTGAGTTTGAGATCACAACTGTCGTTTTATTGATATAAATTGAATTATATATATCATTTGTGATCACAAATATGACTTTCGGAATAGGATTGCCCGTATCTCCATGAATAGATACGGCCATGTCGACTACCTCTCACATTGAAGATTTTCTGGTCACGCACCGCATCCACGAGGTGGAATGCGTGATCCCCGATATGACTGGGATTGCCCGCGGCAAGATTTTGCCGCGCGACTTGTTTTTGGCTGCGGGTGAGATGCGCCTGCCCAAGAGCGTGCTGCTCAATACCGTGAATGGCCAGCAACCCGACAACGGCCCATTTGTCGGCGACACCGACCCGGATATGCTCTGCATCCCCGATGCAAGCACCGTGCGTATCGTGCCTTGGGCCGCAGAGCCTGTGGCGGTGGTCATTCACGACTGCCAAGAATGGGACGGCAGTACCGTCGAAATTTCCCCGCGCGGCGTATTGCGCCGGGTGCTCAAGCAATACGAAGAGCACGGCTGGACTCCGGTTGTTGCACCCGAGATGGAGTTCTATCTGGTCGCGCGCCAGCAGAACCCCCATGAGCCGCTGCAGCCGCCCTTGGGTCGCACCGGCAAGCCCGAGGCTGGCCGCCAAAGCTATTCCATTGACGCGGTCAATGACTTCGACCCCTTCTTTATGGAGCTCTCCAACTTTTGCGGACAGCACCAGCTTGGCGTGGAGACGCTGATCCATGAGGCCGGCCCCGGCCAGATGGAAATCAACTTCAGCCACGGCAATGCACTGGAGTTGGCAGACCGCGTGTTCCTTTTCAAGCGCGCCGTACGCGAAACAGCCCTGCGCCACGGCATTTTTGCCACCTTCATGGCCAAGCCCATGGAACAAGAGCCAGGTAGCGCCATGCACATCCACCAAAGCATTTTGGACAAGGATGGCAACAACCTGTTTAGTTTGCCCGATGGTTCTGCCAGTTCCCACTTTGCCCAATGCATTGCAGGCCTGCAGACCTACATTCCCAAACTCATGCCGATGTTTGCGCCCTATGTGAACTCTTACCGACGCCTTTCTCCCTTTATGTCGGCGCCCATCAATGTGCGCTGGGGCCATGACAACCGCACCTGCGGCATCCGCGTCCCCAAGTCCAGCCCAGCCAACCGCCGTGTGGAAAACCGGGTGCCCGGCGTGGACGTGAATCCTTACCTGGCCATGGCCGCCACCCTGGCTTGCGGTCTGCTGGGCATGACCGAGGGCCTAACGCCCAGCGCGCCCACCACCGACAGCGCGTGGAACGTCAACCACGAGCTGCCACGCCACCTGGAAGACGCCATCGAGTCCATGCGCGCCAGCACACCGCTGCGTGATGTGCTGGGGGCCGGATTTGTCGACGCCTTCTGCGCTGTTAAGGAGCTGGAATACGCCACCTATAACCGCGTGATCAGCTCGTGGGAACGCGAACACTTGCTCTTGCTGGTGTGATTGCAAGCCTCCTCTTCTTGATTCCTCTGACTCTTGCGCCCTGCGATGACCGTCACTTACAAAACCTTGGAACCCCAACGTCTGAATGACGTGCATGCGCGGGAACGCGCCCACTATGCGGCGAGCAACCCCGTATCCCGCGCGCTGGCTGACCGTGCAAAAGACCATCTGATGTTCGGTGTGCCCATGCACTGGATGAACGACTGGTCCACACCTTATCCGTTACATGTGGCCGAAGCGCGGGGCGCGCGCCTCACCGACGTGGATGGCAACCACTATGTGGACTTCTGCCTGGGCGACACCGGCACCATGTTCGGCCATAGCCCCGCCCCTGTGGCTCGCGCAGTAGCGGCGCAGGTCGCACGCGGCATCACCACCATGCTGCCTGGCGAAGACGGCGTGTGGGTGTCCGAAGAGCTGACGCGCCGCTTTGGCATGTCAGTGTGGCAGTTTGCGCTGTCGGCGTCGGACGCCAACCGTTTCGCCATTCGCTGGGCGCGAGCGCTAACTGGGCGCACGCAGATCCTGATCTTCAACGGCTGCTACCACGGCACCGTCGACGATGTGTTTGTGGACCTGGTGGATGGCCTACCGCGCACCCGTGACAGCCTGCTGGGCCAGGTGGTGGACATCACCCGCACCACCAGCAGCGTGGAGTTCAATGACTTGGCTGCGTTGGAAGCTACCCTGGCCGATGGCCAAGTGGCCTGCCTGCTGGCTGAGCCCGCCATGACCAATATTGGCATGGTGCTGCCCGAGTCCGGTTTCTGGGAAGCTGCCCAAGCCTTGTGCCGCCGCCACGGCACCTTGCTGCTGATCGACGAAACCCACACTATCAGCTCCGGCCCCGGTGGCTACACCCGTGCACACGGCCTGCAACCCGACTTGTTCGTGTTGGGCAAGCCTGTGGCTGGCGGCGTACCCTGTGCGGTCTACGGCTTTAGCGCAGAGATCGCTGCGCGCGCCGAAGCGGCCAAGCGCAACGCTCCTCCCGGTCACAGCGGCATTGGCACCACACTGACTGCCAACTTGCTGACCATGGCGGCGATGCGCGCCAATCTTTTGGAAGTGATGACAGATGCGGCCTACACACATATGTTTGGCCTGGCCGAACGTCTGGCGAATGGCCTTCGCGAGGTGATTGCCCGCCATGGCCTGGGCTGGTGTGTAACGCAAATCGGGGCGCGCACTGAGTTCCAGTTCACCCCGACGCCACCTCGCAACGGCAGCGAGGCCAACGCCATATTGGACCCGGCACTGGAACGCAACATCCACCTCTACCTTCTCAACCGTGGCTTGATCATCACGCCGTTCCACAACATGATGCTAGTGTGTCCAGACACCACCGCAGACGACGTGGACCGGCTGGTGGCTGCCGTGGACGGCTTTATCTGTGAAACCACAGCAGTCTGATCTGCAACGCCTGCACGCGACGTATCCGCTGTTCTCCCTGCATGGCCAGTTGGCGCTGCCGGTTCACAAACCACAGAAGAGGCCATGGCCTCCTGCCACAAGCCCATGGGCCGCGCGAGCATCGCCGCTGAAATGGCTTGCAGGGTGGCGTTTCTGGCCAGTCCGGGCGCGAGCTACATCACCGGCCAAATGATGGTGGTGGACGTTGGGCACTGCCTGCAAGAACGCAAGGGCCCTGACTCTGGTTTAAGCCAGCCTGACTTGTCACCCCGCCAAGAAGTTGCTCGTGCAATGACCTTTCTACCTCAGTGCCGATGCTGCATCCGCCTTAGCCCATATGATGCTGAAATTTAGCCTGCGTGCAGGCTACAGAATCCTCACACCATGAGCGATACGGAACTACTTGCCACAACCTACCAAGCCCCGGCCACCAGCACTCACCAGGATCAGATCTACAGCACTTTGCGGCAGTGGATCACGGTGGGGCGCTTTTTGCCGGGCGAGCGGCTGAAGATCCGCACCGTGGCAGCGGATATGGGCGTGGGTCAGATGCCGGTACGTGCCGCATTGCAGCGCTTGTCTGCGGAAGGGGCCTTGGTCAACATTCCGAACGCCGGAGTAGCGGTGCCACGCCTATCAGTGCCAGAGTTCGACGACCTGCTGCAAATGCGCATGCTGCTAGAAGGGGAGGCCGCCGAGCGCGGCTGCCTGCGCCTGGAGCCCGCGCAGGTGGCGCAGATGCAGCGCTGGAGCCAGGAGATGGATGCAGCCTTGCAAGCTGGCGACTCCAAGCGTTACCTGGGCATTAACGAAAACTTTCACGTGCTGCTGTACAAGGCGGCGGGATCACCACTGCTTTTTCAGCTGATAGACACTTTGTGGCTGCGTGCGGGGCCCATCTCCAACCGCCTGTTCGACACACCCGAGGCCAGCGCGGTGCTTAATGACGCCCATGACGACTTGGTGCGCGCCCTGGCACAACGCGACAGCAGCGCCGTGCGCCGCGCAATCGAGCGCGATATTTTTGTCGCAGGCCAGTTTTTGCGTACCAGCTGCATGGACAAAAAACGTCAGTGAGCACAAGCTGACGCCTGAATTCACCGGGCTGCGAGGTTCTTCACGCAAGTCCGGTGGAATGAAAGCTCATCCCACAAATGTGGGATGTGACTGAATGACCGCTCCCGCTGAAACAGAGTCTTTGCATGGGCTCGACTGATGACCTGTCTTGTCCCACGATTGGCTTCCAGAAACCAGTCGTTCACCTACGACCGCAACTGGCCCACATGAGTCATCGGAAATCTCAGCTCCGTAGACTTGGCACTCCGAACACCAGAATCAGACTTCTCCGGCCTCAATGTCGTAAGTGCGGCTGCAACATTCCATTTGAGTAACCGCTTTATGGTTCCTCAACAACAGCGCGATCTCTGTCGACCAAAAGCTGCCCCAGAGCAGCAGCTTCCAATCAACTCATCCAAACATGGCTTCATCCACAGCTTAAAGCACGCCCAATTTCAGCCTTTTCAAGCGGGAAGCAGTGTGTGTTTACGACTTTAAATAACGTCTCCAAAATCCAGCACCCCGCAAACCCGCATGAATGCTAGGCCCGTGTTTACGACTTTAATTGCACGGAATAATTCCTGTTACAAGTATTAAAGTCCGTCGATGTGGATTAAAGTCCGTCGAAAAAAACCATTTGTCCGCACAAATGAAGTCCTAAACCAGAGCCCAACATAAGCAGGTTTGATGAGTCTTGGAACTCGGAGACGATTTCCAAAGTTCGTATAAACATCGACTATCTGTCTTTTTCAGCAGGAGGGTGGAGTAACTGCTGTGGGCCAGTTGCTGACGCTCACGAACGGCAGCTAACTGGATGTCTAAATTTCCTCAGTGAAATTGCTCGAAACCTGACAGGAACCAGCGGCTCCATCGGGCCAGTTGCCGACATTGGTGAGTGACCGCTATCGGGCATCTAAACCCTCATTTGGACCTAAATGCTGGAGCCCTCGGGTCAAAGACTCGATTGCAGCGTGACCAGTCACCAACGACCGCCGGCTTCACGGTAAGCCAATTTCATGCGTTTGAAGTGAGACCAACTGTAGCTCACGGATTTTGGCTTCGTGTCCACAGCAGTGGTATACCAAATTGAATGCGTCGACGGGACGCGGTCAATCACGAATGGGCTCTATGTCCGCTCAGGTCTCGTGCGGTTCAGGCGTAGCCAACCGGCTCAGGTCATCGCGAACGCGCTCGGGCTCCTGTGCCAGTGGCATATTGTGCGTGTCGTGCACCGCGTCAAGCACTCCTGGGGTGTCGACGTCCAGGTCTGCAAACAGGCCGTCGAAATCCTCTTGGGCAGGCCCACGCTCGGCCACCAGTTCGAAGGTCTTGTGGGTAGCACTGGCTGATGTGAGGCTGTTCACCAGCACTTGGGCGATCTGGACCCGCGCCACAACACCGTCACGGGGGTCACCGGCATGGCGGGTGTCACCTTGCAGCATCACCAGCCTGTGCTGGTCGGCGTTGTTGTAGTCGAACCAGCCTGGGCGCACGATGGTGTACGGCAGTCCACTGGCGCGCAGCAAGCGTTCACTGCGGCGTTTCCAATCGTGCGCTTCGGTGCTGCGGTTGTAGGCCCCGGTGCGGTTGGTGACACCGATGGCTGTCATCAGCGCGATTCGTGCCGGGTGGCCATCCAGTGCAGTCAGCACGTTGCGTACGCCCCCGTAGCTGACCTGCTCGGCGCCGAGCTTGCCGCCACCATCGGCACCATGGGTGAACACAATGGCATCGACACCATCGACCGCCGCAACCAGGGTGTTTGGCCGGGTGAGGTCGCCAACCACCCTCAGTGCCGCAGCGTGTAACCGGCTGGCACCACGCAGGTCGCGCACAAGAGCGCACACCGCATGGCCTTGACGGATGGCTTCTTCCACCACCAGACGGCCAATGCTGCCGGTGGCACCCACCACCAACACGTTCATCTGCGCACCACTCATGCGGGGACCTCTTCTTTCAGCGACGCCATGTCGATCACAAAGCGGTATTTCACATCCGCCTTGAGTAGCCGTTCGTAGGCTTCGTTGATGTCCTGGATGTTGATGACCTCGATGTCTGAGGTGATGCCGTGTTGGCCACAAAAGTCCAGCATCTCCTGCGTCTCGGCGATGCCTCCAATCAGCGAGCCGGCCAGGGCCCGGCGAGCGAAGACCAACGGGCCCGTGTTGAAGTCCTCCAGCGGGCCTAGGTAGCCCACCATCACCATGGTGCCGCCCGTGGCCAGCGTGGGTACGTACGGGTTCACGTCGTGTAAATAGGGAACGGTATCGATGATGAGATCAAAGTGCCCAGCCACGGCAGCCATCTGCGCCGCGTCGGTAGAAATGACGATGTGGTCGGCACCCAGGCGGCGCGCGTCAAGCTCCTTGCCGGGTGAGCGGCTGAACAGTGTCACCTCAGCCCCCATTGCCTTGGCCAGCTTCAGGCCCATGTGGCCGAGCCCGCCCAGGCCAACAATAGCGACCTTGCTGCCAGCGCTCACCTTCCAGTGGCGCAGCGGAGAAAATGTAGTTATGCCAGCGCACAGCAGCGGCGCGGCACCCGCCAGGTCCAGACCGTCAGGCACTTTAAGTACGAATTCCTGCTTGACAACGACCTTCTCCGAGTAACCCCCTTGCGTACGGCTGCCGTCTACCGGATCGGTACCGTTGTAGGTATAGGTGGCGCCGTTCTCGCAATATTGTTCCCAGCCCTTACCGCAAGCGCCGCAGTGCAAGCACGAGTCCACCAGGCAACCGACGCCAACGTGATCACCGGCCTTGAAGCGAGTCACCCGTGGGCCAACCTCGATCACACGACCGATGATTTCGTGACCTGGCACCATCGGGTAGTTGGCATTGCCCCAATCGTTGCGCACGTTGTGCAGGTCGGAGTGGCAGACGCCACAGTAGAGGACTTCAATCACCACGTCGTCTTCCCGTGGGCTGCGGCGGTCAAAGTTGAACAGGCCAAGACGGCCTGTGGGAGAGTGGGCAGCGTAGGCGCGAACGGGGTAGGTCATGGTGTTATTCCTTCTCTAGGGTGTAAGTGATTGATTGAATTTTTTCAGGGGTTTGTCACACGGGATGTCAAGGCCGCTTTGCGATACCGATTCAGTTGTTGGATACCCGTGAAGCCGTAGTGGGAGACGCAGGCGAACAGGCCGACAATCGATACCCAACCCAGGAAGAATCCGGCGGTCGACGCCTCAAAGTCCCACCAATCAATACTTACCTGAAGAGTGAGCTTTGAGCTGATATCCAAGGCCACTGCGCTTTGCAGGCCGGAGAGGGCAAAGGCACCAGCGATGAGGCGCAACACCAGCTTGCGGGTCGAGCTTTCCGCTGAGAGGTGGAGCGCACTTCGGATTGCATTCATGACCCTTGTCCAGCGTATGCCGATGTGAATGGCCACAAAGATCATGGCCCAGTAGGCAGAGAACGCATGGATCTGTCGGACCGTGTAGTTGTCCTTGATCTGCAGGAAGCTGAACACGGTGAGTGATACCACCACACTGGTGACCATTAGCACCAGCATGGCCATCAGGAGGGCCAGTGTCATCACCATATCGAACTTGCCAGACGCTGTACGCCGCTTTTTGGGCAGGACGCCATACCAGTGCCAATTGAACATGTTGTGCAGGGCGATCAGCAGAAAGAAACAGGTACCGATCCATTCATGCGACAGGTTGCCCAGCCAGTAGTAAGCCAGTGCGACCAGCAGCAGGCAAGCTGCCACGACATCAAACCCCAGACGCATTAGAAATGTAGTTTTCATCTTGGATGACGCAGGTTTTATTTGGATTGCCTGAGATCATTGAGTGTGTAAAGGTACTGCTCGGTTTCCTGGCTTTGGTGACACGATTGACAGCGGGCGGAGTTCTCGCTCAGATTGATGGTTCTGTCCGGTTTGAATGCCTGAAACTGCCAGTCGTGCGTGCGTCGCTTGGGCTCGTAGTCGGCACCCCAGTTGCTGCCTTTTTCCATCACGAAGTATCTGAAGACCTTGGCATCACGGTAATCCACCAGAACAACGTGGGTGCCGTTTGGCACGGGCTGGCCCTTTTTGACAGCGTCGATGGCGGCTTGGCTGGTCAACATGTGTTCTGTGGACTGGCCCCTTTTGACGGTGGCGTAGTGCACCAATTGGTCTAGCGCAGTTGGAAACGTGACCCGATTGCTTTCGGCAATAACCCAACCTGCGGTCAGAGTGAGGGTCCAAAATGTGAGAGTGCGCATTACGACGCGACGGTATGGGACTTTCATGGATTCACCTTGAAATGTTTCGACAATTCGATTGGCCATCTGCGGAAATCGTTGATCAACCTTCAACCGAAGTCATGCGTTAGTGGCGGCAGGGGATGCCAGATCGCCAAAACGGTAAGCGGCGGTCACGCCCCCATCCATCAGGAAGTCGCTTCCGGTGATGAAGGCACCATCGGGCCCCATCAGCAAGGCAGCCACCTGGCCCACTTCGTCGGGTGTACCGGCGCGTCCTACGGGGCAACCCTCAATCATTCGGCGATAACCTATACCACGTGGACCGGTCAACTCATCCTTGGCCAGCGGCGTGATGATGATGCCAGGGCTGATGCTGTTGATCCGCGCGCCGCGCTGTCCCCAACGCACTGCCTCGGCCATCACGCGCAGCGAATTGGCACGCTTGGACAACTGATAGGCCAGAAGCGGGTCGGTGACGTGCTCGGCTTTTAGAAAGTCCAGCTGAAGTAATTCTTCTACCGGCGTGGTCGCGAGAGCCTTGTCCTGGGCCGGCTTCAACGCATGCAGTCGATGGCCGGACTGTGAGGAGATGACCACCCCCGCGCCACCGCGCGCAATGACCTCGCCAAACAGTTCCAGTACCAGGGCTGTGCCATACAGGTCAACCCGCAGGATGGTGGCAGGAGATGCCTGCGAGGGTGACACCCCGGCGGCATGGATCAATCCCGTGACGTTGCCTAGGTCTGTAGCGGTGTTGACAAGCGCTTGTACAGATTCCCGTGAAGTGATATCGACAGCGGCCACGCTGACGGTAAATCCGGAGTCTTCAAAAGCCTTGGCTGCCAGATTGGCTTCCTGAGCAGTCAGGCTGGCAAGCAACACATGTTTACCAGCGCCCACGCGCCTGGCGATGGCCTGGCCGATCGAACCAGCCCCTACGACAACAATCACGTCTTTCATCTTGTATTCCTTTGTATTGGTGGCATCCACAGGCCAGAATGTAGGGGAACGGCCGTCAATTGAGTAGATGGCAAATACTTGCACGAGAATCAATAAAGGATTGATACTGATGCCAGCTTCATAGAACTTACGCCAACATGCCTATCAATGAACTTCGTGCCATAGACACTTTCGCCAAGGCTGTGGCCCTGGGCAGTATTCGCCGTGCGGCCATCGCGTTAGGTGTGTCACCACAAGCGGCCAGCCAGTCACTGGCACAACTCGAACAGCATCTGGGGGTGCGTCTGCTGCACCGTACGACCCGCAGTCTGGCACTGACAGACGAGGGTCAGCGCTTCCTGGAAGCCACGCAGCCTGCTTTGGCAACGTTGGAGCGGGCACTCAGTCGTGCACGCGAATCCAAAGACGAGATCGCGGGTCCTCTTCGCATTGTTGGTCCGAGGTCGTCGTTTGCGAGTATCCTGATGCCGGTGATCGACGAGTTCTGTCGACTCTACCCTGACATCCAACCAGATGTGCTACTCGACGATGGACTCGGCAACTGGGTGCTAGACAGGGTAGATGTTGGCTTTCGGATAGGAACCAGTCCAGATGAAGGGGTGATTGCCCGCAGATTGTTCCCGATCCAATTGATTATTTGCGCCGCACCTAGCTATCTGGAGCGCTTTGGCATCCCGAACACCCTGGAAGACCTGACTTTGCACCGCTGTAGCGTATTTCGGCACCCAGCCACAAGTCAGATCCTGCCGTGGTACCTCAACATCAATGGTGAAGTTGTCCATCAGCATGTTTCGCCCACGCTCTCAAGCAATGACACTGAGTTGGAAATGCAGGCGGTTTTGACCGGTCAGGTCATTGGTCAGATCTCGAACATGTCAGCGGCTGGTCATATTCGCAGCGGCCAACTTGTTCCGGTGCTGTTGCAGCACATGAGTGAACACATCGGCCTGCACATCTACTATGGCAACCGTACGGCGCAACCCAAACGCGTACGCGCCTTCATTGACTTAGCCATACAGTGTCTGCTGAATACGCCGACATACGTGCTGAGCGAAACAGAATTGAACCAAGTCGCTGCATCAAAGGTGAAATCAAAACGGCGTCGTTGATTTTCGAAATCATCCCAAGCCAGGAGCATTGGCATTGATGTCGGGCTAGTTGTTCATCTTGCGCGTAGTGTCATCCATCCCAATGCGGCCGATGAAAGGCAGGCGCAGGCCGAGGCTGTTGAAGTCAACTCCGAAATCCAGGCCAAGCACATTGAATTCGATGCCCTCCTCAATCCCAACGCTCAGGCCCAGAAGTCCAAACAACGAGACCTGCACGCCGCGCCCTGACGAGGACCGACCGAACACTTGTGTGAGTGGCCGATAGTCCTTGCCGATGGCATTGGCCGGCAGGTCCAGCCCCAGCGCGGGTACTTCACGGCCTATGTGGGCAAGGAAAGTGTTGCTATTGGGGCCGGGCCAGGCGTGGTAGCTGTGTGGATACGGGTAGCTGGTGATGGCGGCCTCAATCTGATCGACCAGGCCGTTAACGCCAACGCCGCGCTGATCAACCAGCAATGTGGGCTGTGAGCCGTACCACAAACCATCTGGGAGCGCGTAATCACGTCGAATAACATTGTCGCCACCCCATCCGATCACGTCGTAGCGCGTGTAGTCGCTTTCCCCCGCACGTTTGAAGATGATCCACGGATGCACCGCAAACAGGCCGCGCCAGCCATAGGTGGGCGCGGCATAAACCTGGACGATAGCCGTGTCGCGCCACTGCAGCGGGTCCGGCGCCAAACCGGTGGTATGCCGCGGCGCGGTCTGCCAGCCCTGTCCCTGGATGTTCTCGCTCTGGATGGCCGCACGTGCCAGGCTGAGCCCGAAGGACAGGGCAAGCGCCGCCAATGCGACCATGAGACTGGTTCTCAAGCGTTTTCCGAAGGTCATCTTGTTTGCTGCATCACCGTCCGTCCCGACTCATTTTTCGCGGGATTCGAAGACGGCCTTGATCACCGGCACCGCAGACATGGCTCTGGGCCAGCCCGCATAGAACGCCAAATGTGTCACGACCTCGCCTGCCTGCTCGCGAGTAAGACCGCTATCCATCGCGCGATTGAGATGAAAGGGCAGTTGCTCAGCTTGCCCCCGTGCAATCAGCGCCGCCATGGTGATCAGGCTCCGGTCGCGCGGCGTAAGGTCGCTCTGGCGCCACAGGTCGCCAAACAACACCTCATTCGTATAGTTCCCGAGATCGGGTGCGACACCTGAGGTGGCCGCTGCGACAGCCGCACGTCGATGCTTCTCGCTTTCTGCGTCCGGTGTCAGCAGGCTGGCCGGTTCCGAGGACGGTGTTGCGATCTGGATGCCGCGTTGGGCAAAAACCGCTTTGGCAACGCCGACTGCCGACATGGCATTAGGCCAGCCGGTGTAAAAGGCCAGATGGGTGATCAGCGCTGAGATCTCTTTCGGCAGCAGACCGTTGTCGAGTGCGAGATTGAGATGGCCCGTCATCAGGGCTGATTGGCCGTTGGCGAGCAGTGACGAGAGGGTGACCAGGCTGCGGTCACGTGGTGAGAGTTCCTTACGCTTCCAGACGTCTCCAAACAACAATTCCCGTGTATATGTATCGAGTTGGGGGGCGACGATTTTGACGTCCGGTGAGGGAGCTGGCGCGCTGCGGGGCGCTTCCTGAGCCTGAGAGACGGTCGCTAAAAGCAAGGATGACATTGCAACGATAAGTTTCATGTTTGGATTCTCCAAGTTCATGTGCTGTGCACGGGTTGAGTCAAGACAGTTTCCTTGACGGTGTCAGCAGCAGGCGCAAGGCGGGCTTGCATCAGGGCTGTTAGCAGGCAGCCTATGCCAGCGACCGCCACGAGCCACCCCATTGGCCAGGGTGTGCCATCTGCAAACCAGCCGAGCATGGCCGCGCTAAACACGCCGCTGCCGTAGTGCATGGCACCCACCAGTGACGAAGCAGCGCCTGCTTGCTTGGGGAAGGCCGAGAGTGCGCTGGCTACCGAGTTGGCCACGATCAGGCCGCTGACAGACATGTAGCAGAAGATCGGAACTGCGAGCCCCGCAATGCCACCCCAGCCGAAGTAGGCGTTGATGGCCAGGACGATGCCTGAGCCAGCTGCGATCCAGGTACCAAAACGAAAGATTTCGTTCGCACCAAAGCGCCGCAACAGGCGTGTATTGAAATAGTTCAGCACCATCAGGCCGATGATGTTGGCCCCAAAGATCAGGCCGTAGTAGCGTGGCGAGAGGTGGTAGTAATCGACATAGGCGAACGGTGTGCCAGCAATAAATGCATAACAACCACCATAGTAGAAACCACCGGAAACCGCATAAACCAGCAGTTTGCCATTGAAGGCGAGCTGCACATAAGCCCGCAGCGTGTTGCCAAGCGACGCCTCGCTG
>NZ_JAHFZF010000023.1 GCF_018619435.1 Rhodoferax sp. U11-2br | reverse complement strand
TGGGTACATGGCCGCTATTGCAGCCATCTTGGGTTAAGCCAGGCTTAAAACCAGGGCCGTGGAGGGGCCGGGAGGGGCTTTCTTAAGCTGCACTTAATCCAGCTTTTTCAGAATGCCTGCAACAACCCTTCACACAGGCTTTTATGACCCTCACCTTGACCCGCCGCACACCTTGGCACCCTGTTTTGCTGATTTTGACCCTGGCACTGTGGCTGGCCACAGCGGGCAACCTGCCGCTGTGGCGTGTCATCTGGCAGCTGCCCGAAACCCAGGGCTGGCATGCGGTGTTGACGGTGAGCACACTGGTGCTGGCGGTGCTGGCATTCACGGTGGCGGTCTTGTGTTTGCTGGTGTGGCCGCGCTGGCTCAAGCCGGTGGCCTTGGTGCTGCTGGCGCTGGCGGCGTCTAGTAGCTATTTCATGCAAAGTTACGGTGTGGTGATCGACGCCAGCATGATTGCCAACGTGGTCAATACCAACACCTCGGAGGCCCTGGATCTGTTGTCCTGGTCGATGTTATGGACGCTGTGCCTGGGCCTGGTGTTGCCCGGGCTGTGGTTATGGCGCCAACCCGTGCGATCCGTGGGCAGCAGGCGCCTGCTGGGGCAACAGTTGGGGACCATGGTCTTGGCCTTGGTACTGGCCGTGGTCTTGCTGTGGCTGTCGTTTCAGGATGTGGCTTCGCTGATGCGCAACCACAAGTCCCTGCGTTACATGATCAACCCGTTCAACACCGTGTATGCCTTGGTTCGCCATGGGGTCGGTCAGGCCGAGCGTTCCCAACAGGTGTTGCAGGCGCTGGGTGAGGACGCCCATGTGGTGCTGCCGGTTGGCAAACCCGGCGCTGCTCCGCTGATTGTGCTGGTGGTGGGTGAAACCGCGCGTGCTGACAACTTTGGCCTGGGCAGTTATGCCCGCGACACCACGCCCGAGTTGCGCCAGTTGCAAGGGGCGGGTGACTTGGTGTACTACAGCCAGGTCAGTTCCTGCGGCACCAACACCGAAACATCGGTGCCCTGCATGTTCTCGCACCTGGGGCGCAAAAACTATGTGGGCAACGGTGCGCGTTATGAAAACCTGCTGGACATCCTGCAGCATGCCGGGCTGGCCGTGCTCTGGCTGGACAACCAGTCGGGCTGCAAAGGTGTCTGTGACCGGGTGCCACACGCCGATACCCATGAGCAGCGAGGAACAGCCCTCTGCGACGGGGATGAATGCCTGGATGAAGCGTTATTGCGCCAGCTGCCAGCCCAACTGGCGCAACTGGACCCGGCCAAACGCGCCCGTGGCACCGTGGTGGTGTTGCACCAGATGGGCAGCCATGGTCCGGCCTATTTCAAACGCTCCACACCGGCGATGAAGGCGTTTTTGCCGGAGTGCAACAGCAACGCCTTGCAGGACTGCCCGAGGCAGCAACTGGTCAACGCCTACGACAACTCCCTGCGTTACACCGACCACTTTCTGGCGCAAACCATCCACTGGTTACAAACGCAAGCCCCCGAACAGCCGACTGCCTTGATGTATGTCTCTGACCACGGTGAATCATTGGGCGAAAAAGGCCTGTACCTGCATGGCATGCCCTACGCGCTGGCACCGCAAGAGCAGACCCATGTGCCGATGCTGATGTGGTTCTCCAAATCCCTGCAACAGGAGCGTGGCCTGCAGATGAGCTGCGCCCAGGCCCAGGCCAGCAAACCCTGGTCACACGACAACCTGTTTCACACCGTGCTGGACCTCTCCGGTGTACAAACCCGGGTCGCTCAAGCCAGGCTAGACATGTTATCTGCGTGTGACCGCAAGCTCTTGTGAAACGCGATTAATCCGCTGTGGGGGCGACTTCGATCCCCAGCTCAGCACACAGCCGGTTGACCGTGGCCCGCAGATCGGCCACCTCGGCCTCTAGGCGTGCTACACGCTCCAGTGCCAGGCCTTCGGTCTGACGTGCTGAGCCCGCGCCGGCCCACAAAGCCTCATCCACCGGACCACACAGCAGATGCGCCCAGCGTTGCTCACGGGCGCCCGGGGCTTTGGCCAGTTTCACCACCAGCGGGCCACCTTTCTCGTCGGGGCGGTCCTGCAGTTCTTCCAGGAAACCCTCCACCGAGGAGATGTCGGCAAACTTGTACCAGCGCTCGCTGTTGAGGCGCAACTCGGCGGCGGTTTGTGGGCCGCGCAGCATCAGCAGGCCCAGCAGCACCGCCGACTGTTCCGGCACACCCAGGCCACGCTGGGCGTTGTGCTCAAAACGGGTGACCCGGCTGCCACTGCTTTCACGTACCAGTTGCTGCGTTTTGAGGCTGCTGACCGCGTCGGCCACCTCGGCCTCGCTCAGGTTCATGAGCGGGTCGCGGCTGCTTTTCTGGTTGCAACCGAGCATCAGCGAGTTGAGCGACAGCGGGTAGCTGTCGGGCACGGTGCGGGCTTTCTCCATCAAGGTGCCGAGCACACGTGCCTCGGTCGGGGTGAGCAGGACAGCAGGCGCAGGTGGGGTGACCGGTGCGCTGCCAAAGGGGGGAGGGGTCAAAGTCATAATTCAGCCAAGTATGAAAAACATCGTTATTTTGATCTCAGGCGGCGGCTCCAACATGTTGGCCATCCTCAAAGCCGCACAACGCGACAACTGGGCCGCCCAGTATCAGGCCCAGGTGGCGGCGGTGATCAGCAACAAAGCCAGCGCGGGTGGGTTGGTCCTGGCACGCGCGCACGGTGTGGCCACCGAGGTGCTCGAGCACACCAGCTTTGCCAACCGCGAGGACTTTGATGCGGCGCTGATGCAGCACATCGACAGCTACGCCACCCCCGGCAACCCGCCGTTGGTGCTGCTGGCGGGGTTCATGCGGATCCTCACCCCTGGGTTTGTCAACCACTATGCCGGGCGGCTGGTCAACATCCACCCCTCGCTGCTGCCCGCTTTTGCCGGGCTCAACACCCACCAACGTGCGATTGATGCGGGCTGCCAGGTGGCCGGTGCCACGGTGCATCTGGTGACCCCTGAGCTGGACCAGGGCCCGATCCTGGCGCAAGCCGTGGTGCCGGTGTTGCCGGGGGACAGTGCGGACACGCTGGCGGCACGTGTGCTCACACAGGAACACCTGATCTACCCACGGGCGGTGCTGCAGTTGCTTTCGAGGTAGCTCCAAGCGGTCGTCAGCTGATTGTTTTGAGGGAAACTTCACAAAACAGGCACGTCTGGCGTTCTAGCTTTTGGGGGACCCAGGTGCCGGCATCCATGAGGGTGCATCTTGGCGCAACGTAAACACCTCCTCGCCACAGCAGTCTCAAGCGGCTCATGCCCGCAAAGGGGGGCAAGACGCCAAGCCGCTGAGCAAGGTTGAGTTGGCGTTGGGTGCTGCGCTATGAATAGCTGGTAGCCCTTGCTGTATAAGGGTTGGAAGCCAATTTGTCTTGAAAGATAAGATATCGAGGCGTTCACCCAACCGCTGCTCTGCGTCAGCTTGGACGTGGTGACATGGGCTAAAAGGTATTCGTCATGGATATAAAAGCATCAAAAATGAGCCGTCTCGCAGGGGCTTCCTGTGCCCTGGTGTTGGCCAGTGGGTCACTGTTGGCGTCGGAGCAGGCGCTGGTGTTGCAAACGCCAACCGGCGAGCTGCAGGGCACCTTGACCGTCCCGGCCGATGTGTCAAAACCCCCGGTGGTTCTGATCATTGCAGGGTCCGGGCCCACCGACCGTGATGGCAACACACCGTTGGTGGCCGGTCAAAACGACAGTTTGAAGCTGCTGGCTGCGGCACTCAGGGACATCGGCATCGCTTCGGTCCGTTATGACAAACGCGGCGTGGCAGCCAGTGCCAGCGCGGCCCATGATGAGTCTGACCTGCGTCTGGAGCACTATGTTCAGGATGCTGCATCCTGGGTCACCCATCTGGCCAATGACGCACGGTTTTCTGGCGTCACCCTCCTGGGGCACAGCGAAGGCTCCCTGATTGGTTTGCTGGCCGCGCAACACAGTCCGGTGACAGCCTTCGTGTCCATCGCCGGTCCGGCGGAGCAGGCGTCTGTGGCGTTGCGCCGCCAATTGCAGGGGCGGCTGCCGCCCGATCTGGCGCAGCGCAGTGAGGCCATTCTTGCGGCGCTCGAAACGGGTCGTACGGTCCGTGATGTGCCAGCATCGCTGCTGGTCTTGTACCGCCCCAGCGTTCAGCCGTATCTGGTGTCCTGGTTCAGGTACACACCCACGATTGAGACGGCGAAACTGCGCGTGCCGTGTCTGATTGTGCAGGGTGAGACGGACATCCAGGTGGGTGTGGCGGATGCCGAAAAACTACATGCTGCCAACCCGCGCTGTGTGCTGCGCGTGATCCCAGGTATGAACCACGTCCTGAAAACGGTGGCTGCCGACACAGACCAACAAATGGCGTCTTATGCCGACCCGACACTTCCTCTTGCCAGCGAGCTGGTGCAGGTTCTTGCCCAGTTTTTTGATGGGCAACCCATGCGCGCCGCAGCCACTGCACCGCGCTGACGCTGCCTGAGTCTCGGCCCACCCAGAGGCTCTCGGCCTCTGGGTGAGGCAAACGCTTTAGTGAATCCGCATACCCGGCTGGGCGCCCGGGAAAGGCTCCAGCACATAGATGCCGGGCTGGGTTTTTTCGTCAGCGTGGCTGGCGGCCAGCACCATGCCTTCACTGACACCAAACTTCATCTTGCGTGGTGCCAGGTTGGCCACCAGCACGGTGAGTTTGCCCGTCAGGTCCTCGGGCTTGTAGCAGCTGGCAATGCCTGAAAAGACGTTGCGGGTCTTGGGCTGACCGGCCTCGTCCACCTCGCCCACGTCGAGGGTGAGTTGCAGCAGTTTGGTAGAACCAACTACCGCCTGGCACTGGACAATTTTGGCAATACGCAGGTCGATCTTGGCAAAGTCGTCAATGCTGATGGTCGGCGCGATGGCTTCACCACCAGGCAACTGGTTTGCTGCATTTTCCATAGCTATAGGCTCTTTATTTACCTGGTCTGGAGGCTCAAACAAGGCATCAAGTTGGTCTGTGGTGACACGTTGCATCAGGTGTTGGTAGGTGCCAATCACATGGCCAGTGGGCAGCGGCTCGCCGACATTGTTGAAGGTCAAGGGCGCGATGTTGAGGAAAGTTTCCACCTGTTGTGCCAACTGCGGCAGCACCGGCTTGAGGTAACAGGTCAAGATGCGGAAGGCCTTGATGCAGACGGTGCACACCCCTTGCAGGCGCTCTTCCTGCCCCGGCTGTTTGGCCAGGTCCCAGGGTTTGTTGGCGTCCACATAGGCGTTGACTCGATCGGCCAGCAGCATGGTTTCACGCAGGGCCTTGGCATATTCGCGCTCTTCATACAGGCGCTCAATGCTGACCCGTTCAATGCGCAACTGGTGCAGCAGGGCGGCGCCGTCTTCTGGCACCTCACCGATGCGGCCTTCAAAACGTTTGCTCAGGAAGCCGGCGGCGCGTGACGCAATGTTGACAAACTTGCCAATCAAATCGCTGTTGACACGGGCCATGAAGTCGTCGGCGTTGAAGTCGATGTCTTCGTTGCGTGCGCTGAGTTTGGCGGCCAGGTAGTAGCGCAGCCACTCGGGGTTCATGCCCAAGCTCAGGTACTTGAGCGGGTCCAGCCCGGTGCCACGGCTCTTGCTCATCTTCTCGCCGTTGTTAACGGTCAAAAAGCCGTGCACAAACACGTTGTCCGGCGTCTTGCGGCCGCTGAATTTCAGGGTGGCGGGCCAGAACAGGGTGTGGAAGGTGACGATGTCCTTGCCGATGAAGTGGTACTGCTCCAGCGCGGGGTTGGCCATGTAGGCCTCATAGTCCAGGCCGCGTTTGCCGAGCAGGTTTTTGAGCGAGGCTAGGTAACCAATCGGGGCGTCCAGCCAGACGTAGAAGTATTTGCCCGGCGCGTCCGGGATCTCGATGCCAAAGTAGGGCGCATCACGGCTGATGTCCCAGTCGCCCAGGCCTTCGCTTTGTGTGCCGTCGGGATTGGTGCGGATGCTGAACCATTCCTTGATCTTGTTGGCGACCTCGGGCTGCAGCTTGCCGTCCTGCGTCCATTGCTCCAGAAAGGCCACACAGCGTGGGTCGGAGAGTTTGAAGAAAAAATGCTCCGAGCTTTTGAGCTCCGGCCTGGCACCTGACAGGGCCGAGTAGGGGTTGATCAGGTCGGTCGGGGCATACACCGCGCCGCAGACCTCGCAGTTGTCGCCGTACTGGTCTTTGGCGTGGCATTTGGGGCACTCGCCTTTGATGAAGCGGTCTGGCAAAAACATGTTTTTCTGGGGGTCGAAAAACTGCTCGATGGTGCGGGTTTCGATCAACGAACCTTCGGGGTTGTCACGCAGGTCGCGGTAGATCTGGCGTGCCAACTCATGGTTCTCTGGGGCATCGGTGCTGTGCCAGTTGTCAAAACTGATGTGAAAACCGTCCAGGTAGGGTTTGCGGCCAGCTGCGATGTTGGCCACAAACTGCTGCGGCGTGACCCCGGCTTTTTCGGCGGCGATCATGATTGGCGCGCCGTGTGTGTCGTCAGCGCAGACAAAATCGATGGCGGTGCCCATCATGCGTTGGTAACGCACCCAGATGTCGGCCTGGATGTACTCCATGATGTGGCCGATGTGGAAATTGCCATTGGCGTAGGGCAGGGCGGTGGTGACAAAGAGTTGGCGGGTCATGAGGCGGGATCTTTCAGGGACAGCCGACCATTTTAGTCGGGTAGGGGGTGGCTCTGCCGCGCCGGGTTGGCTCAGCGCAGGCGCAGTGGGTCGCGGCGGCGTTCGGGGTGATGGGGCGCAGGCAGGGTCGACCCTGGCGCTGCTTGGGGCGCGGCTTCAGGATCGGTCCAGTCAAAAAACCTGCAGATCTCGGCGCGTTGGCGCATCGCGTCCTTGTGGCCCAGGGCCATCAGTTCGCCGGTGTAGCCGGGTTCAAACAGCAGGTAACTGGCCAGGGGCGCGCCACGTTCGTCCGAGGTTTGGGACGACACCCCCAGGCTGCCCAGCACACTGCGCACCGCTGGGGGTAACTCGTTGACATGTCGGGCGGCAATCACATCGAGCTGTTCTGAGGGCGAAATCAGCAGCAGTTCGACCGGGCGCAGGTTGCTGGCCGCACGCATCTCGGGCGGCACCAGGCTCAGGGTCTGGTTGATGCGTCGGATGCGTTCGATGTCCACCGCCAGGGCGTCCAGGAAAATATTGGCCAGCGCGTGCCCTGCAATCTGTGCCAGGCTCGGATAGCTGCCGACATCAGCCACCGTGCCCTGTCGTTTGGGCTCATGCACCCGCCCGGCGCCAATCACACAGATGCGCTGCGCGCCGAGGTGGATGGCCGGTGCAATCGGTGCCGACTGGCGCATGGAACCGTCGCCGTAGTAGGCGGTTTCACCGTCCAAGCGCAACGGCATCGCCGGAAACACAAAGGGGATGGCGCTGGAGGCCAGCAGGTGTTCGTGGGTGATCTTGTCACGCAGGCCACGGCGTTGTGAGCGGGTCCAGGGTTGCAGGCGTTTGTCACCCTCAAAAAAAGTGAAGTGTTCACCGGTGGTGTAGCTTGACGCGGTGACAGACAGCGCCTGCAGGTGGCCGTCACGCACCAGCGAGGGAATACGCTCCAGCGGCACCATGCGTGTGAGCAATTCGGCCAGCGGGCTGTTGTCCAGCAAGGATTTGGGTTTGACCCGGCGCCACCGGGCAATCAGCCAGCCCATGGAGAGCAGGGTCATCCACTTGGCGCCCGAGCGCAGCATGCTCACCGAGTCGGCCAGGTACACATGGTCGGCATGGAAGCCACGCCAGACATTGGCAATGCGGTGCACGGTCTGGTCAAAATGGTCGGCACCACAGGCCAGCGAGGCGGCGTTGATGGCGCCCGCCGAGGTGCCACTGATGATCGGAAACGGATTCGGGCCGTTTTGCTCACCACAGATCTGGCGCAGTTCGGAGATGGCCTCCAGCACCCCCACCTGGTAGGCCGCACGGGCGCCGCCGCCTGAGAGCATCAGGGCTGCGGTGGTTTCTGCGGCGGGTGGTGCCGGGCTGATGGAGGCGGGGTACAGAGGCATGCGTGAATTATGTGCAGCAGTTGGCCACGCCCCAAGCGCAAACAGCGTGTTTTGCCGCGTGTTTCGGGATTACCCTGATTCAGCCGGTGTCAAAACGGGACATGGCGTCTTGGCTAGACTCACCGTTTTCGGAGAAACCTATGACCGTGACTGACCAAACCATCCTGGATGCCCTCAAAAACGTGACCGACCCCAACACCGGGCGTGATTTTGTGTCGACCAAAGCGCTCAAGAACTTGGTGGTGCGTGCGGGGGAGGTGGTCTTTGATGTGGAACTGGGTTACCCCGCCAAAAGCCAGGTTGAGGGTTTGCGCCAGGCACTGATGGCTGCGGTGAAGACCGTGGCCCCCACGGTCTATGTGTCGGTGAATGTCACGACCAACATCACAGCCCATGCGGTGCAGCGTGGTGTGCAGCTCTTGCCCGGCGTCAAAAACATCCTGGCGGTCGCCTCCGGCAAGGGCGGCGTGGGCAAAAGCACCACTGCCGTCAACCTGGCGCTGGCACTGGCCGCTGAGGGTGCCCGCGTCGGTCTGCTCGACGCCGACATCTACGGCCCCAGCATCCCGATGATGATGGGCATCAGCGGCCGCCCTGAGAGCGCCGACGGTAAGACCATGGAGCCGCTGGAGAACCATGGGGTGCAGGTGATGTCCATCGGCTTTCTGGTGGCTCAGGACGAGGCCATGATCTGGCGCGGCCCGATGGCGACCCAGGCGCTGGACCAACTGTTGCGTCAAACCAACTGGAAAGACCTGGACTACCTGATTGTGGACATGCCGCCCGGTACCGGCGACATCCAGCTTACCCTGGCACAGAAGGTTCCGCTCACCGGTGCGGTGGTGGTCACCACACCGCAGGACATCGCGCTGCTGGACGCCCGCAAAGGCATCAAGATGTTTGAGAAGGTGGGCGTGCCGATTCTGGGCATTGTGGAAAACATGGCGGTGCATGTGTGCAGCAACTGCGGCCATGTGGAGCATATTTTTGGTGCCGACGGCGGCAAGAAGATGGCCGCCGAGTACGGCATGGATTATTTGGGTGCCTTGCCGCTCAAGATGCAGATCCGCCTACAGGCCGACAGCGGCCAGCCCACCGTGGTGGCAGAGCCAGACGGCGAAGTTGCCGTGCTGTACAAGGCGGTGGCGCGCAAGGTGGCGCTGGCGATTGCTGCCAAAAACAAGGATTTCTCCAGCCGCTTCCCGGCCATCAAGATCTCAAAAGACACCTGAGTGACAGAGGCGGTTGGCGCCGTCGTCGCTTGTTCCGGCCTTGTTACCCGGCTTGGTTATGCATGGCAGAATCTGCCTGAAGCAGACTAAAAAAGCGAAGTAACAAAAGGCCAACGCTATGCATCTCTTGACGTTGTTGGTAGTGTTGGGGGCACTGATTGCAGGCTCGGCGCCCATGGCACAAGCAGGTGTCGCCGGGACCCCCAGCGTTGGGGAGGCGTCTGGTCGTCTGCGCCGTGTCCAAACCGCCAAAGCCGTTCGGGTCTGTATCTGGCCGGATTACCACGGCATCACCTACCGCAACCCCAAGACCCAGCAACTCTCAGGCATCGACATCGAGATGGCGCAGGAGCTGGGCAAGGACCTGGGTGTGGCGGTGGACTTTGTTGACAGCTCTTTTGCCAAACTGGCCGACGACTTGCTGCAAGATCACTGTGATGTCGCCATGTTTGCGGTTGGCATCACCCCTGAGCGGCAAAAACTGCTGCGTTTCACGCGGCCCCATCTGGCCAGCGACATCTATGCGGTGACCTCCAAAACCAACCGGCGCATCCGCAGCTGGGCCGACATTGACAAAGAAGGTTCGGTGGTGGCTGTGGCGCAAGGCACCTTGCATGAGCCGGTCATGAAGAATCGGCTCCAGCATGCGCAGCTGATGGTGCTCAACACACCGTTTGCCCGCGAGCAAGAGGTCCAGGCCGGTCGTGCCGATGTGTTCATGACCGACTACCCCTACAGCCAGCGCTTCCTGGCCAATGCCGACTGGGCGCGTTTGGTGGCGCCCGACCATGCCTACCATGTCACCCCCTATGGTTACGCCATGGCGCCCGGTGACGACGCCTGGTATGCCCTGCTGGAGCGTTTTGTCAGTGACATCCAGAGTGACGGGCGGCTGTTGGCCGCAGCCCAGAGGTATCGGCTTGAGCCGATTGTGGTGCGTTGATGGCGGGTGAGAAGTTTCCCCGGGGTCGGTTTTTCCTGATGCTCAGCGCGTTCATCGGCGCTGTGCTGTGTATCACCGGCTACACCTTGTGGCTGTTGCGCAGTGATGCGCTGGCCAGCAGTTTTCAGCAGTCGGCCCTGATGGCGCGCAGTTTTGAGAACGCCCTCACACAAAGCCTCAACGCCACCGGCCAGGCCGCCTCCCAGGCTGTGTCTGTTGCGCGAGGCAAGGCTGGTTTGCGTGACGTAGAGGCCGACTTTGCCCAGATTCTGCGCGGGGCGCCCCATTTGCGTTCGCTGTCGCTGATCAACAGCCAGGACCGCATTGTGGCCAGTTCCAACCCCGCCAATGTGGCGCAACAGGTGCCAACCAGCGACTACCTGCCGCTGATCCATGGCCCCCAGACCGTGTTGCGCCTGGGCACACCGTGGCTGGGGCGCGACTTTGCCGCCGGGCGGGCGGCCGAGGTGGGTGTGGGGGCAGGTGCGGCGACCGATGGTGTGTCGACCCTGATTCCGGCGACCCTGCCATTACAGGGCAGCGAGGGTTTGCGGCTGTTGGTTGCGCTGAACCCTGACTACTTTGTCAACCAGATGGCGCAGCAGCTCGATGGACCGGTGGGGATGGTCGAGGTGTTGCGATTGGATGGCGCTCGCCTGATGACCACCAATCCAGAGATGCCTGTTGGTCAGACGGCTTACGGAAAGGCTTTGGCACTGCGTTTTCAGGAGCGCGAGTTTGGTCAGTTTGAGGCCGAACTGGGTCAAGCAACCTTGACCGCCTATCGGGTGTCGACGCTGTATCCGTTTGTGGTGCTGACCCATTTGTACCGCGAGGTGGCGCTGGCGCGCTGGGTCACCGAAGTCACCACCGTGCTGGGTGTTTTGATACCGGTGCTGGTGGTCTTGAGTTTTCTGGCTTGGGGTTTGTATCGGCGGCAATGGCTGCTGCAGCTGCAGCGTGCCGAGTCCGAGCGGCTGCAGCGTGTCAACGCCGCTTTTGTCTTTACCCATATCCGTGAAGGCATTTTGATCACCCAGGCCGATGGCAGCATCATCGATGTCAACGACGCCTTTGTGCGCATCACCGGCTACAGCCGGGCAGAAGTACTGGGGAAAAATCCCCGGTTCCTGAGCTCGGGGCGCCAGGATAAGGCGTTTTACGAGGCCATGTGGTCCGAGCTGCTGGCCACAGGTCAATGGCGCGGCGAGATCTGGAACCGGCGCAAGGACGGTGAGGTATTTGCCGAATTGCTCACCATCAGTGCGGTGCCTGACTCGCAGGGCAAGGTGCAGCAGTTTGTGGCGGTGTTCAACAACATCACTGCGATCAAGGCTTACCAGGACGAACTGGAGCATTCGGCGCGTTACGACCCCTTGACCAACCTGCCCAACCGCGTGTTTCTGGCCGACCGCATGCGCAGCGCCATGACCCAGGCCCAGCGCCGCCAACTGCTGCTGGGGGTGGTGTTTATTGACCTGGACGGCTTCAAGGCCATCAATGACCACCATGGCCATGAAGCCGGTGACCAGATGCTCATCACCCTGGCCGAGCGCATGCGTTTGAGCTTGCGCGAGAGTGACACGCTAGCGCGCAACGGAGGTGATGAGTTTGTGGCCCTGCTGGCTGATCTGGCCGCCCCGGCCGATGCGATGCCAACCCTGGAGCGGTTGCTGGAGGCGGCGTCCCAGCCCATGGACTGGCGTGGTCAGACCTTGACGGTAACCGCCAGCATGGGCATCAGCTTCTTCCCGCAGGCGAGCAAGCGCACGCGAGACGAGCTCTTGCATGAGGCCGACATGGCGATGTACCAGGCCAAGATGGCAGGCAAAAACCGCTACCACCTGTCGCCAGGACCGGTCGTGCCCAGCTGCTCTGAACCTGTGCTGTAGTGCCGCATTGCGCCTCATCGGGCACCTGAGCTGTGTTGTGTCGACCTGGGTGGCGCGGTTTGACACCAGCCGTTCTGGGGTAAAGCGGCGCACCCGCCGGGCTGCGGCGGCGGACTGCGGTATCTTCCAGACATGCGTATTTCTTTTCTGACCCTGGGCTGGCGTTCGTTGTGGCGTGATGTACGCGCCGGTGAGCTGCGTTTGTTGATGGTGGCGGTGGCGCTGGCGGTGGCCGCACTCACCGCTGTCGGCTTTTTCGCCGACCGACTCAAGGGCGGTCTGCAGCGCGATGCTCGCCAGTTGCTGGGGGGTGACGCGGTGGTGGTCAGTGACAACCCGATCCCCGAAGCTTTTCTGGCCCAGGTGCACAGCTTGGGTTTGCAGCGCAGCCAGACCTTGAGTTTCCCCACCATGGCCCGTGCCCCCGATGCCTTGGGCGCCCAGACCAAGCTGGTGGCTTTGAAAGCGGTGCAGGCCGGTTACCCCTTGCGTGGCAGCTTGCGCACCAGCATCACAACCGGTGCCCCCGACACCTTGACACGTGAGGTGCCCAGCCCGGGTGAGGCCTGGGTCGATGTGGCGGTGCTCGACAGCCTGGGCTTGTTGCCTGGCCAGACCCTGATGCTGGGGGACGCGGCGCTGCGCGTGGGCCGCCTGATCGTCAACGAACCGGACCGTGGCGCCGGTTTCATGAGTTTTTCACCGCGTGTGATGATCAACCAGGCCGACCTGGAGACCACCGGCCTGGTGCAGCCAGCCAGCCGCATTAATTACCGGCTGGCGGTGGCGGGTGACGACACCACGGTGCAGGCGTTTGTGGACTGGGTGCAGGCGCAGATTCTGGCCAACAAGGTGCGCGGGATGCGTGTGGACACGCTGCAAGGTGGCCGCCCGGAATTCGGCACCACGCTGGAGCGCGCCGAGAAGTTTCTGAACCTGGTCGCGCTGCTGGCGGCCCTGCTCAGTGCGGTGGCGGTGGCGCTGGCCGCGCGTGGTTTTGCGGCGAGCCATCTGGACGACTGCGCAATGCTGCGGGTGCTGGGCCTGCCCCAGCGCACCATCGCCGGTGCCTACAGCCTGGAGTTTCTGCTGGTGGGGCTGCTGGCCAGTGGCCTGGGGGTTGTGCTGGGTTTTGTGGTGCATTATGGGTTTGTCACTCTGCTCGCCGGTCTGGTGACCACCAGCCTGCCTGCGCCCACTGTGTGGCCCGTGTTGTTTGGTTTGGGCATGGGCCTGACCCTGCTGCTGGCCTTTGGCCTGCCGCCGGTGTTGCAACTGGCCCAGGTGCCACCGCTGCGGGTGATCCGCCGCGATGTCGGTGGGCTCAAAACGGCCTCGGCCGGTGTGCTGGCTGTGGGCTTGATTGGTTTTGCCGCCTTGCTGCTGGCGGCCAGCAACGACCTCAAACTGGGCTTGATTGCGGTGGGTGGTTTTGCCGGGGCCACGGTGTTGTTTGCCGCCCTGAGCTGGCTGGCGGTGAAGCTGCTGCGCTACAGCGTCAACGACAGCACCGCGCCCACCGCGCTGGTGCTGGCCACCCGGCAGATCTCGGCCCGGCCCGCGTTTGCGGTGGTGCAGGTCAGCAGCCTGGCGGTGGGCTTGCTGGCGCTGGTGTTGCTGGTGCTGTTGCGCACCGATCTGATCGCCAGCTGGCGCCAGGCCTCGCCGCAGGATGCGCCCAACCGTTTTGTAATCAACATCACGCCCGAACAGGGCCCGGCCTTCAACCGGGCGCTCAAGGACGCAGGGGTGGCCCAGTTTGACTGGTTCCCGATGATCCGTGGCCGTCTGGTGGCCATCAACGGCCGCGAGGTCAGCCCCGACGACTACAGCGAGGACCGAGCCCGGCGCTTGGTGGACCGCGAGTTCAACCTCTCACACAGCGCCCAACTGCCCGAGCAGAACCAGGTGACAGGCGGGCGCTGGCAGCCCGATGAGGCGGGCACCATCAGCATCGAGCAAGGTATTGCCGACACCCTCAAGCTGGCGTTGGGGGATGAGCTGACTTTTGAGGTGGGTGGCACCCAGGTGGTGTCGCGCATCAGCTCGCTGCGCAAGGTGGACTGGGGGTCGATGCGCGCCAACTTCTTTGCGATGTACCCGGTGGCGCAGCTCGACGGTGTGCCCACCACCTACCTGAGTGCCTTCAAGGCTCCCGCCACCCCTGGTTTTGACAACCAGCTGGTGCGCCAGTTTCCCAACATCACCAGCATCAACATGACCACCACCATCAACCAGATCCAGGGTGTGCTGGATCAGGTGATCGGGGCGGTGGAATACCTGTTTGCCTTCACGCTGGCGGCTGGGCTGGTGGTGCTGTTTGCGGCGGTGACCGCTACCCGCGAGGAGCGCGCGCGCGAGTACGCCATCATGCGGGCGGTGGGTGCCAGCCAGGTGCTGTTGCGCCAGGTGCAGCGCATCGAGCTGGCCGGTGTGGGTGCGCTGGCGGGTTTTCTGGCGGCGCTGGTTGCCAGTGGGGTGGGGTGGGCGCTGGCCAAATATGTGTTTGACTTCAGCTGGTCGGTGTCCTTGTGGGTGCCGCTGCTGGGTGCCCTGGCCGGGGCGGTGTTGGCCTTGGCTGCAGGTTGGTGGGGGTTGCGCGATGTGTTGCGCCGCCCGGTGGTGCAAACGCTGCGCCAGGCAGCGACCTGAGTTACTGCTTTAATCATAGCTATCAGGCCAACAGATATAAGGGCTAGAGGCCAATTTGACCATGAAAAACGAAACAACATCCGGTGTCAGCACCCCATTTGAGAGCCTGCAAGGTGAGGCCAGCGTACAGGCCCTGGTGGACCGCTTTTACGACCTGATGGAACTCGAGCCTGCTTACGCCGAGCTGCGTGCGGTGCATGGCGCCAGCCTGGACGAGGCACGCCAGAAGTTGTTCTGGTTTTTGTGTGGCTGGCTGGGCGGGCCGCAGCATTACACCGAGCGTTTTGGCCACCCGCGCCTGCGTGCACGGCATCTGCCGTTCAAGGTCGGGCTGGTCGAGCGTGACCAATGGCTGGCCTGTATGGCCCAGGCCATGCGCGAGACTGAGGTGCCTGCGGCGCTGCAGACCCAGCTCAACCAGGCGTTTTTCCAGACCGCCGATTGGATGCGCAACCAGCCAGGCTAAACAGTCGGGTGCTGTTGGTGATTTGGTAGCATCGCCGGTGCTTGCGGGGGCGGCCCGCTGGCCAAGCACTCTCTGGAATGTCAATGAAATCTGTGACCGGTTGGGGCGAGCGCTCTCGGCAAGTTCGGGCCGGCAGTGTCATCGGGCTGGTGTTTGGGCTGGTGTTTGCCGCCTTCAACCTGCTCACCCCGGGGCAGTGGGTGTTGGGTTGTGTCGAACTGGCCGCGGTGCTGCTGCTGGTGGCACCGGCCACGGTGTTCGCCAGCCAAGCACACCGTGTTGGCCTGGCCGAGAACCTGTTGCTGGCCTCGGCCCTGGTGATTTTCAGCGCCCTGATTGTGCTGGGCGGGGTCGAAGGCACCGGGCTGTACTGGGTCTACGCGGTGCCGTTTCTGGCTTTTTTCCTCAAAGGACAGTTCATTGGCTGGCTGCTGAGCGCCAGCTTTTTGATGTTGGCTACGCTGTATTTCCTGGCCGGTGGCCCGAGCCTGTCCTGGGCTTACCACTACACCCCGGTGGCCGGCCCACAGTTTTTGATGTCCTTGTTGTTCTACACCTTGATGGCGGCGGCTTTTGACCATGTGCGCAGCCGTTATGCGGCAGAACTGGCCCGGCGCAAAGACCAGGCGGAGGCTGCCAGCCTGGGCAAATCTCGCTTTCTGGCGGCTGCCAGCCACGACCTGCGCCAGCCCGCCCACGCGCTGGGCATGTTTGTGGCACGGCTCACCCAGTTGCCCCAGCAAGACGCCGCCACCCGCGAGTTGGTGGCCGGGGTGGATGCCTCGGTGCGTGCGCTGCAGGAGATGCTGGATGCCTTTTTTGACTATTCCCGGCTCGACGCACCGTCGATGGAGGTGCGGCTGGCGGCTTTTCCGGTGAACCAGTTGCTGGACCAGCTGCGCATCAGTTTTGACGCCATGGCCGCTGCCAAAGGGCTGCGCCTGCACATCCGCCCCTCACCGATCTGGTTGCACAGCGACCCGGTGTTGTTGCACCGGGTGTTGCTCAACCTGCTCAGCAACGCGGTGCAGCATACCCACCGGGGCAGTGTGCTGGTGAGTTGTCGCCCGGGTGCTGGCCACACCCAGGCGCGTATCGAGGTGTGGGACAGCGGCATCGGCATCGCGCCGGAGTACCACGAGAAAATTTTTCAGGAATTTTTCCAGATCAGCAACCCCGAGCGTGACCGCCACAAGGGCCTGGGTCTGGGTTTGAGCCTGGTGCAGCGCGCCTGCCTGCTGCTGAACCACCCGGTGACGCTGCGTTCCCAGCCGGGCTGTGGCACCCGCTTTTGTGTGCAGGTGCCCATGGTGCCCGCACCCGCAGTGGTGGCACCGGTGGCGGTGCCCAAGGACCCACCCGGCAGCGAGCTGGCTGGCCTGCGGGTGCTGCTGATTGAAGACGATGCCCTGGGTGGTGTGGCGCTGGCCGGTTTGCTGCGCAGTTGGGGCTGTCAGGTCACCAGCGCGGTGGACGTGCCAACTGCCTGCGCGCTGGTGAGCCGCTCACAGCCGCCGGCGTTTGTGCTCAGTGACTACCGGTTGCCCGGTGTCTACAACGGCATCGACGCGATTTGTCTGCTGCGCCAGACCCTGGGTGCAGACCTGCCCGCCTGTGTGATCAGTGGCGACACCGAGACCAGTGTGCGCCAGCAGGTGCTATCGGCCGGGTTGGTGCTGCTGCAAAAACCGGTGCGCCCGGCCAAGCTGCGCAATCTGTTGCGCCATGCGGTGCAAAGCCAAGCTGCTGCGGCTTGAGCCGCTCAGCCCCTGCTGGCCATCAGTAGCACCACCAGCGCACCAGCGCCGCCATCTGCTGGTTTTGCCTGGACAAAGGCCAGTACCTCGTTTTTTTGCACCAGCCAGCTGTGCACCCGGCTTTTGAGCACCGGCACCTTGCCGGGTGAACCCAGGCCCTTGCCATGCACCACCCGCACACAGCGGATGCCGTGTTTGTGGGCGTCACGGATGAACTGGCCCAGGGCCTCGCGGGCGTCGTCGCGGCGCAGGCCGTGCAGGTCCAGCTGGCGCTGGATGCTCCAGTCGCCACGGCGCAGTTTGCGGGTCACATCCACCCCGATGCCGGGGCGGCGAAAACTCAAGTGCTCGTCGGTATCGAGCAGGGTGCTGACATCGAATTCGTCGCTGATGGCTTCTTTGAGTACTGCTTTTTCGTCCTTCTGGTATTGCATCGCCAGCGGCACAGCCCGCTCTTTTTTGTGGAGCACATGACGCTTGTCTGGCAAGGGCTGGACCGCGCCAGCGGCCCGAATGAAGAGGTCGCGGTCAGACGCCGCCTGTTTGACCGCCTTGACCTGCGCACTGGCTTGGGCGACGCGCTGGCGGGCCTGCTCGGCAATCGCTCGTTTGACAATTTTCAAATCGGTCAGGGCCTTGACCTTGACCGGCGCTGTCGGCAAGGCCGCCGGGGCCGGGGCGTGGCTGTGCAGCACTCCCAGGGGCTGGGCAGCTGGTTTGGCCCGGCTCACAGCAGCCCTCTCTCGGCCATGGAGAGCGCCTCGCCGGGGGCCACGATGACGTGGTCCAACACCCGCACATCGATCAGCGCCAGCGTGGTTTTGAGGGTCTGGGTCAGCATCTCGTCGGCGCGGCTGGGTTGCACCGTGCCACTGGGGTGGTTGTGCGCCAGCACCACGGCGCTGGCTCGGTGGTGCAGCGCGCGCAACACCACTTCGCGTGGGTAGACGCTGGTTTGCGTGAGGGTACCTGTGAACATTTCTTCCAAAGCAATCAGGCGGTTTTGCACATCCAGGAACAACACCGCAAACACCTCGTGCTGGCGTGCCGACAACTGCAATTGCAGGTAGTGTTTGACGGTGTCGGGGGTGTCAAAAACGGTGCGTTCCTGCAGCTTTTGTGCCATGGCGCGTCGGGCCAATTCGAGGACCGCCACCAGCTCGGCGCGTTTGGCTGGCCCCAGGCCTTTGACCCGTTGGAGGTCGTCGGCGCTGGCGTTGAGCAGCCCGGCGATGCCGTCAAAACCGGCGCCCCCATCGGCGCTGGGTTTGAGCTGTAGCAGCTCTTGCGCCAGCTGCAGCACCCCTTTGCCAACGATGCCGGTGCGCAGCAGCAGGGCCAGCAACTCGACATCGCTGAGCGCGCCGGGGCCGCGCGCCAGCAGCTTTTCGCGCGGACGGGCATCGGGGGGCAGGTCTTTGAGCGGCATGGTCTGAAGTCGACTTGGGGTGGCGCAGGGCAGGGGGCTTTTACAATGCGGGCAGTTTATGCGCTGATGTGCCCTGGTTTGGGTTCTGGGGCTTTGTGGCCCTGCCACCGGTGCCGCCGCACGGACAGCGTTTTCTTTTTTGGTTTCCTTTTCAGGTACAGGATCAGCATGACAAGCACCGTCGCCAGCGTTTCACCCGGCTCTTTTTTGACCCTGCATTACCGCTTGAGCGGCTCGGCCGGTGTGGTGGTCAGCACCTTTGAGGGTTCACCTGCGACCCTGACGCTGGGCACCGGGCAGCTGTCCCCCGCGCTGGAGGCGGCTCTGCTGGGGCTGCCCGAGGGCACCCACACCACCATCGAGTTGCCCGCAGGCGCGGCGTTTGGTGAGCGCAGCGCCGACATGGTGCAGTGGATGGCACGCCAGGAGCTGGTGGAGCTGGGTGTGCAGGACGAGCAATACGCGGTGGGTGAGGTGCTCAAGTTTCCCACCCCCGACGCGCAGGGCGAGTTTGCCGGGGTGATTCTGGGCTTTCGCAGCGATGCCAAGGGCGACGCGGTGCAGCTCGATTTCAACCACCCGCTGGCGGGTCAGCCGGTGTTTTTTGAAGTGCAACTGATCGGGGTGTTGTGAACATGCCTGCCGCCGCTGTTCAAAACATCCTGCTGGCCGAGCCGCGTGGTTTTTGCGCCGGGGTGGACCGGGCCATCGAGATCGTTGAAAAAGCGCTGACCAAGTTTGGCGCGCCGATTTACGTGCGCCATGAGATCGTGCACAACACCTATGTGGTGGACGACCTCAAAGCCAAGGGTGCTATCTTTATTGAAGAGCTCGATGACGTCCCACCGGGGGCGACGCTGGTTTTTTCGGCCCACGGTGTGAGCCGCGCGGTGCAGCAGGAGGCCGAGCGCCGGGGTTTTCAGATTTTTGACGCCACCTGCCCGCTGGTGACCAAGGTGCATGTGGAAGTGGCCAAGCTGGCCAAAGAAGGGTATGAGTTCATCATGATCGGCCACAAGGGCCACCCCGAGGTGGAAGGCACCATGGGCCAGCTCGATCACGGCATCCACCTGGTCGAAGAGGTCGAGGATGTGGCCCGTGTCAGCCCGCGCCAGACCGAACGGCTCGCGGTGGTGACCCAGACCACCCTCAGTGTGGACGACGCCGCCCACATCGCTCAAGCCATCAAGGTCCGATTCCCGATGGTGCGTGAACCCAAACACCAGGACATTTGTTACGCCACGCAGAACCGCCAGGACGCGGTCAAACTCATGAGTTCGCAGGTCGACATCGTGATTGTGGTGGGTAGCCCGACCAGCTCCAACAGCAACCGGCTCGCCGAGGTGGCGCGCAAACTCGGCACACCGGGTTATATGGTGGACCGGGCTGAAGACCTGCAGCCGCAGTGGTTTGAAGGCTGCAGCCGCGTCGGTTTGACCGCCGGTGCCTCGGCGCCCGAGATCCTGGTGCGCCAGGTGGTGGAGCGCATCAAGGCACTCGGTGCGGTGTCGGTGCAAACCATGCCGGGTCAGCCCGAGACGGTGAAGTTCCCGTTGCCCAAAGGGCTGCGGCTGGACCTGGATGACGAGGCCGCTGCGCCTGTTGCCCGATCTTGATGCTATACGAATCATAGTAATCACCCCCTATTTCATAAGGGCTAGAGCCCAATTTTTCATATAAAGCCATGTTAGACATCAACCTGCTCCGCAAAGACCTGCCCAGCGCCGTGGCGCGCCTGGAAACCCGTAAAACCCCGCAGACTTTCCTGAATGTGGAAGCCTTCACCGCGCTGGAAACCGAGCGCAAAACCATCCAGATGCGCACCGAAGCCCTGCAAGCCCAGCGCAACGCAGCCAGCAAACAGATCGGCATGCTCAAAGGCAAAGGCTTGCATGACGAGGCCGCTGCGGCCATGGCCCAGGTGGGCGGTATCAAGGACGAGCTCGACGCCTCGGCCACCCGGCTCGACCAGATCCAGGCCGAGCTGCAAACCCTGCTGCTGGCTGTGCCCAACCTGCCGCACGAAAGTGTGCCGCTGGGTGCCGACGAACACGGCAATGTGGTGGTGCGCAGCTGGGGTACACCACGGACGTTTGACTTCGAGATCAAGGACCACGTGGATGTGGGCACACCGCTGGGCCTGGACTTCGAGATGGGCGTCAAACTCACCGGTTCACGCTTCACCGTGATGAAGGGCCAGGTCTCGCGCCTGCACCGGGTGCTGGCCCAGTTCATGCTGGACGTGCAAACCCAGGAACACGGCTACACCGAGTGTTACACCCCCTACATCGTCAATGGCGAAACCCTGCGTGGTACCGGTCAGCTGCCCAAGTTTGAGGGTGATTTGTTTGCCGCAAAAAAGGGCGGGCAAGAAGGTGAAGCACAGCCCGACAACACCGCGCTGTACCTGATCCCCACGGCCGAGGTGCCGCTGACCAACTTCGTGCGTGATGTGGTGCTCGCTGAGTCGGAGTTGCCGATGCTGCTCACCGGCCACACCCCGTGTTTCCGCTCGGAAGCCGGCAGCGCTGGGCGCGACACCCGCGGCCTGATCCGTCAGCACCAGTTTGACAAGGTCGAGATGGTGCAGATCGTGCATCCCGACAAGAGCTACGAAGCGCTCGAAGTGATGACGAAGCACGCCGAAGCCATCCTGCAAAAACTCGGCCTGCCTTACCGCGTGATGAGCCTGTGCACCGGTGACATGGGTTTTGGCGCCGCCAAGACCTATGACCTGGAGGTCTGGCTGCCCGCACAAAACACCTACCGTGAAATCAGCTCGGTCAGCAACTGCGAAGCCTTCCAGGCGCGCCGCCTGCAGGCCCGCTTCAAAAACGCACAAGGCAAAAACGAGCTGGTCCACACCTTGAACGGCTCGGGTCTGGCGGTGGGTCGTACGCTGGTGGCGGTGCTCGAGAACTACCAGAACGCGGACGGCTCGGTCACCGTGCCTGAGGTGCTTCGGCCTTATTTGGGTGGCCTGGACACCCTGCGCCCTGCCTGATTTCTGGTGACGGGGTGACTGGTTTGGCCCGCCACACCCCCCGAGCCATCTGCCTCATCGGTGCTGAGTGCACCGGCAAAAGCACGCTGGCCCGGCAGTTGGCAGCGCAGACCGGTGGCCAGGTGGTGCCCGAACTGTTGCGTGACTGGTGTCAGACCCGGGGCCGCACCCCCCGGGTCGATGAACAAGCTGCCTTGATGCAGGCGCAGATTGATGCAGAAAATCAGGCTCTGAACCTTATAGGTAAAGGGCAAGGTGCTATGCTTTTTTGTGAATGTGGACCCTTGCTGACGGCGGTCTACAGCCAGTTCTATTTTGCGGACGACAGCCTGCTGGCCGCCGCCCACTTGCACCACCGGTCGTACGCGATGACACTCTGGCTGCAGCCGGATCTGCCCTGGATGGCCGATGGCCTGCAGCGCGACGGCTTGGCGGCGCAGGCGGCGGTGCAACATGTGCTGGGTCAACAACTGGCCCAACACAGACCGGTGGTCGCTGTCAGCGGGGTGGGGCCGGCCCGGTTGCAGGCCGCAATGTTTGCGCTACATCATGAAACCTGACGATTTTCTTACAGGTGCGGGTTAACCCTTAGGATAATAGGGCCCGCATTTCATCATCTGGAGCCAATTTCCATGCGTACGTTTTTTCTGTCGGCCACGGAACCCAATGTGGGCTTGACCTCGGTGTCCCTGGGCCTGTTGCGCGCTTTGCAGCGCCGTGGTTTGAAGGTGGCGTTTTTCAAACCGGTCACCAAACACAGCCCGGAATCGGAGCCGTCTGTGTTGTTTGCCCGCAGCATCTGCCAGGCCGTCTCCACGCCTGACCCGCTGCCGCTGCAACTGGTGACCCAGCAGGTGACCAGCGGCAAAACCGCCGAAGTGCTGGAAGACATCGTGAGCCTGGCCATGGCCAGCGCCAAAGATGCGGACGTGCTGGTGGTGGAAGGCATCCACACCGACCCAACGCGCGCCTTCATCCCTCAGCTCTCCAGCGATATTTCGCGCAGCCTGCAGGCCGATGTGATTCTGGTGGCCAGTGGTGCCGATGCCGAAGGCATTGCCCACACCCAGTACATGATTGCGCGTATCCGCAACTCGGGCCGCCATGTGGAAGGTGTCATTTTCAACCGCGTGGGCATCGACTTTGACGAAGCCGCTGTGGCCAGCCAGCTCAGTGGTGTGCCGATTTTTGGGGTGGTGCGTGAAAACCCCGAGCTCTCCGCGCCGCGTACCCTGGATGTGGCGCGTTACCTGGGCGCCGAGGTGATGATCGAGGGCGATATCGCCACCCGCCGTGTGCGTGACACCGTGTTGTGCGCTCGTTCGGTGTCCGAGGTGATTCCGCGCCTCAAACCCGGCGTGCTGGTGATCAGCGCCGGTGACCGTGACGACGTGATGTTGGCCACCGCGCTGGCGGCCAGCAACGGCATAGAACTGGCCGGTCTGGTGTTGACCCACAACAGCTTCATCAGCCCACGTATCCAGCGTTTTGGTGCCATGGCCTTCAACAGCGGTTTGCCGGTGTTGCGCACCGATGGCGACAGCTTCGGCACCGCCGCCCGTGTCAGCCGCCTGCCGCTGGCCGTGCCGCAGGACGACCACACCCGCATGAACCTGGTGATCGACAGTGTGGTGGAGCAGCTCGATGCCACCGCCATCTGCGCCGGTCTGGACAATGCCGCATCGACACACATGTCGCCACCGGCGTTCCGCTACCAGCTGATGCAAAAGGCGCGCGCCGCCAACAAACGCATTGTGTTGCCCGAGGGGGATGAACCCCGCACCATCCGTGCCGCCGTGATCTGTACCGAAAAAGGCCTGGCACGTTGTGTCTTGCTCGGCAAACGCCAAGTCATCGAATCGGTGGCCAGTGCCATTGGTGTGGAGCTGCCTGCCAGCCTGGAGATTCTGGATCCGACCGAGATCGCCGGACGTTTTGTCGAGCCGATGGTGGCCTTGCGCAAGAGCAAGGGCCTGACTGCACCACAAGCACTGGCTTCGCTGGAAGACACCGTGGTGCTGGGCACCATGATGCTGGCGGTCGACGAGGTTGATGGCCTGGTCAGTGGCGCGGTGCACACCACCGCCAACACCATCCGTCCGGCCTTGCAGCTGATCAAGACGGCACCGGGTTCGAACATTGTGTCCTCGTGTTTCTTCATGTTGATGCCCGACCAGGTGCTGGTGTATGCCGATTGCGCGGTCAACCCCGACCCCAAGGCCGAAGAGCTGGCCGAAATCGCCAAACAAAGTGCCGACAGCGCCCGCGCCCTGGGCATCGACCCCAAGGTCGCCATGATCAGCTACAGCACCGGTTCCTCGGGCTCGGGCGACGATGTGGAAAAAGTGCGTGCCGCCACCGAGTTGGCCAAATCGCGCTGGCCTGAGCTGGTGATTGACGGCCCGATGCAGTACGACGCCGCCAGTGTCAAGGAAGTGGCTGCCCAAAAGGCGCCCGGCAGCGCAGTGGCTGGCCAAGCCACGGTGTTTGTGTTCCCGGATCTCAACACCGGCAACACCACCTATAAGGCGGTGCAACGCTCGGCCAATGTGGTGTCGGTGGGCCCGATGCTGCAGGGCCTGCGCAAGCCGGTCAACGACCTGTCGCGTGGTGCGCTGGTGGACGACATCGTCTTCACCATCGCGCTGACCGCCATCCAGGCCGACTCGATGACCAAGGCCTGAGCCTTACAATTCGACCCTTCACCGGGGGTGTCTGGCGTTTGGCCAGGCTGAGAAAAACCCCATACCTGATCTGGATCATGCCAGCGTAGGGAGCGTGATGGGTTGTTGGCGGCCTGCTCTGGCCTGTCCCTGATCACCCGTGCGTTCACCGCGCGGGTGTTTTTTTATAGGGACCACCATGAACCGTCGTTTGTTTGCCCTGGCCACCATCACGCTGGCTGTTTCCGGCTTGTCAGCCCCAAGCCATGCCGCTGATGAACTGCGGGTGATGGTGCACAGCTCGTTCTCCTTGCCCAAGCCGCTGCTGGCACAGTTTGAAGCCCAAAACGGTGTCAAGTTGGTCCTCATCAAGGGCGGAGATGCCGGGGAAATGCTCAACAAGCTGATCCTGACCCGCGCCCAGCCGGTGGCCGATGTGGTCTACGGCATTGACAACACCTTGCAAGCCAAGGCGCTGGCCGCTGGTGTGCTGGAGCCCAGTTTGCCCCAGGCCGCAGGCACGGTGGACGCCCAACTCGGCGACGCCTTGGCCGCCGTGGACCATGGTTTTGTGAACCTGAACTATGACCGCGCCGCGGTCGCCAAAAGTGGTTTGCCGCTGCCCAAAACCCTGCAAGACCTGACCTTGCCCGCTTACAAGGGCTGGCTGGTGGTGCCGAACCCGGCCACCTCCAGCCCTGGTTATGCCTTTTTGCTGGCCACCATTGCCGGGCTGGGGGAAGAAAAGGCCTTTGCCTGGTGGGCGCAGATGCGAAGCAACGGTCTCAAGGTGGTCAAAGGCTGGAGCGAGGCTTATTACACCGAATTCAGCCGCAACAAAGGCAGCTACCCGCTGGTGGTGAGTTATGCCACCAGCCCGGCTGCCGAGGTGTTCTACGCCAAGGACCAGCCTGCCGAGTCACCCACGGCCAGCCTCAACCTGGCGGGTGGGGTGTTCCGCCAGGTCGAAGGGGTGGCGCTGATCAAAGGCACGGCACAGAAAGTGGCGGCGCTCAAGTGGGTTGACTTTTTGCGCTCGGCTCCGGTGCAAGAGGCTTTGCAGACCAGCATGTGGATGTACCCCGCGGTGGCCAAGACGCCACTGGCGCCGGTGATGCGCCACGGCGCCGCACCTGCCGCGTTTGAGAGCCTGCCCCCCCAAGTGATTGCCGACAAAGGCGCCTCATGGGTGGCGCGCTGGACGCAGGTGGTGCTGAAGTAGGCCCTGCTCCAGCCTGTTTGACGCTTTGGCCGCTGTGTTTGCCTGAGGACCGGTGTCGATGCTGACCCGCTTGTTTGTGCGTCTGACTCCACTGCGGGGTGTCTGGCTGGCGCTGTTGCCCGCAGCCGCCTTGTTGCTGCTGTTGCTGGCCCCGGTGGCCCGCTTGGCGTGGGAGGGGTTTGCCGGGTCGCTGGCCAGCACCGATGGGCTGTCATTGTGGCAACCCTGGCAGGACAATTACCTGCGTTGGCGGGTGATCTGGTCGCTGGCGCAGGCTGTCATCACCTGTGTGCTGGCCTTGGGGCTGGGCTTGCCGCTGGCCTGGGTGCTGGCGCGCTTTGAGTTTGCCGGTCGTGTGCTGGTGTTGCGCCTGCTGATGCTGCCTTTTGTGGTGCCGTCGCTGGTGGCGGCCTTGGGTGTGCTGGCGCTGTGGGGGCCGCGTGGCGTGCTCAGTGGGGCGTTGGGTATCCACCTGCAGGACAGCCCCTGGCTGCTGCTTTACGGTAACCTGTTTTTTAACCTGTGCCTGGTGGTGCGCGCCGGGGTGGATGCGCTGGCGCAGGTCAATGCCCGCCAGGTGGCTGCCGCGCGTTCACTCGGAGCCACGCCCTGGCGTGCCTTCTGGCGGGTGGAGTGGCCGGCCATTGCGCCCTGGCTGGTGTCCAGCCTGTGCCTGGTGTTTTTGTACTGTTTTTCCGGTTTTGGCCTGGCCTTGGTGCTGGGTGGCCAGCGTTACGCCACGGTTGAGGTCGAGATCTACACCCTGGTGGCCTATGAGTTACAACTCGGCCAGGCCAGTGTGCTGGCGCTGTGGACGCTGGGGCTGACCGGTGGGGTGGCGCTGGCCTACGCCGCGTTGGAGAAACGCCTGGCGGCCCCGCTGCGCTCGGTGCCCATACCGCGTGTGCGCCCGCAGGGTGCGCCCCAGTGGCTGGCGCTGGTACTGGCCCTGGCCGTGTTGTTTGGTATCTGCGCCTTGCCCATCATTGCTATATTTATCAAAGCTATCAGCGCTTTATGGACGGGGGCTACAGGCCTGTTTGATGCAGAAACCCTGGCTGCCTTGTGGAACACGCTGCGGTTTTCGGCACTGGCGCTGTTGATGGCCACGCTGCTGGGTGTGTTGCATGCCTTGGCCGCGCAGGCCTCGGTGGCTTGGCGGGCGGCGGCGTTTTTGCCCTTTGTGGTGTCGCCGGTGACGGTGGCGTTTGGCCTGTTGTTGCTGTACCCGTCCTGGACCGCGAGTTTGCCGCTGCTGCTGGCAGCGTATGCGGTGCTGGCGTATCCGTTTGTGGCCAAGGCGCTGTCGGCCGGGTTGGACAGTTTGCCGGTGCATCTGGGCCAGGCCGCACGCACCTTGGGCGCTAGTCCGTGGCGTTGTTTCTGGCGGGTGACTTTGCCGCTGCTGCGGCCTGCGCTGCGCCGTGGCATGGCGTTTGCCGCAGCGACGGCTTTGGGTGAGTTTGCGGTCACCTTGTTTTTGTCACGCCCCGAATGGGCCACGCTCACCACCCTGATTTACCAGCGCCTGGGTCGCCCAGGCCAGGCCAACCTGGACGCCGCCATGGTGCTGGCCTGTGTGCTGATGACGCTGGCGCTGCTGGTGTTTTTGCTGATCGAATGGCCGGTGCCCGAGCGCGGCGCGCCCCGTCTGCCGCGCCGTGTGTCAGGCCAGACCTCCCATCCACCCATCACCCAACATGCTTGAGCTTTGCCACATCCATCAGCGTTATGCCGATCAGCCCCTGCTGCAAGACCTCAGTTTGCAGGTGGCAGCAGGTGAAATTGTGGCGCTGCTGGGGCCGTCAGGCAGTGGCAAAAGCACCTTGCTCAACATCGTGGCGGGCCTGCAGGTGCCCGATGCCGGCTCTGTTATTTGGGACGGCCAGGACATCACCGAGCTGGCGCCCGAGCGGCGCCGTTTTGCGCTGATGTTCCAGGACTTTGCGTTGTTCCCACACCTCAATGTGCTCGACAACGTGGCCTTTGGTCTGGTGGAGCAAGGGCTGCCTAAAACTGGGGCGCGGGCGCGTTCCTTGCAGATGCTGGCGTTGTTTGGCCTGACCGAGCTGGCCGAGCGCCGTGTCTGGAACCTCTCAGGTGGTGAGCAGCAACGGGTGGCGCTGGCGCGGGCGCTGATCACCGAACCACGTGCCTTGTTGCTCGACGAGCCGTTTTCAGCGCTGGACGCCGATCTGCGGGTGGTCTTGCGCCAGGAGTTCCGTGCCCGGATTCAGGCCACCGGCATGGCCACCCTGCTGGTGACCCATGACGAGGCCGAGGCGCGTGAGATGGCCGACCGTTCGGTGTGTCTGGTGCAGGGGCGACTGGTGACTGCGCTGGCGCCCGACCTATAACTCGTCGATGGGGGTGGTTCGTGTCGACGGGCTGGCGTCGCCGACGGCAAACCGGTCGCGTGATGTGACATAAAAGCTGGCGCCAAAGCGCCCAACCGGGTGGTAGTTTTGCAGATTCACACGCCAGGCCGTGGTGTCAACCAGCCCGTCACGCACACTGAGCCACTTGATCTCACCAATGAACACGATGCGGCTGGGCGTTTCCATCTTGTCGTGCAACACACATTCAAACGCCACCGGCGCCTGCACAATTCTGGGCGGTGCCACACAGTGGGAGGGTGTGGCGGTGAGGCCGACCTGGTCGAGCTCACTGATGTCGGATGGAAAAGACTCTCCGCAGCCGTGCATCTGCTGGACCATGGCCTCATCGGTCATGTGAACCACAAATTCGCCCTGGGCCAGAATGTTGGCGGCGGTGTCTTTCAAATGGGCATCCTGCAGCCGATTGATGCTCAGCATGACAATGGGTGGATCTTCCCCCACCATGTTGAACATTGAAAAAGGGGCCGCATTCACCACGCCGTGGGGCCCCAGGGTGGTCACCAGAGCAATGGGGCGGGGCACGATCAGGCTTGCCATCAGTTTGTAGCGCTGGTAGGCGGTGATTTGGGAAAAGTCGACTTCGGTCATGGCGTTTTGTGTGGCAGAGGGCAAGGTATTGTGCTGGTTCCGGCACATCTGCCCCTTCTGGCTTCACGCCAGCGGCGTCGCGTCCGGACTCAGGCCAGGGTGCGGATATGGCTTGCCACCACCAGGAGTTGTTGCGGCGCCATGCGCACAATGAACTTGCGGCTCACCGAACTGAGCACACGCACCGCGCCGGACAGGCCGAGTCGGGCAGATTGCTCCGCCACAAAACCCACTTCGGCTTGTTTGAGCGCCCGCAAAAAGTAATAGTCCATGCCAGCATCAATCAGGTCGTTGACCACATCGGCCAGTGCCTCAGCATGGCCCGGGGCATCCGGCGCGGTTTCAATGGCGGTCAGCACCTTATGGGTTTGCGTGCGCAAGGCCTTGGAATGAAAAAAACGCAGTGAGGGTTCACTGTCCTTGGCCGGTGCGTGCCAGGCAGGTGAAGCCACAGCCGTTTTGGCGGGCGCCGTCTTGGGTGCAGATTTGGTGCGGGTGCTTGTGCTCATGCGATGGACTCCTGGTTGACCAGACAGACAGGCTGTGAAAAAACTGCCAAACTTCTTCGCCAGCAGCCGTGCAGCTTCATGACCCTAGCGCTGACTGTAGCCCATCACGCGGTATCCACAGGCAATAAAAAAACCCTTGTGAATCCGTGATTCACAAGGGTTTCAAGTCATGGCGGAGAGAGTGGGATTCGAACCCACGGTACCTTGCGGTACGCCTGATTTCGAGTCAGGTACATTCGGCCACTCTGCCATCTCTCCGCGAACCGCAGATTGTAGCAGCGGCTACTTGGCTTTTGACTCGGCTTTGGCTTCGCGCAGCGCCAACAAGGCTTCATCCAGTTCTGCTTCTGTGGATGTTTCCACCAGCGTCACCAGGCCAGCCAGCTCGGCCAGTGCGCTGGCGCCCTGGGTTTGCAGGCTGGCAATGGCTTGCCCCGCCACCTTGGGTGAGGTAAAGGCGTTGCTTTGCAACAGCAGCTTGCCGTCTGCACTTTGCAACTTGAAGTAGAACTGGCCATCGGCCTCGCGGTACTGCTTGAACACCGGCAGCGCCTGTTTGGTGGCTTTGGTGCTGGCAGTGTCTTGGGCACGCAGGTCGCGCAGGCCGACCGCATGGCGCAGTTGCGCCATGAACGGGGTGGCGATGGCGCGGGCTTTGTCGGCGCCGATTTTGAAAATGGCTTCAATTTGGCCTGGGTCGTTGATCAGCGCCTGGTACTTGGCCCGCAGCGGTGCCAGTTCCTGGTCAATGCGCTCAAACACCAGCTGTTTGGCATCACCCCAGGCGATGCCGTTGGCGTAGGCCTGGCGCAGCTTGTCGGTCTCGGATGAGCTGGCAAACGCCTGGTAAATCTGGAACATGGCCGAGCCTTCCACTGTTTTGGGTTCGCCAGGGGCCTTGCTGTCGGTGACGATGCTGCTGATGAGTTTTTGCAGCTGTTCACGTGAGGAAAACAGCGGGATGGTGTTGTCGTAACTCTTGCTCATTTTGCGGCCATCCAGGCCGGGCAGGGTAGCGACGTTCTCTTCAATGGCGGCCTCGGGTGCGATGAAGTGCGGCCCGTAGCGGTGGTTGAAGCTGGCGGCCATGTCGCGCGCCATCTCAATGTGCTGCACCTGGTCGCGCCCGACTGGCACCTGGTGGGCGTTGAACATCAGGATGTCGGCGCCCATCAGCACCGGGTACATGAACAGGCCCACACTCACGTCGGCATCCGGGTCCAGCGCGGCGGCGGTGTTTTTGTCGACAGCCGCCTTGTAGGCGTGGGCGCGGTTGAGCACACCTTTGCCCAGCACACAGCTCAGGAACCAGGTCAGCTCCGGGATCTCGGGCACATCCGACTGGCGGTAAAACACCACCTTGTGGGGGTCCAGCCCGCAGGCCAGCCAGCTCGCGGCAATTTCCAGCGTGGAGCGCTGGATACGTGCCGGGTCTTCGACCTTGATCAGCGCGTGGTAGTCGGCCAGAAAATAAAAACTCTGCACGTTGGTGCGCAGGCTGGCGGCAACCGACGGACGGATGGAACCCACGTAATTGCCCAGATGCGGGGTGCCGGACGGGGTGATGCCGGTCAGAAAGCGCTCAATACTCATGAAAAAACGTCAGTCACAACAATAAAAAAAGAAAAGGACGATCAGCCCACCAGCATGGCCAGCGGTGTCAGCAGCAAGTTGATCAGTTTAAAAGTGATGCCCATCAGCGGGCGCAGCCACAGGCTGCCGACCACACCGGCCAGCACCAGCGCCATGACGATGAAAAAGCCAAAAGGCTCCACCCGCGACACCAGCACCGCCTGCCGATACGGCAGCAGCCCAACCAGGATACGGCCACCGTCCAGTGGTGGCAGCGGAAACAGGTTGAACGCAAACATCACGATGTTGACCAGGATGCCACCTTGTGCCATCTCGATGAAAAACGGCTCGCTGACACCAGCTGCCTGCAATAGGTAAAACACCGCGCCCCAGGCCAGCGCCTGGACAAAGTTGGCGCCCGGCCCGGCCAACGCCACCCAGACCATGTCCTGTTTGGGGTGACGCAGGTTGCCAAACCGCACCGGCACCGGCTTGGCGTAGCCAAACAAAAAAGCCCCGGATGTGGCGAAGTACAGCATCAGCGGCATCAGGATGGTGCCGACTGGATCAATGTGTTTGAAGGGGTTGAGCGTGATGCGCCCGGCTAGGTAGGCGGTGTTGTCACCAAAGTGGCGCGCGGCGTAACCGTGGGCGGCCTCGTGCAGGGTGATCGACAGCAGTACCGGGATGGCGTAGATCGCCACGGTTTGGATCAGATTCGCAAAGTCCATGAGAGGGTGTTGGGTGGGTCTAGAGCCCCAGCAGCGCCAGCGGGCCCCGGCCTTCGCGGATGACCACCGGCTCGGCGCCGCTCAGGTCCACCACGGTGGTGGGTTCACGCGGGCAGGCGCCCGAGTCGATGATGGCGGCAATGCGGCCGTGGTAACGCTCGCGGATCTCGGTGGCATCGTTGAGCGGTTCGGTCTCGCCGGGAGCTATTAATGTAGTAGCTAGAAGCGGCGTGTTATGAAGGGCTAGCAGCTCTTGCAGCACTTTGTGGTCGGGCACCCGCAGACCAATCGTCTTGCGTGCCGGGTGGCTCAGACGGCGGGGCACCTCTTTGGTGGCCTGCAGGATGAAGGTGTAGGCGCCCGGTGTGGCGGCCTTGAGCAGGCGGTATTGGGTGTTGTCTACCTGGGCGTAGGTGGCCAGTTCGGACAGGTCGCGACACAGCAGGGTCAGGTGATGTTTGTCGTCCACCCCCCGGATGCGGCGTAACTTGTCGGCAGCGGCCTTGTCGTCCAGATGGCAGACCAATGCGTAGCTGGAGTCGGTGGGCACCGCGAGCACCTCGCCTTTGTCCAGCAGGGCCGTGGCTTGTTTGAGCAAACGGGGTTGCGGGTTGTCGGGATGGAGTTCAAAAAGCTGTGGCATGGCCCTATTGTCGCTGCTGAGTGGCCTCACGCACGGACAGCATGGCATTGCCGACGCCACTGGCAGCAATCACCGCAATGCCCAGCCAGGCCAGGCTATCGGGCATGTGGTTGAAAAACACCCAGCCAGCCAGCATGGCGAAGGCAATCTGGGTGTAGAGGTAGGGTGACAGCACCACCGCGTTGGCGCGGTTGAAGGCGCGGATCAGCATCAGGTGGCCCGCAGTGGCCGTCGCACCCAGCACCAGATACCAGGGCCAGTGATCCAGCAGCGCCTGGGTGTCCCAGCTCCACAGCAGCACCGGGGACATCACCACCGCACCGACCAAGCCGGTGTAAAAATGGGTGGTGTACGGGTTTTCGTCACCACTGAGGCGACTGGTGAGCACCTGAAACCAGGCATAGGTCACCACCAGCACCAGCGGGAACAGCAGGGCCCAGCCAAACACCTGGCCACCCGGTCGTACCACCAGCAGCACCCCCACCAGACCCACCGCCATCAGCAGCCAGCGCACATGCGCCACATGGTTTTTCAGCACAATGGCTGCCATCGCGGTGGCCACCATCGGTGACAGCATCACGATGGCGGTGAACTCTCCCACCGGCAGGTGTTGCAAGCCATAAAACGAGCAGAAACTGGTGGTCAGCAACAATCCGCCGCGCAACGCCTGGAACTTCGGGTTGGGGGTGATAAACAGGCTGGTTTTTTGCACCGGAAAACGCATCAGCAGGGTGGTGACGGTCTGGAACGCATAACGGAACCACAGCAACATCAGCACCGGTGCGACCTGGGTCACGTGGCGTGTGGCCGAGTCGCCCAGCGCAAACGTCAGCGTAGAGACCATGATCAACAAAATCCCGCCACCCTGGCGGCTGCGCCAAAAGCTCATGTAGGCATGAGTCCCTGCGGGGCTTTTTGAATCTGGTGCTGCAACAGCGTCCAGATCGGGGTGAGTTGTTCGGGCAGGGCGGGCAGCTCACCCAGGTCGGTGCGGCTCTCAGTCGGGCTGTGAAAATCGCTGCCGCGTGAGGCTGCCAGGTCAAACTCCAGCGCCACATCGGTGTAGGTCACGCTGTCGGCGGCGGAATGGCTGCCAGTGACCACCTCAACCCCCTGGCCACCCAAACCCTTGAACTCAGTGAACAACGCAAACTCTTCGTTCGCGCTGAACTTGTAACGCGCCGGGTGGGCGATCACCGCCAACCCGCCGGCGTCCCGAATCCAGGTCACCGCCTCTCGGAGGGTGGCCCAGCGATGTGCCACATAACCGGGCTTGCCTTCGGTCAGATACTTGCGAAACACCTCGTAGGTGTCCTTGCAGACACCGGTCTCCACCAGAAAACGGGCAAAGTGGGTGCGTGAAATCAGGTCGTGGTTGCCCGCGTATTTCAGGGCCCCTTCAAAGCTGCCGTGGATGCCCACACGGGCCAGGTCGTCGGCCATGGCGTGCGCGCGTTGGCCACGCCCACCACGGGTTTGCGCCAGGCCCTCGCGCAAGGCGGTGTTGTTGGCATCAAAACCCAGCCCCACAATGTGCACCGTCTGGTTCAAAAAACTCACCGAGATTTCCACACCGGTCAGGTAGTTCAGCCCCAGCGCGGCGGCGGCGGCGGCGGCCCGGGCCACGCCGCCAATCTCGTCGTGGTCGGTCAGCGCCCACAGTTCAACCCCTTTGTCCTTGGCACGCTGGGCCAGTTCCTCGGGGGTCAGGGTACCGTCGGAGATCACCGAATGGCAATGCAGGTCAGCGTTCAGGGTGGGGCTCATCGGCTCATTTTAGGCAGCTATCACCCCGTCGAGCGGCCATCCATAAATCAGCCCTACTGTAGTGTTCGGGCGGCGGCTTGTCATCAGCGCATCAAGCCAAAGGTCTCAGAGCAACTCAGCCGCCTCCACCAGAAAACGCACCTTGCGTTCACCGCGCCAGCTGTCGGCATCGAGCCGGAACGCCAGCTTGACGCGGGCTGGCAGCGGTTCGGTGTGGCCAAACCAGATGCCGTCGACCGGATCGCCACGGTGTTTGAGCTTGAGCGACAGGTGTTTCTCGGCCACCAGGCGTTGCGACACCACCTCAACCTCTTCGCTGAAGGTGGGTGCGGCAAAACCCTGGCCCCAGACCTCGTGGTGCAGTGCATCGACCAGGTCCACGCGGCGGTACTCGGGTTTGAGCGGGCCGTCTGTGTCGATGCGGCGCATCAGGGTGGCGGCAGAGAGCCACTCTTGTGCCACCTGGGCCAAGCCTTGCTCGAACACTTCGAAATGTTCCTCGGCGATGGTGCAGCCCGCCGCCATCGCGTGGCCACCAAAACGCAGCAACACACCGGGGTGGCGTTTGGCCACCAGATCGAGTGCGTCGCGCAGGTGAAAGCCCGGGATCGAGCGGCCCGAGCCTTTGAGTTCATGGCCGTGACCGGTGGCGCCGCTGGGCGCAAACACAAAAGCCGGGCGGTGCAACTTGTCTTTGAGGCGTGAGGCCACGATGCCGACCACACCTTCGTGAAAGTCGGGGTCAAACACGCAGATGGCGGGTGGCGCCTCGGCGGCTTCTTCAAACAGCGACTCGGCCACCAGCAGCGCCTGTTCGCGCATGTTGCCCTCGATCTCGCGGCGTTCGCGGTTGATGTTGTCCAGGGTCTTGGCCAGTTCCAGCGCGCGGTTGGCGTCGTCGGTCAGCAGGCATTCAATGCCCAGCGTCATGTCCGACAGGCGCCCGGCGGCGTTGATGCGTGGACCCAGGGCGAAGCCGAAATCAAAGGTGGTGGCGGCTGCCGCGTCACGTGAGGCTGCTGTAAAAAGTGAAGCAAGTCCGGCAGGCATGGCAAGGGCTCGCACCCGTTTTAAGCCTTGAGCCACGAGGCGGCGGTTGTTGGCGTCGAGTTTCACCACGTCGGCCACCGTGCCCAGCGCCACCAGTGGCAGCAGGGTGTCCAGGCGCGGGCCGGTGCCTTCCAACAGCCCGCGTGTGCGCAGCTCGGCGCGCAAAGCCAGCAGCACATAAAACATCACACCGACCCCGGCGATGGACTTGCTCTCGAAGCCGCAGCCGGGCTGGTTCGGGTTGACGATCACATCGGCGTCGGGCAGGGTGATCTGGCCGTCCACACTGGCGCACAGGTGGTGGTCGGTCACCAACACCTGCAGGCCCAGGGCGCGTGCGGTGGCGACGCCGTCAAAACTGGCAATACCGTTGTCGACCGTGATCAGCACATCGGCGCCGCTGGCCTTGACCCGTTGTGAGATCGGTGGGGTCAGGCCATAGCCGTCCTGCACCCGGTCGGGCACGATGTAGTCCACATGTTGGGCGCCCAGCAGGCGCAGGCCACGGATGGCAACCGCGCAGGCGGTGGCGCCGTCGCAGTCGTAGTCGGCCACGATGCAGAGTTTTTTGTCCTGTGCCATGGCGTCGGCCAGCAGGCGCGCGGCATCGGCTGTGCCTTGCATCGTGGTGGGGGGTAGCAGGTAGGTCAAGGCGGCGTCCAGTTCGGACGGGTCCAGCACACCCCTTGCCGCATACAACTGTGCCAGCAGCGGGTGGATGCCCGCCTTTTCCAGCGCCCAGATCTGGCGCGGTGGTGCATCCCTGACTGTGATTTTCATAGCGTACCAATGAGCTCTGATAAGGGCTTGGGGCCTAAAAAGCTTTTGAGCTTGTGCCACACCGGCTGCGGCTGGATGTGCCAGCTGCGGCTGCTGCGTTCACCACACAGGGTTAGGCGCACTGGCTGGCGCGTGGCCGTGGCCTGCAACAGCGCCTGGATCTCGCCCGCGTCCAGCGCCTGCCAAGCTTGTAGCCAGTCAGACCAGTTGTCCGCCAGGGCCGGTTCACGCAGGTTCGGGATCAATACCGGGCGCTCACTGGCCGCAGGTGGCTGATATCCCACCGGCAAAGCGCCGCTGCCGTGGATCCAGAACGAGTTCACCGTGGGCAGGTTCATGGTGTCGCGTGCGTCGTTGACCGGGTGGGTGTAGAGCAGCATCTGCATCTCGTTTTGCAAACGGCGCAGGGTGGCGGCCTGGGGGGTGTTGTTCATCCAGTCGGCCAGATTGCGGCCCACCACACGGTCGGGTGAGGCGGTGGCCAGTTCGGCAAACACCTCGCCCTGCGCCAGCCAGCGCCCGGGCTGGTCGGCGTACAGCCGGATGCCATCTTCTTCAAAATACGGCTGCATGGCGGCCAGCAGCGCGTCCGACTGCGTGGGCGACAGCGCAGGGGGTGGCAACGGGCTCATCGCCACATGACCGGTGTTGACCTGCCAGTGGCACAGGCTGATAAACGCCCAGGCGCTGTGGGGTGCCGCGCTGTGGCAGGTCTGCTGGGCGTGTAAGGCTGCCAGGGGGATCTTGCCGTCAACCACTGGCAGGCCCAGGGCCGCTGCCAGGGCGCGTTCGTGGGGCGGGGACAGGCTGCGTTCCTCGCCGATGTCGGCAGGCAGGGGGCTCAGGCGGGCCAGCAGTTTCTGCAACATCGGCAGCTGCAACTTGGCCAGGGCGTCCGCAAAACCCTGCGAAGCACTGGCGGCAAAAGGAATGATCAGGTGCATGGCGCGCATTGTCCCGGATAATCGCGCCCTGACTTGGCGGCACCCCGCCGCAACTGCCCTGACCTGATGCCTATTCCTTTTGAACTTACCCTGGGCTGGCGCTACACCCGCGCTGGCCGCGCCACCCGGCGCAACGGGTTCATTTCCTTCATCTCCGGTGTGTCCATGTTGGGCATTGCGCTCGGTGTGGCGGCGCTGATCATTGTGCTGAGCGTGATGAATGGCTTCCAGAAAGAAGTGCGCGACCGCATGCTGGCGGTGGTGTCTCACATCGAAATTTTTGCGCCGAACGGTGAAGCCCTGCCCGATGTGGCGCGCACCCTGGCCGAGGTCCGGGCCAATCCGCAAGTCATTGGTGCTGCACCTTTTATAGCTACCCAGGCTTTGCTGGCAAGGGGTGAGGACATGAAAGGTACCTTGGTGCGCGGCATTGACCCGGCCCGCGAACCCGATGTCACCGACCTCGCGGTGGATTTGAAAGACGCCGCCCTGGCGCGCCTGGTGCCGGGTGAGTTTGGCCTGGTGCTCGGTGGTGAACTGGCCCGCTCGCTCGGTGTGCAGCCCGGTGACAAGGTCACGCTGGTGTCGCCCAGCGGCCAAGTCACACCGGCCGGTGTGGTGCCGCGCCTGAAACAGATGACGGTGGTGGGCACCTTTGACTCGGGCCACTATGAATATGACTCGACGCTGGCGCTGATGCACATCGAAGACGCCCAGCGCGTCTTTCGTCTGGAAGGCCCGACCGGCGTGCGCGTGCGCCTGAAAGACCTGCACCAGGCCCGCACCGTGGCCGCCGAACTGGCCGGCACGATGACCGACAACCTGCTGATCCGCGACTGGACGCGCCAGAACCGCACCTGGTTTGCCGCGGTGCAGCTGGAGAAACGCATGATGTTCATCATCCTCACGCTGATCGTAGCCGTGGCGGCCTTCAATCTGGTCAGCACCCTGGTAATGACAGTCACCGACAAACGTGCCGACATCGCCATCCTGCGCACGCTGGGTGCGAGTCCGGCCAGCATCATGGGCATTTTTGTGGTGCAGGGCGCGATGGTGGGGGTGATTGGCACCCTGGGTGGCCTGGCGCTGGGCCTGGCGGTCGCGTTCAACATCGATGTGATCGTGCCCGCGATTGAGCAGCTGTTACACACCACCTTTTTGCCGCGCGATGTGTATTTGATCAGCCGCATGCCGAGCGAGCCGCAGCAGGGTGACATCCTGCCGATTGCCTTGATCTCTTTGGTGCTGGCCTTTGCCGCCACACTCTACCCAAGCTGGCGCGCCAGCCGAGTGAACCCCGCCGAGGCGCTGCGTTATGAATAGAACCCCCACGCTCGGCACTGACGTGTCCTCCCTGCCCCCCGAGGGGGCGCGTTTCGCCTTGGGGCGGCCCGGCGGCGAAACAACTGCCCCTTCAAAACTTGTGCTCAGTGCCCGTGGCCTGACCAAACGGTTTACCGAAGGACGGCTCGATGTGACGGTGTTGCAAGGTGTCGACCTGGATGTGTCGGCCGGTGAAACGCTGGCGATTGTGGGCGCCTCTGGCTCGGGCAAAAGCACTTTGTTGCACCTGTTGGGCGGCTTGGATGCGCCCAGCAGCGGCTCGGTGGCGCTGCTCGGGCAAGACCTGGCGCAGCAAAATGCGGCGCAGCAGGGCCGTTTGCGCAACCAGCATCTGGGTTTTGTCTACCAATTCCACCACCTGCTGGCCGAGTTCAGTGCCCAGGACAATGTCGCCATGCCTTTGTGGATTCGGCGCTCAGACCGGGCGCAGGCTGCGCAGATTGCCGCGAAAATGCTGGCCGATGTGGGCTTGAGCGACCGGCTGGCGCATCGGCCCAGCGAGTTGTCTGGGGGGGAGCGTCAACGGGTGGCCATCGCCCGCGCCCTGGTGACCCAGCCCGCCTGTGTGCTGGCAGACGAGCCGACCGGCAACCTGGACCGCAACACCGCGCATGGTGTGTTTGACCTGATGCTGGAGCTGGCGCGCACCCAGGGCACGGCCTTTGTGGTGGTCACCCATGATGTGGCTTTGGCCGCACGCTGTAGCCGCCAACTGACCCTGGTGCAGGGTCGTCTGGCCGAGGCTGAGCTGGCGCCTGCCGGTGTGTGACGGTGGACTTCTTTACAGTTGGAGCAGCAGGTATGAACATGGAATGGCAAGAGAAATACAAGATCGGTAACGCCGATATTGACGCCTCGCAAAAGGCGCTGTTTGAGCTGTCCAGCCAGATCGCCAGTTCGGACGACTGGATGACCCTGCGGCCCATGATCGTGAGCCTGTTCAAACACATGCAAACCCAGTTTGAACTGGAAGAGGCGCTGATGGCCCAGGTCAACTTCCCTGGCGCGCAGGCCCATGCCCAGGACCACCAGAATCTGCTGGCCCGCCTGCGTGACCGCAGCATGGACGTGGGCAAGGGCCACATGAACAAAAAAGCCATTGTGGGGGTGACCACCGACTGGGCACACCGCCACGTGGTCAACCAGGACGCCGAACTGGCCCATTACCTGGCTGCCTGGGCCTGATGCCAGCCCATCCCACCATGCGCTGGATCGACACCCATTGCCACCTGGATGCACGTGAGTTTGGGGCTGGAGCCCAGCAACAACGGGAGCTTGCTGCTACACATGGTGTAGCGCACTGTGTGCTGCCCTCGATCTGCGTCAACAACTTCGAGGCGGTGCGCACGCTGGCCTACCGCCACCTGGACAGCTACTGCCTGGGCATCACGCCGATGAACGTGCCTTATGCCGCAGAGGACGCGCTGGAACGCTTAACCAGCACCTTGCAGCAGCAACATGAGGACCCGCGCCTGATGGCCATTGGCGAGATCGGGCTGGACTTCTTTGTGCCCGAGTTGTGCAAAAGCCCGATGCGCGAGCGCCAGCAGGACTTCTTTCGGGCCCAGCTCAAGCTGGCGCGCAAGTACGATTTGCCGGTGGTGGTGCATTCACGCCGCGCGGTGGACCCGATTCTGAAAATGATGCGTGAGGTGGCCGGCCCGGGTGGCCGCTGGCGCGGTGTGGTGCATGCATTCAACGGCAGCTTGCAGCAGGCCCAGGCCTTGATCCAGCTCGGTTTGCGAGTGGGTTTTGGCGGCGCGGTGACCTATGAGCGGGCTAAACAGCTGCGCAGCCTGGCGGTCGATTTGCCGCTGACGGCCATCGTGCTGGAGACTGACGCCCCCGACATGCCACCGCGCTGGCTTTACAAATCCGCCGAGCAGCGTGCGGCAGGTGAACCCCAGGGCATCAACTCCCCAGCCGAGTTGCCGCGCATCGGCGCTGAACTGGCCGCCTTGCGTGGCATCAGCGTGAAGGCCCTGGCAGCAGCCACCACCCAGAATGCAATGGAGGCTTTCCCGCGCCTGGCCGCGCTGCTGTCGGCAGACCGTGCGCTGGACGCGGCCCGGCACCCGACCGAGACCACATCATCATGAGTACCCCACCGTCTGAACTGAACGAGCAGCAGGCTGTTGACCACATCTTGACGCACTGCCGCACCGTGGCTGTGGTGGGGCTGTCTCCCAAAGTGCACCGTGAGAGTTATGGCGTGGCACAGTACATGCAGGCCCATGGCTGGTCCATCGTGCCGGTCAACCCGGTGGCGGCTGCCAGCGGGCAGACGATCCTAGGTGAAAAGGTTTACGCGACCTTGACCGACGCTGCGGCGCATGAAGCGCTTGACCTGGTCAACGTGTTTCGCAACAGCGAGGACGTGCCGCCGGTGGTGGACGAAGCCATCACGCTGGGCCTGGGTGCCATCTGGCTGCAACTGGGTATTTCCCACAACGAGGCTTTGGCCCGCGCGCGTGCTGCCGGTTTGGTGGCGGTGCAAAACCGCTGCCTGAAGGTGGATCACGCGCGATCGCTGTCCCGATGAGTTCACCCCCTGACAATGCGGCCCCACGCGGCCCACAGCAGCCACTGCCCAAACCGCGCACCCGCCTGGCCACACCGGACAAAGAGGCCATTGCGCTGCTGCCCGAGTTTGAGCGGCTGGGTCTGGACCGGATCACGCTGGTGACCACCGGTGAGCAAGCGCGTGCCGCCGCTGCCGCACTGGCCAAGGCCCCGGCCTGGGGGTTCGATACCGAGTCCAAGCCGACTTTTCGCGTGGGTGAAATGTCAGACGGGCCCCACATCCTGCAGCTCTCCACCTGCGAGCGCGCCTGGGTGTTCCAGTTACATGATCCGGCCTGCCGCGCTGTTGCAGCCGAGTTGTTGGCGCTGCCTGGTTTCGTCAAGGCTGGTTTTGGCCTGGGGGATGACCGTAAACGCATCATCGCCAAGCTCGGTGTGCAACCCATGGGTGTGCTGGAACTCAACAGCGTGTTCCTGGAGCGCGGTTACCGCAAGGACATGGGTGTCAAAGGCGCGGTGGCGGTGCTGTTCAAGCAGCGCTTCATCAAGTCCAAAAAAGCCGCCACCAGCAACTGGGCCAACCCGCGCCTGAGCGAAGCCCAGCTGGTCTATGCCGCCAACGACGCTTATGCGGCGATCCGGGTGTATGAGGCGCTGGCTTTGTCGTGACCGGCTGAGCACGCAAGCCAGACGTCTCTGCTCTGGCACTCTCGATTGATCGTGTTTTTGGCCTGTAGCCTTGAGTGAAAGGGCTGTCAGCTATTTTGTTGGTAGCATTTCTTGGCTGTTGGGGTGTTGGCAGACCATCGCCCCAGCTTCTTCTCTGTCAACGCGGCCACCAGCGTGGGGCCATACAGGATCATGGTCAGCGCAGCGGCAATCAAGGGCAGGGCGGCAAACACCCAGCCGGTCAACACCTCGTGCCCAATGCCCGCACCCACCAACAGCGCCACCGCCGGGTTCACAAACGAGTAACTGCCAGCCACTGCGGCGCTGGTGTTTTTCAATAACCACAGATAAGCGTTGAGCGCAATCAGAGTGCCAAACACCAGCAAATAGGCCCAGGCCAACCAGCCGGTACTTGTGACGTTGGCCAAGCTGTCTTGTGGCTCCAGCCATCTGGACAGTAGCAAGCCCATGGCGCCACCCGCCAGCCATTCCGACGAGGCGGCCATGGCGGGGCTGGGCAAATCCAGCCGACGCGAGGCGTAGGAGCCCATGCTCCAGCACAGGGGTGCCGCAAAAGCGGCCAGCGCACCCAACCAGTTGGCAGAAAAGTCGCCTTCGAGAGACAACAGGGCTGCGCCTGCCACACCCAGCGCCAGCCCGATCCAGCTGGTGTACGGGACTTTTTCGCCACCCCAACGGGTCCACAAGGCCAGCCACATCGGCATGGTGGTGATCACGGTGGCCATCAGCCCTGAGCCGATGCCGTGTTTTTGGGCAAACACCACCAGGTTCATCGCACCAAACACCATCAGCCCACCGACCAGCGCCGCATTGCGCCACTGCCGGGCGGTGGGCAGCTTTTCACCGTGCCACAGCCCCCAGGCCAGCATCACCACCCCAGCCAACACAAAACGGGCCCCATTCATCCAGATGGCGGGCATGCTTTTCAACGCGATGGCCGTGGCAAAGTAGGTGGTGCCCCAAACGATGTAAACCAGCAACAAGGCCGTCAGCAGAGCCCAAAAAGGCGGTTGACGCAAGGATGTATGTAAATTGGTAGGCATATCGTTGATAGGGCCGTAAAATTTTCGGTAACTGAAATAATTTTGTAGATATTACACAAAAACAACTGCTATGCCAACAAATATTCAGATCGATGCGATTGATGCAGGAATTATTACGGCCCTCGGGGAGGATGGCCGACGTTCTTACGCTGACGTGGGGGCCGATGTTGGTTTGTCCACCGCAGCGGTACACGAGCGCGTGAAGAAGATGCTGGAGCGAGGCGTGATCCGACGCTTCTCCATCAGTGTGGACCCAGAGAGTGTGGGTTTGAGTTTTACCGCCTTTGTGGCCATTCGCAACGACGGGGGTGTCCATTGCCGCGAAGTGGCCCCGCGTCTGCGCGAGATCGCGGCGGTGCAAGAGTTGCACAGCGTGGCCGGTGAGTATGACTTTTTGGCCAAAATCCGCACCAATCAGGCCCGCGAGCTGGAAGCCGTGCTCTACCAGATCAAGGCCATCCCCGGGGTCGCCCGCACCACCAGCACCGTGGTGCTGAACACCGAGTTTGAAGACCAGCCGCTGCGACCGCTGATTTAAGCGCGGCAGATGTTCATCGGCCTGAGTCTGGCGCATCAGGACAGGCCTGAGCGCTTGGCTTTGCCACGCCCCGGCTGCTCTGTGGCTGCCATTAGAATTTCTCCCAAAAATGGGAGGATGCCAATTGAGCACATCACAAGCGCCGGTCTGGTCGGCCAAAGACGCCGCGAACCTGTCACACACCATCGTTCACAACGTTGAGCAAGTCTTGCAGGGCAAACACCTGCAGGTGGAGCAGGCCCTGGCCGCTGTTATGGCCGGTGGTCATGTGCTGATCGAAGACGTGCCTGGCCTGGGCAAAACCATGTTGGCGCGGGCGCTGGCGGTGTCGGTCGGGCTGTCGTTCAAACGCATCCAGTTCACGGCCGACTTGATGCCCTCGGACATTGTGGGTGGCCCGGTCTACAACCCCAAGGATGGCAGTTTTGTGCTGCGCCCGGGGCCGGTGTTTGCCAACATCGTGCTGGCCGATGAAATCAACCGCGCCAACCCACGCGCCCAGTCGGCGCTGCTGGAATGTATGGAAGAGGGCCAGATCACGCTGGACGGCCAGACGGTGGCGCTGCCAGCGCCGTTCACGGTGTTGGCCACCCAGAACCCGATCGACATGGCGGGCACCTACCCGCTGCCCGAGGCGCAGCTGGACCGTTTTCTGATCCGCCTCTCACTCGGTTATCCCGATGCCGAGACCGAGGCCGGGCTGATCACCAGCCAACAGTTTTCACACCCGATCACACGTTTGCAGCCGGTGTGTGCTGTGGGGGACTTTGCCCGGCTGGTGGCTTGTGCGCACGATGTCACCGTCACCCCCGAGATCGCCCGTTTTATGACGGCCATCGTGGCCGCCACCCGCAGCCACCCGGCCATCCGTTTTGGCGCCAGCCCACGTGGCACGCTGGGGATGGCACGGATGGCGCGCGCGCTGAGTTGCCTGCGTGGGCGTTCGTATGTTGATCCGGCGGTGGTGCGTGAGGTGGCGGTGCCGGTGCTGGCGCACCGCATCATCTTGCAAAACCAGGGCAGCACCCCGAAGTCGGCAGAGGCTGTGATCCAGGATATCTTGTTGTCCCAACGCACCCCGCAGTAGGCCCGCGCCATGGAAAGCTGGCTCAGCAAGTCGCGCGTGTTGCTGGCGCTGTGTGCGGTGCTGCTGATGGCCGCCATCAACCGCCACGACCCGATGGTCTACGCCATGTTCCTGTTTCTGGTGGTGGTGACGGTGCTGGGTTTTGGTTTGCCCTGGTTGTCGCTGCGTGGCACCACGGTGCACCTGTCCGCCAAGGCCAACACCGAGGTCACCGAGGGCGAGGTTTGCCCGCTGGACCTGGTGCTGGCGCGCAGCACACCCTGGCCCGCGTTTATGGTGATGGTGGAGACAGAGTGGATCTGGGCCTCACAACGTCTGGTGTTGAGCCAGACGGTGCCAGTGCTGCGCTCCGGGCATCTGCCGGACCTGGGAGGTCTGCTGTCTTTTCCCTGCCGTGGCTTGTACCAGTTGAACGCCGTGCGGCTGTCCAGTGGTTTTCCGCTGGGCTTGGTGCGCGCCCAGCACGGCTTGCAGCGGCCCGAGATTACGCAATATGTGTTGCCCCAATCACAACCGGTGCACTGGCCGTTGCCCTGGGACGTCACCGAAGACCCGCAGGGTGAATTGAGCGCCCGGCGTATGGGCCAGTCGTTTGAGCTGGGAATGCTTCGCCCCTACCAGCAGGGTGAGTCGGTGGGCCGGGTGAGCTGGCGTGCCTCGGCCCGGGTGGGTGAGCTGGTGATTCAGCACTTTCAGCAAAGCGGCTCGATCCGGCTGCGGCTGCTGGTCCAGGCGCCGCGCGCCCCGGCGCTGGGTGAACCTGATAGCGCCGGTGAACAAAGCATGCGCCTGGCGGCCGGGGTGGGTGAGGCCGCGTTGAACAACGGTGCACAGCTGTTCTTGTACCTCGACACCCAGCCAACACCGCTGCGTGACGGCCTGCGCCTGCGTCGGGCCTTGGCCGAGGCCTTGCCCACAGACACCAGCCTGAGCCAGGCCGTGGCGCGGGCGGCGCAGGACACTGCACCCGGAGAACAGGTGGCTGTGGTGGTGAGTGGCAGCCAGGCCGCGCCGGAACTGCTGGCTGCGTTGGCCGTGTTGGCCAACCAGGCTTGCCGGGTGCTGGCCTGTATCGCGGTCGGACGCCGGTCGCCAGCGCAGGAGCTGCAGCAGGCCCGCCAGCTGGCTCACACGTTGACCCAAGCCGGTTTTGCCACTTTGCTGGAGCTGCCATGAGCCGCCCTCCAACCCGAGGCCGTGTGGTGTTGCCCGAGGCCGAGCCCCGGCTCAACAGCCGCACGGTGGTGGCGCTGACGGGCTTGAGTTATGTGTTTGTGGGGCTGGGTTTTTCGTACCTGGACCGGCGTTATGGCTACTTTGCGCTCGAAGGCACGTTGTGGCTGGTCTGGGCGCTGCTGGGTTTTGGGGCGGGCACCCTCAACGCTTTGCGTCCGCCAGGGGCCGGGCGCAGCTTGTGGCTGGTGATGGGTGGGGTGGGTGGTGTGCTGGCGCTGTTTCCGGGTTTTCTGATGTTCAACCTGCTGCGCTGGACCGGTCTGACACTGATGATCGTCATGGGGGCGCGGGCGGTGTTGCTGCGTACCCGGCGTGATTTTTACCTGACGTTGATGGTCATTTTTGTGGTCAGCTTCCTGGTTGGCACCCATGGCAATGCGGACTGGACGCTGTGGTTTTACCTGGGGCCCGCCTGGGTGTTGGGTGGCCTGGCGCTGGCTTGGGAGCACGCGGCGGGTGTTCGGCTGTCGCGCTGGGTCAAGGGGGGGATGACGCTGGTTTTTATGGTGGTGGCGCTGCTGCTGGTGATCGGGCTGTTTTTCTTTGCGCCCCGGCCCACGGTGCTGAGTTTTGGCTTTTTGCCACCGGGCACCGACACCCCTGGCCGGTTCACGCAACCGGCGGGTCCCGGGGATGGCTTATCCAACCTAGGCCAGGGTGGCAGCGGTGGTCAGGGGCCAGGGCAGGGTGGTGTTTCAGGCGGGGCTTTGGGCGAGACGGGCAGCCCCTGGGATGCCCTATTGCAGGACATGCGCCGCGCCTTGTCGGACGGTTTTATCCCGGACTGGCAGCGCGGCCTGATGCAGAAGCTGCTGGATGCGGCGCAGTCCCTGCGTGAGGGACTGAACGGCTCGTTCACGATGCAGCTTGAGTGGGTGCCCTTGTTCAGCATCAACCTGTGGCAGATGCTGGCTTGGCTGCTGGCCGCCTTGTTGATCAGCTGGCTGCTGTGGCGATGGCGCTGGCGTGTTGGTTTGGTGCTAACACTGGGCTGCGCCTGGTTGCTGGCGCACCTGTACCCGTTGGCGTCGATGTGGCTGTCGGCACGGGCCTTGCGCTGGTGTCTGCAGGCCCATGGCCACCCCAGGCAGCCGGGCCAGTCGGTGCGTGAGCATTGGCTGACCGCGCCCGGTTTGCCACCGCTGGCACGGCGCTGGCTGGGGGCCGCTGCCGACAACTACGGCGAAGTGCGTTTTGGCGGGCTGCCCGCCACCCCGCAGCGGGCACTGGCCTTGCGCGAAACCGTGCAGGGGGTGTGTGACATCCTCACCGGGGCGGTGCCCGAACTGGCTCGGTAAAAATGAACGAAATTGGCCTCTGGCCCTTTTGATAAAAGGGTTAGGTGCTATCAAAATAACTAGCTTTCGGGTTTGCCACGGCGCCAGAACAGGCCCAGTAGCGGCTTGACGCTGATGCCGTGCACCAGAATTGACATCGTCACCACAATCAGGGTGAGCTGGATCATTTGCAGGGCCAACTCTTCAGGTAGACCGTGCTGGATGGCATACATCAGGTAATACAAGGAGCCGACCCCACGCACCCCAAACCAGGCCGCCAGGCCCTGAATGCGCCACGGTGTGCCACTGCCTGCCAAGCCAACGAACACACTGAGCGGGCGCGCCACCAGAAACAGGAACAGCGAGAGGCCCACCGCCGCCCAGGTCCAGGAGTTGAGGTACAGCGTGCCACCGACCAGGATCACCAGCAGCATCTCGGACAGGCGCTCCAGATGTTCCTTGAACACCAGCGAGCCTTCACTCACGGTGGGCAGTGGCTCGGCGTTGTGGGCGGCGGGTGTGGTGTTTGCCAGCTTTTGCTCGGTCTGGCGCAGTGCCACTGCGGCAAAAAACACCGCCAGAAAGCCCCAGGCATCGACCATCACACACAGGCCGTAGACCACACCAATCAGCCCCAGACCCAGAAAATCGTCCATCAGCTGGTGCTGGTGTGGTGCACGGCGTAATTTCCAGCCCAGGCGGGCCAGCGCCACACCGGCGGCCACACCAATGGCCACCGCGCTCAACGTGGCCCAGAGCACCTCCACCAGCCACCATCGCGTGCCATAGTCGCCGCCCAGGTCGTGTAAGCCGAGCAGGCCCAGACCCAGCATCACAAACGGGAAAGCGCTGCCGTCGTTCATGCCGGCCTCGCTGGTCAGGGTGAAACGCAGCAGGTCGCGGTCACCTGGGTGGCGCACCTGCACATCGGTGGCCAGCACCGGGTCGGTTGGCGCCACGATGGCGCCCAGCAAGACGCCTGCGCCCAGTGGCAAATCCAGCAGGTAATAACAAAAGGCCGCCACCAGACCCACGGTGATGCCCATGGACACCGTGGCCAACAGGATCGGTGTGCGCCAGCGTGGCAGGTTGAAGGGCACCGGCATCTTGACACCAGCCGAGAACAGCGAAATCAGCACCGCGACCTCGGTCAAGGTCTCGAGCAAGGCTGATTCTTGGAGGGGATTGAAGTGGAACAGGTGGAGCGCACTCGGCCCCACCAGCAAACCAAAGACCAGATACAGAATGGACGAGGTCACCGGCGAGCGCTGCAGCAGCGTGGCGGTCAAACCCCGTACCAGGAGCAAGGCCCCGATCAACACAAACCAGTGCTGACTAGCCATCACATGAGCCCAAGTACATGGGCATCAGTGTAGTCACCCCCGGGGCCTGATCCACCCCGGCGGTCCATGAAATTGGCTTATTTGACGTCGGTGACAAACTGTTCACGTGGTCGGCGCACCTTTTTCAGGTTCACCAGCCAGTCCTGGTCGGCCTGGCGGTAACCCAGCGGCACGATGGCGACACTGCGCAGGCCACGGGCCCTCAAATCCAGGATCTTGTCCAGCGCGTCCGGGTCGAAGCCTTCCATCGGGGTGGCGTCCACCTCTTCAAAGGCGGCGGCAATCAGGGCCGCACCCAAGGCAATGTAGGCCTGGCGCGCGGCGTGTTCAAAGTTGACCTGCGCGTCACGTGGCGGGTAGGCCGCCAGCAGCTTCTGGCGGTAGGCTTCCCAGCCGGGGTTGGTGCCACCACGCTGGGCGTTGGTCAGGTCAAACATGGCGTTGATGCGCTCAGGCGTGTAGTTGTCCCAGGCGGCAAACACCAGCAGGTGCGAGCCGTCGGTGATCTGGCCCTGGTTCCAGGCAATCGGTTTGATCTGCTCTCGCACCGATTGGCTGGTGACCACAATCAGCTCAAACGGCTGCAGGCCGCTGGAGGTGGGGGCCAGGCGGGCGGCTTCCACAATGCGGTCAACCTTGTCCTGGGGCACGGCCTTGGCCGGGTTCATTTTTTTGGCGGCGTAGCGCCATTCGAGCTTGTCGAGCAGTTCAGACATGGGGGGCTTTCATCAGGGGTAAACAACGACGCCGCACGGAGCGACGTCGGTTTTAACTGGGGGCGCCTAGCGCTTTCGCAAGGGAGGTGTGTCAGTGGGTGACAAAGGTGTAGGTCACCTCTTCGGTCTCGACCATGTCCAGGATGTCGTTGAGCACGGTTTCGTCTTCGCTGCTGGTCCAGGTATCTTCCGGGTCGCTGGCAAACAGCGGTTCGATCGCCAGGTCCAGAAACTGTTGGTTGGGCAGCTGCACGACGTGGCCGCCGTTGGAGGTTTCCACCAGTTCCCAGTCGTCAGGGACCGACATTTCCAACTGGATGGTGACATTGAGTTTTTTCATAAGGGCCTTTGTGTGTGAGAAACCAGTGAGCTTAGCCGAGTTGTGTTGTGCTGCCAGGCCAATACCGCGCCATCAACCCGGCACACGTTGCCACACCAGCAGCAGGTTGTTGGCGGGCATGGGGTGGCGCTGTTGCAGTTGCAGACCGGCCTGGGCTGCTTCTTGTGCCACGGCCTCAAGCCAGCGTACACCCCAGGCTGGGTTGCGCTGGCGCAGGCTGGCATCAAAGTCCAGGTTGCTCTGGGTGGTGGGCACGTCCTTTTCAAAATACGGGCCGTAGGTGACCAACTGGCCCTGTGGCGCCAGATGCCGCGCCGCGCCACGCATCAGCCCGGTGCAGGCGGCCCAGGGCGCAATGTGCAGCATGTTGGCGCAAAACATCAGGTCAAAGCGGGGCAATTCGCCGGTAGCCGGATCGACTGGCAGCCAGGTTTCAGCGGACACGTCCAGCACCAGCGGTGCTTGCACATAGGGCACACCCGCCTGGGTGACATGGTGGTGAATGCTGGCAAAACCCTGGGGTTGCACATCGCTGGGCTGCCAGGTCCAGCCCGGCAGGTGTCTTGCAAACCAGGCTGCGTGCTGGCCGGTGCCCGAGGCGATCTCCAGCGCCGCGCCCTGGGCGGGCAACAAGGCCAGTAACTTGTCCAGGATCGGGTGTTTGTTCTGCTCGGCAGACGGGCTGAAGTCGGGTGGTGGCATGGCAGGGATCCAGAGCTGAGAATTCACGAATGATATCGGTCTCTAACCCTTTTCCTGCCAGGGTCGATAGCTATCAAAAGTGCAGAGTCTGATTCACTTCTTAGCCAGCGTGATGCGTTTCTGGCGCACGTATTCGTTGAACTGTGTCAGCGGCATCGCCGTTAGTCCCGCCGCGCCGTTGTCGGCAGTCCAGCTCAGGGTGGCGCTGTTGGCGGCAGACAGGTCGACCTCGACCGGCCCCTGCGGGATCACCAGCGGCTCGCCGTCGCCAGGGGTGTAGGTCACATGGTCGTTGATGGTGGCGTGTTGGGTCATGGTGGGGCTCCTCAAACAGGACATTACATGCGGCCAGGGCAGGGCAGTCTGTTAACCAGCACACCGGCCAGATAATGGCGCTCTCATTTTTAAGCCGCCCAGACCGGGCCCCTTGTCCATGCCTTCTTCCCCTTTTTATCCCATCGGCACCCTGGGCCAGCCCTGGGGCGCCGCAGAGTTGGCCCAGTGGAGTGCGCGCCAGGTTCGCCAGCGCAGTTACGCCAACGATGTGTTGGCCGCCATCGAACCCTTGCGCGAGTTTTTTGAGGTGGCGAGTTATGGCGAGGTGGTCTATGGCGACGAACACTTTCCGCTGATGGCCATCCGCAGCCGCCACTGGCAGCCTGACCTGCCCGGTGTGTTGGTGACGGGTGGTGTGCATGGGTATGAGACCAGCGGTGTCCACGGCGCGCTGCGTGTTTTGCAGGACCTAGCGCCCGCTTATGCAGGCCGGGTCAACCTGCTGGTGGCGCCCTGTGTCAGCCCCTGGGCCTATGAACGTGTCCAGCGCTGGAACTTTGACGCCATCGACCCGAACCGCTCCTTTCGCGCGGACAGCCCGGCGCAGGAGTCGGCCGCGCTGATGGCCCTGGTGGCGCCGCTGCGCGGCCAGTTTGTGGCCCACATCGACCTGCACGAAACCACCGACAGCGACGAGTCCGAGTTCCGCCCGGCGGTGGCCGCACGTGACGGCAAAGTGTTTGAGCCCAGCACCATCCCCGATGGCTTCTACTTGGTGGACGACAGCGCCAACCCGCAACCGACCTTCCAGCAGGCCATCATCGAAGCCGTCGAGAAAGTGACCCACATCGCCCCGGCCGATGTCCACGGCGGCATCATTGGCTCACCGCTGGTGGCACACGGCGTGATCCACTACGCGATGAAAGCCTTGGGCTTGTGCGCAGGCATCAGTGACGCGCGCTACACCAGCACCACCGAGGTCTACCCCGACAGCGCCCGCGCCACGCCCGAACAATGTATTGCCGCGCAGGTAGCGGCGGTGGGGGCGGTGCTGGTGTTTGTGTGTGAAAGTGGCCACTAGCCCTTTTGGATATTGGGCAAATTGCTCCAAAAAATAGAGCGCTCTGCGCTACAAGACGGCGCGTAAAACAGCCGACACCTGGTCGGTCGTGGGTTTGGGTGCCTGCCCCGTCGCATACATCAAGGTGATGCCATCGATCAAGGCCGCGCAGGTTGTGAGTGGCGCATCGGCCTGGCCGTTGGAGATCAGCTTGACAAAAAACTCAATGGGCCGACGTGCCGCCGTGGTCAACTGGTCACCCACGCCGGCCAGGTCCTCGCGACGGGCCGAGGCCAAGGTCAACTCCACCCGCGCTAGAAACAGATGCCTTTCATCGTCGGCGTAGGCCACCAGTTCGTCGGCCACATAGGCAATCGCGGCCTCCAGGCCCTGTTTGGCGGCGATGTCTGCAAAGCCGACCTGCAGCACATCGCACTCTTTTTCCAATAGCCCAGCCAGGTGTTGTGAGGCCGCCAGCAAAAGGGCCGTCTTCTTGGGAAAGTAATACGTTGTTGACCCCTGTGGCAGGCCCACCAGCTCATCCACGGCGCGGTGCGTCACACCCTCCATGCCGCGGGTGGCCAGCAGCTCAATCACCCCAGCCAGGATGGCTTCCCGTCGGTCAGTTTTGTTGGTGGACATACATGCTCTTCAAATGTAGAGGTAAAATCTTCGTGAAACTTGCTTTTCGCAACGATCTTAGGATTATCCATGACACCAACCATTGTTCGTTTGAACCCCGCCAGCTTGCCCGACGCCGCCGCGATGGGCTATTCACAAATCTCCATCGTCGAGCCGGGTCGCATGGCCTATGTCTCGGGTCAGGTGGCCTGGCGCCCCAATGGCGAGCCGGTGCCCGCTGATCTGGTTGAGCAAATGAAGATCGTGGCCGCCAATGCCAAAGTGGCTTTGGATGCCCTGGGCGCCAGCCCGGCAGACATCGTCATCGCCCGCTGCTTCATGACCGATTTGACCCCCGACAGGTTGAACCAGATCTTTCCGCCCTTGCTGGCCATGTTCAACGGCGCCATGCCGTGTATCACTGGTGTGGGGGTGGCGGCATTGGCTGCGCCTGACTTGCAGGTGGAACTGGAATTGACGGTTCGGCTACCGGGCTAAGACGTACCGCTGTCACGCCACACGTGAGCCGCACATTGCTGCAAACGGTGTGTGGGTGAGCTGATTTTTTGACAATCAGTTGCCAGCCTCTTTCCAATAAGGGTCGATTGCTATCAAAGTTGAGCATGGTGATGCTGCATGGCGTCACTTGAGTGGGTTCTTAACTTGTTCGACCTGTCGCAACCATTGACCAGACTAGGGAAAACCCTAATAATCCGCGCTTTGGCACACTTGAGCGAAAGCCAAGGTCGCAAAGCCTCCGGTCTGACACCTGCCACGTGCGGGAAGGATAGCGGGGTTGCCGTAGAAGTCGGACCCAGTGACGCTGGCGTGTTGCTTCTTCGCGTGGTCACCCTCGTATCTGACCATTTGTGTTCCTTCCCGTTTTCCTCAGGCCGCCACCGCCCTCGCAGCGTTCAGGCCCGTCTGGTGACGTCCTGATCTGTCACAACAAGGTCAACATGGAAAACACTCAAGGCAAAGGTTCAGCCAATCCAAAACCAGCGGAAAAAGCCGCGCGTGAGTACCTGAGCTTTCAGCTCGGCTCGGTGGAGTACGGCATTGACATCCTCAAGGTGCAGGAAATCCGGGGCTTCGAGACCTCGACCCGGATGTTCAACGCCCCGCCCTATGTCCTGGGGGTGCTCAACATGCGAGGTGTCATCGTGCCGATTCTGGACATGCGCCTGAAGTTCGAGATGGCCGAGGTCGCCTACAACAGCCAGACCGTGACGATTGTGCTCAACGTGGCCAACCGGGTGGTGGGCATGGTGGTGGACGCGGTGCAAGACGTGGTGGCCATCCAGGCCACTGAGGTCAAACCAGCGCCTGATTTCAATGGGGCGGTCAACACCCAGCACATCATCGGTATCGCCACCGTGGACCAAGCCGAACAGCAACGCATGCTGGTGCTGCTGGACATCGAGAAGCTCATGAGCGGCGCTGACATGGGTCTGGTGGCTGAGGCGGTGGCCTAGTCATCCTGCGCCTCGACAAAACATAGCCCAGAACAGATCAACTGCACGCGCGCCGACCGGCACTGTTGCAACGCAGTTGACATGCCCCTCCACCGTCTCTTTGAAAACATCGACATGAATCGCCTCTCACTTTCTATTGGCCAGCGTTTGGCCGCTGGATTTGCACTCATCCTGTTGCTCGCCATGGTCATCTCTGGCATTGGCCTTTGGCGACTGCTGGAAACCGCCAGAGACACCGAAGCCATGATGGGTGCACCCTTGGCCAAGGAACGCCTTGCCAGCGACTGGTCAACCTACGTCAATGCCGCAGTGCGTCGCACCAATGCCATTGCCAGAAGCACCGACAGCTCGCTGGTGCCTTTTTTTGCAGCTGATGCACTCGTGACAGGCAAAGGTGCTTCCGAGGCACAAAAAGCCATTGGGGAGTTGCTTGAGGGCAGTGAAGAAAAAGCGCATTTCGAAGAGCTTGCAAAACTCCGTCAGAAATACGGTCAGACCCGCGACAACATCACCGAGTTGAAGAAGATGAGTCGGCTGGAAGAAGCCGGCAAAGTGATGGACGAGGAGTACATGCCGCAGGCCAAGGCCTACCTCAGCAGCATTGAAGCCTTCAAACAACTGCAGCGCCAGGCCATTGATGCCCGCGCCGCCGAGATCAAGTCGCTCAACCAAACTAGCTCGACATTGCTGATGGCGCTGAGTGTGGTCATGCTGCTGTTGGGTGCCACCGTGGCGTGGCTGATCACCCGCGCCATCACCACACCTCTGCAAGCGGCCATGACGGCAGCCCGCAGGGTGGCATCGGGTGATTTGAGCCAAAACATCGTGGTGCACTCCCGCGACGAGACGGGAGTTCTGTTGCAGTCCTTGCAAGAAATGCAGTCCCAATTGGGCAGTGTGGTGGCCGAGGTGCGTGGCAATGCAGAAAGCCTAGCCACCGCCTGTGCCGAAATCGCCCAGGGCAACCAGGACCTCTCCGGCCGCACCGAGTCCCAGGCCAGTGCCCTGGAGCAAACCGCCGCCTCTATGGAGCAACTGTCCTCTACCGTCAAACAAAACGCCGACAACGCGCGTCAAGCCAACCAACTCGCCCAAAGCGCCAGTAGTGTGGCTGTCAAGGGTGGTGAAGTCGTCGCCCAGGTGGTCGACACCATGAAGGGCATCAACGAATCGAGCCGCAAGATCAGCGACATCATCAGTGTGATCGATGGCATCGCCTTCCAGACCAACATCCTCGCTTTGAACGCTGCCGTCGAAGCGGCCCGTGCTGGCGAACAAGGCCGAGGCTTTGCGGTGGTGGCCAGTGAAGTGCGTAGCCTGGCCGGACGCAGCGCTGAAGCCGCCAAAGAAATCAAGACCTTGATCAGCGCCAGCGTCGAGCGGGTGGGCCAAGGCAGCACCCTGGTGGACCAGGCTGGTGCCACCATGACCGAGGTGGTGACCTCAATTCGCCGGGTCAACGACATCATGGGTGAGATCAGCGCCGCCAGCAGCGAACAAAGCCAGGGTGTAAGCCAGGTGGGAGACGCGGTGACCCAGATGGACCAGGCTACCCAGCAGAACGCCGCCCTGGTGGAGGAAATGGCGGCCGCCGCCCGCAGCCTCAAGAGCCAGGCGCAAGAGCTGGTGGGCACGGTGGCGGTGTTCAAACTGGCAGCGGATGGCAACACTCGGTCAGCTGACACATTCCAAACTGTTGACATCAGCCCAGAACGAGCAACTCAGAAGCTGACGTTCGCTGCGGAAGTCTGACGCTCCTCCATCCCCCAGGCTTTGCCTGGGGGATGCCGACGCTGCGCTTGTTACCCCAGGCGCATCTGATCTCCATCCGGCAATACCCATACCTCACCCAAAAAAACACATGAAATTCCGTTCCAGAATCATCAGCTTTGCTGCCTTGCCTGCCGTCTTGTTTGTGCTTGCCCTGGTCTGCAGCATTGGCTCACTGATCAACACCCGAAGTGACTTTTCTGCGTACATCAACTCCGAACAGGCGATAGAGCGGGGCCTGTCAGAGATGTATGCCCAAGGTTTGCAAATGGGTCAGGCTTTGCGCAATGTGGTGCTTGACCCGGCCAACCCCAAAGCCATGGACAACTTGAAAGCCGCTCAAAACGACTTTGCGAAGGCCATGGAGCAAACCCAGAAGAGTGTCAAAGGCAGTCAATTTGAAGCCGCGTTTGCGAAGTTGCCGGCGCTGCGTGCGGCCCAGGCGCAAGCGCAGGAAAAAGTGCTCGCTCTGGTGGCGTCGCCAAGCGAAGCCATCGTTTTGCTCAACAGTGAAGAAACACCCGCTTGGCGCAAGTTAAAAGCGGAGCTCTTGCAACAAAAACAAGCCGCAGTCGACAGCGCCAAGGAGGCGCACCAACTGTTCAGCCAACACGTGGAGCGGGCCATCACCGTCTCCATCAGCGTGAGTTTGATCGCCGGTTTGGTGGCGATTGGCCTCAATCTGTTGATGCTGGTCACCATGCGCAAAGAGCTGGGTGGTGATCCAGCTGAGGCTCGAGAGGCTTTGTCATCCATCGCGCAAGGTGATCTGGCCTCAAGCATTGTGAACACCGGCAACAGCAACAGTTTGATGGGGGTCCTGCTTCAAATGCGGACATCGTTGACCGCCGTGGTGGGCGCTGTGCGACACGGTTCCGAATCGGTGGCCACCGCCAGCTCTGAGATCGCCCAGGGCAACAACGACCTGAGCCAGCGCACCGAAGAACAGGCCAGCGCCCTGGAACAAACCGCTGCTTCCATGGAAGAACTGTCCTCCACCGTCAAACAAAATGCCGACAACGCGCGCCAAGCCAACCAGCTCGCTCAAAACGCCAGCAGTGTGGCGATCAAGGGCGGTGAAGTGGTGGCCCAGGTGGTTAACACCATGAAAGGCATCAACGAATCGAGCCGCAAGATCAGCGACATCATCTCAGTGATCGACGGCATTGCTTTCCAGACCAACATCCTCGCCCTGAATGCTGCGGTGGAAGCGGCCCGTGCTGGAGAACAAGGCCGTGGCTTTGCGGTGGTGGCCAGCGAAGTGCGCAGCTTGGCCGGACGTTCAGCTGAAGCCGCCAAAGAAATCAAATCGTTGATCAGCGCCAGTGTGGAGCGTGTTGAACAAGGCACCAGCTTGGTGGACCAGGCAGGTGCCACCATGACCGAAGTGGTGAACTCGATCAAACGTGTCAACGACATCATGGGAGAGATCAGCGCCGCCAGCAGCGAACAAAGCCAAGGTGTGGGCCAGGTGGGTGAAACCATCCAGCAAATGGACCAGGCCACACAACAAAACGCCGCACTGGTTGAGGAAATGGCTGCAGCGGCCAGCAGCCTCAAAGGCCAGGCGCAAGACCTGGTGGGCACGGTGGCAGTGTTCAAACTGGCGGCAGGGCATGAGCGTGGATTCTCAGCACCTGCGACACGTCCGGCTCCAGCAGCCACTCCCAGCGCGCCCAGGCCATTGGCGCCGAGCAAGAAAGTGATCGTCAAGACCACCCCCCAAACCCCGGCCTTGGGCAACAACAGCCCAGCCAAGGTGAGTGGCGATGAGTGGGAACGTTTCTGAGCGAGTAATTGCCACCCTAGGTGTTTGAGCCAAGCCAGCCTAGGGCAGGCACCAAGCACGGATGCGTGCGCTGTAGCCAGTTGCCCCGGCGCCAGGCCACGCCCCGGCCAAGGCGGTTGAGGTGTTTCGGCGGGCAGAGGTGCAAAACCTGGTCAATCAGATCGCTGTAGCTTGCAGACCGTTGCCGTGGGCGGCCATCAGCGCCACATGTTGCAGCAGCAAAATCGTTTTGCCGTCCTGAATTTTGCCGCTGCTGATGGCGGCCAGGGCTTCGGCCAGTGGCATCTCGATGACTTCAATGTCTTCCCCTTCATCCGCCATGCCACCGCCAGCATGGAGACGGTCTTCGGCCCGGTAGTCGGCCACAAAAAAATGCAGTTTTTCGGTGACCGACCCGGGGCTCATATAGGCCTCAAACACCTTGCGTGGTGCGCGGATGTGGTAGCCGGTTTCTTCTTCGGCCTCGCGGCGGATGCAGGTTTCCGGGTCGTCGCCGTCTAGCAATCCGGCGCAGGCCTCAATCAGGTAGCCATCTGCGCTGCCGTTGATCAAGGCGGGCAAACGGAACTGCCGAGTCAACACCACCGTAGAGCGGCGCGGGTCAAACAGGAGCAGGGCAGCGCCGTTGCCCCGGTCATAGGCCTCGCGGCTCTGGCGTTGCCAACGGCCATCGCGGCGGCGCAACTCAAACGTGATCTTGCGCAACACATACCAATCCTTGGACAACACTTGAACATCCAGCAGCCGCACGTGCTCCGCGTTGATGTGGATGGGGGCGGGTTCTCTGCTTGTGGACATGGTGGCTCCAGAAAGTTAAACATGCAATATCGTGCATTATTGCGTAAACTCGTGCAATAACACATTTGACCCAAAACGCGGCTCACACAGATGCTCACCAGCCAACGCAAACAACTCATCCTGAGCCGCCTCACACGCGACGGCCAGTTTGTTGCCAAAGCCTTCAGTGAAGAGCTGGGCATTTCAGAGGACACGGTGCGGCGCGATTTGCGTGAGCTGGCCGCTGAAGGTCTGTTGCAGCGTGTGCACGGTGGTGCCTTGCCCGCCTCGGCGGCGGTGGGTGACATGCGGGTGCGCGCGCAACTCGCCCCCGATGACAAACGCCTGTTGGGCCGCGCCGGTGCGGCACTGGTTCAAGCCGGGCAGGTGGTTTTTCTGGATGGGGGCACCACGTCCTTGCAGGTGGTGCAGCATCTGCCGCTGGACTTGCGCGCTACCGTGGTCACCCACAGCCCCACCGTGGCGGTGGCGCTGAGTGCGCACCAGTCCATCGAGGTGTTGGTATTGGGCGGCCGTTTGTTCCGCCATTCGATGGTGAATGTGGGCGCCAGCGTGATCGAAGCCATCAGCCGCGTGCGGGCCGACCTGTACCTGATGGGTGTGACCGGTGTGCACGCCGAGGCCGGGCTGACCACCGGTGATTTTGAAGAAGCGGCCGTCAAACGCGCCCTGCACGAACGTGCCGCCGAAACCGTGGTGCTGGCCACGCTCGACAAACTCGGAGCCGCGTCTGCCTTTACGGTGGCACCGCTCAACACATTGGCGGCTCTGGTGGTGCCAGCGACCATTCCCGACCGCGTGTTTGACAGCCTGCAGAGCACCGGGGTGAAGCTGCTGCTGGCCACGTGACCCGCTTGGTCTGGTGTTTGGTTTTGTGGGACAAATTGACCTATAACCCTTATTTGATAAAGGTGGATAGCTATCAAATCAGGAATTTTGGCAGTATCGCATCCCCCCAATTGACCATCACCTGTCCACACCACATGGCGGTTTGCCAGCCCTCACGGCACCTTCAGCTTGGCCAACTGACTGACGGCAGCTTCTATCTCCGCAGGCAACAGCGCCGCAAAACCCAGCAGCCAGCCATCCAGCGCTGCAGGACCGGCATACAGGCTGCTCAGGCTAGGCGTGCTGATGCCGCGAGCGTTGGCCTGGCGGGTCAGCTGTGCCTCGGTGCCTGGTGGCAGCGTCACGCTGAGCTGCAGGCCACCACTGCTGTTGAGCGGCTGCGCCCAGGGCAGATGGCGTGTGATCTGCTCCAGCAACACATCACGTCGGCTGCGGTAGAGCTGGCGCATCAGGCGCAGGTGCGCCGCAAAATGCCCCTGCGTCATGAAGTCTGCGGTGACGGCTTGGGTCAGTTGCGCCACATGGCCGTCGTACACACTGCGTGCGGTCACCATCGGCTGCACCAGCGCCTGTGGCAGCACGGCATAAGCGATGCGCAGGGACGGAAACAGGGTTTTGGAGAAGGTGCCGATGTAGATCACCCGACCGCCGTCGTCCAGCCCCTGCAGGCTGGGGGTGGGGCGGCTGTTGTATAAAAACTCGCTGTCGTAGTCGTCTTCCACCAGCCAGCAGCCCGTGCGCCGAGCGTAGTCCACCAGCGCCAGGCGCCGCTGCAGGCTCAGGGCGTGGCCGGTGGGGTATTGGTGCGTGGGGGTGAGGTACACCAGCCGGGGCGCGGGTCCGGTGAAGTCGGGCACCATGGCGTGTTCATCCACGGGCATTGATCGCAGTTGTGCGCCGCTGGCGGCAAAGGCGGTGCGGGCGCCACGGTAACCCGGGTTTTCCAGCCACACCAGCTCGCCCGGGTCCAGCAGCAGGGTGGCCAGCAGTTGCAGCGCTTGCTGCGAACTGGTCAGCACCAGCACCTGGTCGGCAGTGCAGCGCACCCCGCGTGAGGCCACCAGGTACTGGGTGATGGCCTCGCGCAGGTCCTCACGCCCCTGCGGGTCGCCATAAGCCATCAGCGCCTGCGGATTTTGGCGCAGGCGTTTGTTGGTGAGCTGGCGCCACACGCTGTGCGGAAAAGCCCGCAGGTCCGGACTGCCCGCCGCAAAAGCCTGCAGCCGCAGTGGCTCCAGGCAACCACCGGTGTCCACCATACCCTGGCCGCGTTGGGACAGCTGGGCCGGGGGCAGCAGGGCGCGGCTTGAGCGCGTTGGGCTGGGTGCCACAGAAGCTGCCTGCACCGCGACAAAGCTGCCTTTGCCGGTGTGGCGAAACACATAACCTTCGGCCTCCAGCTGCGCGTAGGCGGCTTCCACCGTGACCCGCGACAGCGCCAGGTCTTGTGCCAGCACCCGGGTGGCGGGCAAGCGGCTGCCCTGGGGCAGGATGCCGCTGCGCATGGCCTCACGCAGCGCTGCGCAGAGCTGCTCGCGCAGACCCATGCCGGGGTGGGGTGTGGATGCCATCAGGCCCAGCCACAGCTTGGGTTGGGTTGCTTTCATTGGTCTTATATGGTTGTCATTATTGGTATCAATGATAAGGCCGCTTGTTTCTACACTGACCGCATGGCCGCACACTTGTTGCGGCCACCTACCCGAGAACCACACCATGACCCACACCAACTCTCTTGTGCTGGCCTTTCCACCCGCCAGCCCCAGCCAGACCGCTGACTACATGCTGCACAAACTCAGTTTTCACGCCGACGCCTGGGACGTGGCCGAAGACCTGCGCAGCGGTGTGTCCGCTCTGGTGGTGATCGACACCCGCTCCGAGGCACTCTACGCCCAGGGCCATGTGCCCGGCGCCATCCACTTCCCGCACCGTCTGATGGACGCAGCCAGCACCGCCGGACTGGACCGCAGCAAGGTCTATGTGACCTATTGCGACGGCATTGGCTGCAACGGCTCGACCAAAGGCGCCTACAAGCTGGCGGCGCTGGGTTTCACCGTCAAGGAAATGCTCGGTGGGCTGGACTTCTGGCGGCGCGACGGCCACCCGGTGGCCATCGGCAGCGCACCCGGTGTGATGCCTGCGGATGCACCTGCCATTGAATGCGCGTGTTAAACGCTGGCGCAGCGCCGCTTCAGTTGGTGCGCCCGGCCCAGCCCGCCGACGCCCAGTGCTTGACCCCGTTGTGCGCCGCCCATGCGGCTTTTGAGCGGCTGCCGTTTTGCGCCCACGGCCACAGCGACCGCCTGCAGACCGCCCTGGCCAGCGGGCTGTTGCACGCCTGGCTGCTGGTGCAGGGCGGGGCAGCGGTGGGTTATGCCAGCGTCACGCTGGATTGGGCCACCCTGAGCGCGCACCGCTTTGCCCACCTGGACTGCCTCTACCTGCAGCCTGGTGCACGCGGTCAGGGCGGTGGGCAAGCGCTTATGTATGCGGTGCAGCTGTTTGCCCAATCCCAAGGCTGCATCAATCTGCAATGGCAAACCCCCGCCTGGAACCATTCCGCGATCCACTTCTACGACCGCCTGGGCGCCACAGGGATGGCCAAACAGCGCTACACCTTGCCTCTACCTCGACACTGATGGCCGATGCCTGCCGGGGCGTCGACACGGGGGCTTTTGTGGCAATTCGGCAGGGAGCCAATCCAAGTCGGGTTTGCCAGAAAACATGTGATCGAATTGGCCTCCAAGCCCATGTTCAAAAAGAGCAACAAGCTACATAAGTAGTAGCAAATTGCCTACCAAACCACCCTAGAATATTTCCAAAGAATCAAACAACACAGCGCCTTGGCGCTCGTGCAACGGGAGGGAAAACGATGGCTTCTGTGCGTTATCAGGGCAGGCTGCGCAAATGGAATACTGAGCGGGGATACGGCTTCATCCTGGCGAGTGACAGTGAGCAAGATGTGTTTGTGCACATCAGCGCGTTCCCCCGTGATGGTCGGGTGCCTGTGGTCGATGATGAACTCACGTTTGAAGTGGAACCCGATGGCAAAGGCAAAAAGCATGCAGTGCGGGTGCAGCGCCTTGGTGCGGAGCCGCCCAGCAGACCCTCTCCAGCCAGCCCCAGCGTCAGGCCGCTGAGCCGTGCTCCCCAGACCACGTCATGGGCCAGCAAAACGATTGGACTGCTTGTGTTGGTGCTTGTGGGCTGGTACAGCTACAGCCAATATGACAGACACAGGGCCCAGATCAAGGCGCCAGCGTTTGCCGCTCAGACGGCGCCAGCCCCCAGCCCACCCAGTGGGTTCAACTGCGATGGCCGCACACACTGCTCACAAATGACCTCGTGCAAAGAGGCCAAACTTTTCCTGAAAAACTGCCCAGGCGTTGAGATGGACGGCAACCACGACGGAGTGCCGTGTGAACAGCAATGGTGCACTTCACCGTGGGCTGATTAAACCGGCCAGACGCAACACAACTCTGTTAGAGGCTGAATTGGCCTCCAGCCCTTTGGATGCAAGGGTAGATAGCTTCTAAAAATGAAGCACTAACTGCAGCGCTCAGCCAGCCTGGTCTTGCGCCCGCTGCATCAGCAGCGTCCGTTCTTGGGCGTTGTTTGCCAGCGCCGCAGCGTGGTGCAGCGCTACTTGGGCCTCATCCTTGCGCCCGAGTTTTTGCAGCAGGTCGGCGTGTACGGCGTGCAGCAGGTGGTAAGACCGCAGGCTGCTGTCTTGCAACAGGCTGTCGACCAAAGCCAGGCCTGCGACCGGACCTTGGTGCATGGTCACAGCCACCGCGCGGTTGAGCTGCACCACCGGGGAGGGCGCCACCTGCATGAGTTGGGCGTAGAGCGTGGTTATACGCGCCCAGTCGGTCTCTTCGGCGGTGGGCGCACGGGCATGGCACGCGGCAATGGCGGCCTGCAGGAAATAACTGCCCGGCGCCTGGCCCAGACGTTCAGCCCGCTCCAGCGCGGCTAGCCCACGGCGGATCAGCAGATGGTCCCAGCGGGCGCGGTTCTGGTGGTTAAGCAACACCGGCTTGCCCTGGGCATCAGTGCGGGCCGCTGTGCGTGAGGCCTGTATTTCCATCAGCGCCACCAGGCCATGCACCTCGGCCTGATCGGGGGCCAGTTCGGCCAACATACGTCCCAGGCGCAGGGCCTCAGCGCACAGTTCCAGGCGCATCCAGTCGTCACCGCTGGTGGCGGTGTAACCCTCGTTGAACACCAGGTAGACCACCTCCAACACCGAGCTCAGGCGCTGGGTCAGCTGTTCCCCACGCGGCACCTCAAACGGCACCTGTGCATCGGCCAGTGTGCGTTTGGCGCGCACGATGCGCTGCGCAATGGTTGCCTCGGGCACCAGATACGCGCGGGCGATCTCCTGGGTGCTCAGGCCGCCCAGCAGCTTGAGTGTGAGCGCCACCCGCGCGTCGCGTGGCAGCACCGGGTGACAGGCGGTGAAGATCAGGCGCAATAGGTCGTCACCGATGTCGTCTTGCCGCGCGGCATCGAGGGTCTCCACAAAGTCTGGCACCACGTGGGCTTGCTGGGCTTCCAGATCATGGGCGATGTCGTTGTGCCGCGCATCCATCATCTGGCGGTGGCGCAGCCAGTCCAGCGCGCGGTTGATGGCGGTGGTCATGAGCCAGGCAGCGGGGTTGTTCGGCAGGCCGTCTTTGGGCCAGTGCTCCAGCGCGGCCACCAGGGCGTCTTGCGCCAGTTCTTCGGCCATGCCGAGGTCGCGCACACGCCGCACCACTGCCGCAACGATGTGCGCTGACTCGATGCGCCAGATGGCGGCAAGGGTGTGATGGACGGCGGAAGACACGCGCCGTTTTTACATCTGTGCGGGCGCCGCTGCTTCGTCCATCCAGAACACCTCCCACTGGTGACCGTCCAGGTCGGCAAAACCGTGCTGGAACATGAACCCGTGGTCCTGCGGTGCGTTGGGGGTGGTGGCGCCAGCGGCTACGGCCTTATTGATTACGGCCTGAACCTCGGCGCGGCTGTCCACCGACAGTGCCAGCAGCACCTCGGTGGACTCGTGGGCGTTGCTGATGGGTTTTTTGGTGAAACCCTGGAAGAAGGGCTCGACCAGCAGCATGGCGTAGAAGTTTTCACCAATCTCCAGACAGGCGCCTTGTTCGTTGGTGAAACGCGGGTTGAAGCTCAGGCCCAGCGCCTGGAAGAAGGCTTTGGAGCGGGCCATATCCTGAATGGGCAGATTGACAAAAATTTGTTTGAACACCTTGGGTTCTCCTGGTGGTGCGTGTAAGGGGCTCAGCTTGTCTGACGGGCTTCCAACTGCTTGAACTTGTCCAGCGCATCGCTGGGCGGAAACTCGTCGAGCTCCATGAGTTGGCGCAGTTCGATCACCGCCTCCTTGCCACGCCCGGCGGGGTTGGGGAAACGGCGGCTCCATTCCAGGGCCTCGTCGCGCGAGCGCACCTGGATCAGTGTGTAACCGGCGATCAGCTCCTTGGCTTCGGCAAAGGGGCCGTCCACCACCCGCTGGCCAGAGGCGTCGTAGTGGATGCGCCAGCCGGTGCGGCTGGGGTGCAGGCCGCTGCCGTCCAGCAGCACTCCCGCGCGCGCCAGCTCCTCGTGGTAGGCCGCCATCTCGGCCATCAGTTCTTCGGGCGCTTCTGGGGTGAGCTCGGCTTCGAACTCGGGGCAGGATTTGACGATGATCATGAATCGCATGGTGTTTTCCTTGGTGGTTCAGGCCGGGCAGTCGGGGGTTGCCATGTCGGGCTGCAGCATGCTGTTGTGGTTGCCCTCGGTGTCGCAAAACGCCACGTAATCGCCCACGCCAGGGATGGCCATCGGTTCACCCAGTACCTTGCCACCTGCTTGAGTCACACGTTGTATAGCGGCGCGGATGTCTTCCACCGCAATCACCACCGAGGGGTGTTGCATCGGCCCGTCGGGCTTGAACGGATACAGGCCACCGTTGATGGAGCCCAATGCAGCCTCGGGTGGCACCGGTGGGCGCGCACCTGCGGGCGCGGTGCTGACCAGCATGTAGTCGCCCATCTCGGGGCCCAGAAACTGGTGGTTCCAGCCGAAGGCTGCGGCGTAAAAACGCGCGGCGCGCTCGCGGTCCTTGTACGGCATCTCAAAATGGACAACGGAACACATGGGAAAGCCGATGGTGCTCATGGGGTACTCCAAAGTGTGGCCACGGGCGGCGGCGGGTTTGCCGTGCCTCATGGGAAGCCAATTCAATCGCTTCTAGGGGTACGACGAAACAGACCGGGCGTTTTCGACAGCACCCATCTAGGTACAAACCCTAGCCGTCAGGTCAAGCCCGGCTGTCGTCGTAACAGGGCGCGAGTGCGCGCACCTCCACCGTGGCCCACTCGGCCGCCGGGCATAACCGGGCAAGGGCCACCGCCTCGTCGAGGCTCGCGCAGTCGACCATAAAAAACCCGCCCACCATTTCCTTGGCCTCAGAAAACGGGCCGTCCAGCACGCGGGGGTTGGTGTTGACCCCGCTCACCCGCACCGCGCTGGTCTGCGAGGCCAAGGCCGCACCCGCCTGCAGCTTGCCCTGCTGGCGCAGACTGTCGCCAAACGCCTGCATGCTGGCGTAAGCCTCACGGCCCTGCGCCTCGGTACGGGTGGCACGCTGGCCCGGTGGCTCGATGATCAGAAGCATGTAGCTGGACATGGCGGACCTCTCAAGGTGCAAAGGGGACACCATGCTACACAGGTTTGACCGGGCTCAGCGCCCGGTGCCCGACTCATCCAGGTAATCCAGCAGCACACCGTGCAACCAGTCCATCACGACCCGCACGCGGGTCGAGAGGTTGCGGCGGTTGGCGTACACCAGCGACAAGGGCATGGGGGGGGGGGGCCAGTCGGGCAACACCTCGACCAGCTGGCCTTGCTCAATCAGCTCCCGCACGCCCACAAACGGCACCTGGATCAGCCCCAGGCCCGCCAGGCAGGCGGCCTGGTAGGCCTCGGCATTGTTCACGGTGACCGGGCCGGGCATGGGCAGGCTACGGTCCTCACCCGCCTCGGAGTAGTCAAAACCGGTGGGTTTGGCACCCAGTGTGGCGGTGTAAATCACCTGGGTGTGCTGGGCCAGATCCGCCAGGCTCTGTGGCACACCCCAGCGAGCGATGTAGGCCGGGCTTACACAGTTGGCCATACGCATGGCACCCACGGGCCGGGTGATCAGCCCGGGGTCTGTCACCGGGCCGGCGCGCACCACACAGTCAAAGCCCTCGCGCACCAGGTCCACCCGCCGCTCGGTGCTGCTGATTTCCAACTGCAGCTGGGGGTGTTGCTGTACCAACTCCGGCAAACGCGGCAACACCGCTTGCCGGGCGACAACGGTTGACATGTCCAGCCGCACACGGCCCTTCAAAGGGTTGGCACGTTGCAGCTGAAACATGGTCTGCAACTCGTCCATGTCCGCCAGGGCGTCTTTGCAGCGCTCGTAAAACGACTGACCGTCATTGGTGAGCACCACCTTGCGGGTGGTGCGGTGTAACAGCCGCACACCCAGCTGGTTCTCCAGTTGCTGCACAGCGTTGGACACACTGGCCTTGGGCAAACCCAGGCTGTCGGCCGCCTGGGTGAAGCTCGACAACTCGGCCACCCGAGCAAAGATGTTCATTTGGTCTAAAAAGCTCATTGTTCAATTTTATAGAACAAACAAATCGTAATCACCCTATTTATCTGGATTAGGTTGATCAATAGACTTCGTTTCCATCACACCCCAACTGCAAAGGAAACACACCATGTCGACATCTCCCTCCATCGTTTTGGTCACCGGCGGCAGCCGTGGGCTGGGCAAAAGCACTGCACTGCACCTGGCCAAACAAGGCTTTGGTGTCATCCTGACCTACCGCAGCAAACAGGCCGAGGCCGCCGAAGTGGTTGCACAGATCGAGGCTCTGGGCCAGAAGGCGGTGGCGCTGCCGCTTGACGTGTCGAACAGCAGCAGCTTTGCCGCCTTTGCCACCCAGGTGCGTGAGGTGCTGCTGGCGCAGTGGGGCAGCAGCACCTTCCATGCGCTGATCAACAACGCCGGCACCGGCGCCCACGCCAGCCTGATGGACACCACCGAAGCCCAGTTTGATGACATGGTCAACATCCATCTGAAAGGCGTTTTCTTCTTGACGCAAAAACTGCTGCCGCTGATGGCCGACGGTGGGCGCATCGTCAACCTGTCGTCCGGGCTGACCCGTTTTGCCTTGCCTGGCTACGCGGCATACGCCGCAATGAAAGGCGCGGTAGAGGTGCTGACGCGTTACATGGCCAAAGAACTCGGGCCACGCGGTATTGCCGTCAACACCGTGGCGCCCGGCGCCATTGCCACCGACTTTGGTGGTGGCGCTGTGCGCGACACACCGCAGCTCAATGCTTTCGTCGCATCCCAAACCGCGCTGGGCCGGGTGGGTGAGGCCGATGACATTGGCGCCATGGTGGCCTCGCTGGTGTCACCCAACAACCGCTGGGTCAACGCGCAGCGCATTGAGGTGTCGGGCGGCATGTTCGTTTGATTGAACAAGTCGATGGAAGATCAGGCCGGGTCAATACAAATCATGGCGCACCGCATGCGCATAGTGTGTGTTGACCTGCTCAATCTGAGTCTCATCCATGACTGCCTGGGCGTTGTCCATCTTGGCAAACTCGGCCAACATCTTGCCAACCGAGGGTAGGGCTTGGCGATCCAGGCGTGAGCCTTCCTGCCAGAGTTTGGCCCGGTTGATGGCTTTGCCGCAATGCAGCAGCACCTCGTCGATCAACACCACCGTCGCGGTCTTGGGCAGGTGATCACCTTCCTTGAGTTCTGCCAGCAACTCCGGGGCGGTCGAGATGCGACCCCGCCCGTTGATGCGCATGAAGATGTCCAGCCCCGGAAACAGAAACACCATGCCCAGGCGTTCATCACGTTGCAGGTTGCGCAAGGACTCGATCCGGTTGTTGCCCGGCCAGTCGGCAAAGGCCACCGTGTGTTCGTCAAGCACATGCACAAAACCGGGCGGGCCACCACGCGGTGACGCGTCCAGACCCTGTTCACTACCTGTTGCCAGGCAGAAAAACGTGGCCGCTTTTAAGTACGCCTCATGAAAACCCACCAGATGGTCAAGCACCGCCTTCTGGATCCGCTCGGCCGGTGGGTCGTAAAGCGCATCCAGGTCGGGCTGCGCGGCCGCCGTGTTCTGTATGTCTTGAGTTGGGTCAGCATGGTTCATTAGTCACGCTCCTGCATCTTGCGGGTGGAAAAGGACGCATGGTAGAAGTGAATTTTTGGCGGCTGTAAACTAATCCGGCCAACCTATAGCAGAATTCCGCCATGACTCACCTGAACGTAGACCTGCAGGCCATCAACAGCGCGGACGGCCCCGTGCTGTTTGTGGCGGCAGGAAGCAGTGACAAAGAGCTAGCTTCTGACAAGCCGCATCAGCATGCCCGTGGGCAGCTGTTTGGGTCGTTGCGTGGCCTGGTGACCTTGGGGTTGGACGACGGCGTCTGGGTTGTGCCCGCCATCCACGCCGTGTGGATACCGCCACACCTCAGGCATTTCGGCAGATCACACGGCCCGTTCCATGGCTGGAGCGCCTACATCACCGAGCAAGCTTGTGACAACTTGCCCAAGAACCCTTGCACCCTGCGCACCTCGGGCCTGTTGCGCGAGGCGGTGCTGCGCGCCAGTACCTGGCCCCTGGGCCCGCTTGACGAGCCCCAGACCCACATTGCCAGCATCATCCTGGACGAAATCCGCACGCTGCCCGTTGAGCCGCTGGGCTTGCCCTTGCCGCACGATCCGCGCCTGCAGCAAATCGCCCGGGCGCTGATTGCCGACCCCGCCGATGACCGCGATCTGGAAGCCTGGGCACACAGCGCCTCGGTCAGCTCACGCACCTTGAGCCGCCGCTTTGTGATGGAGACCGGCTTCAACTTCACCACCTGGCGCCAGCGTGCCCGCCTGATGCGCTCACTCGAAATGCTGGCGGATGGCACACCTGTCACCGCGATTGCGCTGGACCTGGGCTACGCCACCGCCAGTGCATATATCGGGTTGTTTAAACGCACCTTTGGCGACACACCAGCTGCGTATCGGGCAAGGTTATGACCCGCACCAGCACTTGTGCTAGACAAGGCGAATCAATATAAATATGGCCCCTAGCCCTTATTAGATAAGGGCATATAGCTCTGATAAATAGAGCAAATGCGGCTCAGCCCTGGCCCTGTGCGGCCTCTTTGGCGCGCATCTTGGCAACGATGTAGTCACCGTGGGTCACGTGCAGCAGACCCGCCACCTTGCCGATGAGGTGGTTTTCATTGGCGTCCAGCGCGCCGTCTGCATAGGCTACTTGCCACATGTACTCCACCACCTGGATTTTTTCGGCCTGGGTGAAGTCGTCGTTCATGGCGCTGGTGAAGTGAAAGTAGTCGTTGGCGCGTTGGGCGGTTTGCTCCGCTTGTGCCAACAACTGCGTCAGGGCCGCGTCGTCCAGCGCAAAACGCTGGCGCAAGGTGGCCAGCGTCTGATCGCGTTCGGCCGCGCTGATGTTGGCATCCGCGCGCATCACCTCCACCATCAAGACCGCCGTGGCGAGTTGCAGGCGCTGCGCCCGACTCGGGCCAGCGGCCTCGTCGGGCATGAAAAAACTGGTCAGCAGGTTTTTGAAAGGGGTGAGCATGGTGAAGTTGATGTCCGTTTGGCGATGGCTGGTAAGAGCCCAGCGCTGCAGGGTATTTAAGCCCGCCCCAGATCGTGGATCAGGGTTTTGACTTTGGTGGTGATGATGTCCACCGCCGGGTCGTTGGCGCCGTGGGGCAGGATCACGTCGGCGCGGCGTTTGGTGGGTTCGATGAACTGTTTGTGCATTGGGCGCACGGTGGCCATGTACTGGGTAATCACACTCTCGGCGGTGCGGCCGCGTTCGGCCATGTCGCGCTGCAGGCGGCGGATAAAACGCACGTCGGGCGCGGTGTCCACAAAAATCTTGAGCGACATCATCTTGCGCAGCTCGGCGTCATACAGCGCAAACAGGCCTTCCACCACAATCACCGGCGCGGGTTGCAGGGTGATGGTTTTGCTGGCGCGGTTGTGCGCGGTGAAGTCGTAGGTGGGCATCTCGATGGCCTCGCCACGGCGCAGCGCCTGCAGGTGCTGCATCATCAGCGGCCAGTCAAACGCATCGGGGTGGTCGTAGTTGGTTTTGCGCCGCTCCTCGGGCGACATCTCGGTCTGGTCCAGGTAGTAGTCGTCCTGGTACAAAACGGTGGCCATGTCCGGCCCGACCGACGCCAGCACCTGGCGTGTGACCGTTGACTTGCCACTGCCGCTGCCCCCTGCAACACCGATCACGAAGGGTTTGTGGTTTGTTTTGGGCATACGTTCTCCGGGTCCAGGTGCAAAGCCTGCGAGTTTACAAGCCGCCTCAGGCCTGCCAGACACCGAACCCGGCTGATCGCAGGTCAATGCCGATCTCGATCTCGCGGTCTACCGCGTCTTCGTAACGCATCGGGTTGAAGCCCTCAAACAAATCGGGCAGCAGGCGCAGGCCGTAGCGTTGCACAAAGCGGTTGGCCTGGATGCCCGCCTTGTGTTTGTCAAAACGCACATCGGGGTCCAGCCCGGTCATGCCCACATACACACAGGGCTTGCCGTCGATGTAGTTCGGGTTGTTTTTGCGAAAACGGGGCTCCAGCAGCACGTCTGGAGAGAGTTCAACCACATAAACGTGGTGGTGCTTGCGGCGGGGCATGGCGTGGGCGGTGTGGTTGCCGCCATGATAGTGGCACGCGGGCCGCCCCACCGCAGGGGGCTTAGAGCGTGGGGTAGTCGGTATACCCCTTGGCGCCGGGCGTGTAGAAGGTGCTGGCGTCGGGCGCGTTCAAAGCGGCACCGGCCTGGAAACGCGCGGGCAGGTCCGGGTTGGCCAGGAAGCTGGTGCCAAAGGCCACGGCGTCGAGCTTGCCGTCTGCAATGGCTTGGGTGGCCTCGTCGGCGGTGTAGCCCATGTTGCCAATCAGCACACCTTTGTACTTGTCGCGTGCCACCGTCATCACATCACCCTGCTGCACACCAAAGAAGTCGGCGCGCATCAGGTGCAAATAGGCCAGTTGGTAGGCATTGAGCTTGTCGGCCAGGTAGCTGGTCAGCCCGATCGGGTCGCTGTCGATCATGCTGTTGAAGCTGTTCAGTGGCGACAGGCGCAGGCCCACGCGGTCCGCACCAATGGCGTCGGTCACTGCGGTCAACACCTCAAACAGGAAACGTGCGCGCTTCTCCATCGAGCCGCCGTAACCGTCAGTGCGCTGGTTGGCGCCATCACGCAGGAACTGGTCGATCAGGTAACCATTGGCGCCGTGCACCTCCACACCGTCAAAACCCGCCTCAATGGCGTTTTTGGCACCCTGGGCGAAGCCCGCGACGATGGCCGGCATCTCGGCCTCGGTCAGCACACGGGCGGGCGCGTAGGGCACCTTGCCTTTGGGCGTGTGGATGTCGCCCTCAATCGGCACGGCGGTGGACGACACACTGGCCTGGCCGCCGTTGATGTCGGCATGCGCAGCGCGCCCGCTGTGCCAGATCTGCAAAAAGATGCGCCCACCCTTGGCGTGGACGGCGGCGGTGGTTTTCTTCCAGCCCTCGATCTGCTCGGCAGAGTAAATGCCAGGCTCGGCCACAAAGGCCGAGGTGTTGGGCAACACCATGGTGCACTCGGTGATCAGCAGGCCGCCGCTGGCACGCTGGGCGTAGTACTCGGCCATCAGCTCGTTGGGCTGGTGCTCAGAGCCAGCGCGGGTGCGGGTGAGGGGGGCAAGCAATATGCGGTTGGGCAGCGTGAGGCGGCCAACTTGCAAGGGCGTAAACAGCATGGTGAATGTCCGGTGAGTCAAAAGGGTGGACCTTAGCACCGCAGCCCAATCACGGGGCCGCAGCGGGCGAATGCGGTTTGCGCTAGCCAATGGCCAGGCTTTGTATGCCAAATTGGCCTCTAGCCCTTTTGATATAAGGGCAAGCAGCTACAAAAGCCGCAGCGTTTTGGCGGCGCTAACTTAAAACGACGAACCTGGCTCACTCAGAAAAGCCAGCTCCTCGGCGCTGGAGGTGCGGCCCAGAATGGCATTGCGGTGCGGGTAACGGCCAAAACGGTCAATGATGGCCTGGTGCAGCAACTCGTAGCGCAGGTTGTCTTCCAGACCCGGCTGCGAAAACAGCGCCACGGCCTGGGTGTGCACCAGCGCGGACTCGCTGTGCATGTAAGGCATATAGGCAAACCTGCGCTGCGCCAGCGGCAGGTTGCGGTCTTGTTTCAGGGCCACCAGCTCTTGCGCCAGGGTCAGCGCCAGCGCGTCCTGCGCAAAGGAGAGCTGTGTGTCGCGGTACACATTGCGCGAGAACTGGTCCAGCACGATGATCTCTGCCAGCCGACCCGCCGCCGTGGCGCGCCAGGGGGCCAGCTCACCCCGCGCAGCGGCTTCCAGCGTGGCACCAAAACGCTTGCGAATGGCAGCATCCAGCGCAGCGTCTTTGGCAAAGTGCTGCTGTGGACTCAACTCGTTGAACCAGAAACTGAGGATGTTGGTGGCTTGCATGGGCGCGAGGATAACCAGGGCTGGGGTTTCCGTAAACGCCCATTGGCGTATTTAGAGTGAGGCCACAGGTGCCCGCAACGCGCATCACGTATGGTTTTGCGCTTTGATCAAAAAAACATCACCTAGCCCAGGAGCCTGTTCCGCATCGCCTAATCAAGCTCAGCCTGCGCTGGCTCAAGCAGGCGAACGTTCATGCGGGTTTGGTGTTGACCTGATACTTGGCAATCACCTCGGACAAGGCCACCGCCTTCACCTCACCACGGCGATAGGCCGCCAGCCGGTCATCCGCCTCCTTGGCCCAGAGTGCGTCCAGCGCAGCATCGGGTTCGTCCAGACTGTCCAGAATGCGCTCCACCACCTGCATGCGTTCTTCGGGCGGCAGCTGGACGACTTGGGCGCTGAGTGTGTCTGCGGCGTGGGTCATGGGTGGCTCCAAAAAGTGACGACTGTGCGGCGCAAGGACAGGGCGTTGAAGGAAGGCTTCAACGGAAGTCTAGCTGCGTCATTCTTTTGTGCGCTAAGCATGCGGTGCAAGTTGGCTCTTGAGTGTTGTTGGCATGGTTTCAAGCCTATCCCGACAGGAAAGATTAGCGAATATTTGGCCTCTAGCCCGTATATAAAAAGGGTTAATAACTATAAAAAACGCAGCAAAAAGGCAAGTGCCATCACACCACCACAAGGCAGGAGTCGATGGCAGTCAGCACCCACCAAAAGGAAATCGAGCCTGGACCCTTTTATCCAAATCCTGCACAAAGGCATCAAGACCGTCGAGTGCAGAGCTCGAAACGTCACCTAGAAATCCAGAAGAATTGTTGTTTGCGTCTTTACTGCAGCTCATTGTTACCTCTTCTATTTGAAAGCGCCGAGTAAATGCTCATGTAAATCACCGTTATGCCTATCCCTAAAGTGCACTGAATAACTAATGCTGACGGAGCAACGCCGCCTATCCAAATAGCCCGCTCACCACGCCTTAGCGGGTAATCAACAAGCCATACCATCGAGAAATACATGAGCCCAAAGATCAGCGCAGAAAACAGTGAATGTGGCACCCAGCCGCCCCACTTTTCATGCAGTTCACGCCAAGTATTTGCATAACGGGCTCGTCCTCCATTCCTGGTAATGACTAGGTAAGGTAGTAGCGTGGGAAACAACCATGTCGCCAACACGTGGCAGTGAACAAAGTACTGAGGATCAGCCGCGAAGGCGATTGAAAAATCGGACAAATACGGGTTGATCTTGCTTGCGATGGCAAATGCGATCGCACCCATAGCAGTATTCAACCAACTGGTAGGTATCAGCCATACCGCAAAAAAATACCCAAGGATCAACGCCACCTCCGGGATTGATATCGCCAGAGGATTTGTTGATGATATCTGTGCATCTCGTGGTTTCATTCTTACTCCTTTACCAAAACTCATATGCATGGCATGCTGCCCCATATTAGTTGTATGGAAAATTGAGCCTGGCCCCTTTCACACCAAGGGAGTTTGCCCGCTGGCCTGCAATTTCGCCAAATGGTTTCGAAGCCCATCCATGACTAAGCTGAACAGATCATCGACCATTCCAGCGTCACCATTTGTTGCGTCGCAACTCATCGCTTTGCCTTCTTGCAAAAAAGGCAGAATAAAAAATCATGTAACAAAGGTAAATAGTCGCTCCAAGCATCCCGCCCTGCAGCATCGCGTACAAAGAAACCATCCCAATCCAGACTCCTTTCTCTCCAGGTCCGTCTAACGGATAGTCCACCATCCAGTACATACCGAAGTACAAAGGGATCAAGAAAATGCAATTGAATGCCAAGTAATAGAACCAGCCGCCGAAGCGTTCGAACTGGCGATGAAAGTGCTCAGCGTGGACGGATCGCCCCCCATTTCTTCTAATTTCCAGATAGGGGGAAAAACTTGGTAACAACCAAGTCGCCAACACATGACAATGAATGAAATACTGAGGCTCGGCTGCAAATGCGATGGAATACTCAGATAAGTACGGGTTGACCTTGCTCGCCAGGGCAAAGGCCACTGAGCCAATACCGGAATCGAGCCAGCTGGTCGGTATCAGCCACACGGCCAAAAAATAACTCGCACATAGAAGGATCTCCCAAAACGAGATGATTGGTGGCTTCGGCTTATGCGGCAGTTCGCCATGCTGAAGATCAACGGTTTTGCGCGTCATTGCTGCTATTTTCTAGGGGAAATCGAGCTTGGCCTCTTTTTTCCTGGGTAGCTATAAAAAATGTGGTTTGTGCGGCGCAAGGATGTGGCCGTGGAGGAAGGCTTCAACGGACGTTCAGCTGCATCATGTTTTCATCTGTGATGCTTGCTGGCAAGTGTTGTTGGCAAAGCTCTGAGCCTGACACAACAAGACATCTGTAAGCCAAATGAGCCTCAGGCCCTTATTAAACAAGGGCTGGTAACTATAAGAAGTGCAGCAAAAAGACAATTGTGATCATTCCATCACAGGGGGCTATTGGGATATCGAGCCTGGCCCGCTTTTGTCCTCAAAACACGTGTGGTCTGGCTTACTTTTTTGCCAAACTCCGGACGTGACTACGAACGGCGGAGGCCATTGCCTTTACTTCTTCAAGGGTATGTCTCTGCGGTTGATTTGCTATGAATGATTTGAGCGCTTTGATCTCCAGCACCCATGCGCCAAGTTGCTTCATGTCAAAGGGTTCTACGAACCAACCAGGAAATACAACGACTGGGTGCACTGCAACGTGGAACTGACTTTCTGCCAAGAACGATTTAAGCCAGCCAGCCTGAGCCTTTGCTTGAATCAGAGGGTCGCGATCCAGTGCTTTGCCGTTGGCAAGGATGACACCGTTTTCAACGACGATCTTGCATGCACCACGTTGTGGTTTTGACAGTGTTTTGGTTTCGATGGTGTAAATACCCTGCGGACCAATCAGGATGTGATCCACATTGGCATCGCCATTCGGAACGTCATGAATGACAACAAAATCCAACGCACGTAGCCACTCCAGGTGTTCCGCAACGGCACGTTCACCGTCGCGCCCGAGTTTCAAATTTTTCGCTCGTTTTCGTGTTGCGAGTATTTTGAATACCGCATAGAGAACCGTGATTACCGCAGCGATGGAGTACGGAACTGGTGTCGGTTTGATCTCATATAAATAGCGCCACCACTCCAGGCTGGCCAAAATAATCATGAATACTGCAAGCATGTATGGAGCAATAGCATGCTCAGTGAGAAGGTCGTCAATGGCCTCGTCCAAGGATTGACCAGCGACACGCATTGGTGGTGATCGATCAAGTGGTGAACGTTTGGGGATGGGCTTCATGCAGATCGAATTGATTTTTCGGGTCTGAGTGGATAACTAGAATTGAAAGCGACTAGCAAATAGTCGAGCCCAGTCACTATGTTCAAAAGCATGTGAGATCGGGGTTCTGAAATATGTGTCAATTTCTAATTGATGTTATTGGGTGCGTCTTGGTGTTGATTGCTCTAAGTTAAACCCGATAAGAAGATATTGTATTGACTATAGCATTGACTGTACTCGTTCTCTCAAATTGCTCATTGATTCAAATGAGCAATTTCTGGCTAATCTGTAGCATAAAGAATCACGTGATAATCCTCGAAGTTTGAATTTTGATCCAATATAAATCTTAGACAAATCGATAATTTGCTTGCCAGGTACATTTGATATGTCGTTAACTTTTTGAAGTCTGCTTTTAAAAATTTCCTCTGCTTCGAGTGGTGTGGTTACAATTGAGTTAAGTATCAGAAGTTCTTCGATATTTTCACGATATTTGCCAATTTGATTCTTGCATAGCAGCCATGGTTTGCTTTTTTGGGTGAATTTTTGTATGGGCTCGCTGCAGCAAGGAATTCCCAAAGAGAATTCTTGAGAAATTAAGAATAAACTGCTTAACTCAAAAAATAGTGGGTAGTTGATGTTAATAAAATCTTCCCAGCTCAAATTTTCATCGATGATATTCAAATTTGCAAATCTTGGCTTTTCTTCTTGAATGACCAGTAAAAATGCCGACCTTTCCAAAAGGTAGTTTTCTATTGAATATTTTTCTAGATAGATGATTGAATTATCATTTGTGCATTTGTTGAGTAAATCGTCGAAATCTTTGTCGAGAATATAGAGTGATTTCTTTTTGGTTGGCTGATGGGTTTGGTTGCGGCAATGGTTAATTAAGGATTCCTTACCATTAAGACAAATTATTCGCACATCATTTGGATTTGGGATAATTTTTTTTACAATTTCTTCGTAAAAAATTTCTGTTCCACTATCTTCAAAGAAAAGAAAGCCCTTGTAGGCGGAGTTCAGTAAGGTCGGTAGTGCAGCCTTTGCATCTTCGGAGTAGGTGGGAATCATATGACTACCTATAGCTCAATGCATTTTGATACGTACTTCCCGACGATCTCTGGTGAATGTGTCGCAATGATCATTTGAGTTCTATTTTTCATTAGTTCATCTATGCTTGGTAATAGCTGATGTTGCCACTTTGGATGCAAAGATAGTTCCGGCTCATCAATAATGAAAATGCTAGTCATCTGTGGAGAGAATGCAATGTAAGTCAATAGAATCAATATCTGTCGCTCGCCAGATGACATTACATTTATGTGACGTGTATCTTTTGTGTCTTCATTTACCTGAAAATAAAGTTGATTGTCTTGGTCGTTAAATAGCAATTTTCTCTTGCTGTCTTCAAAAAAGCTATTTAATATTCTTAAATAGATTTGAATGGGTTCATATGCTATTGCTGCTTTTGATTCAAATTCATCAAAAGCATCGGATAGCGCACTAACTCTAAGCATGTCATCTGATAGAAAATTGCTCAACATTGAGCCAATCTGTTTGCTGTTTGTTGATCGAATATTGTTGATTATTGTTCTAATTCTCTTAAAGTAACTTCTGACCGATTCTTGTTCATTGGATTCTGTTGTCCAAGCTGACATTCGAGTTAAAAGTTTTGTCTCAACTTCGTCGATTTTTGCAAGCGTTATTGGGGTTACTTTATTCCCACCACTTCTTATTGCAAATGTGGAGCTGATGACTTTTGCTTTTAGTGTTTCATTTAATTTAATTAATTGTGATTGGTATTGAGAGTATTGCTGTCTCGCAATACTTTCGACTTGATATATTGGATCTGTTGCATTTCTAGATGTTCTTTTTCTTAGAACTCGACCATTTTCATCTTCAACAAAAATATAGTCATCTTTATTGACCGTAATTTTTCTATCTAAGGAAATTGTAAGAGGTTTTGAAATTGATTGAAGTAGAGACCAGAGTTCCGCTTCTTTTTCTTCTGGTGTTAAGCTGGAGTAATGATTGGCTAGCTCATCTTTGCGAGTTGGGAGATTTCGTAAATCTCTTGGTAGTGATCGGAGACGGACGTGTATTGGGTGATAATCTGTTTGGGAATCGATGCATTTAATGTATAAATTTGTTCCCTGCTGAACTGCTGAGACGTTTTTCTTCTTCTTGTCTTTACCAATTATTTCTAGTCCGATCTCATCAAATTCTGTTATTGCGAGGTTTGGAATATCTAGTGTGGTAATCCATTGAATAATGTTCAGGACACTTGTTTTTCCAGAGCCATTTACACCAACAAGAAGATTGATGCCAGCGGTCAAAGATATATCAAATGTCAAATTGCCATGTAATTTTTTTGCCCATACTCTTTGTATTTTCATTTTGATTCCTAATGATTGATTTATCTATTAGATCAGATTCGATTGGTTGTATCAGCCAATCGTTTATTGATTTGTAATATTTATTGCGGTAACGTGTCCGAAGAGAGTTTGATGCGAATCAAGCAAAGTGATGACGCCATTTGAGCTGATTTTGATGTCTGGCGAGAAGTTGATTTGGGAAATCGCTACTATTCCAGAAATGGCTCGCAGATTGTTGCGTTGCATCAAGCAATCTGTTTCAGCGATGTATTCTCCACACAGCGGGTCTTGAGCTAGCACCAGCCAATGCATCCAGTGTGAATGCGTAGGTGTTAAGTCGACTCGGTCGTTTATACGTGGCTTCGTGCTTTTGTGCTATGACCTGGGGGAAGTCGAATTAGTCGATGACTTTGCGGACCTGGATGGTCAGATTACCCCGTAGTAACAGGCCATGGACTTTGTCTTCAGGGAACCCCAGATCCCGAAAGACGGTATTGCCGCCACCCATGCTGTGAATTGCTCCAGTCATGGTCCCATCCATATGGGTTTGGATGGATGTGGCGGTCTTGGGTTGGCTCTAGACGGCCAACCAGTGGGTTATTTGCCCCAAGAGTCCCTCAACCCCACCGCCAAGTTAAACACCGGCTTGCTGCCCTGCACATGGTCCACCCGATCCGCCACAAAGTACCCATGCCGCTCAAACTGGAAGTTCTGGCCCGCTGCGGCGTTGGCCAGTGAGGGCTCAACGATCGCGGTGATGACTTTCAGGCTGTTGGGGTTCAGGCTTTCCAGGTAGTCTTTGCCGCCCGCGTCGGGTTGGGCGTCCAGGAACAGGCGGTCGTACATACGCACTTCGGCGTTGACGCCGTCAGCCACGCCCACCCAGGTGATGGCGGCTTTGACCTTGACGCTGTCGCTGCCGGGGGTGCCGCTTTTGGTGTCGGGCACCACGGTGGCCAGCACTTCTGTGATGTTGCCGCTGGCGTCTTTGGTGCAGCCGGTGCATTCGATGACGTAGCCGCCTTTCAGTCGCACCTTGTTGCCGGGGAACAGGCGTTTGTAGCCCTTGGGTGGCACTTCACAGAAGTCTTCGCGCTCGATCCACACCTCTTTGCCAATCGTGAAGTGGCGTGTGGGGCTTTCCACACCTTCGGGCGGGTGGGGCAGGGCGGGCTGGGTGCAGGGCTCCAGGTGGCCAGCGCCCATGACCTCGTCCCAGTTGGTCAGCACCAGTTTCACCGGGTTCAGCACCGCAAAACCACGGTGGGCTTTGAGCTCCAGGTCTTCGCGCAGGCAGCCTTCCAGCGTGCTGTAGTCGATCCAGCTGTCGCTTTTGGTCACGCCAATACGTTCGGCAAAGGCTTGGATCGCCGCAGGCGTGTAGCCCCGGCGGCGCAGACCGACAATGGTGGGCATGCGTGGGTCGTCCCAGCCATTGACCTTTTTCTCGTTCACCAGCGCGGCCAGCTTGCGTTTGCTGGTGATCACGTAGGTGAGGTTCAGGCGGGCAAATTCGTACTGGTGCGGTGCGGGCGCGGCCAGCAGGCCACCTTCGCACAAGCGGTCCATCAGCCAGTCGTAAAACGGGCGTTGGTCTTCAAACTCCAGCGTGCAGATGCTGTGGGTGATCTGCTCCAGCGCGTCTTCAATCGGGTGGGCAAAGGTGTACATCGGGTAGATGCACCATTTGTTGCCTGTGTTGTGGTGTTCGGCGTGTTTGATGCGGTAGATGGCCGGGTCGCGCATGTTGATGTTGGGGCTGGCCATGTCGATTTTTGCTCGCAAGACCATAGCGCCGTCTTCATATTTTCCGTCGCGCATTTCGCGAAAACGTGCCAAATTTTCGGCCGTTGTGCGGTTGCGGAACGGGCTGTCCACACCAGGTTTGCCAAAGTCGCCACGGTTGGCGCGCATTTGGTCGGGCGTTTGTTCGTCCACATAGGCCAGGCCCGCTTCAATCAAATATTCCGCTGCGCGGTACATGAAGTCGAAGTAGTCGCTGGCCTGGTAGGGCGCGGCATCTGGTGCGCCGTTCCAGTCAAAGCCGAGCCATTTGATGGCGTCAACAATGCTGTTGACGTATTCAATGTCTTCTTTTTCGGGGTTGGTGTCATCAAAACGCAGGTGGCACACGCCGTTGTAGTCGCGCGCCAGGCCAAAGTTGATGCAGATGCTTTTGGCGTGGCCCACATGCAGGTAGCCATTGGGTTCGGGCGGGAAGCGGGTGCGGATTTTGGCCGGGTCGGGCTGGCCTGCGGCTTGGTGGGCGGCGTCGCCGGGGCTACCGGCCCAGCGGCGCGATGCGTAGGTGCCTTTTTCCAGGTCAGATTCGATGATCTGGCGCAGGAAGTTGCTGGAT
>NZ_JAHFZF010000022.1 GCF_018619435.1 Rhodoferax sp. U11-2br | reverse complement strand
GTCCTGCGCTGCCGTCGGTGTCCACTTGAAGGGCCAGGCCAGCGGTGGTGTCCACCAGTTGCACCACACCATCGGCGACGGCGTTTTGGCCGCTGTAGCCGATGCTTGCGAGCAGGGCTGACAAGTCAATGTGGTCAACCCCCGGTGCGAAGTCGGTGATGCGGTCACCGCCTTCGCGCAGGCTTTGGTAGACAAAGGTGTCGGCACCAGCACCACCTGTCAGCACGTCTGCGCCTATACCCCCGGTGATGCGGTCATCACCAGCAGTACCCGTCAAAGTGTCGCGGCCTGCGCCGCCCACCAGGAGTTTGACCAGGGACAGGCCCAGTACCACGGGGTCATGATCGGAGGAACGGTAAACGCTGGCACTGTAGTAGTCTGGACCGCAGCTGGTGCAGGCGGGTTGTTTGTATTCGAGGTTGTAGTCAATCACCGATGGTTCGTCGGCGTTGATATGCCAGTGGTTGCTGCCAGTCACCTGGGCGTGCAGGCTGGCGCTGGCCAGGGCGTGGTCCAGGTAGCCGGACTCGCCATCAAACACATAGGAATACTCGCCACTGGTATTGAAGCGGGCCACCTGGTCTTCGAACCCCAACGCGGTGAGTTCCACGATCGGGTCTTCTTTGCCATAAGCGTTCAGATCGCCAATGACCAACACGTCAGGGTCAATTGGCTTCAGTCGGTTGCTGATGAATTCGACCAGCGCCTGGGCTTGCTGCGTGCGTCGTGCATTCCAGCAGCCTTGGTCGTCACCCTGGTCGCTGTCGGCGCCAGAGTCCGTTGGGCAACTGCTTTTGGATTTGAAGTGGTTGACCACCACCGAGAACTTCTCACCGTTGGCGGCCGCGAAAGTTTGGGCCAGTGGCGGGCGGTTGTGGATGGTGTTGGTGTCGCTGACCGCGCTGCCAACCAGGCTCAGGCGAGCGGGCTGATAGATCATGGCCACGCGAATGGCATCGGTGCCGGTGCCGCCATTGGGCAGCGAGACGCTTGCCCAGGTGCCTGCGCCAGCCACCGCATTCAGGCCATTGACCAGATCTTGCACAGCGGTGTTGCCGTTGTTCTGGATTTCCATGAGACCCACCACGTCGGCTTTCAGGCCCAGGATGGCAGGAATGATTTTGTTGCGTTGACGCTGGAACTCGGCAGCGCTGTTGGCACCACGGCAATCACTGACGGTGCCGCTGGGGTAGCAGCCCGCTGAGCCACTCGCGTTCAGGGTGGTGAAGTAGTTCAGGACATTGAAGCTGCCGATGCGGACATTGCCACCGACCGCAGCCGGGGCGCTGGTGCGCGGGTTATCACGGCTGAACACCACTGCTTGGGTCGAATGGATTTTGTAGTCGCTGAGGCCATCGGTGTAGTTGGATGCCAGGCCATAGTCGATCACGCCGGTGAGTCCTGCGCTGAGGGTGTCGCCTGCACGCATGGTTTGGTCAGCGGCCAGGTAAGGCGTGGGGTTGACGTTCTGCACGCTGCTGCCATCATCAAGAATGATGCGTCGACGTGCGTTCTCATCAGCAAGGGCCAGCGCTTCCGGCGAGCCAGCCGGATGGAGGTTGGTTGGCTTGACCAGACGGCCACCCGCACCCAATGTGATCTGCCCATAGCGGCCCAGGAAGTAGTTTTGTGAGGCTGTGAGCTCGCTGTCGATTTGCACCAGCATGCCTTCGTAGCGCTCCAGATCACCATCGTTGGCAACTGGCAAAGAGACAAGTGTCGGCTGGATGCTGTTGCCGCTGGACAGCAGGCTGAGCGTTGGCGAGGTGATTTCGGTCACGGGCCGGGCTTGTGCCTGGGCGCCGGTGCCAACTGCATATTCGGTGACCGTGCCGCTCACGCGCAGTTCATTGCCCACTTCCACCAGATTGTTGGGGGCACTGCTGGTGTACACCAGAATGCCGTCTGAGGTGGTGGGGTCGCCGTCACCCTCTGGGTCTTGCATGAAGAAGCCGTTGTTGAGCACCTTGGTCACCACGCCACGGGTGCTGACAACTTTACCGACCAAGGGGCTGGTGCTGCCGCTGCCCTGAATTTGCGGGATGCGGACCAGGCCTTCAACCGTGACAGTGAAGTCACAGGTGGTGCTTTGCAATTCGTCGTTTGAAAACTTCACTTGCACTGGGTAGCTGCCAGCGGATACTGAGCTGGCCACTTGCAGTGCGACATTGGCAACCCCGCCGTCCGCACTGGCGGCATTGATCGCGCCCAGGCTGATGCCGGTGACCGACAGGTTGGTGAGGCTGGCGGCGTTGACCACGCTGTCCGCATCGGTGGCGCTCAGGTTGATGGCACCACCCACACCTTGCTGCACCGACGGGCTGGCCGGACAGGTGACGGCAATGGGTTGGTTGACTGAATCATCCATCGGCGTGCCGGTGATCAGGATGTCGTCAATGCCAACCCATTCGTCGTTGCCAATGGCGTTGGTTGTGAGGATGCGGACTTGCAATTCGGCCTGGTTGTCGGCAGCGGCTGGCAGAGTGACATTGATAGGCGTGGTCTTGTTAGCCGAGCTGCCCTCGGTCGCGTCAGCCACAAAGCCGCTGGGTACATTGACAAAATTGCCGCTGTTGCCCACCCGGTATTGCAGGGCAAACGGCTGGACGGCGTTGTCTGTCGAGCCGTCGAGGTCGCGCAACAGGTAGCTGACCTGGATGGTTTTTTGGCCGGTGGTGTTGAGATGAATGACGATGCCGGGTGCATCGGCGGTGCCGGAGCCGTTCAGAGCAATGGTCGGGTTGGTGATGGCAAATTCAGCCACACCGCCATTGGACAAAGTATTAGGGGCGGTCTGGTTGGCAATGACATCCACCGCTCCGAGGCTGCCTAGAACGGTTTGCGGATCAACAGCAATTGGGGATGATGACGAGTAGTCACCCAAATAACCGACGATGCCGGGCAAACCACTCCAGTTGTCATTGGCTGTGATGAGGTTTGTATTGCTCCAGTCTTGTGCAAAGGGCAGGGGCTGAGGTGTGCTATCGGCGATGGCCAGACCTGTTGTCAGGATTCCGAGTGCCAACAGACAGGAGGGCAAGGTCTTCAGGCCAGTGGACTGTTTGGGGAAATGTGTTTTCATGGCGTCGCAGGTGTGGTTGGGTCGCCGGATGGCTAGCAGATGTGATCTGTTTCACATCCATCACCTGAGGATCATGCTGACCGAGCATCACGGGAATATGAACAAACAGGGCCTGTTCAGTAGTCCGAATGGCCCATGAAAAGATCATGGGCCAAAGATTGGGACTGATTTTTTTGAAAACGCCGCTCAGCAAGCCATGTTTCATGAAAGCGTCACTTTTTATGCATACGCTGGTTTTTTTTCGATAGGTACAGAAAATGGGAGCTCATATTCTTGTCGTGGAAGACGATCCCGGGATACAGGAGCTGATTGCAGTCAATCTGTCACACGCTGGTTATTCTGTGGAACTTGTTGCCCATGCAGAGGCAGCCTACTTACGCATTCGCGAGGCGCTGCCAGACCTGATCCTGGTTGATTGGATGCTGCCAGGTATATCCGGTATCGAGTTGACCAGGCAGCTCAGGACCGATCCGAATACCCGAGATGTGGCGATCATCATGCTTACCGCGCGGCATGATGAGCGAGACAAGATCACGGGTTTTGAAGTCGGAGCAGACGACTATGTCACCAAGCCTTTCTCACCCAGGGTGTTGTTGGCACGTATGGGTGCTGTGCTCAGACGCCGTGTGCCACAGGAAACACAGCTTCTGTTGGAGGTGCGTGGTCTGCGACTGGACCCGGCAGCTCAGCGTGTTTCCTGTGCCGACATCAATTTGGCGCTCGGCCCAACCGAATTTCGTCTGTTGCACTATTTGATGACCCATCCTAACCGGGTGTACAGCCGCGAGCAGTTGCTAAACCAAGTGTGGGGCGGCAACTACATGGGAGAAGAGCGGACGGTCGATGTGCATATTCGTCGTTTGCGGGCCGCTTTGGAGCAGGGGGGGCACGATGTGTTGATCCAGACAGTGCGTGGTTGTGGCTATCGCTTTTCGGTGAGCACGGATTGATTCCCAGGTGACCTCAGTCTGTGGAGGTTGGGGTGACACGACTGTCCGATCAGGCCTGATCAATAGGGTTGGGCGCGTCGATGTTTGCGGTTCAAAAAATCGTAGCTTCGTAAGACGGTTGGAACATAGCGGATGGTTTCGGCAAATGGAGGAATGCGTCTGCCATGTGCCAGCACCGCCGCGGTACCAGCGTTATAGGCTGCGAGCGCCAGTTCCGTGTCGCCGGAGAAAAAATCGAGCAGCTCGCGCAAGTGAAGTGCGCCTGCTTGAACGTTTTGAATGGCGTCAAACGGGTCGGAGACGCCGTATCGGCGAGCGGTGGCTGGCATCAGTTGCATGAGGCCTTTGGCGCCCTTGGGTGAGAGAGCCTTCGGGTTGTAGCTGGATTCCGTTTGAATCACCGCGTGCAGTAGGTTGGCGTCGATCCTGTTGGCGAGGGCAGCCGCTGAGATCTCTGCCTCAAAGCGTTGTGTGGTCGCAGTGCTGCCCGATTTGGCCAGGTATGTCCTGTCAGCCAACTGTGACCGCTCTGCATTGTCTGCACGCAACAGCAAGCGAAAACGCACATCTGTGGGCTGATCACTGAAATGGGGTGTCCCATCGTCACCGATGAACTGGTAAATGTCGGCCCAAGCTGTCACGGTGACACTGAGCCCACAGGATAAAAGCAGCCCCGCCAGTCCCGGGCGAGCAAGTGGCGTCATGTTGGCTCCAAGTCGGGTTGAGTTTAAAAATGGCAAACAAGCAGATCAATTTTGGGGCGGCCATGTTGCAAAGATGTTTCAGTACAAATGTCAATGCTGTGTAACTCTGGTGTCACAAGCGATACCTAGACTTTACAGAAGGCTTTGACCTTGTCAGCTTGTGCAGTCGTTTTCAAAGTGTTTACAACGTGGGAAACGGGGTGCGTTTCACCCTCCAGGAAATGGGATCTTATGAAGCTGAAACAGACAGGATTTGCCAGATTCGCCAATGGTTTCACACTGCTTGAACTGCTGGTAGTCATGGTGATCATTGGCATGCTGGCGGGCTTTGTTGCCCCGAAATTTTTTGCGCAGATTGGGAAGTCCGAGACAAAGACCGCCCGCGCGCAGCTTGATGCGCTGGAAAAAGCGTTGGACCAATATCGCCTCGACGTGGGGCACTACCCGGCAACTGAGCTGGGTTTGCAGGTGCTGACGGAGCGGCCGACGGGTGAAGCAAAGTGGTCTGGGCCTTACTTGAAAAAGAGCGTGCCATTGGACCCGTGGTCCCATCCCTATATCTACAAATTTCCAGGTGAACATGGAGAGTACGACCTGCAGTCATATGGCAAGGACGGTCAGCCCGGCGGCACGGGTGAGGCCCAGGACATCGTCAGTTGGTGAGCATGCAGTTCCTGGTCAAAACACTGAAAGCGGACAGTGGCATCGGCACCACGGTGGTTGACGCTGCTAGCCGGGCTGAAGCGGTGGCTCAAGCAAGAGCGCTTGGTCAAGCTGTACTCTCGGCGGCACCTGTGCCCTTGCTGCGCCGTTTGCAAGTCTCCGGTTCCTCGCGATTCCCGCTTTTGCTCTTCAGTCAAGAGTTGTTGTCCCTGCTGGAGTCTGGCATCACCATTGTTGAAGCCATCGAGACCCTTGCTGAAAAGGAGGGTCGACCTGCTGTGCGCGATGTGTTGACGGGAATGGTTGCAGGGCTGCGTGAAGGCTTGCCGTTTTCAGCCGTGCTTGAGGGGGTACCCCGGGCATTCCCGGCACTGTATGTTGCCACCGTTCGGGCCAGCGAGCGCACCAGCGGTCTTGACGAGGCGCTTGGTCGTTACATCGTCTATGCCACGCAGCTTGAAACGTTGCGCGGGCGGCTCGTTAGCGCAGCGATCTACCCGGTATTGCTGCTGGCCGTGAGCGGCTTGGTCATCCTTTTCCTCATGGGCTATGTGGTACCGCGCTTCTCTCACATTTACGAGGACATGGGGGGTGATCTCCCTTTTTTCTCGCGTTTGCTGCTCAACTGGGGGCTGGCCGTTGAGCAATATTGGTCGGTGTTTGTTGGCTTTGGTGTTGCCCTGGCGGTGGGTGCTGTGAACGGTGGTGGGCGCGTGCTCATGCAAAAGATGCTGCGCTTGTTGTGGCGCGTTCCGGCAGTAGGCGAGCGCATGCGCGTGTTCCAGTTGGCTAGGCTATATCGCACGTTGGGCATGCTTTTGCGCGGTGGTATCGCTATTGTGCCTGCACTGGACATGGTGGCGGGTTTGCTGTCCATCGCTTTGCAGACGCGTCTTGCAAGCGCAACCCAGAGCATTCGTCAAGGCAACTCCATATCGACGGCTTTCGAGGTCAACGGGCTGACCACTGCAGTAGCGCTACGTATGCTGCGGGTAGGTGAACGCGCCGGCAACATGGGCGAGATGATGGAGCGTGTGGCAGCCTTCCACGATGATGAAATGGCGCGTTGGGCCGAATGGGTAACACGCCTTCTGGGACCCATGCTGATGCTGTTGATGGGGCTGGTGATTGGTGCTGTTGTGATACTCATGTACCTGCCCATTTTTCAACTGGCTGACAGTATTCAATGAACAGCTCACGCGACATGGGACGGGTGGGCGCAGCGTTTTCCACCGCGGAAATCGAAACCGCTCGTGCGCTTGCCAAACTGAGGGGGTGTCGTCTGATCGAAGCTCTGGACGACGCAGAGTCTGGTTCTGGTTCGACATTTTTGCCACGGCTCGCGGCAACGGTGTGCCTTAGCTCAGTCAGACTTGTCGACATGCAATCACTGCAGCCTGCTTTTGATTTGTTGCCCTATGGTGAAGCATTGCAGCGGGAATGCCTGCTATTTCGAGACGCTTCGGGCGATCTCGTCTTGATGATCGCCGATCCGTTCAACATGGGCTTACGCGAGTGGGCTGAAGAGCGTGTGCGATCCCGTCTGGAGATTCGTCTGGCCGACCGGGGTGATATCGCCGCATATCTTGCTCGCCACGAGGAGACTTTACGGGCCATGGATGGTCTTGTGTCCTTGGAGCAGTCTTCACCCCAGCGCGGTTCAGCTGAAGACATTTCACTCAGAAGTATCAGTGAAGACGCCAGCCCGGTGGTCCGGTTGGTCAACTCCACACTCTATGACGCACTCAAGACGGGCGCCAGCGACATTCACATGGAGACCGCAATTGGTGGTCTATTTGTCAAGTACCGCATCGATGGGGTATTGAGCAGCGTAGGCGGCATTCAGGGCACTGACAACGCCGAGCAAGTGATCTCGCGCATCAAGGTCATGGCGGAGCTGGACATCGCTGAGCGGCGTGTACCTCAAGATGGACGCTTCAAGGTGGTCGCCAGCGGGCGTGAGATTGACATCCGTGTTTCCATCATGCCCAGTATCCACGGCGAGGACGCTGTGCTGCGTATTCTGGACAAGCAGAGTCTGTCTGACAAGGTTGTTGGTCTCCGGTTGGAAGTGCTGGGGTTCAACGAGGCAACGCTGACAGCCCTGCATCGGTTGTCCAACGAGCCCTATGGCATGTTGCTCGCCACAGGCCCGACCGGAAGTGGCAAAACAACGACGCTGTATGCCGCCATCAATGAGATCAACCACGGGCACGACAAGATCATCACGATTGAGGACCCCGTCGAGTACCAATTGCCTGGCGTGCTTCAAATCCCGGTGAACGAGAAGAAGGGCCTGACGTTTGCGCGTGGCCTGCGTTCCATACTGAGGCATGACCCCGACAAGATCATGGTGGGCGAAATCCGTGACGGAGAAACCGCACAAATTGCGGTACAGGCGGCATTGACTGGCCATTTGGTGTTGACCACTGTGCATGCCAACAATGTGTTTGATGTGCTTGGCCGGTTTACACACATGGGGGTTGATCCCTACAGCCTGGTGGCGGCACTCAATGGTGTGGTTGCGCAGCGCCTGGTGCGCATGAATTGCCTCGATTGTGTGGAGGACGTTGTGCCCGATGGGGCGTTGTTGGCCCTCTCTGGCATTGCTGATGTGTCCGGTTTTCGTTTTCGTGCAGGGCGCGGTTGTGCCCAATGCCGTGGCACTGGTTTTAAGGGCCGCAAAGCGGTGGCCGAGGTGCTGATTCTGGACGACGAGTTGCGCGAGATGATTGTTGCTCGTGAACCGGTGCGACGTATCAAAGAGGCAGCCTGTCGCAGGGGCACCCGTTTGATGCGCGATGTTGGACTTGACCTGGTGCGCCTTGGGGAAACCAGTCTGCAGGAGTTGAACCGTGTGGTCACCTAACTCACAGACGCTGCATGTCGGGTTGTCGCCACAGCACTTTGTGGTTGCCAGATCTGACGGGTTCTGGCGCTTCAGGCCTGTGGTGACGCAACGTGTGGAGTGCCCGCCAAGCTCACCAACTCAGCCATGGCAGTCGGCTGTGGCCACATTGTCGCAATGGCTAGGGACACAATCTGGCAGGAAACGCGCCGTGCGTGTGGTGCTCTCGGGGCGATTTGTACGCTGGCACTGTTTGCCATGGCAGCCCGATATCGCGCAGCCCGATGAGCAGCTTGCTTATGCCTCTTTGCGTTTTCGCGAAACCTTTGGCGGTGTCGCCGAGGATTGGCAGCTGGCGCTGTCTCCCCAGCCGCCTGGCCAGTCGGTGGTGGCATGCGCGGTAGATGGGGCACTGATAGATGCACTCAACACCACTTGCAAGAACTCGGGCGCACGTCTGGACAGGGTGTCGCCATACTTTGCCTGTGCCTATGACCACTGGCGGCGTGTGATTGGCAGAAAAGAGAGCTGGTTCGGGCTGATTGAATCAGAGTGTGTTTCTTTGGGCTTGCTTCGCAATGGCCACTGGATGGGTTTGCGAACCCAGCGCGTCAATGCACATTGGCACGATGTTGTTCGTGGTTTGATGGCGCAAATTGGCATATCCGCTGGGATTTCTGATCCTGCACTACCTCTGTATCTTGTTGGCGATGGCGAGCCGCCCGCGCCAACTGATGGGCTTGCCTTCACCTGGCTGCAACCCAAAGCGCTGGTGCAACCTGCCCTGTTAGGCGGGCGTATGGCCATCGGCGAGTGATGCCCATGAATGCGTTGGATGTCAATTTTGTCAAGCGGCGTCGCCTGACTTCGCCACTTGGACTGATGCTGTTTGTTGCTGGTCTGATGGCAGCAAGTGTTGTCGTCATGGATTACCTTGATGTCAGCGATGAACTGGTTCGTGTCGAGCTGAAACAAGCACGCACACGACAACCCAAAGCCAGCCCTGTGCAGCGCGCCAGCGCTCTGCCAGAGGTGCCAGTTGACACGCAGGTGATTGACCGGGTTACGTCACAGCTGCAATTGCCCTGGGACGCCGTCCTGCACGAGATAGAGACACACACCGGCCCTACCGTGGCGCTGCTGGACATCGAAGCACAGGGGCAGACGCGTACCTTGCGTCTCATGGGTGAGACCAAAACAATGTCCGATGCGGTGGCTTATGTCGGCCGTTTGCGTGACTCAAGCCTGCTTGACACAGCCAACCTCTCTCATCACGAGGAACGGCAGGCAGGTTCCGTCGTGGTGATCCGCTTTTCAGTGGATGCCACCTGGAAAGTACCGTCATGACCTTGCAACACCTGTTGGCATGGATGCGTTTTCAGCGCTACCGGCACGGTTGGTTGGCTGTGCTGGGTTTGGCTCTGTTCATCGGAGCCCTTGGGCTGCAGTTTTTGGGTGTCGAACAGATGCACACTCGCCTGGCAGAGCTGCGTGCAGAAGCTGCGGCACAACGCCAGCAGGATGCACAACGGCCTGACCCGGATGACACAGCACGCCAACGCCGTGCTGCATTTGATGACAGTTTGCCTGGCTCCGCAGGTGCGCTTGACGCAATTGAGGTGGTCCACCGGATCGCCCTGGCGAACGGGGTCAAGCTGGCCACTGGTGAATACCGCTTGGTGCGTGATGGCGGCACAAAGGTGCAGCGCTACCAGATCACCCTGCCTGCGCGTGCAAGCTACCCACAGCTTCGAGCCTGGCTGGCCGAGGTGATGAACGCTGTGCCAGCCATGGCACTCAACGACATCGGCTTCCAGCGCGAAGAGGTGGGCAGCGAGTCGGTGCAGGCAAACGTGCGATTCAGCCTCTTTCTGAGGGGGCCCTGAATGATGCAACTGCGTCAGACACTGCTTGCCGTGGCGCTGGTGACTACCCTTGTGGCGTCGTTTGTTGACTTTTCTACTCCACCTGTCCTATCGCCGCCGCAGGCACAAGCAAAGCCGGTCTTGAGCGCCACACCAGCCTTGCCCCAAACGCCGTCAGATGCCGCGTCTGCCCCGGTTCGCCAGCGATTTTCTGCTCAGGTTGTCAACGTGTTTGCAGCGCATTCCTGGCAACCACCCGCACCACCGCCGCCCAAGTTGGCAGCCCCCAAGGCACCAGTTTTACCTTTTCGGTACCTTGGCAAGGCCGTGGATAACGGGCAACTCATGGTTTTTCTGGAGCAAAGCGGGCGGACCTATCTGGTGAAGAACGGCGACACCCTGCCTGGCTACAAAGTGGTGGACATCACGATGGCAGACATGACGGTTGTTTATGTGCCGCTCAATGAAACCCAAAAACTCTTCTTTGAAAGCGCCAATTGAAACTCGAGAATCCTTTCCTGCGGCTAGCCGTGTTGGTGGCGGTATTCAGTCTATTGGGTTGCGCGGGCAATCCGGCGCTCAAAGAGAGCCGCCTTCTGTTGGAGCAAGGCCGCCTGGATGACAGCGTGTTGCGTCTGGAGAAGGGAATGCGTGACTACCCGGATGACCGTGAGTTACGCGCCCAGTATTTCCGCCAGCGCGATAGCGCCGTTTCACAACTGCTCAAAGATGCAGAAACAGAGCTTTTGTCTCACAACACCGATGCCGCGCAGGCCATTTATCTGCGTGCACAGAAACTCGATAACTACAGCCCCAGTGTGCGCGATGGGCTGGCCGCGATAGCGACCAAGCAGCGTCATGAAGCGATGATTCGGGATGCACAAGCTTTGTCGGCCAAAGGCGACCTTGTGGCTGCCATGCACCAACTGCGCACCGTTTTGGCCGAAAACTCCGCGCAAAACGACGCACGCAGGCTGCTCCAGAGCTTGCGCGACAAAGACGCCCGTGTAGAGCCTTCGGCACAAGCGCTTGCGACATCGTTCAACAAGCCAATCACGCTGGAGTTTCGTGACACGCCGCTCAAAACTGTCTTTGAAGTCATCGCACGCAGTTCTGGGCTCAATTTTGTTTTTGACAAAGACGTCAGGACCGACACCAAGGTCACCATCTTCGTGCGTAACACCGGGATGGAAGACATCATGAAGCTGATTCTGACGACGAACCAGCTTCAGTGGAAACTGCTCAATGAGAACTCGGTGCTGGTGTACCCAAACACCCCAGCCAAAGCCAAGGACTACCTGGAGCTGGTGACCCGAAGTTTTTATCTGGCCAACGCTGAGGTCAAACAGGCACAGGCACTGGTGCGCTCTTTGGTCAAGACGAAAGACATTTTTATCGATGAGAAGCTCAATCTGCTGGTGATCAAAGACACACCCGCAGCCGTCAAACTGGCTGAACAGCTGCTGGAGTCTCTCGACATTGCCGAGCCAGAGGTGATGCTTGACGTGGAAGTACTCGAGATGACCCGCAGCAAGCTGCAGGAGCTAGGTCTGCGTTTCCCTGACCAGATTGGTTATGGCCTGTTGCAGCCCAACACCAGCTCAACCATTGTCAACAGCGGCGTGACCCAGACCACCACCAATCTTGGCGGGGCGCTCGCCGCTGGTAACGTGGATTTGCGCAACACCAGTGGCTTGACCACCTATGTGTCCAACCCGGCGTTGACGCTCAACCTCAAAAATCAGACCGGTGACGGCAACATCCTGGCCAACCCGCGCATCCGTGTCAAAAACCGTGAAAAAGCAAAAATCCACATTGGTGACAAACTGCCAGTGTTCACAACAACCTCCACCGCCAACGTGGGGGTTGCCTCTTCGGTGTCGTATCTGGATGTTGGCCTCAAGCTTGACGTTGAGCCCAACGTGTACCTGGATGACGAAGTCTCGATCAAGGTCGGTCTGGAAGTCAGCAGTTTGGTCAAGGAGGTCACCGGCCCGGCAGACTCGTTGGCCTACCAGATTGGCACCCGCAGTGCGTCCACCGTACTGCGCCTCAAAAATGGTGAGACCCAGGTGCTGGCCGGCCTGATCAGCGACGAAGAGCGCAGCAGTGCCAACCGTTTGCCAGGGCTGGGCGAGTTGCCGGTGCTCGGGCGGCTTTTTTCGAGTCAACGTGACAACAGCAGCAAGACGGAGATTGTCTTGCTCATCACTCCACGCATCGTTCGCAATCTGAACCGGCCCGTTGGCGTGTCGGTCAACCTGCCAGCGGGTTCTGAGTCTGCCGTGGGTGCACCCGCTCTGCAGTTGAACAAGTCGGCGCCACGCGGCTTGTCGCTTTCATCCAAACCTGCGGGCAGCGCGCCTGCCACCCCCGAACCCAACCTGCCCGAACCCACGGCGATCAGCGCAGAGCCCATTGAGATGTCGACAAATCCGGCCCCAGCCGCTGCCATGTCACCGCCAGATGGTCCAGTGCCTGTCAAACCCGAGGGCACGCTCCCATGAAGCGTTCAGGACGTGGCTTCACGCTGATTGAACTGGTGGTCACGATGGCCATCGTTGGCATCCTGGCCTCGATCGCGGTGCCATTGGGTGAGCTCAGTGTGCGGCGGGCCAAGGAGCAGGAACTGCGCAGCGCGTTGCGACAGATCCGCGAGGCGCTCGATACCTACAAACGTGCTACGGACGAAGGCCGGGTGCAGCGCCGGGCAGATGGGTCGGGTTACCCGCCTTCTCTTGACGCGCTGGTTGGCGGCGTTGACGATGTCAAGACACCCGTGCAGAACAAAATCTACTTTCTGCGCCGACTGCCACGTGACCCGTTTTACCCAGACGCGCAGACCTCCGCTGCCGATACCTGGGGCAAACGCGCCTATGCCAGTCCGCCCGATGCGCCGACCGAGGGGACCGATGTGTTTGATGTTTACTCGCTCTCCGAGCGGGTCGGCCTCAACGGCATTGCTTACCGGGAATGGTGACATGCGTCGCAGAGGCTTCACCCTGATCGAGCTGATGGTCGTCATGGCCATCATCGCCACATTGCTCAGCATTGTGGCGCCGCGCTACTTCGCTCACCTTGACCGGGCCCGCGAAGCGGCTTTGCGTGAAACCCTCGCAGTGGTGCGTGACTCCATCGACAAGTTCCACGCCGACACCGGTCGCTACCCTGCCGAGTTGGGTGAGCTGGTGAGCAAGCGCTACCTGCGCAAGCTGCCGGTGGACCCGGTGAGTGACAGCAGCGAGACCTGGGTAATCGTGCCAGCGCCGGGCGAGCTCACTGGTGTGTCAGACCTCAAAAGTGGTGCTGGCGGTGAGGAGATGCCGTATGCACAGTGGTAAGGCTCAGCACAGCTTGATCTCTCGTCAGCGGGGCTTTGGCTACCTGCTGGTGCTGTTTGCGCTGGCTGCCATGGGCTTGACGCTGGCCGGCGCAGGCCAGGTCTGGCACACCCTGGCACAACGCGAAAAAGAGACGCAGCTGCTGTTTGTGGGCAACCAGTTTCGCCAGGCCATTGGCGCCTATTACGCGTTCTCTCCGGGTGAGGTCAAGCAGTACCCGGCGAAACTGGAAGACCTGTTGGAGGACAAGCGCTTCCCGATGCCGCGCCGCTACCTGCGCCAGCTCTACCGCGACCCGATGACCGGCGGCACACAATGGGGACTGGTCAAGGCCGGAGACCGCATCCTGGGGGTCCACAGCCTGTCTGAAGGCGTTGCGTTCAGAACGGTTTTTGAGGGGCGTGATGCCTCGTTTACCGGCATGACCCACTACAACCAGTGGGTCTTTGGCCCGGCAGCGGGTGAGTTTGTGCCATGAAAAGCCCTGCGCGCTTGAGTGGCTACGACCTGGAACACCTGGTAGTCACCATCGATACCTCGCTGGCAGTCAGCACCCGTTCGCAGTTCTACCTTTGGGTGCAGGGGGCGTTGCAGGGGTTTATTCCTCACGAGGTGCTGTTTTGCGGCCATGGCGACATCGGCAAACTGCAGCTCCAACACGAGACCTTCACGCGGATACCACTCAACCCCAAGGCAGAGCAGACGGTGCGTGACCCGGTCAACGGGCTGTTGCCCCGCATTGTGGACGACTGGCTGCGCCACGCGCGCACCCCGTGCCTGTTGGGTGCAGACTGCGAAGGCCAGGTCGGGCGGCGGCAATTGCTGGGTGAGCTGCAGCGTCTCGACTTTGGCCACGTGGCAGCCCACGGTGCCAAGGATGTACAAGGCGCGTTTGGCAGCTTCTTTTTGTTTGCGGGTATGCCACATGCGCCGGGTGAGCGTGACGCTTACCTGCTGGAGTTGCTCATGCCTTACCTGCACATGGCACTGCATCGCATGCTTGCCAGCGAAAACGGCAGCCAACCCGAAGCAGCGAGCGCTGTCACCTTGTTCTCCAAACGCGAGATTCAGGTGTTGCACTGGGTCAAAAACGGCAAGACCAACCAGGAAATCAGCCAAATTCTGGGCATCAGCCTGCCTACCGTCAAAAACCACATGCAAAACATCATGCGCAAGCTCAATGTCAACACGCGCGCTCAAGCGGTTGGCAAAAGCGCCACATTGCGGCTGATGACGCCTGGCGAATCGGCTTGACCCTGGCCGGGCACAGCTACCGGCCAAGCTTCCATAAAAATAGCATGTAACCCTTAATGGATAAGGGCTAGAAGCTGTTTTTGCCAATAAAACACAGCATGGTCAGCTTTTCTGGACTAGCCAAACGGACTAGTCAATCGGCACCTCGGCATACACAGGCTGTAACGATCAAAACCTAAATTACACACCACGCAACAAAGATCCTTCTGTGTTGGCGTACCTGAAAGCCTTGTTTTACCTCTTCAACCTTTTCCTAGGATCAACACATGAAATTCAAACTTATCGCTCTGGCCGCCTTGCTGGCCGCCACTGGTGCTGCCAACGCGGCAGTTGATTCCGGCGGCGTATCCGGCGACGGTACCTTCCTGGCTTCTCTGTCCTATGGCAACTTCGCTGCTGGCTCGTCGGCTTCTTTCGACCTGGGTCTGTCGTATTCTCAGCTCGCCTCCTGGCAAACCGACATCAACACCACCTTGTCCGGCGGTGCGTCGTCGTGGTTCCGTTCGTGGAACCTGAGCACGGGTCAATACAGCGGCACCGGCCTGACAGCGTCCGTCATCGGCAACTACGGCACCGTCCTGAGCGACTTCAATGCTGCGGCTACCGCTGCAGGCGCCACCAGCACGGCACAGTTGCAAGTGATGGCTCTGGACGGCGTGGGTACTACTGCGGGTTCGAAGGGTATTTATGCTTCCGCCAATGCCATCAACACTACCAGTGGCGCTGCATCCGTGATCGCAGCGACCAGCAATACGACTGCTGGTGGCCTAAATAGTACGACTGTCAATGGCTTCTTCGGTGCTGTGAACACCAGCGGCACACACCTCACAGCCACCAATGGTGCCAACTTGGCCACCGCAGGCAGCATGGCCTACTTCAATAACGGCGGTGGCATGGAAAAGGTTGCACAAACTTCCATGTTTGACACCAACGGTCAGTACAACGGCCAGTACGCCGCTGGCAGCACCACGTTCGCAGGTCAGCAGCAGGCGCTGGCTTTCTTCAACCAGGTTACCAGCAGCTTGACCGGCTCCAACAAAGCCAAGCTCACGGCCATCGGTTACGACTTTGACGGTGATGGCGTGATCGAGTTCGACAACAACGGCGCTTTGGCGGGTGGCAGTGAGTACGGCCTGTGGAGGCTGCAAGGGGATGTGCTGACCTTCGCCGTGGCCGCCGTGCCAGAACCCGAGTCCTATGCCATGTTGCTGGCTGGCCTGGGTGTCATGGGTGCCATTGCCCGCCGCCGCCGTAACAAGTCTGCCTGAAGCTTTCTTGCTCCCGCAGAGGCTGCTGCTGGTAGCAGCCTCTGCTTGTCTGACCTCTTCATTTACTGGACCTCATCATGAAACTTCGTTCCACCTCCCTGGCCGCCGCCTTGGCCTGCCTTGCTTCTTCGTCCTTTGCCCTGACACCTGGTCAGATTGACGCGACGACTGTGCAGCTGTGGATCAGCGGTGCCAGTGCGCCTACGGCCGCTGTGTATGGCGCGGTGCGCAAACTGTGTGTGGATGCCAACACCGATGGCAATCCTGACGACCTGCATGTGTACCTGGAAAAAACGGTGTCTGTTGCCGCTGACGCTGCCCCAGGCAAGAGCAACGCTGGCAAGTTTGCCGCCTACGCCTGCACCATGGGTGCGCTGGCTGGCGCCGACCTGGAAGGCAAGAAAACGGTTGTTTACCACACGTTTGATGTTGGCTCGTTTGAGGCCTACACACCGCACCTGTTCCTGGCCGGTGAAGTGAATGCCAGTGTGAGCGGCTCGGTGAAACGCCTGAAAAACATTGCCGCCACCACCGGCAACACCTGTGTCCTGACCGCCTTGACCACGACTGACCCCACCTACATCGGTTGCGGCAGCACCTCCGTGACGGTGGCCCCCAACACCAGTGTGAACGCCTTGCCTACCCTGCCCGTGGGTGGTGTGTCGGATACCGAATACACCCTCAATCAGCTGAACCTGAGCGTGGACAAGAGCCTGGCCGACATCGGTAGCGAAGTGTCCACCAATGTGGCCCAGGGTTTTGGCCTGGCGGTGAGTTACCCGCTGTATGTGGCCATGCAGCAGTCGCAGGGCATCACCAGCGCCGCTTGTGCAGCCACCGGCTCTGGTGCCAGCATCACCGCAGTGAACACCACCCCGGCCTGCCAGCCCAATGTGAGCCGCCAGAAATACGCCTCGCTGGTGGGAGGCAACGCTGGTGACAAGAGCGCGGGCCTGCTGGCCCCCACGTTGGCTGGCTTGCCGTTGGTGGTCGAGCGCCGCGTCGGCACCTCGGGCACGCAGTCGTCATCCAACGCTTTCTTCCTTAACGCACCCTGCGCGACTGGTCTGGCACTCGGCGCATTGACGCTTGACGGCTCCAACTCGGTGGGTTCCACGGTGTATGACTCCGTGACCATCCGCTCCAACAACGGTTCGGGTGACGTCAAGACCAACATCACCGCTGCCTCCACCGCCGGTACCTACGCCATCGGTGTGTTGTCACTGGAAAATGCGCCGAGTTCCACCGAGAAGTTCGCTTTCACCAAGATCAATGGTGTGTCGCCCACGGCTGACAGCAAGCAGCGCCAGACCGCCATCGACGGTGACTATGAGTTCTGGTACGAGATGGTCGCCTTCACTGCGGCTTCTGCCCCGGCCGAAGGTGCTGGTCTGATGACCGGTTTGGTGACGGCGCTGGGTGACCCGACCGTGACCGACCTGCGTGGCCTGTTTGTGACCCCATTGTCTGGCTTTAGCAACGCAGACCACCCCTCACATGTGTCTAAGGGCTACAAGGGTGGCAACGCTTGTTCGGCATCCATCCAGTAAGAAGGCAGTGTGACTGGCAACCGGGTGCTGTGTGTGCCTGGTAAATGCAGTCTGTTGACCCGGTGTCGGGACAGCCAGCAATGGCTGTCCCGAGCCTGTTTTCTGAATTCCGACTTTTTCACAGGCGTTTCATGTTGTTGTGCTTATTCGGTTCCGTGTCAGATCGATCCTTCCTGCCCAGGCCAAACGCCATCTTGTCACTTTGCCTGCTGGCAGGAGCTTTGTTGGGGGGGGCTCCCGCCCAGGCACAGGAACCAGGTTTCGATGTTTTTGAATACCGTGTCGAAGGCACCACCCTGCTGCCCACCATCGCCGTCGAGCGTGCTGTGTACCCGCACCTGGGTGAAAAAAAGTCCCTGGCCGATGTGGAAAAAGCACGTGACGCGTTGGAGAAGGCCTACCACGCCTCTGGCTACCTCACGGTGCTGGTGACCATTCCTCAGCAAAAGGTGAACGACGGCCTGGTGAGACTGGTCGTGACCGAAGCGCCCGTGGACCGCCTGCGTGTGGTGGATTCGCGCTATTTTTTGCCGAGCGATATCAAGGCCGGTGTGCCTGAACTGGCCGAGGACAAGGTCCCCAATTTCCAGGACATGCAGACCGAGTTAACAGCGCTCAACCGCAGCCCGGACCGGCGCATCACCCCCGTGCTGCGCCCGGGCAAAACGCCCGGCACCGTCGAGGTGGACTTGAAGGTGCAGGACGAATTGCCACTGCACGGCAACATGGAACTCAATGATCGCTACAGCCAGGACACCTCGCGCACCCGCTTGAGCGCCAGCCTGCGTTACGACAACCTGTGGAACAAGCAGCACAGCCTGGGCTTGACGGTGCAAACCTCACCCAACAACCCGAAAGAAAACAAGGTGTTTTCTGCCAACTACACCATGCCGCTCAGTGGGGGGGACTTCCTGGCTTTCTACGGTGTGAAGTCTGACTCGGATGTGGCCGCCGTGGGCACCTTGAGTGTGGTGGGCCGCGGTACCGTGCTGGGGCTGCGCTATATCCACCCGCTGCCGGGCAGCGAGGACTTTTTTCACAGTGCGTCCTTTGGTGCTGACTACAAAGACTTTGACCAGTCAGTGGAGCTGCTTGACAGCGGTGGCTTCAACACACCCATCAAATACCTGCCTTTCACGTTGGGGTGGGATGCCACCTGGCTGAATGAAGCCAGCACCAGCAAGCTGGGCCTGTCATTTAATTTTCACCTGCAGGGCTTGGTCGGAGAAGAACAACAGTTTGCCGACAAACGTTTCAAGGGCCGCCCGGCTTATGCGTATGTGCGTGGCAATGCCTCGCATGAATGGATCGCGCCGCAGGGTTATGGCCTGGAGGGGCGCGCCCATTGGCAGTTGGCTGGCCAACCGCTGATCTCCAACGAGCAGTTCGCGATTGGCGGTGCCGACACCGTGCGAGGCTACCTGGAGTCTGCCGCGCTGGGTGACCGGGGTGTTGCGATCAGCATGGAAGCGACAAGCCCCAATCTTGCCAATCTTTTGCCGGCCTTGAATGAGTCCTCTGCCAGCTTGAAGGCGTTGGCCTTCTGGGACGCCGCATCGGTGCAGGTGATTGACCCGATCAGTGCTACCGAGCGTTTCACCCTATCGGGCGCTGGCTTGGGTTTGAGTCTCAAAGGGTGGAGCGGGGTGGACATGTCTTTGGTTTGGGCCTATCCCCTCAAGGCCATAGGCAACACCCACCGTGGTGACCACCGTATCCACTTCAACCTGGCTTACGCCTGGTAAAGCCGCCCTGGAGCAAGGCCATGAACCGTCAACGCTATCGTCTTGTGTTCAATACCCGCCTGGGTGCTTTGGTGGCTGTGGCCGAAAGTGCGCGTTGTTGCGGCAAGGCCGCCAGCGGAGCGCGTGGCGCTGGTGCCCTGATCGTCAGCGCTTTGCTGGCCCTGCCGACACTGGCGCAGAAGCTGCCCACCAAGAGTCCGGGGGGGAGTCTGCCTGCTTTTGTGTCCTACGGGCAAGCGGCTTACCAGATCAATGCCAATGGCAAACAGGCCTATGTGAATCAGGTGGACAACAAAGCCATCCTGAATTGGCAGAACTTCAACATTGCAGCAGGCCACGGGGTTGAGTTCCGCCAAGTGGACAGCCTAGCTTCTGGAAACCTGGTGCCAGGTGCCAGCTTCACCACGCTCAACCGTATCTGGGATGCCAACCCGAGTGTGATTGCTGGCAACATCACACAGGGTGCGGGCCAGAAGGGCAACGTTATTTTGGTCAATACCAACGGCATTGCCTTCATGGGTGGCTCGCAGGTGAACCTGAACAGCTTTACCGCATCGAGCCTGGGTATTGCCGACAAGTTCATCCTTGACACGTTATTGCCGGGCGATGGCCAGCCCCAGTACGTGGGGACAAGCGGTTTCGTCAAGGTGTTTGAGGGCGCTCAGATCACTGCGGGTGAGCAAGGTCGCATCATGTTGATTGCGCCGACTGTCATCAATCAAGGCAGCATTTCTGCGCCTGGTGGGCAGGTGGTGTTGGCGGCGGGTACCAAGGCCTACCTGCGTGCCGCGTCGAGTTACGGCGACAGCAATGTACGCGGCCTGATGGTGGAGGTGGATAGCCCCGCTGATTTGACAGGATATAACGTTGCCAACACGGGCGTTAAGGACGGTGTGTTGGACGGTCAGGCGGTGGACCTGACCGATTCAGCATTGGATCAGCTGGGCAACGCGACCAACCTGGGCAAACTCACTGCAACAACGGGCAATGTGACCATGGTTGGCTTTGCAGTGAACCAGCTTGGCTTGGCGCGTGCCAGCACATCGGTGGTGGCCAACGGGTCGGTGTACTTGCTGGCCAAGGACAGCCATGTCATGCCATCAGCGGCAGACCTGAATGCCACAGGGAGTCGATCGGCTCGTGCTGGGCGTGTGGTTTTGGGCGCGGGCAGTGTGACCGAGGTTCTCCCCGAAACGGGCGACACAACAACCTCTCTCGACGGCTCCACGGGACAGGGACTGGCCGCCCCATCCAGGGTGCAGATTCTGGGCAATGATGTGAGACTGTCATCAGGTTCGGTGGTCCGGGTTCCAGGTGGGGTGGTGGACATCACGGCTGTTGACAAACCATTGAACATTGATGGTGTCGGTGCCATCAATCCGTTCACCCAAGCGGGACGAAATCAGGTGTCGAACACCGCGCGCGTGCACATGGCCGATGGTGCTTTGATTGATGTGTCAGGGCTTTCCGGTGTGGAGGTATCGACTGCCCGCAATACGGTGGAGGTGGAACTCCGCGGGGATGAACTCAAAGATTCACCTGTTAACCGCAGTGGTGCCCTGCGTGGTGAGAAGGTTTATGTAGACGTGGAGCGTGCGCTCGCTCGTGCACAGAGCGGTAAGTCCACGCTGATTGCCAAGGACAGCCTGGAGGGGTACCAGGATCGCCTGGGTCGAACGGTGGGGGAGCGTTCTACCCAGGGTGGCACAGTAAACATCAAGTCACAGGGTGAGGTGATCCTGGAGACGGCGTCCACCATCAATCTTTCGGGAGGAAGTGTCAAATACACACCTGCCTTGGTCAAGTCCACGCTGCTGTTTGCTGAAGGCAAGCGCATGGAGGTGAGTGACGCTGATGCCAACGTGCGGTACGACGGCATTGCCACGCGCTATGAGATCGGCTATGACCGCTGGAACAAGACCGAAACGATTGATCTTGGCGAATACATCCACTTTGACCCGGGCTACACCGAAGGCAAGGCAGCAGGCGCCCTGAACATCGTTGGCATGGGCGGAACAGTATTGCAGTCCTCAATCATGGGGAAAACCATTGTGGGTGAGCGGCAACTTGCCGCCGGTATTGCGCCAAAGGGGGCGCAACTGCAGGTGGGCTCTTCCATGAGCGATGGTGACTTCAAGAATTTCCAGAAAGTTCGTATCGGGCATTCGTTTCAGCAACTGGCAAGCAGCTTCAACTTTGGCGACGAGTTGGCAAGCAGGTTCAAGGACAACCTGTTCATCGACACCGACAAGTTGGGCGAGGATTTGATCACTGAACTGACCGTTTACTCCAACAAAGATGCTGTGGTTGAGCAAGACGTGGCCTTGCCGAACAAAGGGGCGTTGTCGATCACAGCCAGCTCAGTTTCAGTCAACGCCAATGTCAGTGCCGCAGGCGGGAACATTGCAGTGAATGCGCGCGAAAACCAGGCTGATCCAGATAGCCCGTTCGTGCTCGCTACCGCCGATGTGGCTGTTGCAGCAGGTGTCACGCTCTCGACAGCAGGCAAGTGGGTCAACCATAGCGTTGGATTTGGCGACCCGAACAACAAGGGCGTGGCGACTGACGGCGGTTCTGTGACTATCTCCGCAATTGGGGATGCCTTGCTTGGCGCGAGTTCGCTCGTTGATGTGTCGGGCTCAGCGTGGTTGCAGCCGGATGGCTCCTTGAAGTACGGCAGCGGTGGCACAGTATCCATCTCCGCCAACGAGGGCGTTAAGTCGGAGCTGTCTCAACCTGGGCGCGTTGAGCTAAACGGCAGCGTGCAGGGTTTTGGTTTTGAGGATGGTGGCACCTTGAAGTTGTCCTCAGGCTTCGTTCAGATCGGCGGGCAACCTGGCCAGTCCGATAACGCTTTGTTCCTTGGTGCGGAGTGGCTGTCTGCGGGCGGCTTCGAGAACATCACCATCACTGGTCGCGAAGGTGTGACGTTGGCTGATGACGTGGTGTTGGCACCGCAGTTGCAATCGCGTGTACTTACCCCGGGGTTTGCTGTGCAAACGAGCGGAACCGATATGACAGCAATGACATCGCTGTTGGCCAAACCAGTCCATGAGCGAAGCCCGGTCAACCTGACCCTCACGGCAGATTCGCAGTCGCTGGGCGATATCACGCTTGGCCTGGGTTCGCTCACAACGGTGGATGCTGGTGGCGCTGTTACCCTGAACGCTGCGCACCAGATCAGCATTCTTGGCACAGTACAAGCTGAGGCAGGGCGCATTCAGGCCAGTTTGTCAGGGCCGCTTGACAAGGCTTTCGACACCACCAGTAGCATTTGGCTGGGCGATCATTCTCGCCTGGATGTATCTGGAACGGCGTTGACATATGTTGGCCCCAATGGCAAGCCCTTGGGCAAGGTGCTAGATGGTGGCTCGGTGAGCCTCACTGCATCGACCGGCTATGTCATCGCCAAGGAAGGCTCCACCATCGATGTCTCTGGATCCACACCGATATACCTTGACGAACCAAATGAAGCAGGTGGTATCGGTCGCCACTTGGGCAGTGGTGCAGGCGCGGTTTCCATCTCGGCGCGCGAGGGGGTGGTGCTGGACGGCACGTTGTTGGCCCAGGCGGGGTCAGCCGAGTGGATCGGAGGTAAGTTTTCTGTGAGCTTGGGAAACGACAACCTGCCGACAGATGGTCTTGGATTTCCCCGTTTAGCCAGCGTGTTAAGTATTGAGCCCTCTGTATCTGTTCAGGCGCAGGGGTTGCATCAAGGACAGGTAGTGCCGACTTCGTTCAGTGAGTCGTCGCGCCTGGATGTTGGTCGCATTGAGGCAGCCGGTTTTGATCAGATTGCCTTGTCTTCTAAAGATGCTATTCGCCTAGGGGATGGGGTGAGCATCGGCGCGTCTCGATCATTGCCTTTGCGCTCGGTCACCCTTGATGCACCCCGTATTGAAACCTCTGGAGGTGAAGCGACTGTTGCTGCCGCCTTGGTTCGTTTGGGTAATGAATCGACCTTGCGTCAAAGTGTCACCAATACGCCGGTGGTCGGTAGCGGCGTATTGGCAGTGGATGCGAAAAGAATCGAAGTGGTCGGCAAGTCCACGCTGACAGGTATGTCAGAAACAAGGTTGAACGCTTCGGAGCAAATCGAGCTGTCGGGTGTGGCCGTGAGTTCGACGGTTCGTCCCACCGGCTCGCTCACCACCGCTGGCGATCTGACGCTTACCGCTCGTGTGGTCACACCGTCGACATACAGCGACTTCGAGGTGTCCGCTCCTGGTAGGACGGTGACCATCTCTCAGACGTCGGGTGCTGTGGCACAGCCGTTGTCTGCTTTTGGTCGTTTGCGTATTGCGGCCAGTCAGATTGACCAGAATGGCAGTATCTGGGCACCCTTCGGTCAGATTGAGCTGGAGGCCAGCGAGTCGCTGACGCTGACGTCCGGCAGCGTGACCTCGGTATCGGCAATGGACGGCAGCGTGTTGCCTTTTGGAACGGTGGCCAATGGGCGTGATTGGTTATATGCCACTGGCATCACTGTATCGGACTTGCCCGAGAAGTCGGTCAACCTAAAAGGCAACAAGGTAGACATTCAATCAGGGGCTCAGTTATCCGTGGCGGGGGGGGGGGGACGTTCAAGCCTATGAGTTCACGGTGGGGCCCGGTGGTTCAGCAGACTACCTGGCCCAGCCGAATACCTATGCTGTGATTGCTGGGTATACCGATGGTTACGCACCAAACGATGTGCAGGAAAGCCTCGGCCTCGCCAGAGGGGCTGCCGTGTATCTGCAAGGCGTGAATGGTTTGCCGGACGGCACTTACACCCTGTTGCCTGCTCACTATGCCTTGTTGCCTGGTGCAGTTGCGGTGCGTCTGAATTCGGGTAGCACCCCTGTATTTCCCGGGAATGGCTATACCCAATCGGACGGTGTGCAGGTGGCTGCGGGGTACCTCACTGACACCCGATCCGGTGCGCCGCGCACAGGGGATTGGCAGGGCATTCAGGTGCTCACCCGTGCGCAGGTGTTGGATCGGTCAGAGTTCACACTGACCTCAGCGTCGAACTACTTTTCCGGCTCCCGGTTTTCACCTCAGGATGCCGGACGTTTGGCCATAGTGAGTCAGGGTTCGGGAACGGACAGCTTGCACTTGAACGGCAAGGTGTTGACGCAAGCTGCACTTGGCGGTTCGGGTGCAGCCATTGATATCGCTGCCGCCCATCTGTTGATCGGAGGCTCCTCCACGGCAGCTGGTGCGGACGAAGCATGGGTGTCAACCGAATGGCTCAATGGTCTGGGTTCCGATAGTCTTTTGTTGGGCGGCACACGCACGCGTTCTGGGAGCAACACCTTGCTTGCCGTATCGTCCGATACCGTGACATTGGCCAACAACCAGGAGTCAGTCCTGTCTGCCTCTGAAGTGATGTTGGCTGCAACAAACCGCGTCACATTGAACGCTGGCAGTCGGATCGATGCCCAGGGTGTCGATGGTGAAGCTGGCAGTTTCAGCACAGCTGGCAATGGTGCCTTTGTCCGGGCGGCTTCCTCATCGGCCACGTTCACGCGAACAGGGTCACCAGACCGCAGTAAGGGGAAGCTGGTCGGCGCGGTCGACAGCGTGTTGCAGGCGGCTAAGGCAATTGCCATCGATGCCACGCAGGACAATGCCTTTGATGGGCAGCTAACCTTTGCCAAGAACGGCGTTGGGGTGGCTGGCGAATTGAGCGCTGGCGATTCGCGGATCAACTTCGGAAGCCCGACCCAGGATGTGGACGGGTTGACGTTCAGTCAGACCGCTCTGAATGCGTTGCAGAGCCTGGACAGGCTGGACCTCACCAGCTATTCGACCTTCGATTTCCATGGGAATGTGGATGTTGGCGGTATTGGTGCCGACGGGAGACCCCTGATCAAGAATTTGGCGTTGCAGGGCGCTGGCTTGGCAGGTTTCGGAGGCGCAAGTCAGATCGCCAACTTGCGCGCACTCAACCTGACGCTGAGCAACACTGCCAATGTGGCATATGCCATCCCCGCCAGCCAGACCTTGGGCAGCGGATCGCTCAATGTGCTGGCGCAAAGCCTCACTTTGGGTGAAGGCGACAAGAAGTTGAGTGGTTTTGCCAGCGTCAGCATCACAGCTGACGAATTGGTGGCTTCGGGCAAAGGCAGCACCAAAATACAGGGGGGTGTTTCGGTTGCCACCGCCCGCCTGACGGGGCAAAACGGTGCCAATCAAGAGTTGGACGCAGGCTCGCAGGTGCTGAATGTGAACCAGATCGCGCCAACTCAAACACTTGCTGATACATCTTCTTTGGGTGCAGCCTGGAAACTGAAGGCGGGCTCTCTCCAGTTTGACACCAAGGCCGACCTGCGTGGCGGAGCGTTGACTATGACGGCGGAGAATGGCGATGTGACGCTCGGCGCGAATGCCGATATCGATGTGTCTGGCCGCGCGGTAAGGTTCTTTGACGAAACCCGCAGCACCGGTGGCGGCACGGTGGTGCTGACCAGCAAAACCGGCAAGGTGGTGGCGCAGGCCGGAGCGAGCATCAATGTGTCGGGTGGTGTTGGCTCTGACGGTGGCTCACTGGTGGTGAGTGCGGTGGCGGGTACCGCAGATATCGAAGCTTCGACACTGTTGGGATATTCCACAGCCGATGCCGATGGCAAAACCGGCGACGGTGCCCGAGTGCGCATCGACGTAGGTTATTTGGGTAATTTTTCAGGCATCAATGCTGCATTGAACCAGGGTGGCTTTGACGGCGAACGCAGCCTGCGTGCGCGCACCGGTGCTTTGACGGTGGAGACAGGCGACGTGGTGACGGCACGGCAGGTGAACCTGACTGCGGACAGTGGTGCTCTCACTGTCGCGGGCAAGGTGTCCGCATCGGGTGCTGACGGTGGACAGGTGGCGTTGTACGGCCAGTCCGTCACGCTCACGAGCACGGCCCGCGTGGAAGCGCGCGCCAGCGCAACAGGCGGCGAGGGTGGACGGGTCGAGATCGGAGCGGTCACGCAGGTCGCAGAGGCGGCTGCGGGCGACAGCTCTCGAAACATTGATTTGCAAACCGGCTCCGAGATTGATGTGAGTGGCGGGGTTGGCGGCGAACTGCATCTGCGTGCGCAACGCAAAGGCAACGATGTTGCTGTGACCGCCTTGAACAGCAAGATCAGCGGCGCCCGCGAGGTGACGCTGGAGGCGGTGCGGGTCTATGACAACAAGAGCACGCTGAACACCAGCAACACCGATAGCGGCACCACGTTGGGTCTGGGCAAGGTCAACAGTGACAACACATCCTATGCCGCTAACTACAGCGATATCAAGACCCGATTGAGGCAGTCCGCCAATGCAGATTTCCATGTGGTCTCGGGCGTGGAAGTTCGTTCTGCAGGTGCCATGGCCCTTGGCGCAGACTGGAACCTCAAGGATTCAGATGCGGGTGGTGAGGCGGGGGTGCTGACGCTGCGCGCTGGCGGCAACTTGAACATCAACAGCAATTTATCGGACGGATTCTCAACAGCAACGGCTTTGGATGGCGCCAACCCCGCTGCCCTCTTGGATGCTTCGGTCAGGGGTGGCCGATCTTGGTCTTTCAATCTGGTTGCTGGTGCGGACGCTAGTTCGGCAGACGTGATGAACACCAACGCCAACGTGGGTGACTTGTCGTTGGCGGCGGCCAAACTCATTCGGACGGGCTCGGGAGACATTCGTTTGGCGGCAGGGCAGGACATCGTGCTCAAGGCCAACACATCGGCGATCTACACGGCGGGCATCAAGGTCACGCCTGATTCGGGTTTTGTGGTACCCGGACAGGCCCAGTTCAGTCAGGGTGGTGGGGACATCGAGATGGCGGCCTATCGCGACGTACTGGGGGTCGCATCCGCGCAGCTGTACAGCAACTGGCTCTACCGGCAGGGTGAGCTCAAGGTGGATGGCAACAGTTATGAGTTGCAGCCGGCGTGGTGGGTCCGTTTTGACAAGTTCCAGCAAGGTGTGGCTACCCTAGGCGGGGGTGATGTCACGATTACCGCCGGAGGCAAGGTGTCGAACCTGTCTGCTTCTGCGGCCACGCAGGGATACACGGCTTCGACTACGGTAAATGACGCAGTTTCAAAGCGAAAGGGTGGCGGTGATGTAAATATAACCGCGGGGACTGACGTGTTAAGTGGCCAATACTACGCAGATCTGGGTGATGTCAGCATCACTGCGGGCGGCAGTATCAGCAGCGGACGTTCGGTCGGTAATCGCCCAGTGCATACCATTCTCGCGGTGGGAGACGGTTCCGTCAGCGCAACCGCATTCGGGAATGTGGATGTGCAGGCAATACTCAACCCGCATCTCATTGTTCAGTCATCAGGTTCTGGTGGCAATATTGGCACGACGCAGGCACTTAATCCTCAGTGGAGTTTGTTTTCCACCTATGCCGATGACAGTTCGGTGTCTTTGCAGAGCACGACGGGGGATGTGAGGGTTTTTGGCGGCGCATTTGCGGGCAGTACCCAGGCTGCTACCTTGTCCAGCGTTTACACCACGCCAGTGAACTTGGGGCTCAGCGCATATGGCAAGCAAGACTTGCTGTCGATCATGCCGTCGACCTTTTCTGCGGTGGCGTTTGTTGGGGATGTTTCGGTACTGGCAGACACGGTTCTGAGCCCAGGACCGAAGGGGGACCTCGATATTCTGGCCACACAGAATGTGAATTTGTCTGCCCGAATTACCCTCTCGGATACAGCGCCGTTGCCAGACAGTGTGAGTCCCGGTCAAGTCTCGTCGGAATTCAATCGTGCCACGAGTGTGAAACAAACTTTGGCACATGCTGTGGTACCTGTTCATACTGACGACCCAGATCCGGTACAGATTTACGCCGTGAATGGATCGATTCTCGGAAACAACAGGTTGCTCAAATCCGCCAAACTCGTTGATGTCCGGGCGGGTCAGGACATTCGCAATCTCCCGATGGATATCCAGCACGTATCTGCTCATGACGTCAGCGTGATTGAAGCTGGCAATGACTTTTCACTTCCATCACTGAGGGCGGCCGGCAGCTATGTTGCTGTGTCGGGACCAGGGCGTTTGGACATGACTGCTGGACATGACATCGATTTGGGTGCATCTGCGGGAGTGCTAAGTCGAGGTACTTTGGATAACTCTTCGTTACCCGATGGTGGTGCAGATCTTCATTTGGCTGCTGGCGTCGGTGCTGCTGGGCTGGACTATGCAGGCGCAGTGATCCGATTGGAAAATGACTTGGCCGACGGGGTGTTCAGTGACGAAACGCTGTGGCTGGCGCGCTGGCTCACAGGCGACAGTACGTTGCTGCGTGACCAAGCCTTGCAGCGCGTGCAGCAGGTTGCAACCTCAGACCACGAGACGGTGCGCACACGGGTGCGCGATATGTTGTTCAACGCCGTTTTGTACACCGGTCGTGACTCCAACATCGTTGACAACGCCTATGCGGGCGATTTTTCGCGTGCTTACCTTGCTTTGGAATCAGTGTTTCCTGGTGTGGGTAGGTCCTTGGCCACTCAAACCTACCAAGGCATGATTGACGTTTTTGCCAGCCGCATTAAAACGGAGCAGGGTGGCGATATCGAGCTGCTTGTTCCGGGAGGTGGCGTAGTTGTTGGACTAAGCAATACGCCCAAGGAGCTTGTCACCACGCCATCGTTCGGGATGGATTCGGGACCGCTTGGAATTGTCACTGTTGGTGCTGGCGATATACGCGTAGTGGCACGCGATGACGTGTTGGTCAATCAGTCACGCGTGCTGACAGCTGCTGGAGGCAACATTTTGATCTGGTCCAGCGAAGGGGATATTGATGCTGGCAAGGGCAAAAAGACCGCGACGGCGGTGCCCCCCCCGGTCATTCGGGTCGAGGCTGATGGCAGCGTCACCCAAGTATTGCAAGCTGCAGCGGCAGGTTCTGGTATCGGAGCCTTGTCCAGCGGTGGCATCACCGCTGGCGACGTCGACCTGATCGCCCCAAAAGGCACAGTCAACGCGGGTGACGCCGGTATCCGGGCGGGCAACCTCAACATTGCGGCTCAGGTTGTGCTTGGGGCCGACAACATCACTGTTTCAGGCACGTCTGCTGGCACCCCGGTGGCGGATACCAGTGCCGTGTCTGCTGCGTCATCTGGTGCCACATCAGGCGGTGACGATACCGGCAAGGTGGTTGCGGCAATGAACCAGGCTGCGGCAGAGTCGGCCAAGGCGGCGCAGGAGTTGGCCGCTTCTCTCAGGCCTTCTGTGGTGCGTGTGGAGGTGCTCGGATACGGAGACTAGTCCTTTTGCCCCACAGATTTCCGATGCTGGTCCACCGTTTGAGGGGTGTTTGTCACATCTCTGACGCAGGCCAGTCTTACGCTTATTTCTTTGCAGCAGCTCGCTGCACATTCCTTGATTGACACCATGAAACGTTTTTTATTTGCTGTCGCTGCTTGGGCGCTGTTGCTCCCCTTAACCGCCCAGGCGTGGTGGAACGAGGAATGGACTGTGCGCAAAAAAATCACCCTTGACACAGTGGCTGTCGGTGTTGCCACTGACGCCTTATCGGTACCGATACTGTTGCGTTTGTCCACCGGGAATTTCGATTTTTTGACAGCCAAGGAAGACGGCTCGGACATGCGGTTTGTGGCAGAAGATGACCAGACCTTGCTGCCATTTCACATTGAGCGCTTTGATTCGGCCAATGAACTGGCCTTTGTCTGGGTTCAGGTGCCCAAGGTGGCAGGAGCCAACAGTACACAGCACATCTGGATGTACTACGGTCATGAAGCCGCTACGCCGCTTCCATCGGATCCGATGTACGACGCTCAGCAATGGGCTGTTTACCATCTGAGCGATGCCAGCGGTTTGCCACAGGACGCCACCTCAGCTGGCAACCACATTGGCCAGGGTGCAGTCAGCTATGTGCCGGGTGGTTTGATTGCCGGTTCGGCCAAGCTGTCGGCAGAAGGGGGGCTGGTGGTGGGCAATGCAGCGCTGCAGGCCGCCACCGGGTTCACTTTTTCTGCCTGGATCAAACCAGAGCTCGCCAATGGCGAGTTATTGGCGTTGGGTGATTTGAAGCTGGCGCTGGTAGACGGCGTGCCAGTTCTGGGTGTCAAAGATGCGACCGTGCGTGGCACAGCGCCATTGGCCCTCAACGCATGGCAGCACGTGGCTGTCAGTGCAGGCACTAATGCAACGCTTTATCTGAACGGCAAGCCTGTGGGCAGGCTACCGGGTGCTTTTGTAGCTGCGGCCAGTATGCGCATCGGTGCAGGCCTGGTGGGCGAGCTGGATGAGGTCCAAATTTCCACCGCAGAACGCTCCGAAGCCTGGATCGCGGTGCAGGCAGATTCACAAGGTGCGGCCAGCAAACTGGTGAAGCAAGGGGAAGAGCAGACCACGGAAGGCGGTAAGGAAACCGGCTACTTCATGGCCACCATGAACAACCTGACCTTGGATGGCTGGGTGGTGGTGGGCATTTGTGTGGTGATGTTTTTTATTGCCATCTACATCATGTGGACCAAGGCGATGCTTTTGGCGCGGCAGCAAAAGGCCAATCCTAGCTTCACCGAAGCTTTTGACCAACTGACCAAGCACCTGCCCCAGCTGGGAAACAGTGCCGCAGCCCACGTCAGCCATCTGGATCAGCTTTCAAACAAGGTTGACGAGTACAAAGATTCGCCGCTCCACCGCATTTTTCAGGTGGGAGCGCGCGAGTTGCAATTTCGTTTCGCAAATGCATCGGCAATTGCTGCAGCTAAGCTCGCAGCCGAGTCGGGGTCGAACGAGCTGCCTGCCATCAGTGAACGCGCTATGTTGGCGGTTCGTTCCAGCCTGGATGCCCAACTGACGCGCGAGCGCCAGCGGCTTGACAACGGCATGGTGCTGCTGACCATTGCGATCTCTGGCGGACCATTCCTCGGTTTGCTGGGCACCGTGGTGGGGGTGATGATCACCTTCGCTGCGATTGCCGCTGCGGGAGATGTGAACGTGAACGCCATTGCTCCAGGGATTGCCGCGGCGCTGGTTGCCACGGTCGCAGGCCTTGGAGTGGCGATTCCATCTCTGTTTGGCTACAACTACCTGCAGACCAAGATCAAGACAATTTCTGCTGACATGAATGTCTTTGTTGACGAGTTCGTGACCAAGATGTCCGAGACCTACGGCGACTGAAGGAGCGAAGAACATGTCTAAAGCCCAAGAAGATGGTGCGATTTACGACGACATCAACATCACACCGATGCTTGATCTGTCCTATGTGCTGCTTGTGATCTTCATCCTGATGACCACAGCTTCGGTGCAGGGCATCAAGGTGAATCTGCCCAAAGCCAGCAACACGCCCAGTCTGGCCAAACCCTCGACCAAAGCCATCACGATCACAGATACGGGGGCGCTGTATCTGGACGCCTATCCCATGGCAACCCTCGAGGACCTGGAGGCACGGCTGATGCAGTACAAGGCCAGCACACCCGAGTTTCCCATTGTGGTCAAGGGGGACCAGGCCGTGCAGTATGTCAAAGTGGTCGAGGTGCTGGACCTGCTGGGTAGGTTGGAGCTCAACCAAATTGGGCTGGTGACTCAACGGTTGGTCAAGTGAAAGCAAGTAACCGATGGTCTGCACGCCGATTGGGGCGACTGGCGGCCTTTTTGCTGTTGCTGATCCTGATGTTGGTCTTGGGCTACTGGTTGTACTCGGTGTTTTCTCAGCCAAGCAAAGCAACCAAGCAGCGTGCCGTTCAGGAAATTGCATTGATCAAACCTCCGCCGCCACCTCCGCCACCCAAAACTCCTCCGCCGCCTCCACCCAAGCTGGCGCAGGAGAAGATCGATGTGCCCAAGCCGGAGGCCACACCCGACAAACCTGCGCAAGCGCCACCACCCGGTCCCGATCTGGCAGTGGATGCGGCCGGCACCGGCAGCGGCGATGGTTTTGGTCTCGTCGGCAAGCCCGGTGGAACTGATCTGCTGGCCACTGGCAATGGCGGTGGCAGCCGTTTCGCCTGGTACAGCGCCTTGGTGAAAGAACGCATCCAGGACGCAGTGGCCAAAGACAAGAAACTGCGCAGTGCCAGCAGCTATCAGCGGCAAGTGCATGTCTGGATCAACAGTGCCGGGGCTGTCACGCGCGTAGAGCTGATTGGCCCAGGGGACAACCCCAGTCTGGACGATGCTTTGCGCCAAGCTTTGCGAAATGTTGCGGTTGTGCGAGAGGGTGCACCCAGTGATATGCCGCAGCCTATCAAGTTGCGGATTGTTGCCCAGTCCTGAGTTTTGATTCCATTTTTAAGATCATTCATGAAATATCCCACGCAATACACACTGCGCCATATTGCCTTGGCAACCCTGGTGGCCCTGGGCTCAGGTGCAGTCCATGCCGATGAACGCGAGCAACTGGAGATACTGCGCCAGACAACCATCAACCTGATGGAGTCCCTGGTGCAACAGGGGGTATTGACCGCCGACAAAGCTGCACAAATTGTTCAGCAAGCACAGAGCAAGGCCAGAGCCAGCATTCAGGCTGAGCCCCTTGCTTCCAAGAAGCCCGAACCCGGTGTGGTGCGTGTTCAGTATGTGCCCGAGTCGGTGCGCAAGCAAATCTCTGATGAGGTGCGCGAGGAGGTGTTGGCACAGGCCAAGTCCGAACGCTGGGGTGATGCAAATGCTGTTCCAGAATGGGTGGATCGTTTCAAGTTGGAGGGGGACCTGCGCCTGGGGTACCAGATGGACGGTTTTGCCAAGTCGAACGCGCCAGAGTCATACTTTCAGGTCCAGGGGCAAAACATGGACAACACGACCGAAGACAGGCAACGTTTTCGTATGCGTGCTCGACTGGGCATCACCGCGAAAGTAACCCCCGATGTCTCGGCTGCATTTCGCCTCACAACGGGCAACACAAATGAGCCGGTATCAACCAACCAGACCATGGGTCAGACCGGCAACAAATACAGCTTTGTCCTGGATCGTGCCTACCTCAAGGCGCATTCACCCACCTTTCTGCCCTGGTTGACTGCGTCGGCAGGGCGTATTCCCAACCCCTTTTTCAGCACTGACTTGGTGTGGGATGATGACCTGAGCTTTGAAGGTCTGGCCCTGCAGATGGAAGACAGTTTGGCGTCAACCAAGGAGTGGCGGCCATTTGGCACGATCGGCGCGTTCCCGTTGGAAGATATCCAGAAGTCTGTGAGCAACAAGGCCAAAAGCAAGTGGCTGACGGGCGCGCAGGTGGGGGTCGAATGGGTGCCGAGCAACCTGACCCGCGCCAAAGTGGGTTTAGGGCTATATGACTATCGCAATGTCAGTGGTATCCGCAATGGCTACCAAAGCGCGCTCTACAACGATACAGCACCGGGCTACAGACAAAAGGGCAATACGCTCTTTGATATTGACAACGATGGTGACATCAATACCAATTTGTTTGCCCTGGCCGCTGACTACAGAATCATCAACCTGACGGGCACGGTAGATATCAACCTGTACAACCCCGTGCATGTGATCTTGACGGGCGACTATGTGAAGAACGTGGGGTTCAGCGCCAGCAAGAGCCTGGCCCGCACCGGCGTTCCGGTCAAGCCACAAACCAAGGGCTATTTGGCACGTGTGGCGGTGGGCATGCCCAGCATGTTGCTCAAAGACGATTGGCAACTCTCCCTCACTTATCGCTATGTGGAGGCGGATGCCGTGCTTGACGCATTCACCGACTCTGACTTCCACCTTGGTGGCACCAATGCCAAGGGTTTCATCGTTGGGGCGCAGTACAGCCTGAGTAAGTCCACCTGGTTGTCTGCACGCTGGTTGTCCAGCCAGGAGATCAGTGGTTTGCCTTTGTCCATCAATACGCTGCAGGTGTTGTTCAATGCCAAGTTCTAGGAAGTGTGCCGTGGCACTGCGCGTTGTTGCTTGCGCAGCGCTGTGTGTGGTGATGGCGGGCTGTGCCATCGACCCGCAGATGCTCGCCTACCGGGACCGACTTGAGCAAGGCGCCATTGGACCCGAAGACTCCGAGCGTTTTCGGACATCGCCCGCCGAGACGCAGGCCTTGGTGGCCAGCGCCAGTGACACGCTTGTGCAAACAGCCAGCGAGCTTGATCGGGCGCTGAGCAAAGCGGCTGCAAGTGGTGACGTGGCGCGAATTCGACAACTCATCAAAGCGGGAGCGCAGGTCAATGCGGTGGACGAGTGGGGTAACACTGCCTTGCTGATGGGGGCCCGCGAAGGCGAGATGGACAGCGCACGGGCGCTTTTGCGCGCGCGCGCAGACGTTGACGGGCGCGGCGGTGTGATGACACCGCTGGCTGCCGCTGCGCTGCGAGGACACACACAGATGGTGCAGCTTTTGCTGCGCTTCGGTGCCGATGTGAACGCCGTGGGACTGAACGAGCAAACAGCACTGATGAACGCAGTCAAGCTGAACCGCTTGGGTGCTGCCCAGGCGCTGTTGAAAGCTGGAGCCAGTACCCGTGCGACCGATCGAATGGGTGACAACCTGCTGGTGGTGTGTATCACCGAAGGTTATCCAGAGATGCTCAGCTTGTTGCTGGACAACGGTGCCGATCCGGATCTGGCCGATGTCAATGGCTTGTCGCCGTTGTACTGGGCGAAGTTGCTCAAGCGCTCGGACATGGTGCAGCGCTTGTTGGCGGCTGGTGCCAGCCCACACCGCTTGAAGCAGATGGTGCGTTCAAGCCAACCCTATACCTTCCAGGAGTTCTGATGTTGGCTGCATTTTGTCGATACACCATGTGGGGGGTGCTGGCGCTGAGCCTGTGTGGCCTGGCCACAGCGCAGGATCAACCAAGCCGGGAGCGCCAGGTTTTGCGGCGGGCGCAGCAACAGGTACAGAAGTTGACCAAGGAGTTGCAGACTGCCCAGGAACGGCTCACCACAGCGGAAGCGGAGCAAGCCAAGCTGACCGAAGCACTGGACGGCGCTGAGGTCCGCGCAGGTGTGTCGTCTGGACGAGCGCAGAAACTGCAGCAGCAGTTGCTGGTGATGACGGCAGAGCGCGACGCGCTGCAGCAACAGGCCGCTGAACACAAAGTGTTGACTGAGCAGCGCCTGTCGGAACTCAATGCCCGCTTGAGCCAACTGGATCGCGATCTCGCGCTGGCACAGGAGAAGGGCAAACAACTTGAAGCCCTGCGTGTCAGCCATGTTCAAAAAATCGAAGCCTGTGAGGACCGCAACGCAAAGCTCTACGCGGTCGGTCGCGCGGTGGTTGATGAATGCCGCGACCTGAGCGCAACCGACACACTGTTGCGGCTAGAGCCTTTCACCGGCATCGCACGCGTGAGAATTGAAAACCGGCTGGAATCCCAGCGCGACCAACTGGATGCCCAGAGAACGCCACCTGGGCCCTGACCCCACGCTGTTCTGATGTTGTGGGGGCGATCAAGCTCGGCCTGATTCGTGGATGGACTGCTTGCGCCGCAGCTGGCATTGTTGGCCCCACAGCGCCCAGGCCGGGCGTTAGCATGTTGGCATGCCCGAGCTTCATGGCCCTTCTCCCCACACGACAGTGCAGCGTCTGCCGGGCTTAACGCCTGCGCTGCTGGGGATCCTGGCGGGCAGCGCCTTGCAGCTGCAGCAGGCGGCACTGTGGCCCTCTCGCATTTATGTGCTTTTTGTGCTTCTGGCCCTTATAGGATATGGGCTGATAGCTATTTATTTAAAAGCATATGGGCACTCGGCGGCGCTCGCCAGTGGTCTGGCTTTTGTGGCGTTGGCGGTGGGCATCACCGGATGGCGGGCCACGGTGTTTGTCGACTCGGCCCTGGCGCCAGCGCTGGAGGGGCGAGACATTGCGGTCAGCGGTGTGGTGGCCGGTTTGCCGCAGCCTTTTGAAGGGGGCATGCGTTTTCGTTTTGAGCCGGAAACTGCCCGACTGGATGGGCAGCCGGTGGCGCTGCCACAGCGCCTGGAGCTGGCCTGGTACAGCGGTGTGTTTGGCCAGGGGGATGGCGCGAGTGATCCGACGGGGGAGCTGCAAAACACATCGTCTGCGCTGCAGGCGGGTGAGCGTTGGCGGTTCAATGTGCGGCTCAAAGCGCCACATGGTGGCCTCAACCCGCACGGCTTTGACTACGAGCTGTGGCAGTGGGAGCAAGGTGTGCAGGCCACCGGTTATGTGCGCGCTGGCCGTCGCGACCCGCCGCCCCAGCGCCTGGGGAAAACCGGGCTACACCCGGTGGACGGTTTGCGTCAACAGGCGCGGGCGTCCATTTTTGCCAGGGTGCCCGACGCACGCGCTGCCGGTGTGTTGGCGGCCTTGGTCACCGGTGACCAAGGCGCGATCGATGGTTGGCGACAAAAAAGTTCTTCCCTGACCGAAATCCCCGCAAACCCGCACCACTACTGGCAGTCCGAGGTTTCTGTTTAAAACCCGGTTGAGTTGTGAACAATTGCCCGCTAAGAAAGTTGTTCCCTGGGACGGTGTGTAGCCGACGCGCGGGTGCCGCCTTTGCGCTGCCCCCGGCCACCGACTGAACAAAAGAGTTCTTCCCCAGCTAAATCGAAAGTTTTGCAGCGGCTGAATTGTGAACAAAAGAGTTGTTCCCTGAGGTTAGTGCTGGCCCTGGACGACCGGAGGGCGCGAGATGCCCGGCCAACACTTGGGCAACTCCCGTTGGCCGTGAAGCGCTCCAATTATTGAAACTTTTTTTTGGAACATAAGTTAGTGTCAGAAACGATTAACTGGGCATAAGTTGCAGCTCTGAGCCTACGGCGCGAATGCGTCTGGCGACGCGCTTGCAGAAACTGACTGCTGACCGGGCGGCCTTATGCGCAACGATTAGGCAGTTCGATGCTGAGATTGACCCGGAGCGTGTTGGGACGCTGGTGGTGTGGCGATTGAAGTTTGGGAACAAACGATTGAGCGCAAGGGGGTTGGAAGCAAGGTTCCTTCAACTCCCAAAGTAATGCCCCTAAAAGCAAAAGGCCGCATCGGTAAAGATGCGGCCTTGAATCAAGGGTAATCGCCTTAAGCGGTAATCGACAAGGCCTTTACACGGGCTGCAGCCGCACCAATATGGCGTATCGCGAAGACGGCAGGACGTACTTGATGAAAGCTGGCCATTGCTATCAGGTGCCCAACCCGCATCACCCGCACGGTGCGTGCCCGTAACTCCTTCACAGCAGCCCCTCAAGGCGGTTTTTCTATTGCAGCTTGAAGCTGACGGGTATAGTCATCAATGCCTCAATCTCGTTTCGTCATTTAAATTGATAGCATTTTCAAGTGGCTACCAAAATAAATTCAAAACCACACTAGACGAGATGTATTAGCCTTTGCTATGCTCACCCCGCTTTGTTGATGATGGTCTCATTGCACGCGTTAGTCATATTAAAGAGGGAAACCAATGCAAATAATGACGTGGCGAGGGGTGGGGAGTCTTTTGACGTCCATTTTGGTGCTTAGCGGGTGTGCGTTCCATAGTGAAACCCGAGAGAAGCAGGGAAAAGAGCTCACCGAAAGCTATCCCAAAATATCCTATGCAGACAAATTCAAAACTATCCGGGCTAATCGCGAGAAAATTCTTGCGGAGCAGCAGGCACTGGTTGACAGCCTGGCTTTGACGCAACGGGATGCGCTTATTCGTACTCTAGCCCTAAGTCGCGATAAGACGCATACGGTTAAGGTAATGTTGGCTGTTTTGGCCAATGATACGGGTGCCAACGAACTGACCGGAGGGCTCATCGCGAGCGATTTGACTGTTATTCGGAAGGCCCTGTCAACGATAAGGCAAGCGGAAGGGGATATTAATCCGTCGGTGCCATTGGCCTTTGCAGCTGCGAGAGTGCCAATGCCGACCTGTGCTCAGATGCTAACTGATTCCCCTGAAAGAAAGCGTGCGGAAGAGTGGGCTCGTAATAATGGTTCATCAAATGCTGGTGTAGCCTTTTCTCCGCAAATTGAAAACTATCTTGGTCATTGTGAATTAATCAAAAGTGCCAATGAGTCTATGTCGAAGGTGGTACTTCGAGGGCGTATCGAACAACTAAGCAAGGCTATTAAGGCGGAAGAGGCTGCCCTCGCGGACCTAACTGCTCTGCAAAAAGTCGCTCGAGATGACGTTAAAAAGTACTTGGAGGACTCCGCACCAGCTCAAGCATCCGATGGGTCGAAAATCCAAAAGACTGCAGCGGATATCAAATCTGCTCTAGCTAAATTGAGTGCCGCTCAGGATGCCGCTTCAGTGGCATATCTGTCTCAGACAAAAATTGACTCCATAAACGCTTTTATCGATGTAGTGACGGGGGACAAGGCCGTAGATGCGTCAACTGTTGAGTCTTCTAAGGTAACCTTGATTGCCTCGCTGTTTCCGGACCTTTGGAAGACCACCCAGGAAGAACTGACGGCTGCAAAGAGCGTCGACTTGACGCCATATCTGATACAAAAGAAGTTGGCGCAAATAGCTCTGGATTCAGCCAGCCGAGATATCGCTACTCGCAAGGCTCGAATTAAGCTTTTATCGGACCAAAAGCAGTTACTTACTCAGTTGGCCGGTGACTATTTAATGCTCGCAGAGCGCACCGCAAAATTGCCTGGAACCTTGCTCTCGCAATCAATGGTTTCTGTTTTAGATGTGCCCGCCAATAAGGAACTTACGACTAAGAACACTCCCAGTCTTAAAGAGAAGTACCAAGTATGGGATATCACCATCAGGTATCTTGACCTCACCTTTAGGATACGTCCAAAAGTCGATAAGCTTCAGCTTGAGCTGGACGCTCTTGAGAGCGAGATTGCGCTGGGATACTCGGAGTCGTCGGTAATGCAGTGGGATGCGTTGCTTGGGGCGACTTCTGACCAACTTGCGCTGTACTCAACCACGGGGGTTAAGGACAAACAAATCTCAGACTTCGTAAATGCGGTCTTACTGCTTAATATTGGAGTGAAGTGATATGCGAGTCATCACCATGGTTTCACTTTGTGCATTTGTCCTTCTTGCGGGCTGTGCGACACCGAAAGAAGTTCTCCAGTATGCGAATAATGGGGTTTCTCTTGCTAATAAGCGAGCTCAAGAAATGACTGCGTTTGAAAAACAAGAGATTGAGTCGGAAAAAGCCCTTGCACAATCACTTGGTCGCTACAAATCGGACGGTGTTACTTACAGAGAGACGCTTACCCATAGTGATGTGGTGTTGGGGGCTGTCGAGGATACAGCGACAATCCGAATAACTCAGCGGTTAACGGTGGCGGTTACGGCATTAGGGGCGCTTGCTAGTGCTAATGTGTCAGAGCGTAGTGCTATTGCGGAGGGCTCCGCAAAATTGCTAAGCCCCCTTCCGAGTACCACTGCCGCGGAGACGGCCTTCCAACAGAAATTGGCAGTGTTTGGCCGAGAGCTTACCAACCAGCAGCGATTGTCTGAGCTGGCTGCCCATGTGCAAACGATTAATAAAAACATCAGTGACGGTAAGGCTGCAACTGCGGTTGCGGCCGCAACCGCGGCTTCCGCTCCAAGGTAATCCTGAAAGTTCTTGGACAGCTAATACGGGGGGCTACTATGGCTAAAAAAGATGAGCTTGAAGCGGTTGGTGAGTATGTTCGCAACTATATTTCTGTGCGTAACGTACTCGGTGCCGAGAAGCGGTACTTAGAAGATGTGATAAGCGACGGAATATCCCCTCCTGAAGAGATTGTTCGAGCTGCCGGGGCAGCCGCATACATTACCAGCCAAATTGTTGTGCTGGAGAAGAGCTATAGCGCGTTCCTCAACTCAAATGGAGGGCAGATTAAGCCTCCGTCAAAGGAGGAGGCTGCCAAAACTACGCTATTGGCGACAGAGTTGGCTGCGGCAATTCGTAAAGCCGTTACGGTGGACGCGATTTTGAAGGCAGTTACTAAGTTCATGACGGGATGGTCACAAATTTCAGCAGGGTGAGCTAGTTCTGCGGATTTATTGGCGAGGGCAGCTTCGTAATCCTTAACAAAAATATGGGTGTGTGCGATATTGAAAGTGTCGCTCATACCCATTGTCGTTTTGTCGTCCGCCATCCTGGGCTCTGAAGAGCGCTCATCCGTTTTGCAGGTCGCTCGCAAGCGTGCGGGCATAACCCAAGGTGGGGCAGCCATTCGACTTGGCGTTGGCCAGAGTCGGGGGACTGACATGGAGTCCAAGTCGGGCACGATGTCGGTGGACCAGCCGTTGGCATGGTGCACGGAGGTACCCAAACGACCTGACCGTGATGATGCTGGTCAATGGCATCCAGTGCATTCATGGTTATATATTGCTGGATGAAACAACAGCTATATGGCAAGTCATCTGCGTGCTGACGGCGTTTTCACTCGCTATTTCTATTGGGTGAGCTTTGGTGCCTACAACGCTATATGTGGTGTATTGACATGTAAGAAAGCCGCGTATATAGTGTTTGGCACTCGCATTGTGTGAGTGCTAATTTCAAGGATTCCATACAGTGGCAACGCAGCAGCAATTCATCGACTTCCTGTCCGAGATTGAGCCTAGTCCGACGACCAAGTCGGTTTGCAGTAGCGCGCATACGACCCTTCGAGGCAAGCTGGAGCAGCACGAGACTTACAAACACATTCACGACAACACGTACCTCTCCGGCTCCTATGCCCGGAACACGGCGTTGCGACCACGGCAGTCCAACGGCACGTTGCGCCGCCCTGACGTGGACATCATCGTTGTCACCAATCACACGCAGTTGGACCTGCCGAGTAACGTCATCGCCACGCTGCGCAAGGCCGTGCGGTCGTTGGGCTATACCGAGGTCGAGGCCAATCGCCGTTCCATCTGCGTTTCCCTCGGCTCAGTCGAGATGGACGTCGTTCCGGTCATCCCCAACCCATGGCAAGAAGGTGGCTGGCTCATTGCGGACAAGAGTGAAGAGCAATGGTTGGTGACCAATCCACGCGGCCATAACCAGTGGGCCAACGCTGTTAACAAGAAGGCCAACGGCTATTTCGTGCCGCTCGTGAAGCTGGTCAAGTGGTGGCGTCGCGAGAACCTGCCGCACCTCAAGCGGCCTAAGGGTTTCATCCTCGAGACTTTGGTGGCCAAGCATATGGACTACAAGGAGACCAGCTACGAGGAGCTGTTCGCCAAGTTCCTTGAGGCGGTGCGCGACGAATACGGATGGATGGTGCTGTCCGGCCTAGTGCCAAGCCTGGAAGACCCGAGCGTCCCTGGCAACGACGTTTTCTCGCGCGTCAAGGCCGAAGAGTTCAGGCGCTTCTACGACCTGACCGAGGCGCATGCCAAGCTTGTGCGGCGTGCCCAACGCGAAACCGATGCTGATAAGGCACTGGAGCAGTGGCAGCGGGTCTTTGGCGACCGCTTCCGCAAAACCGCTCAGAAGGCAAGCATGCTGCGCCCGGCCGCGATTGCAAGCGCCGGGCTCAATCTTGGGTTTCCGGCCATCGCCGTCGTGCCTCCCAACAAGCCGGCTGGATTTGCCTGATGCGGCTATTGGTCGAGCAACCCATCCGAATGCGCGCCGAGACCCGTGGCCTGGATGGGCTCGCGAGCATTTCGCCTTGGCTGACGAAGCTTGCGTGGGGCTTAACTGAAAGCAAGGATGTCTGTGTCGACTTCGACATCACGGTGAACGAGAAGGTCCACGAGGCTGTCTTGGTGTACCCCGCATTGTTTCCAGAGGCGCCAGCGTACGTACGGCCACGCAAGTCCGATGAGGCCTGGAGCGCCCATCAGTACCCGTCGACCGGCACGCTATGTCTCGAGTGGGGGCCGGACAACTGGCACGCGGGGGTGACCGGTGCCGACCTTGTTGTCAGTACCCACATGCTGTTGGCATATGAGAAATTCGGGCCCGCCATTGGCATCACCGCGCCTTCGCGTCATGAGCAAACGCTTGGGCAGCGCGTTCGCGTAGAGACGTCGCGATTCATAGTGACTCAGCAACTTCAGTCTGCGTTGATGGCAGCATCTCGTGAAACATCTATCGCCCTTTCTGTGGGAACACTCCACCGCCGACCTGAGTTCGTCGCGGTCGCAACACAACTCGGCGAAGGCGAGGCCGCTTTGGAATTTGGCGTGCCCAAGGAAATTTCCGACCCAAATGCCTTTGCGTCCTGGGTCCGCAAGGGATTCGTCGTCTGGTGCGATGAATGGGCATCGCTGCCCAATCCCGTCAAGGACCAGGCAGTACTCCGTGATGTCCTGAAGGCGAAGGGCCGCTGGCCGTGGCAGGACGACGAGCAGCAAGCAGGCTTCCTGTTGTTGGCAGACGGACAACTGCGGTTGCGACCAATCGCCCTCTTTAAGAGTGCGGAAGGCAGTACCGCAGTCGAGTACTTTGCCGTGGACTGCGCTGACAAAGGACAAGTAAGGCAACCCGAGCGCAATGCTGTCCTCCAGCAGAAAAGGATTGCCATTGTCGGTCTCGGCTCCGTTGGTAGCAAGGTAGCCGTGTCGCTGGCGCGTTCGGGCGTCCCGCGTTTCCTGCTCATTGACGACGACTTTCTCAAGCCCTCCAACCTGTTGCGCAATCAGCTCGACTGGTCTTCTATGGGCTACGACAAGGTGGATGCGGTCCAAAGCGCAATTCGGCTGGTTCATCCGGCCGCGGATGTGGCATGCCGTTCATTTCGCTTTGCCGGCCAAGAAAGCTCTTCGTACAACACCACCGTGTTGGAGCAAATCGCGGCATGCGACCTTGTCGTCGACGCCACAGCGAGCCAGAAGGTGTTCTCGTCCATTGCAGCCATCTGCACGCGGCGCAAGGTGCCAATCGTCTGGGGTGAAGTGTTTGCTGGTGGCATCGGCGCGCTTATGGCACGCAGTCTGCCAGGCTTGGATGCGGCGCCTTTAGAAGTACGCAAAGCCGTTCACGAGTACCTGGCCGGCATGCCTGAGGCGCCGTTCAAGCACGCACAGAACTACGACGCCGAAGTCGAAGAAGCGGTCTTCGTGGCCGGAGATGCCGAGGTAAGCTCATTGGCAGCGTCGCTCACGCAATTCGCCATCGATGCCCTTATTGGCAAGGATGCACCCAGGTTTCCACACGCAGCCTACCTCATCGGATTCCAGAAGGCATGGATTTTTGAGGCGCCCTTCGACACGCACCCGATAGCCTGCCCGCGCGCCGCAGAGGCCCCAGAGGCACCGACCTTCTCGGATGAGTCATTGGTGGCGCTCGGGGAACTCATCGACATGTTCGGTGAGCATTGATGTTGACCGTCACTATCCCCGTGGATGTTCAGCAGGCACTGCGCAAGGCGCTGAAGGCAGCGGGCACCGACGAATGCGGCGGTGTCTTGATGGGCGAGCACGTGGGCCCAGGGCACTTCGCCGTCCGACACCTGTCGGTGCAGGGAGGGGGGCGTTTCGCCAGCTTCGTCAGACAGACTCAGTCGGCGCTGCGTGCCCTCAGAAAATTCTTCAATCAGTCTGGCCACGACTACGAGCGGTTCAACTACCTTGGCGAGTGGCACTCGCATCCTAGTTTCTCCGTGCAGCCCAGCCCGACGGACCACCAGTCGATGCTTGATATCGTGATGGACGTGCGTGTGGGCGCAAATTTCGTGGTGCTGCTCATCTTCAAGGTCTCGCACCAGGGAGACCTGGAGGGCAGTGCGCACACTTACCTCCCAGATGGCTCCCATGGGCTGTCCACCCTTGTTTTGGCAGGAGCAGCATGACGGCGACGGTTTTTGCACCTCAGGCTATGGGCGGCGCAACTGCCCGAGGTGGCTTCGAATACCAGGATGCGTATTTGATGGAGCACCTGCCTCAATTCTTGTCATGCGGGGCATTCAGCCATGTCGTAAGCGAACTCGTGGGTGACATTGAGATTCGTTATTTCAGGCCGGGTGGCGGCTACTACTGTGTGACGTACGAGGCCAAGGGCTACCAGCTCTCAAAGGTCGAGCTTTGGAAAGAAGTGGCGGACTTCAAGTCGATGCATGAGAAGGCGTTTGACGAATACGTGCAATTTGTGCTTCTCTGCAGTAACTTCGTAGGCGAGTACCAGTCCTTGCTCAACAAGCTGGAGCGCTATCGTGGACCTGCAATAGCTCTAAATGCCGACTCCCGCATCCGCGCTGAAGCCGAGACTGACATCCTCGATACCATCGAAAAGCTCGGCCAAACGCGTGACATAGCGCGCTTCGTCATTGACCGAGTGTCATTTGTGCAGTACAGCGACAACAACGTCGATGCCGGTTTTGGCACCAAGCTCGAAATGCATCTTCCATTGTTGGACATGACCCGGCAGGAAACCGCAGCTTTCCGGGCGAAGTGCAAGCAGCTCGTCGATACGTCGGTGAAGGGCGTAGTCAGCCGCAAGGAAATCGAGGCGGCGCTTGTGGACAGCGCACCGAGTGTTGCTGCTCAGTGGCGTGCGACGTCGTCCGTACTTCTGCTTGGGCCCGCCGGCTTCGAACTCGGTCCCCTGGCGTTGGACGTCACCGCCTTCAACGGCCCCGGTCGGGGACGCCTCGGCCAAGCGGCCTGGGACCAATTGCAGCGGAGCCTGGTCGAGGTTGGGGATTTCCTGCACTCGAGCCGCAATCGCCGTAGTGTGCGATTGTCGGCAAAGCATCGGATGTCGCTTGCGTGCCTGCTGGGCTATTGCTTCTCGGCAACTCGTGGGTTTACGCTCGCCATTGAGCACAACGACCACCTGTACGACACGTCGGTGCATGAGAGGGCTTCGGGGCAGTTTTTCTCCGTCCAGGAAGACTCGCCCACGACGCCTGGGTTGGAGGGCGTTGCCTCCATCAGTTTTCCGAACGGGTCCAATGCCGACGTTGCTGCCAATGCCATCGCGTTCGGGCTGGACAGGTCCCCGAAGCTCTCACTAGTGTCTGTTGCTGTCGTTACCGACATCGCATCCTTGAACACGGCCGTGTGCGAGGCCAAGGTGGCCCTGGCTGAATTCCGTGGTCGCCATCAGCTGCAGAAGGTTCACCTCTTCGTCAAGGCCCCGGCCATCTTCGCAATGGCGCTCGGGTACCGACTCAACGGGGTGGGGCGCATCCAACTATACGACTGGGACCAGACGAAGTACATCGCGACCGTACAGCTCGACTGAAATCGGCACTCAGGCGGGCTGCTCGCAGTTCTCGCAAACTGCCCTCATCTTTTTGCGGAAGTTCCACCAGAGGTCGTCGTCTTTCTCGAGCATGCGAGCGTATGAGGCAACCGCCTTTTGAAGTTGGACGACGAACGAATAGGCGTTGATGCTGCGAGCTTCCGTGTCAAGCAGCTTTCCGCTTCTTGTGACACGCCAACCCCCAGTGGTTTCAGCTTGATGCAAGATGCCGCAGCGGATGTGTTTGTAAAAGCAATCTGACTCCGCCACAAATTCGTGAAATCCTGGGTTCCGTCTGAAAAAGCACTTGAACATCTTTCCGGATTTTCCACTGGAATGCGACTTACCTTGGTAAAAGCACTCTAAAGCCTCGATGACGAGGCAGGCAACGGCCATCAACGTGAAGCCATGGCGCGTGTTCGTTTGGAGGGCTGGAGCGAAATAGCGTTCGTCAAAGCGCTCAATGAGGAAGTCGCCACATGCCTTGCGGCTATCTGCCGCCTCTAGTTCTCGGTAACGAGCTACGGTTACAGATTTAGTGAGCCTTGTGAACTGTGGTTCTCGCATCGCGTACCTTGTAAGAACAAAAGAATTTGTCGAGCGCGTCGAAGACGCGAGACCTTAAGGCCGACCAGGCAGTTGTGAATGGATGAAGGGCGGCTCAGCCGTAACAGGACACTCGAAGAACTGCAGCGGAAGTCGGCCTTGAACGGCGGCTTTAGGCCGATAGCATCAATTCGCTTTGTCAGGCTTGAGCTGCTTACATCACCATTTCACATGTTCAAGACCGCAATTTTAGAGACTACTGGTCAACGATTGGCGGCACAGATGGTCAACGAGACCGGAATACGCAGGCAGTTGGACAAGACAAACGGAACGACGCAAAGCCTGTTGGCAAAGAGTGCGCTGCACCCGGTCTTAAATTGTTTGCAAAAGGGCTGCCTCCACCTGTGTCCAGTGCCCCTTTGTCTTCAACGTCTTAACCCAATTCACGCACGCGCGGACCAAACTGCGGTCGCCAGGTAGCATATAAAGAGATACACCTGTCGCCAAATGTTGTCGAATGAAGTCGAGTTTGTAACGAAGCTCAGTAGTCCGTTCTTTGCGAGCAATCTTGGGCTTCAACGCAACCACCTGCGCTTTGAAATCCGCCCATTGGGTGTCCGTCATGGGCGGAGGCACTTCACGGGTCAAGGCCGGTGTCATGCGCTTTTTGGGGACTGCGTTGGTCACTAGGTTCCAACAGGCGCCGTCCAGCGCCTGTTTGTTAACAAAGGCGTGAGGGGGCTCATCGGCTGCCAAAGTAAGGAGTTCCGCCCCCGTCACCCAGAATTTCCCGTCCGACGCCACCCCGCGCAGGGCCGCGGTGACGCTGGCTTTTGGCAGTGCCAGGTCAAGTCGCCCCTTTGTTGCGTGGGCGTAAACAGAGGACCAAGCCTTGGCGGCCGAAGGGTGGGTCAGTATCCATCTCATGCGGCAAACTGTGGACCAGCGGTCCGTTTGGAACTGCCTCATGCGCTTTGGCGTAGGTACAACGGATAGTTCGTCACCGTTGAACGCAGTCATTAACGCGGTAGGGCCTTGCGGTGACAGGAGCGGTGCCCTCATCAAAGTGGTTGCGCCGACCAACGACACGACCAAAGTTTGGCCAGGAATGACCACGGGCCCTTGCTTAGTTTCAAATTCGTAGCACCGCTGACCGCCTGGGCAGAGATTGGGCGTGCCAACTGCCGCAAGATATTCGCTCGTTGGCACAATCCCAAACCTATCAAGATTGATGAGCGTTTGAAGCCTGTCAGTCACCTTGCACGGCACGTCCGCCCTCAGCTCATCAATTGGGCCGAAGCAGGCCTCACCACCAGCGCTTTGAAACACGAGCCCAAGTTTGCCGTCCACTCTGCCTATTCCCGATACCCACATGATTACTGCCCTCCTTGGCAGTAAAGTGAGACGGTTTAGCCAGGCGGGGCTGACATTTCAATCTTTGGCGCTATTCTGAAAAACCTTGGTGAAGGGCGAGTCAGGCGCTTGTCGCGATGCCCAAACTGCTCAAAAAGGGAGACAAACGTTCACCAACTTTTTCTTTGGTGGCAACAACTGCCTGCACATCCCTGTAGACTTTGCGCGAATGTTGCTTGGCGACTCGCAAGACAGCTTCGTCGAAGTTTGTTGTGGCAAATTCAATAAGTTTGTTTTCGACCGTATCCATCACGACCGATACGTCTCCATGCCCCGTCGCCATTAAACGCAATCCGTTCATGAACTGCGGGAATAGATTTTTCGAGCGCAACTCGAAGGCAAACACAGGGTCAATTCCGGCAAGGAGAGTAACGGCTTCGTCGAACCGAACATCGAGCTTGGCATCAGTTGGAATCAACTGGTTTATAAGATTTCGGCAATGAGGCATATCTGCGGCAGAAATTTTCCCCAGCTCTTGCAGGTGCCGAATTCCCGCATTTAATGTCACGACCCGATGCCTCACTTCCAGCAAATCACTCAGTGCAAGCGCAAGGATTCGCTTGCGCTCTTGGCGTGTTTTGTAGAGTTGGCCAAACCCGGTCATCGCTGCGCCAACTACGACCCCCAACAGCGGAAAAACTGGCTGCAGCAGTTCCTTAAATGCGACCAAATCGGCCATCTTGCCACTCCCTTTTATTAGCTTGCAATATAACTCCGCTACTTGGGCCTCCACCTCCGGCGCTAGGCTTAATTGGCATTTGTCAGTTTGCGAACACGTACTTCTGAAACGCAGCTTGCCAGTCTTGCCAAATGGCGCGCTGTGCCTCGTCAAGAAGAAGTTTTCCAGTGCAAACCAGCGTTTGAAGGCGGCGCTCAAGGCGGTCTTTCGACTTGGCGCCATTGGAACCTTCCCACGGCTGAAGCATCAAGTTTTTCAAACTGCGCGGATGCCCGCCCAATGCCAGCTGCAGGTGATGGTCGAGTTCATATTTTTTTGCTGCGGCATCAGGTAACCCATTTTCACGCAGCAATTTCAGCTTCACTCCGCTTGTACACGAGGTTGAGGGCCGGACTGTCGCCGTGTAGCCAGGAACGCAAATGGTCTGTTGGACTGTGTCCTGACGCACGCCTGGGTTAAGCACTTCAGTAGGCACCGCCTGGCCTGCATCTGTCTGACGCTTCCGGCGTGCGAGGCGGGCTGCTGCATGCCGCCAAGAGGCCTAGCAGCAGGGCAAGGGAGATTTGAGGAAGGTTCACCTCCAGCATCATTCCTTTATTTTGCCGACAGGAACCTGTCTGGCACTGGTGTCTGATTCACGCAGTTTGGTAACAAGGGCACACAGCCGGGGAAACCGTGTACGGGCATGCCGGTATTGGTGCCAGCATCCGGCCTCTGTCAGCGCATCGGCGACACAAACTTTCTCCCCCCTTAGCCGATGGCTTTGAATTACTGCTTGAAATGCTACCGCATATCGCCGGTCGTCTGTCTCAGTCGGGTGGGCAGGCATCCCGGGTGGAACGAAGTCCATCCGATGCGTTCCGGCGTTGTCCGCAAGCTCAAGCAAGGACTGGAAAATCACGTGTTTCAACGGGACAAACGGGATACCGCAACGAGGCCGCACCATCAGCGACAGCCAGTGGAAGTCTTCGTCTTGAGGGAGCAGCCCCACGTGCGTCACGCGGCTACCCAGCGACGCACAGGCCCAGTCGGCCAAACTTTTTGCGGACACCTGGTGGTTGTTGGAGCGCAATCCCTTTGTTAACAATTGGTCTCGGTACCACGTGCGGTCGCAGGGCACCGATGAAATTTCAGTTCTAGCCAGCAATCGGCACGAGCGCTGTGCAACTTCCTTTACGAAAGGGTCAATTTTTGACCGCAGTAGCTGGGAAGCAGTGACTTCGGAGGGGAGCAAGTCTGGCCAGGGCCGCAGTTGGCATACCGGGATTGTGGTTCGCCGCAACTGTCTCCAGTGTCGTGTGCAAATCCAAACGCCAGGCAAATGGTGCTCGCGGTGCCAATAGCTCTCGCCCCAATTAGCTTGGTCTTCCCGCGCACATGACGGGCAATACTGAAGGAAACGGACATACTCGGTGACGCTCTGAACCGTTGCAGCGCATCCGATAGCCGCATGCCCTGTGGAAAGCGCGCTGGCCAAACTCGCCTCAAAAACACTGTGTTCAACAAACGCAGTGGCGTACGGGAACACGGAGTGCCGCCATAGCAGGTCAACAGGCGCAACATTGAGGGCCATGGCTAAGTCCCGGACGTGCACATAGGACAGAAAACTGGGCGCAAATTTGCGCCCAGTGATGGTTTTGGTGACAAGTCCAATCCCGACACCCGCGCGTCGGCGGGTGCGAATCCAGACGCTGCTTAACAGTTCGTCAGGATGCGGGCGTTGAACCAGGTATTTCACACAAGTGCATCCTCTTTCCATCGGCTAACCTCTGGGGGGGGCGCCGTACCCCTTGGCCCGGTGCGCATGTCCGAGGTAGAGCCTGGCGGCGCAACGACAGTTGTCGCTGTTGGGCTCGGGTATGTCTTTTTTGGCGACGTTGATTTGGTGAAAGTCGGCTCGGCTTCGCTGTCAACGCTGTAAAGGTCAGTGAGCGCTGACAGCACCGTGAGATTGTTTTCACGCAATGCCTTCAAGGACATGGCGACCATTGCGAACTCGCTTTGAAACACGGCATCGACCAGTGGGTGCGTTAGTGTCTCCAGTCGGCTTGCAATTGCGGTCTCCTGTACTGACGCCCACAGCTTGACCATGATGTCGGGAATGCCCTGGGTGACGTCCCAGAAGTGCTCGGCCCAAATATCCGTTAGCCTTACAGGTGTCAGCAGGTATTGATAGCGCCAGAGTGCCATCAACATCATTTCAAACTCGCCCGGTGCCGTCAGGTCCTTGCTGCGCTCCAGGGGCAGCCATTGCACGGAGCCATTACCGGACATGCGGCGCAGCCGGGTAAAGCGGGCTCCAACAATGCTCTGCATCTCCAAAGTGCCCGACATGATGAGCGGTATGTGCGACGTGTTTGACGCTGTAACGAGCAATTTCATCAGGGGTGTTTCGCTTTTCACCACCTTCGAGCGCTTACCCGTGCTAAGGGCGTTCCCATCGCGGTCGTTGCCAATGCCACGCTGGTTCTGCGTTTCGTCCACGACCAATGCACCCACACCATGTTCATAACAAAGCGCCAAGGCTTTGGACAAGCGCTGCTCGGCATTCAGCCCTTTGCGGTTCATGTAAAGGTCGATGTACCCGGCATCTGGCAACAATCGGTCCAGCTCACGAAACAGCTCTGACGCCAGGGTATGCACGGATTCACCGTCGTAGCTCATTTCAATGAAAACAAAAGGTAGCTGCCATTTTCCAAATTTCTCGTGGTAAACCACTTCGTCTACCAAGCCGGAAATTTGGCTTAGGCCGAAGCTTTTGCCACAGCCGGATGCACCGACGAGCGCCATCGACATTTGCCGGGCCAAGTCAACTCGGCGCGGTGTCGCCATAAACCCTTTGGTAAACCCCTCTTTCTGGGCACCGAACAGGGCACTGACTTTTGCGTTGTCTTCCAGGGAGTAAGGACGGCGCGTGCGGTAGCCCTCCCGCATGAGTTTGAGAATAGCGCGGGCTAGCTTGACCAGCCTGGGCAGTGGTACGCATATGCCGTGCAAATCGCTCAGCAGGTCAATGCGGTGATTAGCTGGGAGGTTGTGTTGCTCCGAGTTAAACGCAGGTAGACGTGTTAGCCTTTTTGCGAGCGTTTTGTCGTCTGGCAAGTCACCGAGATGCTCGATAAACGGGTTGCCAGCATAGGCTGGGTTGTTTGAGGGTGTGTAGTGGGCCTCGACGAAGGGCTGATAGGTGGCGCTCATATTTTTCCTAACGATGCAAAGAAGTCTTCCATCACGCTTGAGTCTTCGATGGACTGCAGAATTTCGTCTGCAAGATTGGCGGGGGTGTTCGGGATTAGCTCGATGGCCGGCATCTGCGCAGTCGCTCCAAGGGGTGTTGCCACCGTTTTGAGTTCGGCGGCATTGGCAGGTGGCGATGCGTTGGTCGTCGGCGCGGGATTGGGTTCAGCCTCAACCACCCGTTGTTCGACCTTGCGCCGCCGCTGTGCCTCGGCTTCCCGTATCTCCGACGAGTTGGATTTGCGTGAAGCCAGGAATTTGCCCTTGGCGGCGGCGCGCATCTTTTCGTGGGCGGCTGCAACGCCCGGCCCCACATCTTGGAGGAACCCGACTCGCTGAATGCTGTTGCGAATTTCAGCTTCCCGACGTATGTGGCGCCTTTGCTCTGCGATTTCTGCAGACCGGGTGTCGGTCAGTCCCGTGGTGTTGCCGGTAATTTGGAGCGACTTAGTGGTCAAACGTGCGACGTACTGGACGTCTTTACGATGAGTGTCTTGCACCAGGATTTCATCAAGGTTCTTGGGGGTGTATCGGACAGCGACTTCGAAAGGGCTCTTGAGGCTGGCAATGGAGAACCAGTCTTTTTGCACCGCTTCTTTGCAGGCGTAGAAGTTGTCCATGAACTTGATGCCATCCTGGGTCACCATCGCCACACCGCGGGAGAGCAGGGCCTGGCGCAGCCATTCGCGCGAAACACGCCTGGGCAACGAGTTCCGTCGCTCCACTTCGCGCGCCCATATTTCACGCGGTATCGGCAACAATCCATCCTCGCTGTCGGCGGGGGACTGCGGGTAGTCTTTGAGAACTTCGCGGTTGAGTGCAATGATGGCACGCAGCACAACACCTTCAAGCTGAGTCAGGGTCAGGCAAGCCGATGCTTCAAAGGGTTTGCGGCGCCGTTTTGTGACATTCCACTGAGGCTCATGGCCTTCAAGCTCCGAAATCAGTTTGATGAAGCGAGGGAACGTACTTTCTACGACCGACTTGGACCGGGAAAGCTGCGCTGGCGCATTCGTGGTGTCGTTGCCAACGTTTCCCAACTCATCGCTGGCAAACGTCATATACGGACCTCGGTCACAGAAAAGGCGATTGCACACTACCCCTTGAGCGGGGAAGTCGGCGGGGTAGTATTTGATACCGTGTTTCTCACACAGGGCCTTCCAGTCGGTGCATACGCTCAGCAACGCAAGTTTCGCGTTCTCCCAACAGGACGCGTCAAGAGACAGGTGGAAACCCACAATCAAACGAGAAAACCTGTCTACGACAAGGTCAAGCGTCGGTTTTCCGATGATTACCGTGATATCAACTTCTGAGCAATTGTGGAAGTCGAACGTAGTGTCATCGCATTCGTACACGTCACCCGGTCCCATGCAGTCATCTAACACTGTCCCCGTGGTGGGCGCGTAATTGTTCAGGTAGTCAGACGAGCCATTGCGCTTCGCATGGGTCTTAGCCACCGGCAAAATGCGCTGCAGGAGATAGCGGATTTGGTTGTGGGTGGGCCTGCTGCCTAACGGCGGCAGCAAGGGGTCCCCTTTGCTGTCTTTGGCCGGCGCGCCTGTCGAGTCCTTCAACGAATAGAGCTCTGTGATGACGTTTGCCACCACGCTACGCATGGACACGGTGTTGTCTTTCTCATATCTCTTACGGCCATATTTCAGAATGCGAGCCTTTTCCGCGGCTGACAATGTCATGGGTGTGTAGTTGCCGTCAATCGGGTGGCGGCCCCGTGCCTTGCCGCGCACGGGTGCAAGGACAACCTGATTGGCGCCATCCAAGGGCTTTTCTGACAACACGAGGGCCCCCGGCGTGTCCTGCGTAACCCGTCCGCAGCGGTGGTAGTCGCCCATCAGGGCGTCCTTGACCTGGCCTCGTTGCCACCAGTTTCGGAGGTCCGTCAGCAGCGTTTTTTTGCTGACACCAACTTTGGTGGCATGCGCCACCAGTAGCGGCCCACGTGTCATTGGTTCCAGGATTTGCGGGTTCGCGATAAGGTCCCGGATACGGGCATACCGTTCTTCCCGAATCGTCTGCACAGCGGCGCTTGGTGACAACGGCCGACCCCAGGCAGGGTCCTCCTGGCGAACGCCCTCCACACGAAGTTGCTTCAACGAGTCGGTGAATGGCAGGGCCGTCCTGCAGGCACGAGTCGGCTTGGAAAAGGGTGTGGGCAGCACTTCAATGAGGTACCCAATGTCTTGCGCAGGGTTCGCCGCAATCAGCCGCACCAGTTTTCCGCGAAAGGACAGGACGTCGTTGATGGCCAGCGCCTGCAGGGGCTCGCTGGCCTCCGGCAGCTCGGGTTGGGCCAGTTTCGCAATTTCTGTTTTCGTGATGGCGTTCATGCAACCACCTCGATGCAGGACGGGCTCGGCACCCGGACCACTTGATAGGCAACGTCTCTACCCGAGATGTTGAGTTCGAGCTTGTGTGCCCACAGGAGCCAGCCAAAAATCCTCAGTGCGGTGGTCGGCTCATATCCCTTGCGGGCGTCATAGTCAGCGCAGTAGTCCCAAACGAGGGCCTTTGGCGCTGTTGACACAAGGTCTTGCAGCATGTCGGCGGGGCCGGAGCGGTAGAGTGCGTGAACCCAGTCCGGCTCGCCAGCGAGCGGCAGGGTCGCCCGTATCCACTCGATATTGCGGAGCACCTGCTTCGGCACGGAGCGGTCGGTAAACAGGCGGGACGGCTTTAGCTTGAGGTGTTCGGCTGCCGCTCGGTGGAGCGACAGCTTTTCTAAAATTCGTGGGTCTTTAAGGTCTTCTTCACGTTTGCAATCCCATGGTACTTTGATAAGTTCACCATCGGGTGTCACCGTTGTCAACAAAAAGTCCACCGTCATCACCACAGGAATGCGGCTCACGGGGTAGGTGGGGTGGCGAATGCCCAAGCTTTCGGCAGCGCCCAGCGTGACCTCGCGCGGCAATGGCCACTGCTCCTGGACGTCGTGAAATGACGCCATGAACTCCGCCACCAGGAGGAACGCGCGTTCGATGTAAGAATGGGTGTGCACAACCCGGTCGAGCTTGCGCATGACTGTGCGGGTCTGACGACCTTTTGACGACAAGTCGTGAACAGACAGCCAAGGGCGGTAGGTATTGCCTGAACCTGTGCCCAAGCCTGCTTTAAATCGCTCCGAAATTACCTTCTCCGTCCACACTTTTGGACCGTGTCTCATGCCCCACCCCCGTTGCCCTGCAAAGAGGTTTGACCGGTATGGTTCTCCGCCAATACATTGCGCGCGGGATTGACAAAGGCTCGCGCAGCCTTGTGCAAACTTATATACATGACCTGTTCCAAAGAGTGACTTCAATAACCTGTAGGTAGTAAGTGTGTTGATTATTTATTATGGACCTATAGGGCTCAATATGGACCTTTATAACTCGAAATTAATTGCTGATAATTTGGTTTTCTGCAACGTCTGGAACCAACTTAAATGCATGAACGTAGAGTGACGGCAAGCACCGAGCTCGCGCCCAGCAAGCCAAAGCGACCGGAAAAGACACGGTGGCACAAATACGCAACACGCTTAATCAAGCTCGAACTTGTTCGGCAGGACGTGAGTTTCAAGCGGCTATCTCAGCTGATGGAAGAGATGGGGTCAGAAGATGAACACAGCCCCGATTCGCTGAACACCCGCATAAACCGTGGCACGTTCAACTTTTCGTTTGCGCTCGAGGTGTTGCGGGCACTTAAAGTCGATTCGCTGGATATTTCGCAGTTGCCGTCAAAGGGCGTTGCCAGAAAGAAGTGACACTTAGTAAGGGAGAGGTAAATCGCCAAAAGCCTCTCAATTACCTCCACGTAGGGACGCCGTGCTTACCCTCACCTGATTTGGGCGCGTCACATGGAGCGGGAAATATTGCCGCCTAGACTGAATGTGACAACCAGAAAGTTGGCTAACGCCTCAGGACAGTATGGGAGTGTGCATGGTGTTGAGCTTGGATTTCAAAAATATTCGTGAACATCGAGGAACGCAGAACGGCGGCTTCGAAGAACTCTGCTGTCAGCTGGCTGCCTTGGAGAACCCGGCTACGGGCTCCCGGTTCATCCGGAAAGGTCCAGGAGCCGACCAAGGCCTCGAGTGTTTCCGGACCTACGCGGACGGGCACGAGGTTGGCTGGCAAGCGAAGTACTTCATCAACGGATTCGATGACGGACAAGTAAACGACCTGGACGACTCGTTACAGCGAGCGCTCATCGCCCATCCGCAGTTGACAATATTCGTTGTCTGCCTGCCCATCGACCTGCGTGATAACCGCTCTGGCAGGAAGGCCAGCGAAGTTCAGCGCTACGAGAAGTGGCGCAAGAAGAGCATCGAGGACGCAGCCGCCAAAGGCAGTACCATCGAAATCGAACTCTGGAGCGCTTCAAGCATCGGGGAACGCCTTGGGCGCGACGACCCCGCTTACTCTGGACGAGCATGCTACTGGTTCGACACCGTCAGGTTCAGCTCGGCCTGGTTCCGCGACAAGCTTGACGTGCAGCGTCACAACCTGGGTGAGCGCTACAGCCCCGAAAGCCACGTGGAGCTGCCGATTCAGCAGGCCTTGCAGGCGGTGGCCCGCAACCCAGAATTGCTCGCTGTGCCTGCGACCTGGGCAGCCGAGATTACGTACAAAATGGACGGCGCGGTCGGTAGCTTGTCGCGCGAAAAGCTGTCGTCTGCTGCCGACCTAGTACGACAAGCCTGCGAGCCGCTGCTGCAAAGTCTAGGCGCACCTCCCGCGGCGCTGGAAGCGTCGGTGCCCCTGGAGAACTGGGCGAACATGGCGGCCGCGGTCATCGACAGCGTCTCCGAGGCCCTGACCGATGTCGAAGACAAGGTCCCCGAGAAGAGCCGCTACATCCCCCGCAAGGACCTGTTCGACCTCTATTCGGCGGTCGACCATGTCCGCGAGGTAATTGCCAGCGTGCGATGGCAGCTCATGAACAAGCGCGAGCTGGTCATCTCGGGCCCTGGTGGCATCGGCAAATCGCATCTTATCGCTGACTTCGGACACAAGCAGCTCGAGGCAGGCCGCCCCTTCATCCTGGTCCTCAGCGGAAACCTGAACGATGGAGACCCCTGGGAGCAAATCAGAGGTCAGCTGGACCTGGCCAAGGTGACAACCGCCGACTTTCTGGGCGCGTTCGACGCCGCCGCCGAGGCCGCCGACTGCCGGGCTGTGCTGGCGATTGACGCCCTCAACGAGAGGCATGGCATCGCACTGTGGGAGACACGCCTACCAGGGTTCATCCGGCTGGTCCAGAAGTTCCCTCGACTGGCCCTGGTGCTGACTGTGCGCAGCACGTACTTCCGCTTCCTCCCACTGAAGGGTATTGAGAACGTCGTGCACCCCGGCTTTGCCGGCCATACCGGCGCTGCAGCAAAGGCCTACCTCGACCGCCGCGGCATCGCGCGACCAAGCTCTCCCAACCTGGCGAGAGAGTTCGAGAACCCACTGTTCCTTCGAACCTGCTGCGAGTACCTCGACACCGAGGGCCTCAAGCAGTTGCCCAAGGGGATGGACGGCGTCAACGTCATCTTCGACTTCTACCTGACTGCGGTGGCGGATAAGATACAAAGGGAGCTGAAGCTCATCCCCGAGCGGAAGATTCCGCGCAAGGCGTTGGAGCAGTTTCTGGAAGCCTGTGCGGCTCGTGGCGACGGCGGAAGCCTTCCCATGGAAGACACCATCAAGCTGCTGGAAGATATCCACAACTCGGGCGGCTACACGGAGCACAGCCTCTTTTCTGCGTTCATGTCAGAGGGTGTCCTCACCCAGGACGTCGAATGGCAGCCCGGCGGCGCTCACAAGGAAATCATCAGGTTCACGTTCGAGCGACTGTCGGACCACCTCCGTGCAAAAAGGCTCATCAGCCAAGTTGACCGTGCTGACGTCAAAGGCTCGTTCCAACGAGCGCCACTTGCAGTCCACTTCGACCCGTCTCGTAGCTGGCAATTTGCTGGAGTCATCGAGGCCCTGGCAGTGCAACTGCCGGAGGCGTTCGACCTCGAGCTGTTCGATGTGCTGCCCAAGGAGACCCTCGACGACCCTTCACTCTGCGACGCTTTCGAGAATTCGCTGGCATGGAGAAGTTCAAAGGCGTTCACAAGCCGAACGGCCGGATGGGTGGAGAAGCTATGCGAGGCCACTAGTCGCTCGGCCTACGGCTTGATGCTCCTGGTCAGCACTGAACCTGAGAACCTGTTCAACGCCAACTGGCTACACAAGGACCTGTGGCCGCGTCCGATGCCGCACAGAGACGCTGTATGGTCGGTGTTTCTGGCGCAGGACGACTTGGGCGAGGGCGGCGCAGTAGTCTCGCTCATCGACTGGGCCTGGGAGGCTGACGCCAACGAAGTCGATGAGCAGCGCCTCTGGCTTGCAGCGGTCACGCTAACCTGGTTCTTGTCGACCAGCAACCGTGCTGTGCGCGACCGCGCCACCAAGGCGCTCGTGAACCTGCTTTCTTGCAAGCTCGGTCACGCTGCGGCCCTCGTCGACCAGTTCGCCGACGTCGACGACCTGTACATCATAGAGCGCCTCCTCGCCGCCTGCTACGGCGCTGCGATGCAGGGCATGGACCGACCCCGTTGCCGCGTGCTGGCCGCTTCGGTCTGGAAAAACTACTTTGCTGAAGGCAAGCAGCCACCGCTGAACCTGTTGGCCCGGGACTATGCATTCGGTCTCCTGCTCTACGTTGAAGCCGCAGGCCAGTTGCCAGCGGAGGTGTACCTCGATACGTGCAGGGCAAAGTTCAAGTCAGCCTGGCCGCTGGAACCTGTATCGGAGGACGACCTTCAGAGATACCAGGGGAGTGGATACGGGGATTCGATTTGCGCCTCGACGAGCGAGCACGGCGACTTCGGCAACTACACCCTGAGCAGTTGGTTGCACGACATCGTAGATGCACCGCGCTACCTTGCCGGCAACACCACCAAGGAACTCTTCGAACGCTGGCAGGCAGCGCTGATAGACAAGGGAACGGCTGAGCAGCAAGAGTCCTATCTCGCGCTGCGCAAGCTGACGTTCGACTACCGCCGGCAGCCGCTGCACTTTTCCCTCAACAAGAAGGGCACGGGCAAGTCCGAGCAACTCTGGGCCGAAATTGAGCAAGCCAACGAGGCGTTCAAGGACAAGCTGTCAGAAGAGCTTCGCACCGAATACGCCGAGTTCGCGGAACATCATCTTCTTGAGGCCACTCGTATGCGGGACGACAACCGGCGCCCGTCGGGGCTCGACCACGGGCCAGTACGGCGGTGGATTTGCGAGCGAGCGCACCAGCTCGGGTGGACCGAAGAGCTCTTTGAGAAGTTTGAGAGGGGCGGGAGTATCAGCTACGACCGCATGGGCAATCACCGCGTGGAGCGCCTCGGCAAGAAGTACCAGTACATCGCGCTCGCTGAGGCGACGGCACGCTTGACCGACAACTTAGCGATGTGCTCGTGGGGAGACGACGGCAAGCTGAGGGCGTTCGAGCCGGGCCCAGTCGGTCGCTACATGAAGTGGGACCTGGACCCATCCCTCCTTGTTCGAAGCACACTCGAAACCGGCTGGGCGGCGACGCCAGTCACATGGTGGACCCCGGCAGCTCCCCGACTGCCGTCTGGAGACACCGACCTGCTCCTTGCATGGGTACACGTCGAGAGCGACCTTTGCAACGACGTCAATCAAATCGAGGTGACGAGCCCCGACGGCGAGCGTTGGCTGACGGTCTATGGCTTTCGCCACTGGGCTGTGCCGGGGCAGGGCAGGCGCACACACGCTGACGCTTGGTCACGCGTCAGCTGCCTGGTCACCGCTCAAGGCAACGGTCCCCAACTGGCCAAGGAACTGCTCGGCAGGCACCGTGGTGATGCATCGCGCTTGTGGGAAAGCGGCACCCTGCTCCCGTTCCTGGGCGAGCACGGATGGCGCGACCCACAGTCAATCGAGTTGGAACCGAACATCAGTGCTGGCATCAAGACGCCGTATGCCGGCATCGTGGAATCCCTGAACGCCGAAGGCGGCGGCAATGACAACTCGGTCGACGAAGGGTTCGCGCTCCAGCTGCCCTCGTCAGGCATCATCAAGGCGCTGGACCTGCATCTGCGCAGCGGCAAGGCGCCAGAATACGTCGACGCTGGCGGCACGCTCCGATGGCAGGACCCCTCACTGCGTTGGCGTGGTTCTGGGGCCGGTGTGGCGTCTCGCGACTACTTCGTGAGCAAGCTTGCAATCGTGGGACTTGAGCCGGTATGGGTGCTGGCCGGCGAGAAGAGCGTCTATGTAGGCAACGACATCGGGGTGTCCATGGGAGGGTTTGGCGGCGGCCTGTATCACACCACCGCCTTCGCCATGGAGGCTGGCGTCCTTAAGTCATTTGGTACGAAGACTGATTTCCATGCACCGAGTGCAGAACAACTGGAAAAACTGAAGGCACGGTGAAGCGCATGCAGGCACAACTTGGTCGACCCACTGGCTCAAGCCATCACGTTACGGGTTTCGCCACTCGGAGAGTGGCTATTGATGCCGTAGTGGGGGGCACGGCGGCCAGCCAGTTGTTCACGTGGAGCCACCAGTGGCGGCTGTTCGTCCAATTCGTGTGCGGAAATCTTTCTGTTGAGAATGTGGCCGCTTTCGGTATCGCCCGCGTCTAGTTCCGCCTGCCATTGTCAGGGGCGATAACTTTGGCTATGCACTTGAATCGGCTCAGCGAGCGGGATTCTTGCATTTGAGATTCGTCGAATGTATCTCCCCATACCCCAACTCATCCTGAAAGTGTTGATTGACTTAACGGCAGGCAACCTTCCCTGCATCCTGAGTTGTGACAATTCTGTGCATACGCTACATTTGAAAACATGAAGGAGCGATTCATCATGTCACAACAGGCTGAAACAACCGTCATCTTGCAATCAGGCTCTGTCACACGACTTGAGCCTCAAGCGGGTTTCGGCTACGTGCAGGACTCGAAAGGTGAAAACAGCTACATTTTTCTTTTTGGGAAAGCCATAAAGCACGCTCAAGTCCATAACCTCTTTGTTGGAGCGTCTGTTGCGTTCCGTGTAAGTGGGCAAGGGCATGTCGATGAACTTGTTGTGTGCCACGACGCGTCACATTGAGTTTTCAAGCTGAATCGAAAGCAAGCCAAGAGGTGTGCACAAAGCGTTCTCCAGCTTCTGCAATGAGTTGCATGTCCAGGTTCTGGTCGTCAGTTGAGATGCGGGTTTATCCCACTTTCATAACCCACGTTCAATTTTCGGTGTGTGCTCCAGCAGCTTTGCGCAGCATATTGATGACAGAGGGGTTAGCATCTTTGAGACGTTCTGGTTCTGCAGAGTACCCATGAAGCTCATGTAGCGCATAAGCTACAGCGCCAGACCTGGAGTACCCGCCCTCGCAATGCGCGACGATGGTTCTGATACGCGGAGGTAGCGTCTCAACAAACTTCAGCACGGCGACGGCTTGCTGCATAGTGAACGCTTCTTTCAGTTTTTCACGACCACGCGTGGATAGGTCGCCGTTGAGGTGGTCTACATCTGCAAAGCTCAACCGGAGCAGATGTTCAAACCCCTCAATTTTGGCAAGGGGCCGCTCAGGCGCAGTGATGGAGATTATGGCTACGGTCGGCAACGGCGGGAGTCTCTCGGCTTCCGACCGCGAGACTGCAAAGACCTGTCTAGTCGTACCCGGTCTGTAAAGCGCGTCGATTACAAATTTCAGTCGTGGTGTCATGTGGGTGGCGAAATTGCCTCATAACTCAGCGTAGCGGAAATCGCCCGGATTAATCAGGATGTTTAGCTGGGTCTCCCTGTATTTCTTGACGAGGTAGGTCATGTTGTCACCGTGGTAGTTGAATCACCTGCACGTGATGCCAGTCTTGCGATTCAGAATCCTCACTTCATGCTCATACACCCTATCGAGTAATTCCAGATTGCTGCTGTTATACGTTGTGCATGTCCCATAGCACTTTCCGGAGCTTGTCCAAAACGCCAGTCCCTGAAATTCCCTCATATGGGTCTGTCTGAATCCACGGCACATTGGCAGGCCAACCTTCGAAGTTGTCGTCCAATGCGACCCAGCGAGCGGGCCGTCTCATTGACACATCAGCAAGCACCTGTTCACCTCGTGGTGTCTGAAGAAACGTTTGCTTGTCCATCGCGCGGGAGTGAAAAGTTGCTCCGATGCACCGTCTTTGCAACGCATCGGGAAGTCGCTTTTTGGTTGCGGAAAATCCATATCTGACGACCCAAGAGGTCGACAGAACTATCTGCAAGTTGGGGAACGGCACCAATTCGGCGACAAGGGATTCAGCGTGTTGAAAAAGACTGTATCGCGACGGCGCGACGAGGTAAGCTCCTTTTTTGGGATGCCAAAGACAGTTTTCGTGATGCAAGACACCATCAAAGTCCAGAAAAAGGACAAGTTGACCAGTGCCTTTCACAGGACGGTCCTCAATCCAGCACTGAAATGGCAATGCCCTAACCAATCGCCGAACCGTGGAAGTGAGCATTCACCTCTGCGCAGGTATCCCGCACGAGAACTGGTTCGGAGAGTATTCAGGTGTGAAGTCAGCATCAATAGCATCCCCTGGTCCATAGACCATTCAAGGACGCTTCGATGTGGAGTTTGTCGACGCGTGATTCGTGGCCGATTAGCCACCAGCCTCAGTCAGCTGCTCAACTTTGGAAGTTTCAAAAAAGCTTATTTACCATCTTGACGAAGTTCGTCAGCTCCACGGCAGGTTGCCACCCCAACTTCCAACTCAGTCCGGTATTTCAGAACTGATGATTTGATGATAAATGGGAACACTTATTTGTGCAAGTTTCTGGGAACAATCTGGACCGATTGGTGTGAGGGCTATACGGTGAGCATTTCTCTCTTCTTTGAGGTAGAGCGTGTCCGTTTTATCGTCCGCTCAATAGCCTCAGGCGCGAATTGGTGGTCGCATAGCCTCGGGCTCAAAGCACCATCGCGGATGGGGCTGGCTTACCAATCCGAAACGTGCCGTGTACAACCCCGCGTCTATTCTCGGACCACATTTAGCTTTTGGTCGTTACTGAGCGCTATACGGCGACAAGCGCTAAGACGGTCGCTCTTTTTACATTCTTCTGCGCTGGCCGCATTGGGCGCTGGCTGGGCTCTGATACACTTTTTTTCAAATTTTAGAGTAACCGCAAAGGGAGTGACGATGAGCGACCAGATTTCATTTGATACCAACGATTTTGCGAGCAATCCGGAGCCCCGATGCCCATGTGTGCTCCTGTTGGATGTATCAGGCTCCATGAGTGGTGCGTCGTTGAATGAGCTGAACGCTGGGCTGGCAGTGTTCAAAGACGAGTTGGCGGCTGACGCACTCGCAATGAAGCGGGTAGAGGTTGCCATTGTCACTTTTGGACCTACAAAGATTGAAATGCCATTCACGAGTGCTTCGACGTTCTATCCTTCAACGCTCGTGGCCCAAGGTGACACCCCCATGGGCAGCGCCATCATGCAGGCCCTGGAACTGGTTAAAGACCGCAAGAATGAATACCGGTCAAATGGCATTTCGTATTACCGTCCATGGGTTTTCCTGATTACCGATGGTGGGCCGACAGACGCATGGCAAGCAGCAGCTGCTGCGGTTCGTGAAGGTGAAGCTTCCAAGCAGTTTGCTTTCTTCGCCATTGGCGTCAAAGGGGCAAACATGGACGTGCTCAAGCAAATCAGCAGCGCTCGTGAGCCACTTTCGCTTGAAGGGTTGAAGTTCCGCGAACTTTTCAGCTGGCTTTCGAGCTCGTTGCGGTCAGTCTCTCGCTCCACTCCCGGCACAGAAGTCCCCTTGGAGTCTCCCAAAGGCTGGGCAGCCGTTTGAGCTGGCGAGTTGTATGTGCCTCAGAAGTTGGCACCTCACATGTTGCGGTTGGCCGCGACTGCGAAGACAGTTGTTGGGCCCAAGTTGGCGCAACGGCCAACGGTATGCCATTCCTGCAATTGTTTGTGGCGGACGGGGCCGGGAGCGCGTCCAACGGCGGTGAGGGCGCAGACTTAGCTATCCAGGCCGCGGCGGACTTTGTTGACAAGAAACTGCGACAGCCGGAATTTGGGCTCAGTGACGAGCTCGCTACGCAGTGTGTCATGCACGTTCGCGACAAGTTGTATGGCAGGGCAGACGCACTTGGGCTCAAAGCTCGTGACCTCGCTTGCACGTTCTTGGGCGTGCTGTCATGCAAATTAGGCACGTTAGTCCTGCAGATTGGGGATGGCGGAATTGTGCTGGATGTGGGCCAAGGGCTGGAAGTTCCTGTTGTGCCAATGTCTGGGGAGTACGCCAATATGACGCACTTCATTTCTGACGAAGACGCAGTCAGTCAAATGGTGACAAAAACATACCCGGGCATTGCCTCGCGCATAGCGGTTTTCAGCGATGGCTTGCAGCGATTGGCGCTTAATATGGCGGAAAACACGGCCCACGAACCGTTTTTCGACAAGTTTTTCAAGGTGCTTGGTGCGTCCAGCCCTGAGCAGGATGACCAATTGCATGGCGCGCTGGTTCGGTTCCTCCAAAGTCCGGCGGTCAACGACCGCACAGACGACGACAAGACTTTGGCATTGGCTGTCCTCACCGAGTAGGCGGTATGGCCAAGACGCTGTTTACATCCAAGGGAACGTCGCTGCAGCTTGGGCGCGAACTTGGGAAGGGTGGCGAGGGCACTGTATTCGAGACCCCATCGTTGTCAAACCAGGTGGTCAAGCTATACCACCAGCTCCCCGATGCAAAGAAGCAAGCGAAGCTGACCTTTATGGCCAGCACTGCTGACCAGCAACTGCTGAACTACGTGGCTTGGCCGCAGGAAACGATTCATTCCTCAAGGGGTGGTCCGGTCGCAGGGTTTTTGATGCCACAGGTGGTGGGCAAAGACCCGGTTCACATGGTCTACAGTCCGGCCCACCGGAGGCAAGACCGCCCGAAAGCAGCGTGGGACTTCCTTCTTTATGTGGCGAGGAACACCGCCGCTGCATTCGATGCGTTGCACACTCATGGACATGTGCTTGGGGACGTAAACCAGGGCAACGTCTTGGTGGGGGGCGACAGCAAGGTCGTCCTCATCGACAGCGACTCATTTCAGGTTAACGCTAAAGGCGTTTTACATCTGTGCGAGGTTGGTGTCGCCCACTTCACTCCACCTGAGCTGCAGGGCCTTTCGTCGTTCCAAGGGTTCACAAGAACGGCCAACCATGACAACTTTGGTCTGGCGCTGTTGATATTTCACCTACTTTTTGGGGGCCGACACCCGTATTCCGGTGTTCCTTTGAAGTCTGGCGTAGGAGACGCGCTGGAGACTGACATCAAGGGGTTTCGATACGCATATTCCCGTGATGCGGCGAGCCGGGGGATTTCTCCGCCACCGCGTTCGATTCCCCTGTCAATGGTGCCAGACAGTATGGAAGCCATGTTTCAGATGGCTTTTACTGAAAAGGGCGCGTTGGGTGGGAGACCTACTGCAAAACAGTGGGAGCACGCCCTGGACGGCGTTCGGACTCGGCTAAAGAAGTGTGGTGCGTCTTCGGTTCACGTCTACCCAGACCACCTTCCGAAGTGCCCCTGGTGCGCACTTGAGCAACAGGGCGTGGTCTATTTCATTGACCTTGGCGGCACCTACACCACGACAGAAACCGGGTTCAATTTGACCCAGGTGTGGGCTCAAATAGAGGCAATACCCGCTCCGCCGCCCGTTTCCGAGCCAAACATAGGCGGCATCTCAGTGGTGCCAACCCCCTTGCCGGCAAATGTCCCTGGAGGAGGGACTGCTGTTTTCTTCAGGGTAGTTGTTGTTTGCGTCGCCTTTGCCTGCGTTGCCGCCATGCCACAGGCATGGATATTGTTTGCGTTAGGGGCCTGGTTCGCTTGGGCCGCCGCAGGCTCGTCGGGCTCGAATGAGCGCGCAGAAGAATGGAAAAAGCGCAAGGCAGCCGAAGAGTCTGCTCGCAATTTGTTCAATTCGATTCTCGGGCGAATGAAAAATGAGGCAGGCCCCGAGGGGTTCCATCAGAAGAAGGCGGAGCTGAAAAAGCTTAAAGACGAGCTGCAGGCAATCCCAGCGCAAGAGGCCCAAGAACTGAGTAAATTGCATTCCACGGCTCAAGAGCGCCAGAAGCAGAAGTTTCTGGAGAGGTTTTTTATTGACACCGCGGACATCCCGGGGGTGGGCCCAGCTCGAAAGGCTGCACTCCGGTCTTTTGGCATAGAAACGGCAGCAGACGTTTCTCGAAATCAAGTGATGCAGGTCCGGGGGTTTGGCGAAAGCCTTACCCGCGCGGTCACTGACTGGAAGGCAAGTGTCGAACGGCGGTTTGTGTTCAACCCTGCAAATGCAGTCTCAGAAGCCGATAAAAATACAGTGCGGGCAAAGTTTGGTGCTCGCAAGAGCGCAATTTCAGCAAGCCTGCGTGGCGGCGCTGCCGAATTGCAGCGATTTAAGCAAATGGCAGCCTCGCGCGCCAGTTCACTGCAGCCGCAGTTGGACCAAGCGGCAAAGCTGCTGGCCCAGGCACAGAGCGACCTTACATTGTTGTGAAGCGTTGGACTCCCTGATGAGTGTGAGCGCGTCCACGGGACTTGCGTTCGGCGTTGTCGGCACCCCTACGGCCCTCCATCAGCGCCCGTCCTCTCGATTTTAGGCACCACTGCACGTTCGTTTCACGCTTGAAGAACCGACCCACGGCCTGGCTAACTTGTAGCCTGTCCTAGGCCTAGAATGGCTCGACTTGCCGGCCCATCATGCCCATAAGCGTTCGCAAAAACAGGGAGTAAAAAATGAAACTGAGCCAAGTTCTTTTACTGGCATGCGCCGCGCTGCTTTTCGGGTGCGCAGCCCCTGTTTCTGGGGTGTATTCACCACCTCCCGGTACAGTCCCAGCGTATGACACTGTGGGTGACCGGGCCACGTTGGCTTCGACGCGGCAAACGCTGGCCGCCAAGAGGCAAAGATTGAGCGAGGTCAAGTTGCAGGTCGAGATTGACGCACTTCAGAAGGAGGTAGCCGACCTGGAGGCTCAAATAGCCGCCTTGGAGAAAAGACTCGAGCAGCATGAACTGGCAAGGCTTACCCCGGCGCCGACCCAGACAACTCCGACATACACCGCCCCGGCCGCCACACACGTGGGCCCGCGGGGTGGCTGCTACGTTTACAGCAAGAGCGGTAAGAAGAGATACGTCCCTTGCTGATTTAGCTTCAGTCAGCGCTGCTTGTTAAGCACGTCCCATCCCCAATCTTTCACGAAATCAGCATAGGATAACGGCGGTCCTCTATAAGGAGTTGAGTCGTTGGGTAGCAAATGAACCCAGGTCTTATCTGCCTGCGGGTCGTGAACGAGCTTGAATAGATGAGTTGGCACCCAAACGCCGGCACCGATGGTTTTTAAGCCTTCTTTGAACAGCGGGCCAGAGTAAACAAAAACTGGTCCCTTGGCCCTGAGCGCATACTTTCGAGTGTCCGCCTCCAGCTTTGACCATATTTCCCTGTTGTTGACTGCATTTTGGGCAACGATGTTGGACAGGGCAAAGGACTGTGCCATCGCAATCTCATCGGTCTGGTCTGCCGCAGCGGCGAGGTGGCCTCGGTCCAGCCCACTTCCCTCGAAGTCACTCAAGGCTGCCCGCTCAGCCTTTGGTAGCCGCGGGTCCTCGAAAAAGACATTGGTTCTTTTTAAGCCTGATGCACCCTTAAGGAGCGTGCCGTAGAGCCTTTCGACCACGACTAGCGGTGTGCGCGAAAGCCCAGAATGCAGAACTGCAAAATTGTTTGAGCATAAGCCACGGGGCTTCCATTTTTCCGACACCGAATTCAGTGCAATAGGTACGCCGCCTGGGAAAACATCTTTGCATCCGTCAAAGTCAGAGCTTCGCTGTGCTGGCTGGTAAAGAGAAATTGGTTCTCTGGCCAAACTTTCGGCGGAACTTTGCGTAAAGGCAGTTGAGCTCAACGCAACTGATAGGTAGAGCGTTATTTTGCAGAGCTTGTTTTCCATGGAGCCTCGTTGGCTCGATGGTAGCGCGCCTGCCGTCGCAGCCCCCAGGGAAGAACTCTTTTGTTCACAAAAAACGAAGGGCGAATGGTCAGGGAAGGACTTTCTTTGCGAATTGTTCAGAAGCACGTTCCAGGGAAGAACTTTCGTCGGGGATTTAACCAGGGAAGAACTCTTTTGTTGGCTGCCATCGAACGGGCCGACTGGGATGTGTTTCGTGCCACCGGTGTGGCCCATTTGATGAGCATTTCGGGCCTCCATATCACCATGTTTGCCTGGCTGGCCGCTGCACTGGTAGGAAGCTTGTGGCGACGTTCCACGCGACTGTGCCTGTGGCTGAGTGCACCGAGTGCGGCCTTGCTGGGTGGCCTGGTGCTGGCGGCGTTGTACGCCCTGTTCAGCGGCTGGGGCGTGCCCGCCCAACGCACGGTGCTGATGCTGGCCACCGTGGGGGTCTTGCGTTTGCTGGGTCTGCGCTGGCCATGGCCGCAGGTCTGGTTGCTGGCCTGTGTGACGGTGGTTCTGCTGGACCCGTGGGCCCTGTTGCAGGCTGGCTTCTGGCTGAGTTTTGTCGCTGTGGGAGTTTTATTTGCTTCAGATTCGGGAGCTGTCAGCTCAATCGATAAAAGGGCTAGGGGTCGATTTGTTGCCATGCTGCGCGAGCAATGGGTGATCACGCTGGCGCTCACGCCCTTGAGCCTGCTGCTGTTTGGCCAGGTCTCGCTGGTGGGGCTGCTAGCCAATGTGTTGGCAATTCCGCTGGTGACACTGCTGGTGACACCTCTGGCCATGGTCGGGGTGGTTGTGCCAGGTCTGTGGGCCTGGGCCGCTGGGGTGATTGACCTGATGGGCGAGGTACTGCGCTGGCTGGCAAGCTGGCCATGGTCGGTGCTCTGGGTGGCCAAAGCCCCGTGGTGGGCTGGCGCGGCAGCGGTGCTGGGAGGCGCGCTGCTGGCCTTGCGCCTGCCTTGGAGCCTGCGTCTGGCCGCACTGCCGCTGGTGCTGCCGGTGCTGTTGTGGCAGGCCCCCAGGCCACTACCTGGCCAGTTTGAGTTGCTGGCGGCAGACATCGGGCAGGGCAGTGCGCTGCTGGTGCGCACCCGACACCATGCCTTGTTGTACGACGCCGGCCCGCGTTTCAGCAGCGAAAGTGATGCCGGCCAGCGTGTGCTGGTGCCCTTGCTGCGGGCTTTGGGGATGCAGCTCGACACTGTGATGCTGAGCCACCGCGACAGCGACCACACCGGTGGCGCCCAGGCGGTGCTTAGCATGCAGCCGCAGGCCCAGCTGATCAGCTCGATGGCGGGTGAGGACAGCCTGGTCACACAGGACCCGGCCACGCGCTGTGTGGCAGGCCAGCGCTGGCGGTGGGACGGGGTGGATTTTGAGGTGCTGCACCCGCAGGCCACCGACTATGGTCGGCTCACCAAGCCCAACGCCTTGAGTTGTGTGCTGCGCATCGCCAACGGCCAGCAGACAGCCTTGCTGGTGGGAGACATCGAGCAGCCGCAGGAAGCCCAATTGGTGCAGGCCCTGGCCAGTGGTCCGCCCGGTGCCGTGCCCAAATTACGTGCGGATGTGCTGCTGGTGCCACACCATGGCAGCAAGTCCTCCAGCAGTGGCGCCTTTCTGGAGGCAGTGCAACCGCGCATTGCGCTGGTGCAAACCGGTTACAGAAACCGCTTTGGTCACCCTGCCGACCCTGTTTTGGTGCGTTATCAAGCCCTTGGAACCCGCTTGTTTGATACGCCCCATTGTGGTGCCATGACCTGGCAGTCGTGGTGGTCGCAGACTGTGCGCTGTCAGCGCCAGGTTGATCAGCGTTACTGGCACCACCGGGTGCCTTGAGGGCCGATCTTCAAAGCCCTTGCTTACTTACAAAGCAGTTTTTGGGAGAAAGCTGTGACATCGGCACTGCAGGAGGCACTGCAGGGAAAGCCTGATGACAGGAAAAAGGTGCATAAACAGACATGTGCGGCAGAGGCAGTAGCCCGTTGATTGGCCCAAAGCTTGCTATCGTTTGCTCAGGAGAAGATATTCATGCAGAAATTCGACGAGATGTATACGCGTTTGCCCTATGAGTTCTTCACCCATGGCGCACAAATCCGCGATCACTACAAAATTTACGACGAATGGCTAGCCCGCCAGCCGGGCGACATGATGGCCAAACGCCGTGAAGAAGCTGAGATGATCTTCCGCCGTGTCGGCATCACCTTTGCGGTGTATGGCGACAAGGACGAGGACGGTGCGGGCACCGAGCGGCTGATTCCGTTTGACCTGATTCCGCGCATCGTCCCGGCCAACGAGTGGCGCATGCTGGAGGCCGGTCTGGCCCAGCGCGTCAACGCCCTGAATCGTTTTCTGCATGACATCTACCACGAGCAAGAGATTCTGAAAGCTGGGCACATTCCGCGCGAGCAGATTGAACAAAACGCCCAGTTCCGTCCGCAGATGATCGGTGTGGATGTGCCCAACCAGGTGTATTCACAGATTTCGGGCATCGACATGGTGCGTGCACCTGACGCCCAGGGCAAGGGTGAGTATTACGTGCTCGAAGACAACCTGCGGGTGCCCAGCGGCGTGAGCTACATGCTCGAAGACCGCAAGATGATGATGCGCCTCTTCCCCGACCTGTTCAACAAACACCGGGTGGCGCCGATTGCGCATTACCCTGACTTGCTGCTGGAAACCCTGCGCGAGAGCAGTCCTGCCACCACCGCAGAACCCACCGTGGTGGTGCTCACCCCCGGCATGTACAACAGCGCTTATTTTGAGCACGCTTTCCTGGCGCAGCAGATGGGGGTCGAGTTGGTGGAAGGCCAGGATTTGTTCTGCAAGGACAACTTCTGCTACATGCGCACCACCCGTGGCCCGCAGCGGGTGGATGTGATCTACCGCCGTGTGGATGACGATTTTCTTGACCCCACGGTGTTTCGCCCCAGCTCCACACTGGGCTGCGCCGGGTTGCTCGATGTGTACAAGGCTGGCCATGTGAGCATCTGCAACGGGGTCGGCACGGGTGTGGCTGACGACAAGTCGATCTACCCCTATGTGCCCAAGATGATCGAGTTTTACCTCGGTGAAAAGCCCATCCTCAACAATGTGCCGACCTACATGTGTCGCAACAAGGACGACCTGGCCTATGTGCTGGCCAACATGAAAGACCTGGTGGTCAAGGAGGTGCACGGTGCTGGCGGCTACGGCATGCTGGTAGGTCCCGCCTCGACCCAGGCCGAGGTCGAAGACTTCAAAAAAGCCGTCAAGGCCAACCCCTCGGGTTACATCGCGCAACCCACACTGAGTTTGTCGAGTTGCCCGACCTTTGTGGAGAGTGGTATTGCCCCACGCCACATCGACCTGCGCCCGTATGTGCTGAGCGGCAAATCCGTGCAGATGGTGCCGGGTGGCCTGACCCGTGTGGCGCTGAAAGAAGGCTCGCTGGTGGTCAACTCCTCACAAGGGGGGGGCACCAAGGACACCTGGGTTCTGGAGGATGACCGCTCTGCCGCCGTCCACGCGGCACAGTCGCAGACCCAATCCAGCACCGAGCCCGACGCGAGCTGAGCACCCAGATCACCCAAGAAAGCCACCTATGTTGTCACGAACCGCCGACCACCTGTTCTGGATGAACCGTTACACCGAGCGAGCAGAAAACACCGCGCGTTTGCTCGATGTCAATTACCAAACCTCGCTGCTGCCGCAGTCCGAGGCCGTGGCGCTGTCCGGCTGGCAGGGGCTGCTGTCGATCAGCGAGCTGATGTTCAGCTACCAGGAAAAACACGGCGAGATCAATGCCAAAAAGGTGATGGACTTCATGGTCAAGGACGAGAGCAACCCATCCAGCATCCTGTCTTGCCTGACCGCTGCGCGTGAAAACGCCCGCGCCGTGCGTGGTGCCCTCACCACCGAGGTCTGGGAAACCCTCAACCAGACCTGGCTGGAAGTCAAACGCAAGGTCAAGGTGGGTGAGTTCGAGGAGGATCCCGCACAGTTTTTTGACTGGGTCAAGTTCCGCTCACACCTGTCGCGGGGTGTCACGGTAGGCACCATGCTGATGGATGAGGCGCTGTACTTCATGCGCCTGGGCACTTTTTTGGAACGCGCCGATAACACCGCGCGCCTGGTGGATGTGAAGTTCCATGCGGTTGAGAGCGACTTTTATGGCACGGCCAATCTCAAGAAAGACCAAGAGTACGATTTCTACCACTGGAGCGCCATTTTGCGCAGCGTCAGTGGCTTTGAGGTGTACCGCAAGGTCTACCGCGACGTGATCAAACCCGAGCGTGTGGCTGAGTTGCTGATCTTGCGCCCCGACATGCCGCGCAGCCTGCATGCCAGCCTCAACGAGGTGGTGGGTAACCTCAAAATGGTGGCCAATGACCAATCAACAGAAACCCAGCGCCGGGCCGGCAAGTTGCGCGCCGAGCTGGAATACGGTCGCATTGACGAAATTCTGGCAACCGGCCTGCATGCCTACCTGACGCAGTTTCTGGACCGGGTCAACGACCTGGGTGCCCACATCAGTCGGGACTTTCTGATTCCGACCCCAGTGTGAGGGCGCTGCGACAGGCGATGCGTCTGCAGATCAGTCGACGTTTCAGGCCGGTGGCGGCCTGGCTGGGTCGCTTGAGCGTCAGCCGTAAGCTGACGCTGATTTATTTGTTGGACTTGACGGCGGTGATTTTTGTCTCCGGCATCCTGATCAACGAAAAATACCTGGCGATCGACTTTGCCCGCAAGGAAATGGTGGGCATCAGCTACACCAATGCGGTGCGTGATGTGTTGATGCCACTGGTCGGCACACCCAGCCTGGCCCAGGTTGACATGACTGCCGCACGTTATCGGCTTGCTTCACAGCGGGCGTTGAATGACGTGCGGCTCAATGCACAGGCCGACAGCCAAACCTTTGTTACCCGTCTTGATGCGCCAAACTCCGAAGCGACGGTTTTGCCAGCGTCACTCAAACCGATGGTGTCCAGCGCCCGCGCACTGATCACCACGGTGGGCAACCAATCGAATCTGATTCTCGACCCCGACTTGGACAGCTACTACAACATGTCTCTGGTGGTGCTGCGCTTTCCCGAGTTGGTGGATGTGCTGCTCGACACCGCGCAGACCGTCGGCAGGCGTCCACCGAAATCAGCGGCGGCGTCCTCGCTCCACAGCACCACTTTGCTGATTCTGGCGGGGCGGCTGGATGCTATTCGCCAGGGGATCGCCTCAGACTATGCCCAGGCGCTGGCGGCCGGTAGCCCTGCACTCAAGGCCGCCTTGCAACCGCAGCGGGAAAAATTGGATGCCCAGTTGGCAGGGCTGCTCAGCCAGGTTCAAAAGGCGTCTGAGCAAGGTACCACCGAGCAGGATCGTCAGACTTTTGCCCGAAGCTATGGTGCGTCGCTGGACACGCTGAGCCAGGCCTGGGGTGCCTCCTCGCGCGCGCTGGACGGTTTGTTGCAGGCCCGTGTGCAGGCCTTGTTTCACAAGATGTGGCTCCATCTGGGCACCGCCTTGGCCTTGTTGCTGGCCATTCTGAGCCTGGTGTTCACCGTGGCGCGGCTGATTGCCAGACCCTTGAAACAACTCGCGGGGGTGGCCAACGATGTGCGCCAGAGTGGCAACTACAACCTGCGGGCGCAGTGGGACAGCCAGGACGAGATCGGCCACCTAGTCCACACCTTCAACGGCATGCTCGCGCAGCTCGACCAGGACCGTTCGGCACGTGAGGATCTGGCCGCCAACGCACGTGCGGCGCTGGCCCAGGCCGAGCTGCTGGAGTCGATCCCGGTGGCGATGATGGTCACCTCGATCCCCGAGCATCAGGTCTTGCATGCCAACGAAGCGGCCCAGCCCTGGCTGGCCGGTTGCACCACCGACCCCTGGCACAAGGGCCTGGAGCCTGGCGTGCGTTCGCGCTTTTTCCAACAACTCTCAGACCGTGACCAGATCGACGAGTTCGAGGTGCGTTGGCTCGGTGGTGTGGAGAGCGCGTGGGCGGTGCTGTCGGCACGGCGCCTGAGTTTTCAGGGCCAGGACGCGGTGCTGACCACCTTCACCCCGATCAATGTGCTCAAGCTCATGGAGCAGCGCATGGAGTTGTGGGCCAAGGTGTTTGAGGCCTCCAGTGAAGGCATCATCATTCTGGACAGCCAGCAGCGGGTGCTCAGTGTCAACCGGGCCTATTGCCGCGCCACCTCCTACGATTTTTATGAGGTGGTGGGTGAACATCTGGGGCGGCTGCTTGGGCACGAGCAGCACAAAACGGCCGACGATGTCCCGGATGTGATCGATGCGGTGGTGTTGTCCGACATGATCCGCGCCATCCACAAGCGCAACGAGTGGCAGGGCGAGGTGTTGCTGCGCAAACGCACCGGTGAAACCTACCCGGCCTGGATGATGATCTCGGCGGTACGTGAGTCCTCGCTGCAGGAAGACATCTCACACTACATTTGTATCGCGGTTGACATCACCGACCGCAAACGCACCGAGGCTCGGGTCAAGTTCCTGGCCCACCACGATGTGTTGACCGAACTGCCCAACCGTGCGATGTGTGTCGAGATGCTGGAGGCCGCTCTCCAGCAGGCCAGCGTCAGCGGTGAATGCCTGGCGGTGCTGTTCATTGATCTGGACCGCTTCAAAGTCATCAACGACACCCTGGGCCACCACATCGGTGACGGCCTGTTGCAGTCGGTGGCACAGCGCTTGCAGCAGTCGGTGCGTTCTGGTGATCTGGTCAGCCGCCTGGGTGGGGACGAGTTTGTGGTGATCCTGCGCCAGCTGCAAGACGGTGCCCAGGCCCGCTGGCAGGCCGAGCAGCGCCTGATCCCGCTGATCCGCCAGCCGCACCAGGTGCATGGTCATGAGCTGCGGGTGTCCTGCAGTGTGGGCATTGCGATCTTCCCGACCGACGGCCACGATCTGGTGGAGCTGATGCGCCGCGCCGATGCCGCCATGTACGAGGCCAAAACCGCCGGTCGCGATGCCGCCCGGGTGTTTGATGTCTCGATTGACCTGGCCATCCGTGAGCGCCAGTCGCTCGAGCAGCACCTGCGCCTGGCGCTGGAGCGCGGTGAATTCAGCCTGCATTACCAACCCCAGGTGGACGCACAGAACCAGCAGGTGGTGGGTGTGGAGGCCTTGTTGCGCTGGCACAGCGCCGAGTTGGGTGAGATCTCGCCCACCCGTTTTATCCCGGTGGCCGAAGAGTGTGGCCTGATCCAGCCGATCGGTCGTTGGGTGATGAACGAGGCGTTTCGCCAAAAAGCCGCCTGGGAGGCCATGGGTCTGGATGCGCTGGATCTGTCGATCAACCTGTCAGCAGCGCAGCTGGCCGACACTGAGCTGGTGGGCCTGGTGCAGCACTGCATTGAACGCCACGGATGTGACCCCCAACGGATGGTGCTGGAAATCACCGAGTCCCATCTGATGGCCGACCCGGTGGCTGCCAGCGACAAGCTCCTGGCCATCAAGGCGCTGGGCCTGCAGCTGTCGATTGACGACTTTGGCACCGGCTACTCCAGCCTGGCCTACCTCAAACGGTTTCCGATTGATGAGTTGAAAATCGACCAGTCTTTCGTACAGAGTATGCTCGATGACGAGGCAGACCTGGCCATCGTGCGCTCCATCATTGCGCTGGGCCACGCGCTGGGCCTGCGCCTGGTTGGCGAAGGGGTAGAGCATCAGCAGCAGGCCATCCAGCTCAAGGCCCTGGGTTGTGACGAGTTGCAGGGTTATTATTTCTCGCGACCGCTGAGCGCGCGCGCACTGGAGCAGCATGTGTTCCAGGAGCCAAAGAAGCTGGAGCACAGACACGCTTGTGTTTGACCTGACTCGGGGGTCCGGTCCGGGTTTCGCGGCAATAATCGGCATCAGGAGTTTTTGCATGTCCATCCGAGCCTTGAACCGTGAACTGGATGCCGCGCGCGACGCGGGTCCGGTCAAAGATATTGTCATTCCACCCTGTCCGCAGTTGCTGGTGCAATTGCAAGAGGAACTGGCTCAGGCGGACCCCAACCCGCAACGGGTGGCCGAGATTGCGGGTGCCGACGTGGCGATGGCCGCCGCGCTGATCAAGGTGGCCAACAGTTCCTTGTACGCGCGCCGCGAACCGGTGCAGTCGGTGGTGCAGGCGATCAACATGCTGGGTGTCAAACCCACGGCCAGCATCCTGACCGGGTTTTTGCTGCGCAACGCCATTCGCATTGACCCGACACTGATTGAGCATTTCTGGGAGTCGTCCACCCGCCGCTCCTTGGCCATGGCCCACATTGCCGGGCAGATGTACGGGCTGGACCTGGATGTGTGCAAAACCTGCGGCCTGTTTTTTCACGTCGGCATCCCGGTGATGCTGCAAGGTGTGCGCGGCTACAGCGGCACCCTGGTGGAGGCCATGGCGCGCCAGGACCGCACCTTTGTCCAGACCGAAAACGCCGCCCACCGCACCGACCACGCGGTGGTGGGCGCGATTGTGGCCAAAACCTGGCGCCTGCCTGCCGAGGTGGTCTACGCGGTGCGGCTGCACCATGATTTCTCATCACTGACCGACAGCCATGTGCCACTGGGCGTGCGTCAGCTGGTGGCCATCGCTGCCATTGCCGACCACCTGGTGGCCCGCCACGAGGGCGTCAAAGAGCAGCGTGAGTGGGAAAAACATGGGGCACAGTGTCTGGACTTTCTGCAGATCGGTGCCGATGAGGTAGAGACCTGGGTGGACGAGTTGTACCCGGTGTTTGAAGGGGTAATCGTCTCTTAGCCCTTATTCCATAAGGGCATGTAGCTACTTTTAGTGCAGCATATTCAGGGTCTCGCCGGCACTAAAACGGCGTCCTGGGTGGTGGCCGCATCCAGCTGCTTTGCTGCTTTCAAGACCGCCTGACCCAGTTCAATCACCGCCATCGCGTAATAACTGCTCCAGTTGTAGCGGGTGATCACGTAAAAGTTCTCGGTGCCTGCCAGGTAGCTGGGCGGCGCATCACCGTTTTGCAGCTCAATCAGCGCCAGTTTGCCGGGGTGGGACTGGGCAGCCGCCTCCAGCACCACACCTTTGGCCTGGACATCCGCCACACTGAAAGTCGGCAGGATGTCGGGCGCCAGCAGCGTGGGCAGGTCGAGTCGGGTGCTGTCAAAACTCAGAGCAAAATGGGTCGGCTGCCCGGGCTGCCAGCCAAAAGCGGCCAGGTAGTTGGCCACCGAGCCAATCGCATCCCCAGGGCTGGTGAACAGGTCGACCTTGCCGTCTGCATCAAAGTCCACCGCATGTTTGTGCCAGCTGCTGGGCATGAACTGCGGCAAACCCAGTGCCCCCGCATAACTGCCGCGCCACAGCGTCGGGTCGATGTCACCACGTTGCATCATGCTCAGAAATTGCGCCAGTTCTCCTTTGAAGTACTGGCTGCGTGCGCCAGCGCGTGGGTGACTTTGGGGAAAGTCAAAGGCCAGCGTGGCCAGCGCGTCAAGCACCCGATAAGTGCCCATTTGCTGGCCGTAGATGGTTTCCACACCAATGATGCCGAGCACGATGTCGACCGGTACACCGGTTTGGGCTTGTGCCCGCAGCAAGGTGTCGCGGTGTAATTGCCAGAAGGCGACCCCGGCTCGGATGCGTTTGGGTTCAATAAAACGGCTGCGGTAGAGCTGCCAGTTTTTGGCCACACCCACGGCGGGTGGTGTGACGGCCTGAGCGATGCCCTGGATGTAGCGCGCTTGCCCTATCGCTTGGCGCACCCAAGCCGGGTCCAGGTCGCGCTGCTGGGCGATCTCGTCGGCCGCTTGCATGGCGTCACTGCGCTGGGCATAACTTGGGCCGGGCACCGGGGTGCTGGCCACTGTTTTGGCCTTGTGTTTCGGATGATGTGGGTGTTTTTTGGCCTCAGCCCCTATGGGTAAAGCGGTGATAGCTATCAAAAGCAGTGCAAGTAAAGGTCTCAAGGCAAGCAAAGGCATGGTCAGTCGGTGTTTCAAACACCCCAGCGTAGGCGCCGGAGTTCGTGCTGCAGTGTAGTGAGCTGGCGCTTGTGGCTGCTGTGCCCATTTGGTGGGGCGTAGCGCAGCGCTTCCAGGCGCAGCAGCCAGTTCATCAGCGCCTGGACCTCGGTGGAGGTTCCGCCTTGAGCAGCCCGCAGCTGCTCGGCCAGTTCACGCGCTGTGCTGTTGTCTGACGCGGGCAGCCCGGCGCTTAACAACCGAGTCCGGGCCTGTGCCAGCAGACGCAGCCAGGGGTCCTGCCGCTGCCGCTCCCAGGCACTCCAGCCCGCGCCAAGCAGGCTCACTGTCACCACGATGGCACACAGCAAGAGAATCAGGTCTTCCCAGCTGGGCGCCTCAAAACCGATGCTTTTGAGCAAATCGAGCTGGCTGGCTTGGGTGTAGTTCAGCACCCACTGGTTCCAGCGGTTGTTGAGCGCATCCCAGCTGGCACGCAGGTTCAGCGCAAAACGCGGGTTGACATTGCCCAGGATGGCTTCGGCCAGCACACCGCGCTGTGGCTCCAGCCGGGCAAAACTGCTGGTGCGCATGGGTGCCACCATGGACGTTGGGTCAACCCGCTGCCAGCCCTGGCCTGGCAACCAGACCTCGGCCCAGGCGTGCGCATCACTCTGGCGCACGGTCCAGAAACCGTCCACCGCGTTGCGCTCACCTCCCTGGTAACCGGTGACCACCCGTGCGGGCACGCCAGCACCGCGCATCAGGATCACAAAACCCGCCGCAAAGTGTTCACAAAACCCGGCCTTCCGGTCAAACCAGAACTCGTCGGCACTGTCGCGACCAGACAGACCGGGCTCCAGCGTGTAGACAAAACCACCGGTACGCAAACGCTCCAGCGCGGCCTGCACCAGGTGGCTGTTCGCACCCTCACCGGCAGATGCCTCCCGTTGCAGGGTCTGCGCGAGTGCCTGCGTGCGCGGGTTGAAGCCGCTCGGCAAGGCCAGGTAGGGCGCCAGCCGGGTCGGGCTCTGGTTTTTGCCGTAGCTGAACTGGGGGTAACTGGTGGCCTGGTAACGCAGCAAGGCGGTGGCCTGGCGGTCTTGTTGCCATTGCAGTTCGGCCGACATCCGTGCGCGACCCTGTGGCAGCTCTGGCGCGCCGGGGGTGGCGTCCATTGTCAGCAGCCAGGGCCGCTGGTTGGGCTCTAGCGTGACCTGATAAGTCACTGCAGGGCCCTGCACCTGCAGATCGGCGTCGGCAGCGCGCCACACGCCCGCTGCCTCGCTGGGCCGCCAGCGCACGCCGTCAAAGTTGGACAGCACCGGGCCACGAAAGTACAGGTCTCTCTGCGCTGGCGGTGTGCCACTGAAGTTGATACGCATGGCCACACTGTCATCGAGTGCCAGGCTGGCGATGTTGCCTACCGTCATGTCGTTGGACAAGCCACTGCGCCCGGTCATCGCATCCCCCGGCAGGCCCCAAAGCGGAGCCATGCGCGGAAACAGCAAAAACAACACCAGCATGATCGGCGCGCCCAACAGCGCCATGCCCCCCGCGGTACGTGCCGACTGCCACAGCGGCGGGCGTCCTACCGGCAGGTGGGCGTTGACCAGCGCTGTCAACAGGCCCCACAGCGCGATCAGCATGACGGCGGCGGTCAGCAGAGACTGCGAGTAGAAGAAGTTGGTCAACATCAGGAAAAAACTCAGGAAGAACACCACATAGGCGTCGCGCTGGGCACGTAACTCCAGGGTTTTGAGTGCCAGCAAGACCACCACCAGGGTCACCCCGGCGTCACGCCCGAGCAGGGTTCTGAACGACAGCAGTGTGGCACCCACCGCCACCACCAGCAGGCCCAGGCGCCACCAGCGTGAGGGCAGCGCTTGACCACGCCAGGCCAGCACGCCTCGCCACAGCATGAGCGCCCCAGTCAATGGCCCACACCACAGCGGCAACTCGGAGAGCATGGGCGCCACCACCCATGCGATTACCAGCAGCATAAAGAGCGTGTCGCGGGTGTCCCGCGGCAAGTGGCTCAGGGTGTCGGGCAGCTTCATGCGAGAGCCAGCGCACGCAGGCAGCGTTGCAGGTGTTGTGGGCCGTGGTCGGGGCCGATGTCCTTGCCCCCCAAGCGCAGGCCATAGCGCAGACCCAGCTGGTCGGCCCGCAGCACCCAGGCGCACAGGCGGTTGAGCTGCTGCTCGGGATGCGCCAGAGCGGTCAGCGGGCGGCTGAGCCAGAGGTCATGCTGCTGCGCGGCCACACTGTCGCGGCTGACCAGCGCGCCGGTTTTGGCCACCTGTTTCCACAGGATATTTTTTAAGGGGTCTCCGCGCCGGTAGGGGCGGATGCTGTCGGGCTCGCCGTGGTGATGCGGGGCGGTACGGGTCGGGCCGTGGCCGGTCTCAGAGGCGCCATCGGGC
>NZ_JAHFZF010000021.1 GCF_018619435.1 Rhodoferax sp. U11-2br | reverse complement strand
CCGCTGGGCTGGGCGGGCGCTGCGCCGTCCAGGCTGTCAGGACTGTTGCCGGTGGGGTCAGAAGGGTTCATGTTGAAGCTGCCGTGTGTCAGGCCGCGGTGACCACCCGTGCCAGGGTTTCGCGGATCAGGTTCAGCGTGGTTTGCTGGGTCAGGGTGCTGGGGCGCAAGGAACTGGTGGCGGCAGAGATGCGGGTGCGTAACACCGGCGCATGGATGCCCCGCACGGTGAAGGCCGAGGGGCGCACCGAGTTGGCCACCGCGTTGCGCGACAACACCGCACTGCCAATGCCGTCTTCCACCAGGTCCAGGATCGCGGACACCCCGTCCACCTCCAGCGCAATGCGCGGGCGGCAACCCAGGTTGACCAGTTCCGACTCCACCTGACTGCGGATCGCGTTGGGGCGGCTCGGGATGATCAGCGGCAAGTCGGCCAGCTCGCGCAGCGTGATCGGGCCGGGCGGCGGGTCTTCGGCCAGGCCTTTGGGGCGCGCCTGCACTAGGCACAACTCTTCTTCCTGCAGCGGCAACACCTCGATCTCGCTGCCGGGCTGGACGTTGTACAAGACCGCTATGTCGAGCCGGCCATTGATCAGCGACTCCTGCAAAGCCACCGACAGACCTTCACTGATCGAGATCGTGGCGTCCGGCAGGGCCTCGCGAAAAGCGGTGATCAACGGCACCGTCAACACCCGCGCCAAGCTGGTGGCCAGCCCGACTGCCACCCGTCCGGCCAGCGAGCCGCGCACCCGGCCGAGTTCTTCCTTGGCGCGTGACACCTGGTGCAGGATGCCGCGGCTGTGCGCCAGCAGCAGTTTGCCCGCCTCGGTGGGCAGGGCGCCGCGGCCATTGCGGATCAGTAGGTTCTGGTGCAGCTCCACTTCCAGCAGCCGCACCTGGCGGCTCAGGGCCGGTTGCGCCACATCCAAAGCGATGGCGGCGCGGGTGAAACTGCCCATCTCGGCCACCCGCACAAAGTACTCCAGTTGTTTCAAGTCCATGGCGATGATTGGGAATAACTAAACAGACATTATGCCAATCTGAAATAACTGCTAGTGTTGACTTGCGCTTTGCATGACCCCTGCCAAGCCACAGAATCCTGGCCATGTCAGTCACGACCCACCCCACTGTTGCACCACTCACCGGCATCTCATCGATGGCCACACGACAGCTGCTGGCCGAACTCACCCAGGCCTATGCCAAGTCCAGCGGGCAGTCGGTATTGATCGAATCGGTCGGCGGGGTGGACGCAGCCAAGCGGGTGCAGGCCGGTGAGGTGTTTGACCTGGTGGTGCTGGCCTCGGATGCGATGTCCAAGCTGATCGCTTCCGGGCACCTGTCTGCCGATAGTTTGACCCCGTTGGTGTTTTCTGGTGTGGCGGTTGCCGTGCCCGTGGGAAGCGCGGGCCTGGACATCAGCAGCGAAGAGGCCGTGCGCGAGGCTGTGCTGGCCGCACCGACGCTGGCCTATTCCACCGGCCCCAGCGGCGTGGCGTTGGCCCAACTGTTTGAACGCTGGGGCATCACCGAACAAATCAAAAACCGCCTGGTTACCGCCCCACCCGGTGTGCCGGTGGGCAGTCTGGTGGCCAAAGGTGAGGTGGCGATGGGTTTTCAACAGCTTAGCGAACTGATCCATGTGCCGGGTATCTTGGTGCTCGGCCCCTTGCCCGATGTCATCCAGATCACCACCACCTTTTCTGCTGCGATGACCAGCCTCTGCACACGACCGACCGAGGTGCAAGCCTTGTTGAGTTTCATGGCCTCCAGCGAGGTGGCTGTACTCAAAAAAAGACAGGGGATGACGCCTGCCTGACATGTATTTGATAGCTGCTTGCGCTGATGAAACAAGGGCCAGAGGCCAAAAACACTGATAAGAGGAGTACACACATGAGTTTGTCCATTCGCACCCAGGTCGCCATCATTGGCGCCGGGCCTTCGGGTCTGCTGCTGGGCCAGTTGTTGCACAAGGCCGGTATTGACGCGGTGATTGTGGAGCGGGTCTCGGGCGACTATGTGCTGGGCCGCATCCGCGCCGGGGTGTTGGAGCAGGTGGCCGTGGACCTGCTCGATGAAGCCGGTGTGGGCACACGCATGCACCACGAAGGCCTGGTGCATGGCGGGTTCGATTTGCTCTACGCCGGGCAGCGCCACCGCATCAACATGAACGCACTCACTGGCGGCAAAAACGTGGTGGTCTATGGCCAGACCGAAGTCACCCATGATTTGATGGACGTCCGCACCGCTGCGGGCCTGCCCACGTATTACGAAGCGTCTGAGGTGCAGGTCCACGACTTTGACACCACCCACCCGCGCGTCACCTTCACCCACCAGGGCCAGGCCATCGAGCTGGCCTGTGATTTCATCGCGGGTTGTGACGGCTTTCACGGCGTGTGCCGGGCCAGCGTGCCGCGCCAGTCGATCCAGGAGTTTGAGAAGGTGTACCCCTTTGGCTGGCTCGGCCTATTGTCTGACACACCGCCAGTGCATGACGAGCTGATCTACGTGAACAGCCCGCGCGGTTTTGCGCTGTGTTCCCAACGCAGCAAAACCCGCAGTCGTTATTACCTGCAGGTGCCGCTGACCGACCGCATCCAGGACTGGACCGACGACGCCTTCTGGCAAGAGCTGCGCCTGCGGCTCGACGACGATGCCCGCGCCCGTTTGGTCACCGGGCCGTCGATCGAGAAAAGCATTGCCCCGCTGCGCAGTTTTGTGACTGAGCCGATGCGTTTTGGCCGCCTGTTCCTGGCCGGTGACGCGGCCCACATCGTGCCACCCACCGGCGCAAAGGGCCTGAACCTGGCCGCCACCGATGTGAAGTACCTGTGCAACGCGCTGGTGGACTTCTACCAAAACCGTAGCGAGGAGGGCATCAACACCTATTCCGAGCGCTGCCTGCGCCGCATCTGGAAGGCCGAGCGTTTTTCGTGGTGGTTCACCTCGCTGATGCACCGTTTTCCGGACGATGGCCCCATCACCGCCAAGTTTCAGGAGGCAGAGCTGGACTACCTGGTCCACTCCGAGGCCGGGTCGCGGGTGATGGCCGAGAACTATGTTGGCCTGCCGCTGGATTTTGCCGAACCTGCTCGCTGACCTAGGCATTTAATAGCGTAAATTTGATAGCTATATGCCCTTATTCATCAAGGGCTAGAGGCTAAAAATAACATAAAAGGAGAGACACATGATCATCGACTGCCACGGCCACTACACCACAGCCCCGAAAGCGCTGGAAACCTGGCGCAACCAGCAAATTGCCGGCATCAAAGACCCGGCCAGCAAGCCCAAAGTGGCTGACCTGAAGATCAGCGACGACGAGTTGCGCGAGTCCATCGAGTCCAACCAGCTGCGCCTGATGAAAGAGCGCGGTAGCGACCTGACCCTGTTCAGCCCACGCGCCAGCTTCATGGCGCACCACATTGGCGACTTTGCCGTCTCCAGCACCTGGGCGGCGATTTGCAACGAGCTGTGTTACCGCGTCAGCCAGCTCTTTCCCGAGCACTTTGTGCCGGTGGCGATGCTGCCGCAAAGCCCCGGTGTCGACCCTGCCACCTGCATTCCCGAGCTGGAAAAGTGTGTCAAGGACTACGGAGCGGTGGGCATCAACCTGAACCCTGATCCATCCGGCGGCCATTGGACCTCACCGCCTTTGAGCGACAAACACTGGTACCCGATCTACGAGAAGATGGTGGAGTACGACCTGCCCGCCATGATCCACGTGAGCACCAGTTGCAACGCGTGCTTCCACACCACCGGCGCGCATTACCTGAACGCCGACACCACCGCCTTCATGCAGTGCCTGACCAGCGACTTGTTCAAGGAATTCCCGACGCTCAAGTTCCTGATTCCGCACGGCGGCGGCGCGGTGCCTTACCACTGGGGGCGTTTCCGTGGCCTGGCGCAGGAGCTCAAAAAACCGCTGCTGCAAGACCATTTGCTCAACAACATCTTCTTTGACACCTGCGTCTACCACCAGCCCGGCATCGACCTGCTCAACACCGTGATCCCGGTCAAAAACGTGTTGTTTGCCAGCGAAATGATTGGTGCGGTGCGCGGCATCGACCCCGAAACTGGCTACTACTACGACGACACCAAACGTTACATCGAGGCGTCAAAAATTTTGAGTGACGCAGACCGTCAGCAAATTTATGAAGGCAACGCCCGGCGTGTGTTCCCACGGCTGGATGCGCTGCTCAAAGCCAAAAACCAATAACCCGTACCACCTGCGGAGCAAGACCATGAACAACCTCGGCATCGTCAAACGCAATATCACCCGCGCCGACAAAGCGGCGGTCGACAAACTCTCACGCTTTGGTGTGGCCACCATCCACGAAGCCATGGGCCGTGTTGGCCTGATGAAACCCTATCTGCGCCCGATCTACACCGAGGCCAAGATCTGCGGCACGGCGGTGACCGTGCTGCTACAACCCGGCGACAACTGGATGATGCATGTGGCTGCCGAGCAGTTGCAGCCCGGTGACGTGGTGGTAGCCGCCTGCACCACCGACAACTTTGATGGCTTTTTTGGCGACCTGCTGGCCACCTCGTTCAAGGCGCGTGGCGCGGTGGGCTTGGTCATTGACGGCGGTGTGCGCGATGTGAAAGACCTCACCGAGATGGGGTTCCCGGTGTTCTCCAAAGCCATCCACGCCAAAGGCACGATCAAGGCCACGCTCGGCTCGGTCAATATCCCCGTGGTCTGCGCCGGTGCCCAGGTGGAGCCGGGCGACGTGGTCATTGCCGACATCGACGGCGTGGTGGTGGTGCCCGCTGCCATCGCACAAAAGGTGGCCGATGCGGCCGAGGCACGTGAGGCCAACGAAGGTGCCAAACGCGCCATTTTTGCCAGCGGTGTGCTCGGGCTGGACTATTACAAGATGCGCGAAGGCTTGGAAAAGGCCGGCCTGCGCTACATCGACTGAAGCACATAACCCTTATGAAATCAGGGCGGGAGGCAAAAAACACATGAAAGCTGCAACACACTGGACCATTGGTCTGATCGGCTACGGCGAGGTTGGCCGCATCCTGGCCGAAGACCTGCGCGCGCAGGGCCTGGCCGTTTGCGCTTATGACATCAAGCTCAACAAGGCCGACAGCGCGATGGAGCTGTCCTTCCACGCATCCGAGTTGGGTGTGGCATTGCTGGGTGACCACGCGGAAGTGGCCAAAAACAGCGATCTGGTGATCAGCGCGGTGACCGCCAGCCAGACCGTGCTGGTGGCGCAGGCGGTGGCCCCGGGCATGGTGCCGGGTGCGTATTTTCTGGACTTCAACTCGGCTTCACCCGGTGCCAAACAACAAGCCGCGAACCTGATCGACGCAGCAGGCGGCAAGTATGTCGAAGGCGCGGTGATGACCAGTGTGCCGCCTTACCGCATCAAGGTGCCGCTGTTGCTGGGTGGTAGTTTTGCGGCGGAACTCGCGTCCCACATCACCTCACTGGGATTCGTCGCCAAAGTGGCCAGCGAACAACTGGGTGTGGCCAGTGCCACCAAGATGTGCCGCAGCGTGATGATCAAAGGCCTGGAGGCCATGGTGATCGAGAGTTTCACCACCGCCCGCTACTACGGTGTGGAAGACGCGGTGGTGGCCAGCCTCTACGAGACCTTCCCCGGTATCGACTGGGAAAAACAGGCAACCTACTTCTTCCAGCGGGTCATCGAACATGGCCGACGCCGCAGCGAAGAAGTGCGCGAAGTCGCCGAGACAGTGTGTGACGCCGGCCTGGCCCCGTGGAGCGCCAGCGGCACCGCCGAACGCCAGGCCTGGGTCGCCGACCTGGCTGATGCCGGCCTGTTTGGCGAGCGTGGCGCGCCTGAATTTGCCCGCAGCGCCGACTGGCGGGTCGAGGCGGATCGGATGCTGGCGCAGGCAAGAGAGCGCCCTTCGACGCCGTAGGCATCCGCTAGACTCATGCCGGTACAACAACTGGCAAAGGGGTAGCAGGATGAATGATTTGGGGGGGCTGCTGCTGGGCATTGAGGATGGGCAGGATGCCTCGCTTGGAAGGCCTGCATGACCCCAGAGACCAAAGCGCGCCAGCAGATTGATCAAAAGCTGGAGCAGGCCGGCTGGGTCATTCAGGACATGAAGCAGCTCAACCTGTCCGCTGGTGTTGGCATCGCTGTGCGCGAATACCCCACGGACACCGGCCCTGCCGACTATGTGTTGTTCGTCAACCGCGAAGCGGCAGGCGTGATCGAAGCCAAGAAGGATGACGCGGGCGAAAACCTCACCGTGGCTGAACGCCAGAGTGAGCGCTATGCCAGCGCTAACCTCAAATGGCGCAAAGACAGCACGCAGCTGCGCTTCCTGTTCGAGGCCACGGGCCAGATCATCCGCTTTACCGACAATCTGGACCCCGCGCCCCGTTCGCGCGAAATCTTCCACTTCTTCAAGCCCGAAACGCTGGCCGCTTGGGCTGCGCAGCCAGCCACCCTGCGCCGTCGCCTGGCTGAGCAGATGCCCGCGCTGCCCGAACGCAACTTGCGCGGCTGCCAGATCAGCGCCGTCACCGGGCTGGAGAAGTCTCTGGCGCTGAACAAGCCCCGCGCCCTGGTACACATGGCCACCGGCGCGGGCAAAACCTTTACCGCTATCACCTCGGTCTACCGCCTTCTCAAATTCGGTGGTGCCAAGCGCATCCTGTTTCTGGTCGATACCCGCAACCTGGGCAAACAGGCGCATCAGGAGTTCATGGCCTACACGCCGCCCGATGATGCCATCTTGCGCGAGCTGGAGCATTTTCTGCTGGAACTGGGTGTGGGTTTCAGCTTTGTGGCACGGCAGCGGCGCATCCAGCTCGACAGTGACGATTTCTACATCGACCTGCTGTTCTACAACCGTAAGCTGCGCCGCCTGGTGGCCGTTGAGTTGAAGCTGGGCGAGTTTCGCGCCGAGTACAAAGGTCAGATGGAGCTGTACCTGCGTTGGCTGGCCAAATACGACCAGGAGCCAGGGGACTTGCCGCCACTGGGCATCATCCTGTGCACGGGCAAGAAGAACGAACAAATCGAGTTGCTGGAACTGGACAAGTCAGGCATCCACGTTGCCGACTAAGGCCGCCGTGGTGCTGCCGGACAACGTGCTGTTTGAAGGCGGTGCCGGAGAGAAGATTCGCAAGAAGCTGCTGGAAACCTGCGACGTGCACACCATCCTGCGGCTGCCTACGGGCATTTTTTACGCGCAGGGTGTGAAGGCCAATGTGGTGTTCTTTGATGCCAAGCCCAAGGATGGGAAGACGCACACCAAAGGGGTGTGGTTTTATGACTTGCGCACCAACAAGCATTTCACACTGAAGACGCGCACGCTCAAGCTGGACGACCTGCAGGACTTCATCACCTGCTACCACCCGGAAAACCGCCATGAGCGCGTGGCCACCGAACGCTTCAAGTTCTTCAGCTACAACGAGCTGATGGCCCGTGACAAAGCCAGCCTGGACATTTTTTGGCTCAAGGACGACAGCTTGGACAACCTGGATGACCTGCCGCCACCGGATGTGCTGCAGCAAGAGATCATTGAGCACCTGGAGGCGGCACTGGCGGCTTTCAGAGATGTGGCAGTGGGGCTGCGAGTTCACTGATTTCTGCCTGAGTTCGTAGGGCGTCTCGGCGCACAGTATGGGGTGTTTGGTCTATTGCATCTTGGCATAGCAGCTAGCCGCTTATGCACATAGGCAGGGTTGAGGTGGCTGCTGACAATGCAGACAACACAACTCTTGTCCTCACATGAGCAGCCCCATGAGCAAACCTACCACTGGTGATTTCACCAAAACCCCCGGCTGGCTCGACTGGTTCAGCGGGCCGAGCCAACCGCGTTTTCAACTACCCGCAGGCGCGGTCGATGCGCATTGCCATGTGTTTGGCCCAGGCGCTGAGTTTCCGTATGCGCCCGAGCGCAAGTACACACCCTGTGACGCGTCCAAAGCCCAGCTGTTTGCGCTGCGTGACCACCTGGGGTTCGAGAAAAACGTGATCGTGCAGGCCACCTGCCATGGCGCCGACAACCGTGCGCTGGTGGACGCGCTGATCGCCAGCCAGGGCAGGGCACGCGGAGTGGCCACGGTCAAACGTTTGGTCACGGATCAGGAGCTGCAGGCCATGCACAACGCCGGTGTGCGTGGTGTGCGCTTCAACTTTGTCAAACGTCTGGTCGACTTCACGCCCAAGGACGAACTGATGGAGATTGCAGGCCGCATCGCCAAACTGGGCTGGCATGTGGTGATCTACTTTGAGGCGGTTGACTTGCCCGAGTTGTGGGACTTTTTCACAGCCTTGCCGACCACCGTGGTGGTGGACCACATGGGCCGCCCCGATGTGTCGCTGCCGGTGGACGGGCCGCAGTTTGAGCTGTTCAGGAAATTCATGCGTTTACACCCCAACGTGTGGAGCAAGGTCAGTTGTCCCGAGCGCCTGAGTGTGACCGGCCCCAAAGCGCTCCACGGTGAACAGAATGCCTACCGCGACGTGGTCCCGTTTGCCAGAGCCATTGTGGAAGAGTTCCCGGACCGCGTGTTGTGGGGTACCGACTGGCCACACCCGAACCTGAAGGACCACATGCCCGACGATGGCCTGCTGGTAGATTTCATTCCGCACATCGCGCCCACGGCCGAGTTGCAGCAGAAGTTGCTGGTGGACAACCCAAACCGTTTGTACTGGAGTTGATAGCGTAGTACCCTGATGACATAAGGGCTAGAGGCCATTTTTATACACAGCTAAAAACCAAAAAGGAGACACTGTGGCACTTGAGAAACCTTACAAGGACATCCCCGGCACCATCATTTTTGATGCCGACCAGAGCCGCAAAGGCTACTGGCTCAACCAGTTCTGTATGTCGCTGATGAAAGCGAGCAACCGCGAGCGATTCAAGCGCGACCAGCGTGCCTACCTCGATGAGTGGCCGATGAGTGAAGACCAAAAACAGGCGGTGCTCGACATGGACCTGAACCGCGCCATGGCACTCGGTGGCAACATCTACTTTCTGGCCAAGATCGGCGCCACCCATGGCCTGAGTTTTCAGCAGATGGCGGGCAGCATGACCGGCATGAGTGAAGAGGAGTACCGCGCCATGATGCTGGCCGGTGGCCGCAGCATCGATGGCAACCGTTACCTGGGCGAAGACGGCAACGCCCAACCGCAGCACCAACCCCAAGGCCAGGCTGGCCGCAAAGGACTTTGAGCCATGGCACGTATCACCGCCTCCGTTTACACCAGCCACGTGCCCGCCATTGGCGCGGCCATCGATCTGGGCAAAACCACCGAGCCGTATTGGCAGCCGATGTTTCAGGGCTATGACTACTCCAAACAGTGGATGAAGGACAACAAGCCCGATGTGATCTTCCTGGTCTACAACGACCACGCCACCGCGTTCAGCCTGGACATGATCCCCACCTTTGCCATCGGTACCGCAGCGGAATTCATACCTGCTGACGAAGGTTTTGGCCCGCGCCCGGTGCCCAAAGTGATCGGCCACCCGGACCTGGCCAGCCACATCGCGCACTCGGTGATCCAGCAAGACTTTGACCTGACCATCGTCAACAAGATGGAGGTGGACCACGGCCTGACCGTGCCGCTGAGCCTGATGTGTGGCGAACCCGCCGCCTGGCCGTGCCCGGTGATTCCGTTTGCGGTGAATGTGGTGCAGTACCCGGTGCCCAGCGGCCAGCGTTGCTTCAATCTTGGCAAGGCGATCCGCAAGGCGGTCGAGAGTTATGACGAAGACCTCAACGTGCACATCTGGGGCACCGGCGGCATGAGCCACCAGTTACAAGGCGCTCGCGCCGGGTTGATCAACCGCGAATGGGACAACGCCTGGCTGGATCAGATGATTGCAGACCCGGCCGCCTGCGCCAAGACACCGCACATTGACTATGTGCGTGAGGCGGGCAGTGAAGGGGTGGAGTTGGTAATGTGGTTGATCGCCCGAGGTGCTATGCAAGATATAGCTGGTGACCCATGTAGTATCAGGGTCAAGCACCGTTTTTACCATGTGCCTGCCAGCAACACGGCGGTGGGGCATTTGATTTTGCAGGATGTGTGAGTTGATAAGGAAACACCCATGAAACCCATCAAAGTGGCGCTGGCTGGCGCCGGTGCTTTTGGCATCAAACACCTGGACGGCATCCAGAACATCGACGGTGTCGAAGTTGTCTCATTGATCAGCCGTGAGCTGGACAAAACCAAAGACATCGCCGCCAAATACGGCATCCCCCACGTGAGCACCGAGCTGGCAGACAGCCTGGCGCTCAAAGAGGTGGACGCGGTCATCCTCTGCACACCGACCCAGATGCACGCCTCACAAACTCTGGCGTGTTTGAAGGCAGGCAAACATGTGCAGGTGGAAATTCCGCTGTGTGATGTGCTGGCTGATGGTGAAGAGGTGGCTCACCTCTCCGCCAAGAGCGGCCTGGTGGCCATGTGTGGCCACACCCGGCGCTTCAACCCCAGCCACCAGTATGTGCACAACAAAATCACGGCGGGCCAATTCAACATCCAGCAGATGGATGTGCAAACCTACTTCTTCCGCCGCTCCAACATGAACGCGCTGGGCCAGCCGCGCAGCTGGACCGATCACCTGCTGTGGCACCACGCCGCGCACACGGTGGACCTGTTCGCCTACCAGTGCGGCAGCCCCATCGTGCAAGCCAACGCCATCCAGGGCCCGATCCATCCCACGCTGGGCATCGCCATGGACATGAGCATCCAGCTCAAGGCCGCCAACGGTGCGATTTGCACACTGAGCCTGAGCTTCAACAACGACGGCCCGTTGGGCACCTTCTTCCGTTACATCGGCGACAGCGCGACCTACATCGCACGCTACGACGATCTGTTTACCGGCAAGGAAGAAAAGATCGACGTCTCACAGGTGGCCGTGAGCATGAACGGTATCGAGTTACAAGACCGCGAATTCTTCGCCGCCATCCGCGAGGGCAGGGCGCCCAACAGCTCGGTGGCGAGTGTGCTGCCGTGTTACCAGGTGCTGCATGATCTGGAGCAGCAACTGAGCCACTGAGGCTGCACAATCGGTTGCCAACCAACCGATCTTTTTTTTGACATGCAAACACGACAACTCGGCCCTTTCTCCGTCTCTGCCATCGGCCTGGGCTGCATGAACCTCAGCCAGGGGTATGGCGCCCCGATCACCGACCAGCAGGGCGAACGTGTTTTGCTGCAAGCGCTGGACGCTGGCGTCACCCTGTTTGACACCGCCTCGCTCTACGGTTTTGGCGCTAACGAATCCCTGATTGGCCGGGTGTTGAAGACACACCGACAGCGTTTCACCCTGGCCAGCAAATGTGGCATGACCGGTGTCGACGTCAACGGCGACGGCAAGCTGGTGCGGGTGATCGACGGGCGCCCTGACACCTTGCGCCGCACCTGTGAGGCCAGCCTGCGCCGTCTGCAGACCGATGTGATTGACCTCTATTACATCCACCGGCTCGACAAAACGGTGCCGATTGAAGACAGTGTGGGTGCTTTGAGCGACCTGGTGCGCAAGGGGTATATCCGCGCCATCGGCCTGTCTGAAATGTCGGCAGCCACCCTGCGCCGCGCTCACGCGGTGCACCCGATTGCCGCGATGCAGACCGAGTATTCGCTGTGGACGCGCAACCCCGAGATTGCGGTGTTGCAGGCTTGCAAAGAACTGGGCGTGGCCTTTGTGGCTTTCAGCCCGGTGGGGCGGGGTTTTCTGGCCGGTGAGCCGCTGCAACCGGAGAGCTTTGAGGCCAATGACCTGCGCCGCAGCATGCCGCGTTTTGAGGGATCCAACTGGGAGGCCAACGCACGTCTGCTGCCCGCCTACCGGAGACTGGCCGACGAGGTTGGTTGCAGCCCGGCGCAGCTGGCGCTGGCCTGGTTGCTGCAGCGTGCCGAGCACATCATCCCGATCCCCGGCACCACCCGTGTGGACCACCTGCAGGACAACCTGGGCGCCCTGGACGTGACCTTGAGTGCCGATGTTTTGGTGAAATTGGATGCTTTGATCAACCAGCACACCGTGGCAGGCAGCCGCTACAACGCGCAGGGCAATCTGGACGCGCAGACGGAGCAGTTCTAATTTGTTGGAGGTGGTTCAAAAAGTGTCGCGTCCAGCTATTTGGAGTACGTCGTTTTTGTCGCCCCATGTTTGGGTCAGCGTCCAGCTTACAAAGCTGTTTTTACGCCGGAACTCTTGTTCGGCGTTTTGGAGAGACAAGTTGTGCCCAATTTAAAAGTTACTGAAATCAAAGCGTTTGTTCCCTCCAAGGATTTCGAGCTGTCAAAGCAGTTCTACAAGGATCTTGGTTTCACCATGGCGTCGGAGGGCGGCGGCATTGCCTATTTCAACTTTGGCCGTGTCAGTTTTTTGCTCCAAGACTTTTGCGCGGAATCATTTGCGGAAAACTTCATGATGCATATCCTGGTTGAGGATGTGCAGTCGTGTTGGGATCACGTTCAGAAGAGTAGTGTTCTGGCGAAGTACGGAACGCGGGTCACTGCTCTGGAAGACCAGCCATGGAAAATGCGGGACTTTTGTCTTGACGATCCGTTTGGTGTGTTGTGGCGTATTGGCCAAAATACGGATTAAAGAGTAGGGAGCCGTGTTGGAAACTACAAAGTCGCGCCCCCGCATCATTTGAATGGACCACCTCAAGGTAGAACTAATGCGCAAGTTGGAGGCGATTGAAGGCGTCATGGCAAAGCCTTCCTCGGTGGCTGGGGGCACCGCGCTGTTTTTTTGCGGCAAAGAGTTTGGCCATTTCCACCATGACAGAGAGTTGGACCTGCGTCTGACCAAGAAGGTGATTCAGGCCATGGCATTGAAGCACCCAGAGGGCTCGGTTCACCACCCTTCACGATCAGCGTCGTCGCCGTGGATGGAGGTGCGGTACGACGATGCTGCGGGTGTTCAACGGGCTGTCGCGCTTGTCCGCGCCGCCATTGAACAGCTGTAGTTTCGATACCTGCTGACAAGCCGACCACTTGCCATCTTTCTTGTGCGGGTCGCTCCAGAACCATGGTGTGGAGGTGAAACGTTTGGCGATGTCCAGTTGAGTCGCAGGCCACCGTCACGCCTACCAAAAACGTGTTGCAAATGGCGACAAGCAAACACCAAGAAAAAACCGCACTACCATTTCGATAGTGCGGTTTTGATTCTGAATTTGGTGGGATGTGCGGGGGTCGAACCCACGACAAACGGATTAAAAGTCCGCTGCTCTACCAACTGAGCTAACATCCCTTTCTTGAGTGAATCAAGATCAGACAAGCCCTAGATTATAGCCAATATTTTTGGGTCTGAACGTATCTGTTGGGTCGGAAAATTCAAAATCAGCAAAACGGCTAAAAAATTGACTTGCTGAACTTGGCCCATCCTGGCTGCGTTTGTACCCGTCTTGACCTGTGGCCAACGGCCTTTACCTGACTGCAGCAAGGTTAGGCCGAGAAGTTTTGCACCGCCACAAAGTGGCAGGCCGTGCCTGTGACCACAAAGCCGTGCCAGACCGCGTGTGAGTAACGAATCCGCGAGTCCAGCATAAAAAAGATGACCCCCACGGTGTAGGCCAGGCCGCCAGCCACCAACCACAAGATGCCTGGCAAGGGCACCCGCTCCAACAAGGGCACCGCCGCAATCACCACCAACCAACCCATCGCCAAATACAGGCCGGTTGACCACCAGGGGTGGGTCAGGCAGTTCAAAGCTTTGAGTGTGACGCCGATGGCCGCCAGCACCCAGACCACTGTGAACAGGCTCCAGCCCCAGGCGCCGTTGAGGGCACCCAACGCAAACGGTGTGTAGGTGCCCGCGATGAAGAGGTAGATGGCGCCGTGGTCGAGCTTGCAGAAAACCTGTTTGGCACGCCCCTCCGGCATGGCGTGGTACAGCGTTGAGGCCAGATACAGCAGCACCATGGTGGTCGCAAAAACAAGGGTGCCGACAAAACTGGCTGCGCTTTGTTGTCCCGCTGAGGCCAGCAAAAAGGGCATGCTGAGCAGCGCGGCCAAAAGCGCCACGCCATGGCTCACACTGTTGGCGATTTCCTCGCCCAAAGTTTGTGGACGTTTTGTCATGCCAGCCATTGTGCATGGCCGACAAGTCATACCGATGTCAACAGGGTGAATGTCCTGTGAATCTGCGGCCTGATCAGGACGCGCAGCGGGTTTTGATCAGGGCCGCCGCTTCCTTGACCAGCCCCGGGCCGCGGTAGATCAAGCCGGTGTAGATCTGCACGGCGTCGGCGCCGGCCTTGATTTTGCTCACCGCGTCCTCGGCGCTCATGATGCCGCCCGCACCGATGATGGGAAAGCTTTTGCCCAGCGCGGCGCGCAACTGGCTCACCACTTGGTTGCTTTTGGCCAGCACTGGCGCGCCTGAGAGGCCGCCGGTCTCCTCGGCGTGGGCCAGACCTTTGACTGCGTCGCGGCTCAGCGTGGTGTTGGTGGCGATCACGCCCCAGGCGTTGTTGACCTGGCCGGTGCTGTTGGTGCCATAGCGCTTGAGCGTCTGGGCGATCACGCTGACCTGATCCGCATCCAGATCGGGGGCAATTTTCAGGAAGATGGGGATGTGTTTGCCGTGTTGCTGCGCCAGCTGTTCGCGTCGTTCGGAGATTGCGCCCAGCAGGGCGTCCAGTGCCTCGTCGCTTTGCAGGCTGCGCAGGTTTTTGGTGTTGGGGCTGGAGATGTTGACGGTGACGTAGTCGGCATAGGGGTAGACACCGTCCAGGCAGGTCAGGTAGTCGTCGGTGGCGCGCTCGATCGGGGTGACGGCGTTTTTGCCGATGTTCAGGCCCAGCAACATCGGGTTCGGGCCACAACACCCGGTGCCACGACCTTGGTACAGCGCTGACTGTTTGACGTTGGTGATGAAGCTTTGCAAACCTTCGTTGTTGAAACCCAATCGGTTGATCAAAGCCTTGGCCTCGGGCAGGCGAAACAGGCGCGGTTTGGGGTTGCCGGGTTGCGCCAACGGTGTCACCGTGCCGACTTCGACAAAGCCGAAACCCATTGCACCCAGGCCATCGATGCAGCGGGCGTTTTTGTCCAGCCCGGCGGCCAGGCCAACGCGGTTCGGAAAGCGCAGGCCCGCCAGGGTGATCGGGTCACTCACTGGTCTGCTGGCGTAGGCCCACCGCAGCGCCGAGCCTTGGGTACGGGTCAGCGACGCGATCGTCAGCTCATGCGCGGCCTCGGGGTCCATACCAAACAAAAAGGGGCGCGCCAGCGCGTAAGGGAGAAGAGCCATTGGATAATTCCTCAAGATAAACCGATCAATCACAAGGATTTTCCCCGATGACGTCCACCCCAAGCTCGACCGCCGCTGTTTTGTCCCAGGATGACCTGAAAACCCTGGTGGGTCAGGCTGCTTTGAAGTATGTGGTGCCGGGTGAAATTGTGGGTGTGGGCACTGGCTCCACGGTCAACAAGTTCATCGACGCGCTGGCCAGTATGAAAGACCAGATCACCGGCGCGGTGTCGAGTTCGGTGGCCAGCACCGAGCGGCTGCAGGCACTCGGCATCACCGTGTTTGACTGCAACGAGATGACCGAGCTGTCGGTCTACATCGACGGTGCGGATGAAGTTGACCCACACGGCTACCTGATCAAGGGCGGCGGCGCGGCCTTGACGCGCGAGAAGATTGTGGCCGCACAGTCGCGCCGTTTTGTCTGTATTGCCGATGAATCCAAGCTGGTGCAGACCCTGGGCAAGTTTCCACTGCCAGTCGAGGTGATCCCGATGGCGGTCAATCGCATCACCCGCCAGTTTCAGGCGATGGGCGGCACCGTGGTGCTGCGGCTCAAGGATGGTGCGCCACTGGTCACCGACAACGGCCAGCACATTCTGGATGTCACCGGCCTGCAGATCAGCGACCCGCTGGCCTTTGAGTCGCAGGTCAACCAGTGGCCCGGTGTGGTCACCGTGGGGGTGTTTGCGTTCCAGAAAGCCCAGGTCTGCCTGGTGGGCACGGCCAGTGGGGTCAAGACGCTGACGTTCTGATGCTATTCAATCAGTAGCTATTAGCCCTTATTCGGAAAGGGCTAGAAGCGGATTTTGCAACCACTCTCTCTGCAGAGTGGTTTGCACCACAGCCCGGCAAGCTTCGGCCTGCACCTGCATACACACCTGGGTGTGCGGAATCTCCTCGTGCCAGCCATGCTGCGGGTAAGTCACCGCCTTGCGCTGCATCATGGTCTGGCCCTGCGCCAACCCGTCCACCGCCACCCGCACCCGACCGGTCTGCAGGGTGAAGAGTTCGGGGTTGGTCAGCACCACAAAGGCCAGCACATCGTGGCCGTAACAACCGGTGACCTGGCCCACCACCGGGTCGCGTTCACTGTAAAACGCGCTGTAGAACGCCACCGCGTGGTGCAGGGTGTCGGTCGCGATGTGTTGATGGTGTTCGGCAATCTGCTTGAACAGGCTCAAAGGCAGGATCACCTGGTGCGTCACATCCAGCCCAACCATAGTCAAAGGCCAGCCTGCGGTAAATACCGCGTCTGCAGCATGCGGGTCGTTCCAGATGTTGGCTTCGGCCACCGGTGACACATTGCCAGACTCCAGCACCGCACCGCCCATCAGGATCACCTCGCGCACCAGGGTGGGCAACTCGGGCGCCAGTTGCAGCGCGGTGGCCAGGTTGCCCAGCGGGCCGACCGCCACCAGGGTGATCTCGCCGGGGAACTGGCGCGCTTGGTCGACGATGAACTGGGCCGATGAACGTGGGTCCAGCTTGCCCTGGGTGGCCAGGCGCTGGGGCAGGTTGCCCAGGCCGTCGGCACCGTGGATGTAGTCGGGTGGGGGCTCAGCGGTTTTCACCAGAGGTTGCGCCACACCTTGGGTCACCGAGATCAAGCGGCCCGTCAGCGCAGTGAGGTACAGCGCATTGGTGGCCGCCTGTTCCACATACACATTGCCAAAAGTGGTGGTGATGCCGACCACCTCGATGTCGGGGTGGGCCAGCGCGTAATACAGAGCCATGGCGTCGTCCACGCCGGGGTCGGTGTCGTAAATGACTTTTCTGGGTGGGTGGAACATCGCGGTGTGGGTCATGGGGGTGGGTCAAGCAGTTGGCAGCGCCGCCAAGCAGCATCAGGGGCCTATTTTTTGAGTCAGTAGGGGGCCGCCATTATGTCGCGCGGGCTGGCAGCGCCTAAATCGTGGCATAGTGCCTGCTTGTCTTTGTCGACCCGGTTTTGGCCGGGGTTTGTTCAACTTTTGAAAGTGATTTGTCATGGCTCTGAAATCTGTTTTGCGTCTGAGTGTTGTCGCCGCTGCTGCCCTGGTGGCAACGGCTGTGTTGGCCGAACCTTCGGTGGTGTACGACATGGGTGGCAAGTTTGACAAGTCGTTCAACGAGGCGGCTTACAACGGCATGGAGATGTGGAAGAAGGAAACGGGCAAAAAATATTTGGAGTTTGAAATCTCCAACGAATCCCAGCGTGAACAGGCCCTGCGCCGTATGGCCGAACGTGGCGCCACACCGATCATTGGTGTCGGTTTCAGCCAGGCTTCCGCCATCGAGAAGCTGGCCAAAGAATTCCCCAAGCTGCAGTTCGCCATCATTGACAGCGTGGTGGACCTGCCCAATGTGCAGTCGGTGGTGTTCAAGGAACACGAAGGCAGCTTCCTGGTGGGCGCCATGGCGGCGATTGCCAGCAAAACCGGCAAGGTCGGTTTTATTGGTGGCATGGACATCCCGTTGATCCGCAAGTTCCAGTGCGGCTATGAGCAGGGCGCCAAATACATCAACCCCAAGGCAGAGGTGTTTTCCAACATGACCGGTACCACGGGTGCAGCCTGGGCCGACCCGGCACGTGGTGGTGAGTTGGCCAAGGCCCAGTTCGCCAAGGGCGCCGATGTGGTGTTCGCCGCAGCGGGCGGCACCGGCATGGGTGTTTACCAAGCCGCCAAGGACAGCGGCAAACTCGCCATTGGTGTGGACAGCAACCAGAACCATGTGCAGCCCGGCACCATGCTGACCTCGATGGTCAAGGGCATCGATGTGGCGGTGTACGACGTGGCCAAGTCGTTCAAACCCGGCGTTTTGGTGCTCGGTCTCAAAGGCAACGGCGTGAGTTATGCCATGGACCAGTACAACGCCAAACTGGTGACCCCTGAGATGAAGAAAAAGGTAGAAGCCGCCAAGGCCGACATCATCAGCGGCAAGATCAAGGTGGCTGATTACATGGCGGACAACGCTTGTAAATATTGATGTTGTGGCGGCTCGGCGTGTGCCGAGCCAGGTCCATGCGGCTGTTGATGCCGCTGCGCCCCGTCCAGTTGGCGTGCGTGTGTCAACAGCCCTGAATGACTCTCATAGATATAGCTATCCACCCAAGCAGAATAAGGGCTAGAGCCCAAAAAGATGTATAAAGTCTGGACACACACCTCTTCAGGCCACCCGGCCAACCACCGGGCTTTGCAAGATGCTTGAACCAACCCCAGTGGCGGTCCGTATGACCGCCATCCATAAACATTTTGGTGCGGTGGCGGCCAATGCCAACGTCGATTTGACGGTGCGCACTGGCACGGTGCATGGCATCGTGGGTGAAAACGGTGCCGGCAAAAGCACGCTGATGTCGATCCTGTACGGCTTTTACCAGGCCGACAGCGGGCAGATCGAGGTATTCGGCCAGCCAGCCGACATACGCAATGCAGACGACGCTATCGCGCGCGGCATCGGCATGGTGCACCAGCACTTCATGCTGGTCGACACCTTGACCGCGCTGGAGAACGTGATGCTTGGCGCCGAGCCGCACTGGCTGCTGCAGCGCTCTGACGCCCAGGTGCGCAGCAAGCTCAACGACTTGATGGTTTCCACCGGTTTACAAATCCCGCTCGACAGTCTGGTAGCGGATCTGCCTGTGGGCGACCGCCAGCGGCTGGAAATCCTCAAGACCCTGTACCGTGGCGCCAAGATTCTGATTCTGGACGAACCCACCGCAGTGTTGACGCCGCAGGAAACCACCCAGCTGTTTGGGGTGCTCAAGCGCCTGCGCGAGCAGGGAACCACGCTGATCCTGATCACCCACAAACTCAAGGAAGTGATGGCGCTATGTGATGTGGTCACCGTGATGCGCGCTGGTCAGGTGGTGGCCGAGCTGCCGATTGCCCAGGCTTCGATCGAAGGTCTGGCGCAGGCCATGGTCGGGCGCAAGGTGCATATGGGCCGCTCGGCCGACGGCGCCCACCAGCCCGGTGAGGTGTTGTTGCAGGCCGAGAACCTGTCTGTCACCGACAGCCTGGGGGTGTTCCGCCTCAAAGATGTTTCCTTGAGCCTGCGTGCCGGTGAAATGGTGGGTGTGGCCGGTGTTTCTGGCAACGGCCAGAGTGAGTTGATGGATGTGTTGACCGGCCTGCTGACCCCCGACCAGGGCCAGTTGCAGGTGCTGGGCAGCCAGTTTGAGCCGTCGCAATGGCTCAGCCCCAGCCAGGCGCGTGCGCTGGGTCTTGCGCATGTGCCCGAAGACCGGCACGCACGCGCCTTGGTCATGGCCTTTGCCGCCTGGGAGTCCGCGGTGCTGGGGTACGACGATCTGCCCGAGTATTCCAGTGGTGGCTGGATGAACCATGCCCACATGCAACACGCCACGGTGGACATGATGGAGCGTTTTGACGTCCGCCCGCGCGACCCGCTGCTGCCAAGCAGCAAGTTCTCGGGTGGCAACCAGCAAAAGCTGGTGCTGGCGCGTGAGTTGGGCCGGGCGCCCAAGGTGCTGCTGGTGGGGCAACCCACACGGGGTGTGGACATTGGCGCCATCGAATTCATCTACACCCAGCTGCGCGCGCTGCGCCAGGCCGGTTGTGCGGTGCTGGTGGTGTCGAGTGAACTCGATGAAATTTTGGCGCTCTCGGACCGGGTGCTGGTGATGAACCAAGGACGGATCGCTGGTGAGCTGCCGATTGCGGACTGCACCGAAGCTGCGTTGGGGATGTTGATGACGGGGTGCCAGGTATGAACACGTTGCCGCGTTGGGCTGATCTGGTGCTGTTGCCGCTGGTGAGTTTGTTGGTGGCGTTGCTGGCTGCGGGTGCCGTGGTGGCGCTGGTGGGCCAAGACCCGTGGGAGGTGATCCAGGTGTTGGTGTACGGCGCTTTTGGCACCGCACGCGGCATCAGCTACACCTTCTACTACGCTACCACCTTTGTCTTCACCGGGCTGGCTGTGGCGGTGGCTTTCCATGGGGGGCTGTTCAACATCGGTGGTGAAGGCCAGGCCATCATGGGTGGGCTGGGCACCGGTCTGGTGGCGCTGTGGTGGTCGGCATTTTTGCCGGCTTGGCTGATGCTGCCGATCATGATGCTCTCAGGAGCCTTGTTCGGTATGGCCTGGGCGGCGGTGCCGGGGTACTTGCAGGCCTACCGGGGCAGCCATGTGGTGATCACCACCATCATGTTCAACTTCATCGCCAGCACGGTGCTGGTGTATGTGTTGGTGAACCATTTGCGGCCCAAGGGAGAGATGTCGCCCGAGAGTGTGGCGTTTTCGCCCTCGGCCAAGTTGCCGGCGATACACGAGGTGCTGCGCCACATCGGCATCGACTGGCCTTCCTCTCCGCTGAACCTGAGTGTGCTGCTGGCGGCACTCGCAGCGGTGGCCGTTTACCTGTTTTTGTGGCGCACACGCGCTGGTTACCGGCTGCGTGCAGTCGGGTCGAGCCCGGGCGCGGCGGAATATGCGGGTATCAAGTCCCGCCATCAGGTGGTGATGGCCATGGCGATCTCGGGTGCGCTGGCCGGACTGGTGGGCATGAACGAGGTAGCCGGTGTCAGCGGCAAGCTGATTCTGGAATTTGTGAGTGGTGCGGGTTTCACCGGCATTGCGGTGGCGCTGATGGGGCGCAACCACCCGCTGGGCATTGTGCTGGCCAGTTTGTTGTTTGGCGCCTTGTTCCAGGGCGGTGCCGAGGTGGCTTTTGAGGTGCAGGACTTCAGCCGTGACATGGTGGTGATGCTGCAGGGTTTCATTGTGCTGTTTTCGGGCGCCATGACCTATGTGATTGCACCGATCCTGGCGCGATTGCTGGGTTGGTTCGGCCAAGCCGGGGCCAGCAAAACCAACACAGGAGCCAGCCATGGATGAAGCTCTGATCAGCGCCATGCTGGCGTCCACGCTGCGGGTCTCGACCCCGCTGATTTTTTGCGCGCTGGCGGGTCTGTTGTCGGAGCGCTCGGGCGTGGTGGACATCGGCCTGGAAGGCAAGATGCTGTTGTCGGCCTTTGCCGCCGGTGCTTGTGGTGCGGTGTCTGGCTCAATGACCCTGGCGATTCTGGCGGCAATGGCTGTTGCTGTGGCCTTGTCCTGGGTGCACGGTCTGGCCTGTGTCAGCCACAAGGGGGACCAGGTGGTGTCCGGTGTTGCTATCAACATCATTGCTGCAGGCCTCAGCGCTGTGCTGGGTACAGCCTGGTTTCATCAGGGTGGCCAGACACCGCCGGTGAGTGACGCGGTGCGTATCCAGGCGTTGTGGCCGGGTCTGGCCGAGGCGATGCATGGCCTGCCGCTGGTGGGCAAGGTGCTTGGTGATGGTCTGCTGGGGCACAACGCGCTGGTGTACCTGGCCTTGTTGCTGGTGCCGGTGTTGTGGTGGGGCTTGTTCCGCACCCGGTTTGGTTTGCGCCTGCGTGCCGTGGGTGAGAACCCGCAGATGGTGGACGCCGCCGGTGTCTCGGTGATACGCCTGCGTTACACCGCACTCACTTTGAATGGCATCCTGTGTGGTCTGGCTGGCAGTTACCTGGTGCTGGCGCAAAGTGCCAGTTTTTCACAGAATATGAGCGCCGGGCGTGGTTTCATGGCGCTGGCCGCACTGATTTTTGGCCGCTGGCACCCGGTGAAGGCGCTGTGGGCTTGCCTGTTGTTTGGTTTTCTGGATGCGGCGGCCATCCGCTTGCAAGGCGTGCATCTGCCGGGCATGGGTGAGGTGCCGGTGCAGGCCATTCAGGCCTTGCCTTATCTGATGACGGTGGTGTTGCTGGCGGGCTTTATTGGCAAGTCCATTCCGCCCAAAGCGCTGGGTATTCCCTACAGCAAGGAGCGCTGAGCTGCTCAGCCGCGCAGCGCGTGAAGTGCCTTGGCCAGCTTGGCCTCCACAGGTAGGGGTTCGGCGCCCATTTGGGCCGCCAGCAGCTCGGCGCACAACACCGAAAAACTCAGGCCGCGTGACCCCAGCGCGGCGCAGAGCCACAGGCTGGGTTGCTCCCCTGCCTCCAGTGGACCCACGAGTGGCAGGCGGTCGGCGCTGATACACCGTGTGCCTTTCCAGGTTTGCAGCTTGTCCGAGGCAAAGCTGGCGGCCAGGGGCCCTGCCAGACTTGGCAACAGTTCATTCAGATGCTCCCAATTGCGCACATGGTTGTCGGCATCCGGGCGTTCCAACTGCTGCTCTGGCTGGTAGCTCGACCCCATGAACCAGGCTGGACCGGCATCGGTGGGCACGTTCGGCACCAGGCCGCTGAAGCCATTGACTGGAAAGGGCGGAAAAACTGCCTGGTGCGCAGTCGAATCGCTGTGCAACGCCCAGCTCAGCAGACCCCGCATGCCCTGGGTGGTCGGCAGGTGCTGCAGTTGTGATGACAGATCGGGATGGCTGTGGGCCAAGTTGTCCAGCAGCGGGCGCGCTGCACCGGCATTGGCAAACACCACACGTTCGGCACAACACAACACACGCTGCGTCTCATCCAGCAACTGCCAGACACCGTCGGTGTGTTGCAGATGGCACACCTTGGCGCCACCCTGAAACCTCACACCGGGCTGCTTGAGCCAGGACGACACCAGCGCGGCGGGTTGGATCCAGGCGGCCTGTGGGTGCCACAGACCCGGGCCATCGGCCAGCTTGTCGGGGGCAGAAATCGACCAGTCCTGCCCCTCGGGTGGCCAGTGGCTGGGCAACTGCGGTGTGCCACCCACCTGCCGCTCCAGCACACCGGTTGCCGCCCACTGTGTGCCTAGCTGCAAATGTTGCCGGGCTTGTTGCAGGGTGAGGCGCACACCGGCGCGCGACAGACGCGACAGTGGGCAGTCGTCGCTGGAGGTATGTGGCACCACCAGGCCCACCGGCAAACCCGACGCTCCTGCTGCCGGGGCTGGCGCGGCGTCCAACACCAACACCTGCCAGCCGCGTCGGGCCAGTGCCGCCGCCACACTGGCGCCAGCCAGGCCAGCACCCACTACCGCGCAGCGCTGAACGGGCAGGGCGCTGCTGTGGTTTTGTCGGCTGGTTTTGAGGGGCCAGGGTGGGTCAAAACGTGCCTGAAACTGTCTTTCGGCGTCCGTGCTGTTGTCGCTGACGGCGAAGCCGCTGGAGCACAGCTGTTGGTGCAGGTCCGATGCGTCGGTGCCTGTGGGCAGATGAGCATACAGGGTGGTGCCGCGCCGGCAGCAGCGTGCCAGGGCCTTGATGGCCCAGGGATTGTGGGCGTCGAACTCACCGGGCTGTTTAGGCGCATCCAGCGCCACACACACCTCATCCGCCAAAAACGCGTGCTGGCGCAGGGCCTGCAAGGCATCACCGACACACAGTGTCAAAGTCACTTGACCCTTGGCCAGCAAAAAAAAGTGGAAACCGGGCAAGAGGCCAAACCAGTGCCCGATGAGCTCGTGGGCCAGCGGCAACAGGGCCGCATCGTTGCCGCAGGCCTGTACCAGTGTTTCGGGGGTGGGGGCGCTGGGGCACAGGGCCACCACATGCAGCATCCGGGGCCGATCGGTGGTTTGTTGCCAGGTGTGCCAGGTTCTCAGAAAACCCAGCCCGTCCTTAAAGCAGGTGTCTAGTATTTGCCAGCGTGGCAAACCCAACCAGTCAGATGTCATGGGCTGGGGGACACAGCAGCGTTTTCAGGCTGATGCGTGGGACGTGATGTCACGCCTTGGGGGGAACGAAACCTTGTGCGGCGTCGGCGCCTTCACCAAAAAAGTGGTTTTCCATTTGCCGCGCCAGGTATTGGCGGGCGCGGGCGTCGGCCAGGTTCAGGCGGTTTTCGTTGACCAGCATGGTTTGGTGCTTGAGCCAGTCGGCCCAGGCTTGTTTGCTGACGTTTTCCCAAAGCCGTTTGCCCAGTTCACCGGGATAAGGTGCAAAGTCAAGCCCTTCGGCCTCGATCCCCAATTTGATGCATTTCACCGTGCGCGCCATGGTTTACCTTTGTGTGTACTGTCAAAAGTGTCAACTTTAGCAAGGTTTTGGCTTGGGCCGCACACTGAAGTAAAATCCAGCCCTATGGCAAAAGCAGATACCAAAACCAAAATCGTGGCCGATGGCCTGCGTTACAAATCCAAAGTGTCGGGCTCCCCGTTCACGGCGGCCACTTCCTTTGGCGCTGCCACGATGTCGTGTTTTTTATGTGGCAAACACCGCGCCCGTTCCCAGATGGTTTCCAAGAAGATCCTCGGCAAGTCTCAGGCGGTGTGTTCACCGTCCTGCAAGGCGCTTGACCTGGCTCTGGAAGAAGCCAACAAAAAACCATCTGCCGAGTGAAGCCGCCGGGCTGCCCAGCAGCCCGTGTGCTTCGGTGAATGGTTTGCTACCTGATTTGTAGCTACTACCCGTTTTTTGACAAGGGCTAGAGGCCTAAACGCCTCTAAAACTGCGCGTCCGCATGGCCGCAGTTATGTCACAAACTCAGGCTGTCAAAACCTTCGTACGATTTTTTGAGCCAGGACTTGACACGTTGGCGCTCCAGCAGGCCCAGTGCATCTGCCTCAGGCTTGCTGTGGATGGCTGCCCAAAAACTGGCGTTCTGGCGGTCAATCTTGCGCATGCTGGCCTCATGCAGCGCGGGCAGGCTGATGACTTTGGCGCCACGCGACAGTGCGGTTTCCAGTGCGGGGGAGCTGTCGAGCTGTGAAAAGTCTGCGCCACGCCCGTGGTTTTTTACCACGATGTAGTTGGGCCCCGCTTCATAGGTGCTCAACAAGCGGCCCAGCAAGTCCACCGAATCCTTGCCCGCATCGGCCACATGCCAGAAATTGACGGTGATGCCCATGTCGGCCAGCACCGCAAACACGTCCGAGTCCTTGATCCAGCGTGCCAGGGGCGCAGCGGTCTGCGCGGCCAGATCCACCACCACACGGGGTGGTGCACCCGTGGTATCGGCACTTTCAAACGCGCTGGCAATCGCGTCCAGCCCTTCATAACTGTCAACCACCACCGGGCTGGCGTAGTCGGCGTAAAAACGAGTGAACGAGGTGTGCGAGCGGTCGGTGTCGAAGCCGACAAAAGGCTGCTCTTTGTCGATGAAATACTGCGCCAGCAGACGCGCCAGCACCGATTTTCCGACGCCACCTTTTTCGCCGCCGATGAAGTTGAGAGAACTCATGTTTGCTTTCTGTTGTGTTGGAAACGGGTGCCCGCAGGCAGCTAGGGTGACAGAAGCAAAATCTGTGCTGGGTGGCGGCAGGTCGTGCGTTAAAGGATGTTTTTCACCAGCACCTGGCTTTTGCGGTCCCAGTTGTACTTGCGTTTGCGCGCATCGGGCAGCCAGTCGGGGTCGACCTGGACAAAACCACGTTTGATGAACCAGTGCATGGTGCGGGTGGTGAGCACAAAAATGCTGTCCAGCCCGGCCAGCTTGGCGCGTTGTTCGATGCGTTTGAGCACCCGGTCACCATCCCCCTGGCCTTGTACATCGGGCGACACGGTCAGTGCGGCGAGCTCGGCGGTGCGTTCCTCGGGGTAAGTGTACAGGGCGGCGCAGGCAAAGATCACACCGTCGTGCTCGATCACGGTGTACAGGCCCACATCACGCTCGATCTCGGTGCGGCTGCGTTTGACCAGGGTGCCGTCTTTCTCGAACGGCTCGATCAGCTGCAAGATGCCACCCACGTCGTCCACCGTGGCTTCACGCAGGCTCTCCAGTTTTTCATCCACCACCATGGTGCCGATGCCGTCGTGCACATAGACTTCGAGCAGGATCGAGCCGTCCACCGCATACGGGATGATGTGGCTGCGCTCCACACCACCTTTGCAGGCCTTGACGCAATGCTGCAGGTAAAACGCGGTGTCGGTGGGTTTGTCGGCACTGGGCAGGTCGGCCAGCAGCTTCTCGGCGGTGTCCAGCGGCAATTCGGTGTCAATCGGGTTGTCTTCACTGAGCGGCTGTCGCACGTCGGTGGCAATCCCCGGCACCTCGGTCACAAAAATCAGCTTGTCGGCTTGCAGAGCGGTGGCCACCGAAGTGGCGACTTCTTCCATGGTCAGGTTAAAGGCCTCACCGGTGGGTGAGAAGCCGAACGGCGACATCAGCACCAGCGCACCCATGTCAAGCGAGCGGGTGATGCCCGCCGTGTCGATCTTGCGCACCACGCCCGAGTGCTGGAAGTCCACCCCGTCCACAATGCCGACCGGGCGCGCCGTCAAAAAATTGCCGGAAATCACCCGCACCGTGGCCCCTGCCATCGGTGTGTTGGGCAGACCTTGGCTAAACGCCGCTTCAATCTCGTAACGCAATTGGCCTGCGGCTTCCTGGGCACAGTCCAGCGCCACCTCGTCGGTGATACGGATGCCCTTGAAATACTTGGGTGAGTGGTTCTTGGCCTTGAGCTGCTCGTTTACCTGCGGTCGAAAGCCGTGCACCAGCACGATGCGCACGCCCATGCTCTGGATCAGCGCCAGGTCTTGCGCCAAGTTAGGCAGCTTGCCCGCCGCAATGGCTTCGCCGCAGACACCGACCACAAAGGTCTGGTGGCGGAACTTGTGGATGTAGGGGGCGACGGACCGAAACCAGGGGACAAAGGTGAAGTTGAAGGGCAGGCTCATGGGGTTGGTGGGCAAAGAGGGCGGCAGTCAATAGGGGGCAACACCACCCTATTTTGCAGCACGTGTATGAAGGTTTTGGCTGCCATCGACACATTGCCCGTTTGAATGCCCAAGACACTGTGCGTAGATCAGCATGGCGCCTTGCGTCGCCTCACTTTTTCGCCTTGGCGCGTTCGATGATTTTCTGGAAGCGTTTTTTGGCAGCGTCAGGTACCGCATCGGGGATCACCAGCTCATCCAGGCTGGCGTCACCCACCTGGACCAGCATGACCATACCCATGCCGTAGTGCGGTACACACTGAATCCCGTAAAACCCTTTCTTGGTGAACTCCACGAGAATTTCTTCGTTGACTTTGCCTTTGAACGGGCTGGCGCCCTCTGGCATCATGCCCACAATGCTGGCGGCGTTGTGGCCGATGTTGGACGCCAGGAACTGGACCTTGTCACCTGACTTGAGCTTCAGATAGTCAGCCTCAAAAGGCATGGGTCCGGTATGGTTTCGGTTGAGCATCTTCACCTGATAGGTTTCAGCCCAAGTGCAACTGGGCGACACAAGCCAAACCGATGCGGCAAACACCAAAGAAAACAGTTTTCTCATTTGCATAGCAATGTCCTTATCTTCAAAAATCCGTCATAGGTCAAAGCGGCATAAAACGCAGCACGCGCGCTTGGTCGCTTGGGTCGATCAGTTCACTGACCCCCACTTTGAACACCTCCTCCAGAAGCGATGGCACCAATATCTTTTCCGGTACATCCAGCCTGATCAGCCGACCTTCGTGCAAGACGGCCAACCTGTCGCACAGCAGCGCATGGTTCAGGTCATGGATGGCCACGGCCGTGGTCACCGGCAGACTGCGGATCAGGTGCATCAGAGAGAGCTGCTGGTGGATGTCAAGGTGGTTGGTGGGCTCGTCGAGCAGCAGGATGCCCGGCTGTTGTGCCAAGGAGCGTGCGATGTGGGCGCGCTGACGCTCCCCACCCGAAAGAGTGCTCCACTGGCGATCCCGCTTGTCCTGCATGCTGACCAGCGCCAAGGCTTCATCCACGATGTCGTCATCACGCTGGGACCAGGTCTGCCAGGCACTTAACCACGGTGTGCGCCCAAGCTCCACCGCATCCTGCACGGTGATCGCGTCGCTGGTATCGGCCATCTGCGACACCAAGGCCAGTTTGCGAGCCACCAAGCGGCGAGCCATCTGCCGCATGGGCTGGCCTTCAATCAGAATGCTGCCTTGCGTCGGCTCGGTCACGCCTGCCAACAGGCGCAACAGGCTGGATTTGCCCGAGCCGTTGGGGCCGATCAGCCCCAACATTTCACCGGCATGCAGTGCCAGACTGATCTCGTTGACGAGTCTGGCACCCCGCACCCGCCAACTGACCTCGCGTGCCTCCAGAACCAGCTGTTGCCCCACGTTATGGATTGAGGTGACTGTCATGCGCGTCGCCTCCCATTTTTGAGCAGCATCACCGCGAACACCGGCGCACCGACCAAGGCGGTGATCACCCCGATGGGAAGCACCTGGCCGGGGATCAGAACACGTGCAGCAACGTCCGCAACGATGAGGAACACCGCCCCCAGAAACATGCTGGCTGGAATCAGCACCTGGTGGCGCACACCAACCATCATGCGTGCGGTATGCGGGATCACCAGGCCCACAAAACCAATGGCGCCGACGATCGACACCATCACCGCAGTCATCAAAGCGGCCACCAGCAGCATGGTCAGCTGCACACGCCGTACCGCAATCCCCAGCGATGCCGCCGAATCGGTGCCAAAAATGAAGGCATCCAGCGCCCGAGCCTGAAGCAGGCAGACGCAGCAGCCGAATAACGCAACTGGAAAGGCCAACCCAACATCTCCCCAGCGCACACCACTCAGGCTGCCCAGCAGCCAGAACATGATGCCGCGTGCCTGCTCGGCACTGCCGGACTTGGTGATGATCAGCGAGGTCAAGGCATTAAAAAGCTGAGAACCGGCGATACCCGCCAGCACAATCTGGCTACCGTTGCGCAGGCCATCACCACCTGCTGCGTGCGCTAACAAGGCCACCAGTGCAAAAGCGAGTACCGCACCCAAAAAGGCGCCCACACTCATCGACACCAGACCCCCGCCCACACCCACAATCGCTACCAGCACCGCCCCGGTCGAGGCCCCTGCGGAGATGCCCAGCAAATAAGGTTCAGCCAGTGCATTGCGCAGCAGGGACTGCAGGATCACCCCTGAGATGGCCAGCCCGGCACCACAACATGCGGCCACCAAGGTGCGAGGCAACCGGTAGTTCCAGACAATGCCGTTGTCGATAGGAACCACCGGGAATGCGGTGTCGAGCAGCCGATTGCTCAGCACGTGGTAGACCACATCGATGGGAATGGGGGTTTCACCCACCGCGATACCGAACACAATGGCCGCAACGATGGCTACCAAGCCAGCCACGACCAAGAACAGCTTGGACCATGGCCGGTGTCGAAGATTTTTGGAATAGTTGTTCATGAACATTGCGGCGGGCCAGGCAAGGGCCTGCCCGCCGCTTTTTGCACCACGAGATCAGGGCTGTGTCGCCTTGAGCTTCATGGCCGCATCGACCATTTGCTCCAGACCGTCGACCATGCGGATCGAGCCCTGCAGGGCGTCCGCGTCAACAATCACAACCCGGTCGTTCTTGACGGCATCCATGTGTTTGGTCACCGGGTCAGTCTTGAGAAATTCCAGCTTTTTCTTGTAGTCGTCGGCGGCAAAACGGCGGCGGTCCATGCGGGCAATCACCAGCACCGACGGGTTGGCCTTGGCGATGGTCTCCCAACCCACGGTGGGCCATTCCTCGTTCGAGGTCACCACGTTACGCATGCCCAGCGACTTCATCATGTAACCGGCCACCCCGGATTGGCCGGCCATGTACGGGTCCATCGTCAAGTCGGCGCTGGAAAACCACAAGGCAACTGACAGGTCCTTCACCTTGGCTGCGCGCATCTTTTCCTCGGCGCGGTTGGCGCGCGCTTGCAGATCTTTCACCAGGGCTTCACCCTTGGCCTCGACGTTGAAAATCTGGGCCAGTTGCTGCACGCTTTTGTACAGCGCCTTCGGGTTGTAGGCGGTGGTACGTGTGCCATCCGCGCCCAGGAGGTTGTCCTTGCCCTCGCAGTCGGACGGCATGGCATAGGTCCAGACACCAATGTCATGGAACTGCTCGCGCGTGCCGACCACACCTTCCTTGCCGACCATCCATTCGAACTGGGACACCACCAGCGCAGGACGCTTACCGATCAGTGACTCAAAGCTGGGCGCGTTGTCAGCCAGGCGCGGGACCTTGCTGTTGACCTCCTTGAACCGAGGCAGTACATCGTGGAACCAAAGTGAGGTGCCGACCACCTTGTCGCCTAAGCCCATGGCGTAAAGCATCTCTGTGCCAGCCTGCCCGATGGTGGCAACGGCGGCAGGCGCCTTCTCGAACGTCAGCGTGTAAGCGCAGTTCTGAACTTTGAGGGGGTAGTTGGTGGCATGAGCCGAAGGAAGACCCGCCAGGGCCAGTGTGACAGTTGCCAGAGCTGATGTAACAGCACGTTGAAAACGCATGATTTCTCTCCACGATAAATGCCTCGCATTGGAAAGAAAAACCACACCAGCACCCACGCAATCATGTCTTGCAACACCACACCATGGCATACCCGCGCGAGCGCTCCTTCCCGAACACTCAGCCTGCGACAAGTCGATAAATATCGACACGGGCTAGAGCAGGTATCCTGACTGGCGATTCAACGACTGCCCAATGCCTTCCCGGGGGATCCCCAGTGGCTCGTGTTGAGCAGTCTCCTCGCCTACAGTTGCGGGAGCAGTTCCATTTCTTGATGCCGCGCGCTAGGCACACGACTGGATTCCCTGTTTGGATTGACCTGTTTTTCAGATCAATCCAACCCCTTTCGGGACTAAAGCTGGGGGCATTGTTACATATGTCGAATAGGGGTGACTTTTCTTGAGGGGCTGGAGGGAGGTCGCCCGACGATGGCTTCGGCCAGTCAGTGGTCGTTATCTTCAAGCTGCTGACGGGGAAGGTCTGCCGGTCAATTGGCCGCGCCAGAACGCAGAGTTTCCCGGGCACATCGTGGTACGAGGCTGCCGCCCGGCCAGTGCTTAGCTAACCACATCAAACAGCATCAGCCACCGAAATGTATTGCATATTCAGTAGCGAAACGCCCTTATTTAATAAGGGCTAGATGCCAATTTGGCCCATAAGACCTGCTGCCTACCGACCGCCGCTAGACGCAGCCACCGATAATGGCGCCCCAATGTCGAACCCTCTGAATATCGAATTCCCCGAATCCCTGCCGGTCTCGGCGCGTCGCGAAGAAATCATGGCCGCGATGGCTGCGCACCAGGTCATCATCGTCTGTGGTGAAACTGGCTCGGGCAAAACCACCCAACTTCCCAAAATCGCCCTGGCGATGGGACGCGGCTTGTGCAACTACCCCAAAACCTTGCCCGACGGTCGCCCAGCGCCACGTGGCAAGCTGATTGGCCACACCCAGCCGCGCCGGATCGCCGCCAGCAGCGTGGCCAAACGCATTGCTGAAGAACTCAACACCACGCCCGGTGAAGTGGTTGGTTTTAAAGTGCGTTTTCAGGACCGACTGGGGCGCGACGCCTCGGTCAAGTTAATGACCGACGGTATTTTGTTGGCCGAGACTCAGACCGACCCGTTACTCAAAGCCTACGACACGATCATCATCGACGAGGCGCACGAGCGCAGCCTGAACATCGACTTTTTGCTCGGTTATTTGAAGCAGATCCTGCCGCGCCGCCCTGACCTGAAGGTGGTGGTGACCTCGGCCACGATCGACGCGCAGCGTTTTGCGGATCACTTTGCGTCCAGGCATGGTCCGGCGCCGATCATCATGGTCAGCGGGCGCATGTTCCCGGTAGAGCAGCGTTACCGCCCGTTTGAAGAAGCGCGCGACTATGACCTGAATCACGCGATTGCCGACGCGGTGGACGAGCTCTGGCGCGATGTGCACAACAGTGGCGACATCCTGGTGTTTCTGCCCGGGGAGCGCGAGATCCGCGAGGCAGCCGATCACCTGCGTGGCCACCTGAGCCACCAGCCGGTGTTTCGTGGTGCCGAGGTGCTGCCGCTGTTTGCGCGGCTGAGCCAGGCCGAGCAGGACCGTATTTTTGACGGCCACACCGGGCGGCGCATTGTGCTGGCCACCAATGTGGCCGAAACCTCGCTCACCGTGCCTGGTATCCGTTACGTTATTGACGCAGGCACCGCGCGTATGAAACGCTATAGTTTCAGAAGCAAGGTGGAGCAGCTGCTGGTGGAGCCTGTGAGTCAGAGTTCGGCCAACCAGCGTGCGGGTCGCTGCGGGCGGGTCGCCAACGGCATTTGTATCCGGCTCTATGACGAAAAAGACTTCAACAACCGCCCCAAGTTCACCGACCCCGAAATATTGCGTTCATCCCTGGCCGGGGTGATTCTGCGCATGAAGTCCTTACACCTGGGCATCGTCGAAGATTTCCCGTTCATCGAGAAACCCTCGGGCCGGGCCATTGCCGACGGTTACCAGCTGCTCAACGAACTCGGCGCGGTGGACGATGCCAACGAACTCACCGCCATGGGTGGTGAGCTGGCCAAATTGCCGCTGGATCCGCGTGTGGGTCGCATGATTCTGGAGGCGCGTTCTCGCGAGGCGCTGGACGAGGTGCTGGTGATTGCCAGCGCCTTGAGCGTGCAAGACGTGCGCGACCGCCCGATGGAAGCGCAGCAGCAGGCCGACCAGGCGCACGTCAAGTTTGACGATGAAAAGAGCGAATTTTCCGGCTACCTGAAATTGTGGAAGTGGCTGGAAACCGCACGCGGTGGTCAGCCCTCACCCCAGCCCTCTCCCGGGGGGAGAGGGAGCGAAACCGCCACTGCTCTGGCGCTGTCCAAGGCGCGGGGCGGAAGTTCACCCCCTCGCCCGGTGGGAGAGGGCCGGGGTGAGGGCGCACCCGCCCACAAACTCAGCAACCGCCAATACGAGCAACTGCTGCGGCAGAACTTTGTCAGCATGCGCCGGGTGCGTGAGTGGCGCGACATCTACAGCCAGCTCCACACCGTGGTGGCCGAGCACAAGTGGCGGCTCAACACCAAGCCAGCGAGCTACGAGCAGTTGCACCTGTCGATGCTCTCGGGCCTGCTCGGCAATATCGGCTGCAAGCTCGAAACCGACGGCGCCAGTGGGGAGTACCTGGGCGCCCGCAGCATCAAGTTTTACCCGCACCCGGGTGCCCATCTGGTCAAAAAACCGGGCCGCTGGATTGTGGCTGCCGAGCTGGTCGAAACCACGCGCCTGTTTGGCCGGGGCATCGCCGCGATTGAGCCGCAGTGGTTGGAGCAGGTCGGCGCACATCTGCTCAAAAAACAGCTGCTGGACCCGCATTGGGAAAAAAAGGTGGCCGAGGTCAATGCGCTGGAACGCGCCACACTCTATGGCATCGTCATCTACAGCGGCAGGCGCGTCAACTACAGCCGAGTCGATTTGCCCGGTGCGCGTGAAATTTTTATCCGTGAGGCGCTGGTCGGTGGCCAGTGGGAGACCAAGCTGCCATTCCTGGCGGCCAACCAGAAACTGATCAAACAGGTGGAAGACCTGGAGCACAAAGCACGCCGCCAGGACGTGCTGGTGGACGACGAGCTGATCTACGCTTTTTACGACCAGCAGTTGCCTGCCGAAGTGTGTAGCGGTTTCACCTTCGAGGCCTGGTACCGCGATGCGGTCAAGATCAACCCCAAGCTCCTGCTGCTGACGCGCGAGGAGCTGATGCGCCACGAGGCGGCTGGCATTACCACCCAGGCCTTCCCGAAAACCGTGCGTCTGGGCGGTGTGGATTGCGCCGCCACTTACCTGCACGAGCTCGGTGATCCGAAAGACGGCCTGACGGTCACCGTGCCGATTTTTGTGCTGAACCAGGTCAACGAGGAGCGTTGTGAATGGCTGGTGCCCGGCATGCTCAAGGACAAGATCCAGGCACTGATCAAAACCCTGCACCAGCGCCCACGTTCGCGCCTGGTGCCGCTGCCCGAGTCGGCCAGCAAGATGGCGGCGCAACTCAACGAGCCAGCCTTGTTTGGCCATGGCTCGCTGATTGAGGCGGTGCTTAAACTCGTGCGCCTGGCGACCACGGTGGACGTGGTGCGCGCCGACATCAAGGTCGACATGTTGCCGCCGCACTTCTTCATGAACTTCCGCGTGGTGGACGAACATGGCCGCCAACTGGGTCAGGGTCGCAACCTGGGTGCTTTGAAGGCCGAACTGGGTGCCCAGGCACGTGGTGCGTTCCAGGCGCTGGCCGGGCTCAAGATGGCCAAAACGGCGACGCCTGCGGCAGATTTCAAGCAGAATAAGCCTCAAGCCCTTATAAATCAAGGGCAGGTAGCTACAAAAAAAGCAGTGAGTGAACCCACCGCCAAGGCCACGCCAGCCGGTGTCAAACACACGGCCTGGACCTTTGGTGAGCTGCCTGAGCTGCTGGAAATCCAGAAAGGCGGCCAGACCCTGATTGGTTACCCGGCGCTGCTGGATGCAGGTGATGCGGTCATGATCGAGGTGTTTGACGAGCCCGAGGTGGCTGCCGCCAAACACCGCGCCGGCCTGCGCCGCCTGTTTGCGTTACAAATCAAGGACGCGCTCAAGTACCTGGAAAAGAACGTGCCCGACCTGCAAAAAATGGCGGTGACCTACATGCAGGTCGGCAAAAACCCGGACGGCAGCGGTACCGGTGGCACGCTCGAAGAGCTGCGTGAACAGATCATCCAAGTGGCGCTGGACCGCGCCTTTTTGCTCGACCCGTTGCCCACCGACGAATTTGCCTTCAAAAAACGCGTGGATGAGGGGCGAGGGCGCCTGACCCTGATCTGCACCGAAGTCGCCCGCCTGAGCGCCAGCATCCTGGCTGAGTACGCCGTGGCCGCGCGCAAGATCAAGGACAGCAAAAATGCGCCCGAGGCCTCGACGGATGCGGCCCAGCAGCTATCAAAATTGATGCCCAAGAAGTTCTTGAGTGTCAACCCCTGGGGTAGCCTGCAGCACTTTGCCCGTTATCTCAAAGCCATCACCGCCCGCCTGGAAAAATGCCGCGCCGACCCGGCCCGCGACAGCGCCCGCATGAAAGAGTTGTTGCCGCTGGAGCAGCGTTACTGGCGCCTGGTGGCCGAGCGCAAAGGTGTGGTGGATGATCGCCTGCAGGAATTCCGCTGGCTGCTCGAAGAGTTGCGTGTGAGCTTCTTCGCCCAGGAGTTGCGCACCCCGCAGCCGGTGAGCGTGAAGCGGCTGGAGAAGGCCTGGGCGCAGCTGGGCTGAGCATCAGGCGGGTCAACACCCCGGGTTTTGTTGGGGTGCCTTGAATGGGGGACGTCGTTGGGGACAGATCCGCTCTGATGTTCTCAGGGTGGCACAGTCAGTGCTTGTGTGTTCAAAAGCCAGGACCAGGCCCAGCGGGCGTGACCTGGGTCTGCTTAACCACCTCACCTGGGCCCGATTCACCCATGTCACCCGCTACCTCCAAACTGCTGTTCGCAGGCACCATCTTCACCAGTGCCTTTGCCTTGTTCCTGGTTCAGCCCATCATTGCCAAACAAATCCTGCCCTGGTTTGGTGGCTCGGCGGCGGTGTGGGCGATTTGTATGGTGTTTTTCCAGATGGCGCTGCTGGCGGGTTATGCCTACGCCGACTGGGTGTCTCGCCACCTGCGGCCCCGCTCACAAGTACTGTTGCATGTGGCATTGCTGGTGTTTAGCTTGGCTTTTTTGCCGATCATTGCCGACCCGAGCTGGCAACCCCGGGGTGATGAGGATCCGTCCGGGCGCATCATTGCGCTGCTGCTGGGCACCATTGGTCTGCCGTATTTTTTGCTCTCCACCACCGGGCCGCTGATCCAGTCCTGGGTGTCCAAGACGGTGGTTGGCAGCGATATCTACCGCTATTTTTCACTCTCCAACCTGGCCTCGATGCTGGCCCTGATCAGTTATCCGTTCCTGATTGAGCGGCACGCGGCCATTGTGGGCCAGGCCTATGCCTGGTCGATGGGGTATGCGGTGTTTGCACTGTTGTGTGCTGGTTCGGGGTATTACTTTTGGCAGCATGGGCGCAGTGTGGAGACGGTCGCACCGGTCCAGCCTGTCAAGCCCGAGGTCCATCGTGATCCGACCTGGCGTGACTACGTCACCTGGTTGGGTGCCTCGGCCATGGGCTCCTGGCTGCTGCTGGCGATCACCAACCACATCACACAGAACGTGGCCTCGATCCCTTTTTTGTGGCTGCTGCCGCTCACACTCTATTTGCTGACCTTTGTTCTGTGTTTCGAGAGTGAGCGCTGGTACCGGCGCCGCCTCTTTTTGCCGCTGGCAGCCGCGCTTATGGTCCTGTGTGCTTATGGGCTGCAGGACGGCAGTGTGGGCCGCAACATCTGGGTCGCGGTGCCGACCTATGTGGCAGGGTTGTTTGTGCTGTGTATGTTTTTGCATGGAGAACTCGCGCGTATGCGGCCGGGCCCGCGCCACTTGACACGTTTTTACCTGATGGTGTCGCTCGGTGGTGCACTCGGTGGCACCCTGGTGGGCTTGGTGGCGCCCCGGGTATTGCCTGCGTATTACGAGCTGGGCATCGGCTTGGTTGTCACCGCGCTGCTGGCGCTGGTCATGCTTAGGTCCAGCACCTTACGCATCATCTCCGGTGTTTTGGCGCTGCTGTGCACCTACTTTCTGGTTTTGCAGATCCAGGACGATGTTCAGGGCAGCCGTTATGTTGGGCGCAACTTTTATGGTGCGCTGATCACGCTGGACAGCCAGCGTGATGACCCACGGGACAACGTGCGCCAGCTCTACCACGGTGCCATCAAACATGGTGAGCAGTTTCTGGCCGCTGATCGTCGCCGCGAGCCCACCGCCTATTACGGGGCAACCTCGGGAATCGGTCTGGCCATTGCCAACACCCCGGCACAGGGCAAAAAGGTGGGGGTGATTGGCCTGGGTGCGGGCACGCTGGCGGTTTATGGTCGTTCGGGTGACACCTACCGGATGTATGAGCTCAACCCCGAGGTGATTGCACTGGCCCAGACAGAATTCAGTTTCATGTCCGACAGCGCGGCCAAGGTCGAGACCGTGCTCGGTGATGCCCGCCTGTCCCTGGCCAAGGAGCCGCCGCAGGGGTTTGATGTGTTGGCGGTGGATGCGTTCTCGGGTGACTCGATCCCTGTGCACCTGATCACCACCGAGGCCATGGACGTCTACCTGCGCCACATGTTGCCCGGTGGCATCATCGGCTTTCACATCACCAACAAGTTCATCAACCTGGCGCCCGTGGTGCAAAACATCGCACAGGCCAAGGGCTTGTATGTGGCCTTTGTCCATGACGACACCGACAACCCGGCGCTGCGCAATACCGACTGGATTCTGGTGGCGCGTGATCAGGCGGTACTGCAGCAGGAGGCCATTCGCCAAGCCAGCAGCACTGTGCCCTCCATAGCCAAGCTCGGCGTCTGGACCGATGACTTCAACAACCTCTTTGACGTGCTGAAATAGCTCAGGTGGGGCGACTGTTGCCCGCACCAGTGTGAAACAAGCTCAGACCGAGGTCTTGCGAATGCGCTGACCGCTGGCCACCAGGTCGGCCACCATCTTCAGCACCGATGCGCCAGGTGCCGAGTAGGGGTCGAATTCAGGGTGGTTGAGCTGGACCATCGGGTCGTCTTCCGCCAACAGCACATGGGCCATGGCCCAGTCGGCATAACGACGCTGGCTGATTTCTTCGAGCAATAACAACTGCACATCCTGATGGCGCCGGTCCTGCGTGATGCGGTTGTAGAGGGCGTTGATGACACCCCGCTCACCTTCGAGCACCTGCAGGTACAGGCCTTGGCCCTGGCACAAAACGCCGGTGATACCGCGCTGTCGGTTGGCACTTTGTGCGACCGACAGGATCGAGTCCGTTACCGCCGTTGTTTGTGGTCCCACAGCCCGACTCACATACAAAAGTCGAACCAGCTGAATGCGTTGTCGTGTTTCGTCCATGGGCAAAGTGTACGCCCGCCAAGCTACAAAAAAATAAGTGCTCTGGTTGATAAGTGAGGTCTGACTTTGCCGACAATCGCCACGATCAATGGTTGGTCGACGAAAGAGTTGTCATGGCTGAGGTCCTTATTGCGGGTGGGGGGATTGGTGGTTTGTCTGCGGCGCTGGCCTGTGCCCAGGCGGGGGCCAAAGTGTCTTTGTATGAGCGTGCTGCCGAGTTTTCCGAGTTTGGCGCGGGCATCCAGCTCGGCCCTAATGCGGTGCGGGTGTTGCACGGCTGGGGTTTGAAAGATGACCTGACCGGTTTGGCCGCGTTTCCACACCGCTTGCAATTTCGCAGCGCCACTTCGGGCACAGTACTGGGTGAACTGACGTTGGGCGCGGACATGGTTCGGCGTTATGGCGCACCGTACATCACCATCCACCGGGCAGATTTGCATGCTTTGCTGGTGCGGGTGCTCCAGCAGCGGGGTGATGTGGCGCTGCATCTGGCCAACGCGGTCACCAGCGTGGCGCAGACCAAGGCCCATGTCACCGCGCAATTGCAAGACGGCCAGCAGCCGCAGGCTGATGTGTTGGTGGCCGCCGATGGCGCCTGGAGCAACCTGCGCCAGCAACTGTTACACGACGGCAAGCCCCAGCCCACCGGGCATCTGGCCTACCGCACCATGGTCAAGCAAAGTGACTTGCCCAAACATCTGCAAACCCAGCAGGTCACCGCCTGGTTCGGGCCGCGTATGCATGTGGTGCAGTACCCGGTGCGCGGGGGGGACTGGATGAACGTGGTGGGTATCGTGCACGGCCAGGTCCAGGGGGACATCTCCAGCTGGGACCACAGCGCCAATGCGGCCGATTTGCAGCGGGTGGTGGCGGGCAGTTGCGCCCCCTTGCGTGACCTGATCCATGCCATCGAGGCCTGGCGGCTGTGGCCGCTGAGCATCCGCCTGCCGATGCGCGGTGCACACGAACATGCGCTGGGTCGGGTGGCTCTGCTGGGGGATGCCGCCCACCCGATGGTGCCGTACCTCGCACAGGGCGCAGCGATGGCAATTGAAGACGCGGCCACACTGGCCAAGCTGCTGGGAGCTGCGGGTGTTTTTGCTGCGGAGCAGGGCAACCAGGCTGTGCTGGGCCGGGTACCGGCATTGATCCAGGATTACGCCAACCAGCGCTGGCAGCGCAATGCCAAGGTGCAGGCACGGGCCCTGCAGAACGGCCAGATTTACCACCTGACCGGGCCGATGCGCCTGGGCCGTGACCTGGCCATGCGTGTGCTGGGCCAACGTTTGCTGGATCAGCCCTGGTTGTATGGGGGTGGGCCGGCTTAACGGCCACTTGTGTGCCGGGCGCACGATGGCGCCGTTTTGAAGATGACTAAACTCGGCACAGTTCTCGCTTCACATGTTCTCATGACCTCCCCGCACCCACCCACACCACCCGAGCAAGCGAGCATCGGTCTGGACCAACTGGCCAGACAGGCGCGCGCCGTGGTGGTGGGCATGGCCAGCACCCACGATGAGGAAGAACGCGGCATTGCGCTGCGTTTGCTTGAAATCGGCTTTTTGCCTGGTGAGGTGGTGCGGGTGATCGCCCACGGTTATCCGGGGCGCGATCCGCTGGCGGTGCGTGTCGGTCACACCACCTTTGCCCTGCGCAGCCACGAGGCGGCGCTGGTTCAGGTTCGTCCGCTTTGACCCAGATCGCCCTGCATGACGGATCACACTCACCTTCCTCCGCTGCGCGTGGCGCTGCTGGGCAACCCCAACTGCGGCAAAACCGCTTTGTTCAACCTGCTCACCGGCAGCCGCCAGAAGGTGGCCAACTACGCCGGTGTTACCGTGGAGCGCAAGGAGGGGCACCTGGAGACCGCCTCGGGCCGCCAAGTAGTTGTGCTGGATTTGCCCGGTGCTTACAGTCTCAACGCGCTGAGCGCTGACGAGCAGATCACCTGCGACATCGTCACCGGGCAGCGCCCCAACGAGCCGCTGCCGGACCTGGTGGTGTGTGTGGTGGATGCCACCAACCTGCGCCTGAATTTGCGCCTGGTGCTCGAAGCACGTGCGCTGAATTTGCCGCTGGTGCTGGCGTTGAACATGAGCGACGCCGCGCGCCACAGTGGCATCACGGTGGACCGTGTATTGCTGGCGCGTGAGCTGGCCATGCCGGTGATCGAGACGGTTGGCATCCGCCACGACGGCGCCCAGGAGCTGCTGACTTACCTGGCCAAGGTGGATGTGGCCAAGTCGAAAAAGCGTCTCAAACCGCAGATGGCCTGGCACGCACCGCAGGTGGACGAGGTGATGGCCACCCAGCAGGAGGTGCGCCGTGTGATCCAGCTGGCGGTGCAGGAGCCGGAAGGCAGCCTGCACACCGATGACGCAATTGACGCGGTGGTGTTGCACCCGCTGTGGGGCATGCTGGTGCTGGCCGCCACGCTGTTCCTGATGTTCCAGGCGGTGTTCAGCTGGGCCGTGTGGCCCATGGATCAGATCAAGTCGCTGGTGGAGGGGCTGTCCGATGGGGTGCGCGGTCTGTTGTCCGACGGGCCGCTGAGCAGCCTGCTGGTGGATGGTGTGCTGGCCGGGGCGGGTGGGGTGCTGGTGTTTTTGCCGCAGATCCTGATCCTGTTTTTCTTCATCCTGGTGCTGGAGGACTCTGGTTACCTGCCACGGGCCGCATTTTTGCTGGACCGGGTGATGGGCACGGTGGGCTTGTCTGGGCGCTCCTTCATTCCACTGTTGTCGAGTTTTGCCTGTGCGGTGCCGGGCATCATGGCCACGCGCAGCATCACGCATTGGCGAGACAGGTTGGTCACCATCATGATTGCGCCGCTGATGACCTGCTCGGCCCGCTTGCCGGTCTACGCCTTGCTGATTGGTGCCTTCATCCCAAGTCGCACGGTCTGGGGCGTGTTCAACCTGCAGGGGCTGGTGATGTTTGGGCTGTATGTGGGTGGCATTGTCTCGGCCATGGTGGTGGCTGCGGTGGCCATGTTGTGGCGGGCCCAGGCACGACCGACGCCGCTGGTGATGGAGCTGCCGTCCTACCGCCTGCCCAATGTGCGCAATCTGGCGCATGGCTTGTACGAGCGGGCCGCGATTTTTGTCAAACGAGTGGGCGGCATCATCCTGGCGCTGACCATCCTGCTCTGGTTTTTGGCGACTTTTCCAGCAGCGCCTGCAGGGGCGACCGATGCGGCCATCAACCACAGCTTTGCCGGCATGTTGGGGCACGGGTTGGAGGTGCTGGTGGCACCTATTGGTTTCAACTGGCAGATTGCGGTGGCCCTGGTGCCTGGCATGGCGGCGCGTGAAGTGGTGGTGGGTGCCCTGGGTACGGTCTACGCGTTGTCGGCCACCGGTGAGGATGTGGCGGCCCAGCTGAGCCCGCTGATTGCGCAGAGTTGGTCGCTGGCCACCGCCTTGTCGTTGCTGGTGTGGTTCATTTTTGCACCGCAATGTATCTCGACCCTGGTGGCGGTGCGCCGTGAAACCAACTCCTGGCGTTACCCCTTGCTGGTGACGCTGTACCTGTTTGCGCTGGCCTACCTTGCCAGCTGGGTTACCTACCGGTTGGCCCTGATGTGGGGGGCGGGCTGAGATGGGCCAGACCTGGGGGGTGGTCGTGCTGGTGGGCTTGGCGGCGCTGTACTGCCTGTGGTATGTGCTGCCCAACCCACTGCGCCAGCGGCTGGGGCGTTTGCACCGCGCTTTGGGTCGTGCCCCCAGCTGCCGTTCCGACTGTGGCCGCTGTGGCCAGTGCCCGGGATCGGCTGCGCCGACGCAGGCCCCGCAAGAGCGAACTGTGTCTTTTCACCCCAAGCACTGAGCACCACCTATGGGTGGCAGCGGCTCGGACGGTGCTTGTTCAGCGTTTGTTGCGAATCGGGGAGTCTTTGGCAATGCCCCAGTCGGGCGCCGCTGGGGTGTCTGGTGGCGCATAGCTGTTGTATTTGGCGGTGTAGTACAGGCCAACACCAAAAAATGCGACCAAAGCAATCGCACCCAGTGCCAGCTTGAGCACCAGTAACCAGAATTTTTTGTCTTTGTCATTCATGGCAGGGTCTCTGAAACATCTGGAGCAGGGGGGTGTCGCACGGATCAACGAGCCTGGCTGAAAAACTGGTTGGCATGTCGGCTGCGGGCCTCGATCTGGCCAAACAGCGGGCGGATGTTCTCATCCCACACCAGCTCCAATGTCTGACATGCGGCGCTGGAGATATGGGTGACGCGGTTCTGGTCGCGGTGGCCCAGGTCCAGCGCATTGCCCAGCACCTCGGCCACATGGATCAAGGGCACCAGTGGGTTGTCCAGCGCGGCATCCGGATTGTGGTGGTGCTGGATGGCTTGCGCGATGGTGGGTGGCAGCTTCCAGTGCTCAGCCAGCCAGGCACCGATGGTGGCGTGGTCCAAGCCAAAGGCCTCGCGCTCCAGTTCCTCAATGCCCAAACTGGAATGGATCGATTGTTGCCAGCAAGCACGTGCGGTATCGGCATCCAGCGCAAAGAGCCAGAGTTGGCCGATGTCGTGCAACATGCCCGAGATCAGCGCGGCGTCTGGACTGACCGGCTGGGCCACATGGCGGGTGAGTTCCTGGGCACAGATGCTGATGGCCACGCTGTGTTCCCAGAATGCAGTCGGCAGGGTGTGTGCGGCCGCCTTGTGAATGAAACCACCCAGGCTGCTGATCAGGGTGATGCTGCGCACCTTGGCCAGACCAATCAGCGAGGTGGCGGCAAAGATGTTGTTGACGTCAGTGTCTCGTTGCCTGCCTGAGGCAGCGGCATTGGCCACCGACAGCACCCGGGCCGTGATCACCGGGTCCAGGTTGATGTAGTGGGCCAGGGTGTTGAGGTTGGTGTCGGGGTTGTCCAGCGTGGCCAGAATCTCTTGCACCACGACGGGAAAACTGGGCATCAGCCGACTGTGCTGGATGACCGTTTCGCGGGTGATCGGTGGGCGGCCCATCATGCGGTACGGTAAGCCATCACCTGGTCAAACAGCGACAGCAGGGTGGGGTCGTCCAGCTTGCAGTCTCTGAAAATATCCTGCACCCGGCGCGCTGCCAGCTCGGTGTCCAGTGCGATTTGTTCATCGCTGCGTTCATCAGGCTGGTCGATACAGATGTATTCGGCGTGGTGGGCATGGAGCTGGTTGAGGTTGTCGGCGGTGAGCAGATGCCCAGGCGGCAACACCATGCTGAGCAAACCATGTTCCACCACCTGGACGGTTTCACCCAGCACCATGCCGGGCTCGATGTCGGTGACCGGTATGTATTGGCGGCGCGTTTTCATGCAGATTCTCGCAACATCCTGATCTGGCAGCCAAGCCCGGTCACGCTTGCTGGCCCAGCAGCAGGTATTCCATCAGCGCCTTTTGCACATGCATGCGGTTTTCGGCCTCGTCCCAGACCACACTTTGTGGCCCGTCGATCACCTCGGCATCGACCTCTTCACCGCGGTGGGCGGGCAGGCAGTGCATGAACAAGGCGTTGGGCTGGGCCACCGCCATCATCTCGCTGCTGACACGCCAGGTGGCAAACGCCTGTTTACGTACCTCGTTCTCGGCCTCATAGCCCATGCTGGTCCAGACATCGGTGGTGACCAGATCGGCGCCACGGCAGGCGTCCAGTGGATTGCTAAAGTTTTCATAGCTACCTGCCCTTATGCCATCAGGGCCAGAGGCAATTTTTTCATTGACCTCGTAACCGCTGGGCGTGCTGACATTGACCTTGAAGTCCAGCAGCGTGGCGGCCTGTAGCCAGGTGTTGGCCATGTTGTTGCCGTCACCGACCCAGGCCACGGTTTTACCCTGGATCGGCCCACGGTGCTCAATGAAGGTGAAGATGTCGGCCAGGATCTGGCAGGGGTGAAACTCGTTGGTCAGGCCGTTGATGACCGGCACGCGGGAATACTCGGCAAAACGTTCGATCTTGGTTTGCTCGTAGGTGCGGATCATCACCAGGTCGGCCATGCGGCTGATGACACGCGCGCTGTCTTCGATCGGCTCGGCCCGGCCGAGCTGGCTGTCGCCGGTGGTCAGGTGCACCACACTGCCACCGAGTTGGTACATACCGGCTTCAAAACTGACACGGGTGCGGGTCGAGGCTTTTTCGAAAATCATTGCCAGTGTGCGGTCCACCAGCGGCTGGTGCCGGGTGAAGGTCTTGAACTTGGCCTTGATGAAGGCTGCGCGCTCGAGCAGGTAGGCGTATTCGTCGGCCCGCAGGTCAGAGAACTGCAGGTAATGCCGCACCGGTGGTGCGCCTTTGGGGATGGTGCTGGGAATACCGAAGTTGACCGGGTTCATGGGGTTTCTTTCAACAGGGCAGAAATCAGGGGGCACAAGCGGGCAACGATCTCGTCGGCCTCGGCTTGGCTCAGGATCAACGGCGGCACCAGGCGCACCACGCTATCGGCGGTCACGCTGATCAGCAGGCCCGCATCGGCGGCACGTTGGGTCAGCACACCGCAGGGTTTGGCCAGGTCAATGCCCAGCATCAGGCCTTGGCCACGAATCTCTTTCACCGTGCCTGCTGCCAGTTCGGCCGCCAGCGCGGTCTCCAGACCCGCTTTTAAATGGGCGCCGACCGCAGCGGCATGGGCCAGCAGACCGTCTTCTTCCATGATGTGGATGGTTTCCACCCCGGCCCGCATGGCCAGCGGGTTGCCGCCAAAGGTGGTGCCGTGGTTGCCGGGTTGGAAAATCTTGGCGGCCTTGGGGCCAGCCACCACCGCACCCACCGGCACGCCGGAACCCAGGCCCTTGGCCAGTGGCATCACGTCGGGCACGATGCCAGCCCATTGGTGGGCAAACCATTTGCCGGTGCGGCCCATGCCACATTGCACCTCATCGATCATCATCAGCCAGTCGCGCTCGTCGCACAGCGTGCGCAGATCGCGCAGGTAGTCCAGGTGCATCGGGTTGATGCCACCTTCACCCTGGATTGCTTCAAAAAACACCGCTACCACATTGGGATTGCCTTCGGTGGCTGCTTTCAGGGCCTCGATGTTGTTGATCGGCACGCGGATGAAACCTTCCACCAGTGGGCCAAATCCGGCCTGGACCTTGGGGTTGCCGGTGGCGCTCAGGGTGGCGATGGAGCGGCCGTGGAAGGCTTTCTCATACACCACAATCTCCGGGCGCTCGATGCCCTTGTCATGGCCAAACTTGCGCGCCAGCTTCAGCGCCGCTTCGTTGGCTTCCAGCCCGGTCGAGCAGAAAAACACATTGCTCATGCCCGAGAGTTCCACCAGTTTTTTGGCCAGCGCTTCCTGGTTGGGCACATGGTAGTAATTGCAGCTGTGGATGATCTTGCCGATCTGGTCCTGCAGTGCGGGCACCAGCTTGGGGTGGTTGTGGCCCAGGGTGTTGACCGCAATGCCACCGAGCGCATCCAGGTAGACCTTGCCATTGACATCCCAGACTCGGCAGCCCTGGCCATGTGACAGTGCGATAGGCAGGCGCCCGTAGGTGTTCATCACGTGGGGCGAGGCGGCTTCAATGAAAGGATGGGGTGCGTTCATGCGTTGATCTCCGTGGGAAAACAAAGCGGCCCAACGCAGGTTGGGCCGTTGAAGCACGATTTTAGACCGATCAAATCGATGGTCTGGTCAGCGGGTGACGTGTTCTGGCTGGTGTCAGTGAGGTGAGGCTGAAAACCCTAGGTCTTGTATAAGACTTGGGAAGCGCACTACAATGCCCGCTGCGTTGCAACATCTCGTCAACACCCCCAAGATTGGCCGCCACAAGATGGTTTCACCTGTTCCACCAAAAGTCTACATCCTGGGTGTGACCCACAGCGGTCGCGCTTTTCGCCCCAGTGACTGGGCAGAACGGTTGGCCGGTGTCATGAGCCAGTTTCGCCCGGGCCAGGCCCTGCCGGGGCGTCACTACACCTATTCACCGTGGTGTGTGCCCACCAGTGTGGAAGGCACCCGCTGTGTGATCCTGGACGAAGCCTTGCGCACCCACGATGTGATGGCCTGGGACTTCTGTATGAACTTTGCCAAGGACAACGAGTTGCAGACCTTTCAGGGCCCGCCACCGGTGGGTCACGGTCTCAAGTCCAAAGCGCCTCGCAGTTGAGGGGGGCTGGCCGCTCAGGTTTCCTGGGCGGAGGCGGCCGGGCTGCTGAGTGGCAGGGTGGAGGCCTCACGTGCCTTCACCCGCATTTTGTAGATGGTGTAGGTGTTGGTGATCGCAATCACCACTTCGAGTGCGGTGCCACCAATGGAGCCCGAGAGCACGTTGTTGACAATCCACAGCGAGGTGCCCAGCAGCATCACCATCCGCATCTGGATGCCTTCCAGCAGAAACAGTGCCAGTGTGCCGACGCAGGACGCAATCAGCGGGATCCAGTTCCACCAGACGGTGGCCAGCTTGAAACCCAGCCCGATGTTGATGGCCACAAAAATCAAGGCGATCCACAGCGACTTGGAGTAGATCGACACCAGCGAGCGTGTCATCGACACCAGCGAGCTGGCCCCGGCCGCCGGGTTGCCCAGCAGCGTGAAGTGCACCACGTAGGCCACACATTCGGCAGCCATGTAGAGCTTGAAACGGATGTCGTTTTTTTGCAGGAACGAGGCCACGCCCAAAAAAAATGCGGCGTAGCCAAACAGTTGTGCGGTATCGAGCCAGTGGTCAAACACAAATAATCTTTCTCAAACAGTGGTCTGTGTTTTGGCTGCACGCCAGGCGCCGTAGGCGGCGGCCACGCCATTGAGGGTGTTGCCCAGCATCTGCCACCACGAGTCGTAGGCCCAGGCGTTGTACATCCACAAGCTGGCCACACCAATCATCGCCAGCCGCAAAGCCACACCACGCATGTAGAACATGGCGTAGGTGGCCAGCATTGACCCGGCCATCGAGAACACGGTGGTGATGCCGTTCCAGGTGAGTGCACCGAGCACCAGTGTGACCAGCAAAAACGCCAGACAGGACCACAGCTTGGTGCCTGCGCTGCGCCCCTGCGCATTGGAGGCAGACACCTGGCGACCCACACTCAGGGCACTCAAGGCGGCGGCACTTTGGGCACCCATCAGCAGGTTGTTGGCGGCCCATAAGGCCGAGGCCCAGCCGGTGGAATGGCGCAGTGATCGGTCCGAGGTGCGCACCAGACCGGCGATATTCAGGGACAAAGCCGCCAGGCCAGTGATATCGACAAGGGTTGGGGTCATGGGTGGTGCGCCGGGTAAGGATGCGGCGCCAGGTCGTGTTGAAAGTTAGGTGTAAGCTATTGTAAGGGTTAACCCTAGTTTTTGCTTGGCAACATGCGGCACGCTGGCATTTGTGGCCCAAGCGATGTGTCAAACAAGTCACAGGCGCCAGACGCAAAAAAGCCGTCCTAAGACGGCCTTTTTGCTTTTGCTGACAGCGCACCCGTTACAAACGGCGTTGTCCTGATCCCTCAAGACAACGTGCGATTTGCCTGAAAATCAGGCGGTGAGGGCCAAGGTTTTCACCTTGGTAGACAGGCGGCTCTTGTCGCGCGCAGCCTTGTTCTTGTGGAAGATGCCCTTGTCAGCCACGGTGTCAACCACGGCTTGCATCTTGCCAAACAACTCGGTTGCTTTGGCCTTGTCGCCAGCAAGAACGGCTTTTTCAACGTTCTTGACAGCGGTGCGGTATTGGGAACGCAGCGAGGTATTCGCAGCGTTGATCTTGATGTCCTGACGGACGCGTTTACGGCCCGACGCCAGGCGCGGGTTCTTTTTCTTGGGTTTTCCAGATGCCATGATTGATGTTCCTTGAGTCTGTGGATGTTGTCAGCAAAGCCTGCGATTCTAACAGTTACTCGCCGACACAGAATCCATTCCGTTTGCCCGGCTACACTTTGGCGCGTGAGCCTCTTCAAATCCGCTTCCATTGTTTCCCTGCTGACCCTGGTGTCACGCATCACTGGCTTGATGCGTGAGCTGCTGATGGCGTCCACCTTTGGCGCCTCGGCCATGACCGATGCCTTCAATGTGGCGTTTCGCATTCCCAACTTGTTCCGGCGTTTTTTTGGTGAAGGCGCCTTCAGCCAGGCTTTTGTGCCGGTGTTGGCGGCCTCCAAAGCGCAGCAGGGGGATGACGCCACGCGCTTGGTGATTGATCGGGTGGCCTCGGTGCTGGTCTGGGCGCTGCTGGTTCTGAGCATCGTGGGTGTACTCAGCGCCGGTGGGCTGGTCTGGATCATGGCCAGCGGCCTGCAGCAGGACCCGCGCGGTTTTGATGTGGCGGTGGTGATGACGCGCTGGATGTTCCCCTACATCGCCTTCATGTCGCTGGTGGCGCTGGGTGCCGGTGTGCTCAACACCTGGAAACACTTTGCGGTGCCTGCGGCCACACCGGTGCTGCTCAATGTCTGCATGATTGCCGCCACCGCGCTGGGCGCGCCCTGGTTCAAAAGCCTGGGCATTGAACCGATTTATGCGCTGGCCGGGGGGGTGTTGCTCGGTGGTGCCTCGCAATTGGGTGTTCAGTGGTGGGCTTTGAAGCGCCTGGCCTTGCAGCCGCGACTGCGCTGGCGTTGGTCAGCCCTGCGTGAGGCCTGGGCCTGCACCGAAACCCAGAGTGTGCTGCGCCTGATGGGCCCGGCGCTGCTGGGTGTCAGCGTGGCGCACATCTCGATGCTGATCAACACCCAGATTGCCTCGCATCTGCGACCGGGCAGCGTGAGCTGGATCACCTATGCCGACCGCTTGATGGAGTTTCCAACCGCCTTGCTCGGCGTGGCCATGGGCGTGGTGTTGATGCCGCAGCTGGCCGGGGCACGTGCCAGCGGTGACACCGCCCGGTATTCCAGCATGCTGGACTGGGGCCTGCGCCTGGTGGCCCTGCTGGCAGTGCCGTGTGCGGTCGCGCTGTTGGTGTTTCCCAAGCCGCTGGTGGCGGTGCTCTACCACTATGGCGCCATGACCGCCTTTGATGTGCAGCAGGTCACCTACGCGCTGATGGGTTGGGGCACGGGGTTGATTGGTATTGTGGCGATCAAGGTGCTGGCACCCGGTTATTACGCCAACCAGGACACCAAAACCCCGGTGCGTATTGCGGTGGGTGTGCTGGTGTTCACCCAGTTGCTCAACCTGGTGTTGGTGCCGTTGTTTGCGCATGCGGCGCTGACCTTGTCGATTGGTATTGGCGCCTTGGTCAATGCACTGTGGCTGCTGATGGGGCTGATCAAACGGGGCAGCTACAAGCCCGAGCCGGGCTGGGGGGCGTTTTTGCTACAGGTGCTGGCGGGCTGTGTCTTGCTAGGGGTTTTCCTGATGTGGGCCAATGGCCATTGGGACTGGACCGCTTTGCGTGCCGAGAGTTTCAAGAGAATTTGGCTTCTAGCTCTTATATTGATTGGGTCAGCTGCTATTTATTTGGGAACTGTCCGTGTGGCAGGCCTGCAATTGCGCCAACTCCTGCGCCGGTAGACAATGGCCCCTATGAATTTTTCTCTGAATGTCCCGACGCCGCTGGAGTACTTTGCCTCTCTGGTGCACACCGACGCCGACTTTGCCCTGCTGGAGGCTGCCGTCAGCCTGGCCCAGGACGAGTACCCCGACATCAGCGTGCAGCAGGTGCTCGGTGAGGTGGACCAGCTGCTGGCGCGCCTGCAACGGCGCCTGCCGACCGACGCCGGGCCGCTGCAAAAGCTGCGCACGCTCAACCAGTTTGTCTTCCGCGACCTGAACTTTGCCGGCAACTTCAACAACTTCACCGACCCCGACAACAGCTTTGTGCATGTGGTGCTGCGCACCCGGCTGGCGATCCCGATCTCGATGGCGGTGATCTGGTTGGAGCTGGCTCAGGGCATCGGCTTGAAGGCACGGGGTGTGGCGTTTCCGGGGCATTTCCTGGTCAAGGTCAACCTCAGTGAAGGCCAGGTGGTGATTGACCCCTTGAATGGCCAGTCACTCAGCCGCGAAGAACTGGCCGAGCGGCTGGAGCCCTACCGCAACCAGGCCAGCCTGGTCGATGAGCAAGAGCTGCCGCTGGGCCTGTACCTGCAGGCCGCCAGCCCGCGCGAGATCATTGCCCGCATGCTGCGCAACCTCAAAGAGATCCACGCCGCGCAGGAAGACTGGCACCGCCTGATTGCTGTGCTGGACCGCCTGATTGTGCTGCTGCCCCAGGCCTGGTCTGAGTACCGCGACCGCGGCCTGGCCCATGCCCAAGCCCGCCACCCTGGCCACGCGCTGGAAGACCTCGAAACTTACCTGGCCAATGCCGGTGCCACCAGCGACCGCCCGGCCATCACCGCCCGCGCCGCCGAGTTGCGCCGTGCCATGCACTGAGCCGCTGGCTCAGTGCTGTGGCTGGCAAGACATCTCGGGCGCGTGATACCCCCAGACCACGGTGGCTTCACCCTGGTGCTCCCACAGTGATTCGTTGCGTCCCTGGTAACGCGCACCGCTGGCGCTGCGCTGCTGCACCATGAATGACACTTCATCGCCGCGCTCGGCAATCAGTGAGGCTGGGTTCGTGTTGAAAAACGTGGCTACCAGCGCGTTGGCCGGGTTGCCATCGCAGGCATAAGACACGCTGGCAATGGGAGTCAGCAGCCGGTAACGCGCCTGCAGCTCGGCGATGCGCAACTGGTAAGAATCGCGCACACACTGGACCTGGTCGGTGCTTTTCCAGCAGTCGTTGCGGCCCTTGATCCAGCCACGTTGTTCGGCCTTGAGCACGGGCGGATGCTGCTTGCCCGCCTTTTTGAGCGCGGCTGCGTAGACCCGAGCCAGCTGGTGATCCAGCTTGGACAGCTCAGCCTTGGCGCAGACCAGTGCTTCGGTGCTGCCGCTGCGCACCTGGGCGCAGTCAAAACTCGGCTTGACGGCCCAGGCGCTGGCGCTCAGGGACAGACACAGCGATAAGCTCAGCACTCGTGTTCGGCTCATATGGGTTCTTTCACGCCAGGGCAGGGTGGGCATCTGTCGGTATTGCCTGGCCACTTCAGTGTTTGGTGGCGTGCGCTTGGTCTGCGGGTCGGGTCGGTGAGCCACCCGGTGCAAACTGGTGCCAGGCGCGGCGCAGCTGGGTGTCTGAGCTGAAGCCTGCCAATTCGGCCGCCTGGGTCACATTGCGGCCGGACTGCAGCGCGGTCTGCGCCAGCGCCAGGCGGATGCGGCGCAAATAAGCCAACGGCGCGATGCCCGCGTGCTCTACAAACAGTCGGGTCAGATGTCGGGGTGAGGTGCAGGCCAACTCTGCCATGTGGTTCAAACTCCAGCTGTCGGCGGGTGCGCTGCTGATGGCGTCCTGTACCCGGTGCAGGGCAGGGTGCAAGTGGTTGCGGTAGCTCAGAAACGGTGACAACTCTGGGTCTTGTGGGCCACGGCGCAGCGCCACCACCATGGTTTGTGCCACCTGGGCCGCCACGGCCTCGCCACACAGGCTGGCAATGCGGTGCAGCATCAGGTCAATGCCGGTGGTCACGCCAGCGCTGCTGTACACCGGTGCATCTTCCACAAACACCCGGTTGGCCACCACCTGGCAGTTCGGTGCCACCTGTTGTAACTCCGCCAGATGCTGGTGGTGCGTGGTGACGTGGTGGCGTGCCAGCAACCCGGCATGGGCCGCCAGCACAGCCCCGGCACACACGGTCACCAGCTCCAGCTGATGCGTGGCCAGGCGCAGGCCACGCAGCCAGTGCAGCAGGGCGCGGGCCGGTTCCGAATTCACCGCGATGGTTTGCCCGGGTAAACCCAGCAGCACCACCCAGCTCGGCTGTGGCAAGACCGTTGGCAAGGCCTCAATGCCGCTCAAACGCAGGCCGACCGAGCTGACTTGATCGGCACAGGGCCCGACAAAACGCAGCACAAAACGCGGCGGCAAAGCTTTGGCCACCAACACCTGGTTGGCGATGCGCAGCGCCTCAGCCGGGCCTGCCCAGTCCAGCGCCAAGGTGTCTGGCAGCAGCACAAAAAACACCTCGATCGGGGTTGCGGGCGTGTCAGCCAATGGCATCGTCAGTCCAGGGGTAGTCCATCTGGCGGGCGGTCAGGCGCGCCAGCTCGGGCCCGGCAAGCCGCGCCACCAGATGCAGGCACATGTCGATGCCCGCGCTGATGCCCGCCGAGGTGACCAGCGTGCCGTTGTCGATCCAACGCGGGCCCTCACATACCTCCAGAGCCGGGAAAGCCTGGCGCAAGTCGGCCACATCCTCCCAATGGGTGGTGACACGGCCCTGGTTCAGCACCCCACTGGCCGCCAGCAAAAAGGCACCGGTGCAGACCGAGGCGCTGATTTGTGCCCCAGCAGCCGTGCGGGTGATCCAGTCCAGCGTGGCCGGGCAGGCTTGGGGCGCACTCACCACACCACCGGGTACCAGCAGCAGGTCACAGGGCGGGTGGTTGTCAAAACTGTGTTCTGGCAAGACCCGCAAACCGGCCCGCGCCTGGATCGGGCCGCCATCCCGCGAGACACAAACCACCTCAAACAAGGCACCCTCACCGGGGGTGCGCCTGCTAAACACCCGGCTGGCGGTGGTGAACACCTCGTACGGCCCGGCAAAGTCCAGCACCTCGACCGCGTCAAACACCAGGATGGCCACCTGTATCGGCAAGGTCGCGCTCATGCCGCTTGCTCCAGCGCACGTTGTAGGGCCTGCGCCGGGTCACACAGGGTGGCAAAACGGCCAGCCAGCACGGTGGCGGTGCGGGTTTTGATGTCAGCCGCGCGCAAAGTCTGGCCATCGGGCTGTTGCATGTCCCAGGTCAGCGTGGCGTCTAGACAGTAGTCCACCTGCCAGCCCAGGTCGGAGGCGTGGCGGGTGGTGGTTTCGCAACATTGTTCGGTGCGGATGCCGCTGATGATCAGCCGCTGAAAACCGTTCTCGGTCAGCCACACCTCCAGCCCGGTGCCCACCAGCGCGCTGTGGCGGCTTTTGACAAAGGTGGCGGCGGGCTCAAATACACGCAACTCGGCCAGCGGCTTGATGTGGCCCGATGCCTGGGCAAACGGGTTGTCGCTGGATGCCGGGCCATCCACATGGAACACCCGCACGATGGGCACCCCGGCTGCCAGACAGCCGTCAATCAATGCGTTTTGCGCCTGGGCGTAGGCAGGCAGGTCGGTGGTGGTGAAAAACGGGCGGTGGCGGAAAGACTCTTGTGCATCAATCACTATCAGACATGTTTTCATCAAGATTTCTCCGGTATTAAAACCCTGATGATCCATTATCTATGAGGGACTAGCCACTTTGAAAGAGACAGATGCCAATCATATTCGGACATTCATGTCTGTGTCTGGTCCACCCACACCGTGGGCCTGGGCAGACAGCGCGCTTAAGTGCGCAGGAAGGTCAGCAGCGCATCGTTGAAGGCCTGCGCGTGCGACACGTTCAGGCCGTGTGGTGCACCGCTCACCGTCACCAGCTGGCTTTGGCGCACCGCTTGATGGGTGCGCATACCTGAGCCCTCGATCGGTACGATGGCATCGGCGTCACCGTGGATCACCAGGGTGGGCACAGTCAGCCGCTTCAGGTCTTCACGGAAGTCGGTGGTGCCAAACGCGTCCATACACGCCAATGCGGCAGGTTGTGCCGACTGCTGGCACATGGCGACGGCCTCACGGCGCTGCGACTCGGTCACCAGGAATACCCCATTGGCCGAATAAAAATCTTCGGTGAACTGCTCAAAAAATGCATTGCGGTCCAGTTCCAGCGCGCGACGGGATTTTTGCGCTGCTTCGGGGGGGAGTGGCCCGTCGGGGTTGTCGACCGACTTCATCAGGAACGGCGGCACGGCGGCGGCAAACACCACGCTGTGCAACAGTGATTCGCCGTACCGCGCCACATAACGTGCCACTTCGCCACCCCCCATGGAGAACCCGACCAGCGTCACATCCTGCAGTTGGCACTGGTCCAACACGCGTTGCAGGTCGTCAGCCAGTTCGTCGTAGCTGTAGCCCGATTCTGGTTTGTCTGAGCGCCCGAAGCCGCGCCGGTCGTAGCTGACCACACGGTAACCGGCGCCTTGTAACACCAGCACCTGCTGCTCCCAGGCCATGGCAGACAGCGGCCAGCCATGGATCAGCACCACGGGTCGGCCGTCGCCACCGCTGTCTTCGATGTGCAGGCGCACCGAGCCTGCGGGCAGGGTGGCCACATCCTCAGCACTCGCCGCAGCGCCCGCGGCGGCACCTCCCAGCGCACCCGCCATCGCACCCAGCGAGGCCCCCACCAACACCCCCACCGGTCCGGCCACTGCCACACCAATGACTGCACCCGTGGTTGCACCCGCCATCACGCCGCCACCCACCAGCACCGAGTTGGCTTCGCGTTTAGCGTCTTTGGGGTCCAGTGGCGTCTGTGCCCCAGCATTGGGGTCCTGCGAGGGCACACCGTGGCCTGGATTGGCTTGTTCGGCCATATCGCTGTCGGTGGTGTCGCTTGCAGGTGGCAGGGGAGGCAATGGGTTCATGGGTTACTCCTGGTTCAGTGGCATGGGGGAAAGCGCCGTCAAAAAATGCGCTATGCCCACCTTAGATCCCGACAACGAGCCCGTCAGTGCGACAGCGCACGCTGGCTGGGCCTGTGTTTGTGTTCGTTGGCAGACCGACAACACCGATTGGCCGTTGTGCAATGGGACGCCTGAACTGGAGGAATCACCATGCGTTTAAGTACCAAAGGCCGTTTTGCCCTGACCGCCATGATTGATGTGGCTTTGCGTGAAAAATTTGGGCCCGTTCCGCTCAACGAGATCGCGCAGCGCCAACACATCTCACTGTCTTACCTCGAGCAGTTGTTCAGCAAGCTGCGCATGCAAGGGCTGGTCACCAGCATCCGTGGGCCGGGCGGCGGCTACTCGCTGGGCAGTCAGACAGACGTCATCACCGTGGCTGACATCATTTGCGCGGTGGAGGACGACCCGCCCTCGACCAAACAGGCAGACGCTTCACCCGTGCAACACATGACACAAGACCTGTGGGACGCCATGAACGCCAAGGTGCTGAAGTTCACCCAGTCGGTCACCTTGAAGAGTCTGGTGCTCGACCAACTGGCCCAGGGTGTGGAACTGGAACACAAATCACCGCCCAACCGCGGGGTGTTTAAACAGCCCTTGCCAGCCGCCTTCCATCCCCAAGGCCCCAACTCCGTGTTTGCGCTGGGCCAGACTTTTCGGGCGCAGGTTTGAACCTGGTCAAGGCACCCGAGTGATCGCAGGCCAAGCCAGGTTTGCAGACCAGCCACCCTGTGTTTCTGTGGTGTGGCAACGCACAGACGGCTGCCTTGCCCACACCAAAAATAGACGCATGAAACAACCCAACTTCACCATGACCGTCGACATACCGGCGCCAGAACCGATGCCAACCACACCGACACCCATGCCACCTATGCCACCTATGCCAACGCCCCCCATGCCGACACCTCCGTCGCCAGCACCGCTGCCGTCCGAAGTGCCAGGTCCCATGCCCACGCCGCAGCCGATGAAGCTGTGAATGCGCTGATCTTGCAGATGTAGTATCTAATTTGTAGCTGTCAGCCCTTTAAGGAAAAGGGCTTGAAGCATATTTTGTGCATCATCTGCATGCAACCTCCGGGCACTGCAATGGCCGCCATGCGGACCTGGCGTCTGTGTGGCGCCGTGGTGTTCTGGCGATCTCTGGCGGTTTGATCAGGCCCGGATGTGGTTCACACCGAGACCAGCAGGTCGCCCTGCAACTCGGCCAGCACGTGTTTGGTGACACTGCCCAGAAGCATCTCTTCCAGCAGGCTGTCGCCGTGTCTGCCCATCGCGGTCAAGTCGCAATCAAGCGCTTGTTCCTGCTCAAGGATGCGCAGGGCTGGGTCGCCGTGCAGGACCAGCAGGCTGGTGTTCATGTTGTTGAGACCGGCTTTGTCCCGCAAGGTCTGGAGCTTGTGCAGCGCTTCCCTCCGGGCAGTCACCCGATGCTGCTGGATCGTGTCTTCGTTCACTCTGGCATAACGCAAGAGCCCCTCGAAAGGCACTTCAAACGCATGCATCAACACCATGTCGGCCTGGGGCGCCAGGCAGCGTGCGTGGTGCAGGGCCCGAAGCGACGCGCTTGAAAAATCGACCGGTACCAACAGCCGCTTGTAGGCGCCACGGGGTGGCTGTTTCACCACCAGAACGGGGCACTTTGTTTTGCCCAGCATACGCAAGGCCGTTGTTCCCAGTGCGAAGCGGCGAAAAACACTGTCGCCCTTGGCACCACAAACCAGCAGGTCTGTTGCCAAGGCATCGGCTGATTTGGCCAGTTCGGTGAGCAAGTCGCCGGCAACGACCTGTGTGGCAGGTGTGATGCCAACGCGTCGCTGCAGCTCAGTGGCGAGCGCCATCAGCCTGGTCTGTTCCGCTTGCAGGACCTTGTCTTCCAAATCGCCCGCTGTGGTGCCCATCAGTTGGCCAAGCCGCTCCAGCGGTGCCAGGTTGGCCACGTGCAATAGATCAAGCGTCGCTGCCTTTTCCTTGCAGACCAGAGCCGCACGTTCAACAGCATGGCGGGCCGGTGCCGACAGATCGGTTGCCGCCAGAATGTGATTGAGTTGATACATGGTGTCCACCTCCAATTTGACGTTGTTGACACAGTGGGTCTTCAGTCCGTGCTGAGTCATCGCATCGGCGCGGGCGTCTGGTCGTCCGCGGTGGCCGCGCACGCTCATGTGTCTCGAGGCCCCACCACCCCGGCGACAAAGTCGGGGTCCTGGCTTCGGTCCTGGCTGCGGGCGATGAACTTCAGCAGGCCCAGCTTTGAGGTCTGGGACTTGATATGCGCCTGCCCTGACAGCAACAGCTCTTCCACCCGAGCCAAACCGATCAGACTGCTGGCGACATTCAGGGTCAGCACATCTTCCCCGCTGGCTGGCACAAGACCTGGCTCGACTCGGGCGTAGTAACCCAGCTCACCCAACTTCATGGCGGCCTCTTCCAAAATGGCGCTGACTTGCGGGTTGAAACGAATACTCATGATGGTTTGAAGACTCTGGAAGATCCGACGGTCGAATCCCTGCTCTCAAGTAGGGTTCGAAGTCGAAGTGACGCATTCAAAAAGGCAGGAAATTTTCTTTCTTGCCCCACTTGTGCTCCGGCGCTCACGCTTGCCTGAACGTGACTCAGGTGGTGTAGTCGCCAGAGGCTTCTGGCTGAAACAAAACGGCCACCACCTTGGCGGAACGGGCCTCACCTTGCGGCATGTTCCAACACGCGGTGTCGCCAACGCGTCGGCCCAGCAGGGCAGCCCCGACCGGCGACAGAACCGAGATCAGCCCCCGACCTGCGTCAGCGTTGGCTGGGTAACACAGGGTGAACTTCTGGCGCAGTGCCGAGCCGTCATGGATGATCTCGACCTGCGAGTTCATCGTGACAATATCGGCGGCAATGTCCTGTGAGACCACCAGGTCTGCCGAGTTCAAGTCCTCGGCCAAGTCTTCTGGAAGTTGGCCTCGATTCAGTTTGGAAAGCCGGGTGAAATCGAGCTCGGTCAGCAAGCGCTGACCGGAAAGGGTCGTGTGCATGAGGTTTCTCCATCAAGCGCGGCCAGACATCGTTATGCAGAAGAATGGCCGCTATCGCGCTGAGCTGGTGCCCGGCGATAGGTGCTTGCGCAAGATAGGGGAAAAGGTTTATCGCCGGGCGGGGGAATGTGCGACCGGCTTGTATGGCCAGATATCGCGCACACCCGCGTACTCCCGAACACACCGGCTATCGAATACGCCGGTGGTCATGGGTAGTTGGAGCGTGGCCATCAGACGATGCCATAACTGTTGTTGCATGGCCGGATGATAGCAAGCTGAGTTATCCACCCAACAACCATGAGGATAGCGGTGCAGTCAGGGCACGGCTTTCAACGTCTGCAGGTAACGAGCTGGCAACCCGCGCCGCAGTTTTCGATATCTTTAAAACCTTTGGTCTTCAAAGTGATGAGGATCATTGACTTTGTTGGCTTAACCGAATCAACCCTAGAATTCGTCTCCCCCCAACCGTCATTCACGCCATTGCGGCGCATTCCCATGACCCTGACCAGCCTGATCGCACTTTATGTGCGCCAGAACTGGCGCCCCTATTTGCTTGCGGCGCTGATGCTAGCGGCGGTAAGCGCTCTCACAGTCTTCATTCCACGACATGTTGGTCGTATCGTGGACGGTCTGGCTGGCGGGCAACTGGACAACACAGCGCTATTGGCGCAGTTGGGCTGGCTGGTGTTGGCGGGCGTGTTGATTTATTTCCTGCGGGTGGCGTGGCGTTTGCAGCTGTTTGCGGCCAGCTACCGTCTTGGAGCTGAGCTGCGCACGCGCCTTTACGCTCGCTTGTGTTTACAAGGGCCTCACTTCTTTCACCAGCGTGGCACGGGTGACCTGATGGCGCAGGCGACTAACGACATTGACGCTGTAGAAATGGCGTCAGGGGAAGCCATGCTGGCAGGGTTTGATGGCACGCTGACCTTGATCCTTGTTGTTGCCATGATGACGCTCGGCATTGACTGGCGACTGGCACTGGTAGCCCTGCTGCCGTTTCCCTTCATGGCATTCGCGTTTTGGCGCATCTCAACGCACATTCACCTGGCGTCCAAAGATTCGCTTGAGCGATTTGGCAAACTCAATGACCACGTGCAGGAGACGCTCACCGGTGTGCGCACTTTGCGTGCGCTGGGTCTGGAGGAGCGCAGTGCCGCACGCTTTTCCGAACTGGCTGAAAACGCAGCCAGTGCCAGCCTGCAAGCCCAGAGATGGGAGGCTGCACTCGAACCCACTGTGGGTATCACCTTGATCTGTGCCACGGTTCTGACCCTTGGGCTGGGTGGAACGCTGGTCTGGCAAGGGGTGCTGACCCTTGGTGCGTTGACGGCGTTCAGCATGTACCTGGGCCAACTGATCTGGCCCATGTTTGCTGCTGGCTGGGTGTTGTCTTTGATCCAGCGGGGACGTGCGGCCTGGGAGCGACTGCAGCCGACCTTGGCGGCGCCGCTGTCGATCGATGACAGTGGCACAAGGACAGCAACCCCCGTGGGCGCGTTGGTGTTCAAAGACGTCTCGTTTTCTTATCCAGGGCATCAGGCACTGGCCCTGTCGGGAATCCGTTTCTGCGTGTTGGCCGGGCACACGCTGGGCATCGTAGGCGCCACCGGTGCGGGGAAATCCAGTCTGGTTCGTTTGATCTTGCGCCAGTACGCAGCCAACCAGGGCAACATCAGTTGGGACGCACACGGACTGGCTGACTACACCCTGGAGACCTTGCACCAGTCAATGAGCTGGGTGCCACAGGAGCCGTTTCTGTTTTCTGCAACGATTGCCGAGAACATTGGGCTGGTCAAGCCAGATGCCACCAGGGCCGAAATCGAAAACGCGGCTCGCCTGGCCTGTATTGATGAAGATATTGCGCGGATGCCACAGGGTTATGACACCCCAGTGGGGGAAAAAGGCATTTCGCTGTCAGGCGGGCAGCGTCAGCGGGTGGCCATTGCACGCGCGATGCTGGCCGATGCAACGCTGTTGCTGCTGGACGATGCCTTGTCTGCCGTTGACACGCAAACCGAAACCAGCATCCTGGAGCACCTGCAAGAGCTGCGCAAATCCAGCCCAGGCAGGACAACCATCATCGTCAGCCACCGCCTGAGCGCTGTGATGGATGCTGAACACATTCTGGTGCTCAAGGATGGGTGCATTGTCGAGCAGGGCGACCATGCCAGTCTGCTGGCGCTTGATGCCTGGTACACATCCCAATGGCGCTACCAACAATTACAAGCGAGTCTGGATGCAGACTGAAGCCACTCCCCAGACACGCAACACGCGCCAGGCCATTGCCCTGTTGCTGCATGCGGCCCGATCAGAGAAACACCACGTCTGGAAGGGCGGCTTTTGGCTGATTGTGGCGGCGCTGCTCGAAGCAGCTGGCCCATTGTTGGGCAAGTATTTCATTGACCACACGCTGATACCGCGCCGTTTTGACCCGATGGAGGTGGGTTTGCTGCTGGGTGGCATCCTGCTTGCGGGTGCCATCGCCTGCGCCATTCGCTACACCCAATTGGCCCGTCTGGCCGGCGTTGCCATGCGCTCGGTTCGGCGATTACGCGAAGAGGTTTATGGCCACGTGTTGCGTCTGCCCATGGCTTTTTTTGACAAGGCGATCACCGGGCAGTTGGTCAGCCGGGTGACCAATGACACCGAGCAGGTCAAGAACCTCTATGTCCAGGTACTGTTTGTGATACTTGACAACAGCATAGTTGTGCTCGGTGCTTTTGCTGCGATGGCCTGGCTGGATTGGCGCTTGATGCTGATTGTGCTCATGCTGGTGCCAACGGTGGTGGTGATTGTCTGGTTCTACCAGCGCTGGAGCGCACCCGCTGTGTCACGTGCACGGCAGAAACGCAGCGACATCAATGCCCTGATGTCAGAGTCTATTGCCGGCATGCCGGTACTACAGGCCAGCAACGCACAGTTGCGTTTTCGCCAAAAGTTTGACCGCATCAACCAGCAACATCTGGGTGCCCGCATTGCTGAGATGCGTGTGAATGCCTGGCTGCTGCGTCCGATGCTGGACTTGATCAACGTGTTGCTGCTTGTCGCCGTGATTTACAGCTTTGGTCTGAGTGCCTTCAACGGGCTGCAAATAGGCGTGTTGTATGCCTTTGTGAGCTACCTTGGCCGCGTGGTGGACCCACTGATTCAGATCACGCTGCAATTTGGGCAGCTGCAACAAGCCATCGTTGCTGCCGCGCGGGTGGACGCATTACTTCAAGAACAACGCCCGAAGGTGATGACAGGCCCCGAGCGTATTTCCCAAGGCGCGGTGAACATCAAGCGACTTCGGTTTGGATACAACTCAGATACGGTGATCCTGCACGATCTGAGCCTACAGATTCCTGCGGGTGCCTTTTACGGGTTGGTCGGGCACACCGGCAGCGGCAAATCCACTTTGCTCAGCCTGTTATTGCGCTTTTACCAAGCGCAATCAGGTGACATCAGCATTGATGGCATACCTCTGCCCCAGTTCAGCGACGCGCATTTTCGTGCCGATGTAGGCTTGGTGCCGCAGGACCCCTTTCTGCTGGCTGCCAGCGTGCGTGAGAACATTGCGATGGGCCGCCATATTGCCGAGCACGACCTGCAATCAGCAGCACGGGCCGCACATTGCCACGACTTCATCATGCAACTGGAGCAGGGCTACGACACCCTGCTGGGTGAAGGTGGGGCACGCTTGTCGGTAGGGCAAAAACAGCTCATTGCCATCGCGCGGGCCTTGGCAGGCCAGCCGCGCATCTTGTTTCTGGATGAAGCGACCGCCCACATCGACTCAGAAACCGAACAAATCGTGCAACTGGCCCTGACCGAATTGCGCGGTCGCGTGACCGTGATCGCCGTCGCCCACCGCTTGTCGACGATCCGCGCCGCTGACTGCATCGTGGTGCTCAACCATGGCCACATTCACGAGCAGGGCACCCATGATGCGTTGATGGCGATCCCTCAAGGTGTCTACCAGCGGCTATACCTGTTGCAGCAACTGGAAAGTTAGGGCAAGAGCGCCCTTGGGCGGGAGCACAGTCTCACGGCGCAATCATGTTGATGGCAATAGCTTGTCCTGCGTGCGGGTGTCAAAGTCGCTCGCATCGTGGCGTTCGTGCAATTGACTTTCAGGCGGACCATTCACCCGGTTGACCATGCGGCCACGTTGCACTGCTGGACGCTTGGCAATGTTGTCGGCCCAGCGAATCACATGGGTGTACTCGTCGACCTGAAGAAACTCACCCGCTTCGTAGATTTGGCCTTTGACCAGGGCTCCGTACCAGGGCCAGATGGCCATGTCGGCAATCGAGTAGTCGTCACCACCCACAAAAGGGCTTTTTGCCAACCGACGGTTCAGCACGTCCATCTGTCGCTTGACCTCCATCGCGAAGCGGTTGATCGGGTACTCCATCTTGGTCGGCGCATAGGCATAGAAGTGGCCAAAGCCGCCGCCCAGGTAGGGCGCACTGCCCATCTGCCAAAACAACCACGAGAGGCATTCGGCACGTTTGGCCGCATCTGTTGGCACAAAAGCCCCAAATTTTTCCGCCAGGTAGAGCAGGATCGCGCCGGACTCGAACACCCTGACCGGCTCTTGCCTGCTGCAGTCCAGCAGGGCAGGGATTTTTGAGTTGGGGTTGACCTCCACAAAACCGCTGCCAAACTGGTAGCCTTCGTTGATGCGGATCAGCCAGGCGTCATACTCAGCGCCGCTGTGGCCAAGCGCCAACAACTCCTCCAGCATCACTGTGACCTTGACACCATTGGGCGTGGCCAGTGAATACAGTTGCAGAGGGTGTTTACCGTGTGGCAATACGGCCTCGTGTGTAGAGCCGGCAATGGGTCGGTTGATGTTGGCGAATTGACCCCCGTTGGCTTTATCCCAGGTCCAGACCTTGGGCGGGGTGTAAGCAGGTAGTTCAGACATAAGTCGGTCTCACTTTGGGAAGCTTGAAATACAACATGGTATTTGAAGCAATGTCTGAATACTTGCGCATTGCCGGGATTCCGTAAGCTCAGGCTGGTTTCACCAAGGGCGCCGGGCAATCCCACTATCCGCAGACTACCTGTCTATTGGCCTTTACCCCTTTCGTAGACATATCTCGCCTTTGCAGCGCCAGAAATCATTGGAGTTTGGCAATGAATGGCACAACAAGGCCCATAGCCATCAATAGCGAATGACTGCTCAAACGCAGCCTGATACGCCAGGCTAACCCGTCAAGCTTCAACGGGGCAGCGCTTAAGCAAGCGTCAAATTCTGCAATCCATTTCAGCAGCAGCCTATGTGAGGCTGACCAGTCTCAGGCTGGTTCACCCCGAATCCAGGGTTTGCCCAATTGAGTCATCATTCAACCTTCTTTTCGAGGTGGTTAAGCATGCCGATGGGTCGCGGAGGGGGCATACGTCTCGATCTGCAGAAAATTTTTAAATAATCTACAATATTGTCAAATATTGATGTTTTTGATTTTAAAAGGAGTAGCATTCGTATGAATCAGACAGCGCCTCGCAAAGCACTTGGCCTAACCAGCGTGCAATCGGGTGCGCATGAACTGGACATCAGGGAGTTCCTGGCCTTCAAACTCGGAGATGAAGAGTACGGCATTGACATCCTGCAGGTGCAGGAAATCCGCTCCTTCGAGCGCCCCACCCGCATGGCCAACGCGCCCGAACACATCTTAGGGGTGGTCAATTTGCGCGGTGTGATCGTGCCGATTGTTGACATGCGCATCAAGTTCAATCTCAACCCGGTCAATTACGACCACTTCACCGTGGTGATTGTTCTCAACATCGGCAGCCGGGTGGTGGGCATGGTGGTCGACGGGGTCTCGGACGTCATCACCCTGACACCGGAGCAGCTACGCCCAGTACCCGATCTGTCCTCGGCCATTGCAAGTGATCACCTGCTGGCCATTGGTTCGCTGGAGAACCGCATGCTGATCCTGATCGACATCGGAAAGCTCATGTCCAGTTCGGACATGGGTATAGATCCTTCAACGGCTTGAAACAGCTGCAACTACCTGGAATTTCCTATGAACAATTTGACGGTACGTACAAAGTTGGCTTGGTCGTTTGGTGGACTGGCCTTGATGGTTTTACTGGTATCTGGCTTTTCCGCGAAGATGCTCAATGATGCCCATGATCGTTTTGAAAACTACATCAATGGCATCAACGCACAGGCCCAGATGGCAGCTGGCGTGCGACAAGCGGTGGACAGTCGTGCCATAGCAGCGCGCAATCTGGTGTTGGTGACACAACCGCAAGACTTGGCCATTGAGAAAAACAACGTCTTGCAAGCGCATAAAGATGTGGGGCAGCGCATGGCCAAACTCAAAGAGATGGCCAAAGAGGCTGATGTATCAGACGAAGCGCGTCGCTTGATTGCCGAGATCGACAAGGTTGAACAGTCATATGCACCAGTGGCCATGGAGATTGTTGAATTGGCCCTCAGTAACAAGCATGAAGAAGCCATTGCAAAAATGAACACGGAATGCCGCCCTCTTTTGGCGGCATTGGCTAAAGCTGCAACCAACTATGCGGATTTCACGGCAGCGCGTTCCGTCAAGTTGGTAGAAGAGTCGGAAGCCATCTACGTCACGCAGCGAGTTATCTTGATCACTGTCTGCTTTTTTGTGTTTGGAGTGGCCGTATTGGCGGGCGTACTCATTACCCGAAGCCTGACCCGTGCGCTGGGGGCCGAGCCAGCCGATTTGAGCCATGCAGCCAGCCTTGTGGCTGATGGCGATCTGACTGCCACTTTGCAGGTTCGCAGTGGAGATACGACCAGTGTGATGGCAGCCATGGCCCGCATGCAAACAGGCTTAGTGAGTGTGGTCTCCAAGGTACGCGCCGGCTCCGACTCGGTGGCCACCGCCAGCTCCGAGATCGCTCAAGGCAACAACGCCCTGAGCCATAGAACCGAAGAGCAAGCAAGCGCGCTGGAAGAGACCGCCGCATCGATGGAAGAGCTCTCATCCACCGTCAGACAAAACGCCGACAACGCCCGCCAGGCCAACCAACTCGCGCAAAGTGCGAGCAGCGTGGCCATCAAAGGCGGTGAAGTGGTCGCCCTGGTGGTCGATACCATGAAGGGCATCAACGAATCGAGCCGCAAGATCAGCGACATCATCAGCGTGATCGACGGCATCGCCTTCCAGACCAACATCCTCGCCTTGAACGCCGCTGTCGAAGCCGCCCGCGCTGGCGAACAAGGCCGGGGCTTTGCGGTGGTGGCCAGTGAGGTGCGCAGCCTGGCCGGGCGAAGTGCCGAAGCTGCCAAAGAAATCAAGATACTGATCAACAACAGTGTGCAGCGGGTCGAACAAGGTTCGACTCTGGTGGACCAGGCCGGTACCACCATGACCGAGGTGGTGAGCTCGATCAAACGGGTGACCGACATCATGGGAGAGATCAGTGCTGCCAGCAGCGAACAAAGCCAGGGCGTGGGCCAGATTGGTGAAGCCATCCAGCAGATCGATCAGGTGACCCAGCAGAATGCGGCTTTGGTGGAAGAGATGGCGGCATCGGCGAGCAGCCTCAAGAGCCAGGCGCAGAACCTGGTGCAGACGGTTAAGGTTTTCAGTATTTGAGTCCTGCCTATTAGAGACAGTCAACCAGCACAGCCATAGGGTAATTTAGGATCAGAGTGGGACGCACTTGACGCGGTCAATCAAGAACCTAATTTGATATTCGTCAAGCATTAACGTGTACGATCATTGAACGTTAACCAGCAGGAGCATGTAGTGGCAACAGAAGACCATCACGGATTCCTGCAAGCGGATGATCCAATCGACAAGCCCCAACTGCCTCCGAACCCATGTGCCGCCAATTTATACGAGTTTGCGTATATATCGGGCTATGCAACGTGTCCAACATGCAAGGTTCAGTCTAGTTGAACACGCAATAGACCTGGGCGAAACATGACAAAGCAAGTCAGAAAGCTGCCTATCCGCCTAATGATGAGGTTTAGCGATCCGCTGATTGAACAGCGGTTCTTGCCTTTCTATGAAGGGTTCTATAGAAGCTACGCGCAAGCCAGTCTGGTGCTTGGGATGATTCTGGTCGTTGGTGATTGGCTGGTGGATCACCTCGTTTTTCCTAACGTACCAGCCAACGAATATCGAATCGTTTTGTCTGTACCGATTCTCGGGCTGGGTCTGGCGCTCTCGTTTAGCCGTGTGGGCAAGAGGTACTGGCAGCCTCTAATGGCTGCGGTCATCGTGTTAGTCGGCTTGAGCCTTTATTGGACCTTGTACAGGATTGATCTTCAAGGCGGTAGTGGACTTGCTTCATGGGTCGGCATTCTCAACTTCACCTTCTTCGAACTCTACTGCTTTGTCATTCTCGGTATCGGATTTCGCTATGCATTGCCGACGGGCTTCTTGCTTTTTCTGGGTTTTGAGGTTTCGATACTTACCGCTCTGACTCATGAAATTGAGCATGGCAGCTACCTGACTTACCATGTATTTACGGTCTTTCTGTTGGCAGCGATGATCGGTTGGTGGCGAGAGTATTTGCTGCGCAAGGAGTTCCTGGCCTTGGTTGAACTTGAAAAGGCCACCCAAGTTGCTCAGAGTCAAGCGGAGTATCTCAGCGAACACGATGCCGTGACAGGGCTGCACAATCTCACAGGCTTTATCGCCGTGCTGGATAGGAAGATGCATGCGGCAATAGATCAGCACCGCACCTTGCCACTGCTATTGATTGACTTGGAACGCCTACGGCGGGTCCGAGATGCCTTCAGTCAAAAGACTGCGGATGAACTTGTTCGGTCGCTGGTTCATCGACTTCGTGAATCATCAATTCTATTTCAGCCATCACCAGAGTTTGCTCGTGTTTCCAGCTTTGAAATCGCAGTGCTTTTTCGTCATGTTCAGGAGACTGCCATGGTGATCGAGGCGTCTGAACGTCTGTTAGATGCGCTGCGACAGCCGTTTCAGCTGAGAGGACAGGACTTCTACCTCCAGCCCAATGGGGGGTTAAGCATGTATCCCAATGATGGCGATTCGGCAGAAGCGACGTTGAAAGCGGCGCGAGCGGCACTTGCCATGCATGCCAATGAAGGACGGTTTTTGCATTTCTACAATGCCGACCGTGACAGTGCATTGGTCAAGCGATTGCAACTCGAAGAAGATCTTCGCGTCGCACTTGCCGGTGGGCAGCTGTCCTTGGCCTACCAGCCACTGATTCGGGTTTCAGACCGTGCTCCGTTAGGTGTGGAGGCCTTGCTGCGCTGGACTCACCCAAGCTCTGGTTTGATCGTACCAGCAGAATTTATCCCGATCATGGAAGAACTTGGGCTCATTCACGAAGTTGGTGAGTGGGTGCTGAACAAGGCTTGCGAACAAGCAGTTCGCTGGCAGCAATCGGGCATCATGTTGAATGAAATCGCTATCAATGTGTCCGGGCTGCAGCTTGCCGATCCGGGATTTGCAGGCAAGGTGTCATCGGCGTTGACTAGGTCAGGCCTGCATCCGCGAATCCTGGTGCTTGAATTGACTGAGTCCGTTTTGGTGCATGACAACGATGCAGCAATGGCCCAGCTAAGTGCACTTAAAAACTTGGGGTTGCGCCTTTCCTTGGATGACTTTGGGACTGGGTTCGCTTCCATGATGAGCCTTGCACGGTTCCCATTTGACATCATCAAGCTTGATCGCAGTTTTGTTCAGGCGGCACCATCATCGCGAGTTGCAGCGGCTATTGTCGAGGCCATCATGGCGCTTGCCACACGGCTGCGAATGGCTACGATTGCAGAGGGCATTGAGACAGGAGAGCAACTGCAATACATTTCTGCTCTGAAATGCGATTTCGCACAGGGATACCTGTTTTCCAGACCCTGTTCTGCCAATGAAGTTGCGCTTCTGTTGACTTCGAACAGGTTGTCCTCCGGCGTTTCAAATGGTCATGATATTGAATTGACTGGTTGAAGCCAAGCTGCACAGGAGCCGACCAAGACCTGATATCGCTTTCCAGACCGGACGACTAGCAATCTGAATTCGGTTCACCCTATAGCTGCAATCGGCCAACTGGCCGTCGCTTGAAACACTGGGCTTCCCACATGCGGTCATTGTTGAGATGCTTGTGCCTATCAACGAATGTCGGCTTACCGGCGTTGAAATCAACAGACACTAAGACCGCAATGGGTCGAGAGCAGCTGAGGGCCAGTTGCAGTCGTTCATGAATGACCGGTATTTGGAGGCCAAATTTGGTTTTGGTCACCGGTCAGTTCAAACCACTTAAACCTCCGTCTGTTCTGACAGCTCCAGTGCGTCCCCCACTTCAATGCCTAAATACCGCACGTTGCTTTCCAGTTTGGTATGTATCAGTAGCAATTGCACGGCCCGGATGTTTTTGGTGCGGCGGTAGATCAAGGATGCTTTTGTTAAGCGTATCGTGTGGGTGCCATAAGCAGATGATCGAGACCGATTTCGTCAATTTCACAGAATAAATGCATTGAAAAGTGGTTTTGATTTTGTGTTCGCCCGAATTAATTCTTTGGCGTAATTCAGAAATATGACTCACAATGAAGCGGCACCGAAAAGCGTCAGGCCTCAAAACTGGGCTTTGATGACTCCGGCACTGCTGAAAAACATCCTTTCCTTCAGGAGATCCACATGAGCATGCATTTGAAATCGTTGATTGCATCCGGGTTCGCGTTGGCATTGTTGAGTTCCAGCGCTTGGAGTGCCGATGGTGGCGCTACGAGGGATGACGCTATAAAGATGGTGAAGGCTGGCGTTGCTGCTATCAAATCTGAAGGTGCGGAAAAAATTTATGCCGAAATCACTGGCAAAGACAAAAAGTGGATCAAGGAAGACCTGTATCTCGTGGTTTACAGCCTAGAGGGAAAGAATCTGGCCCATGGCGCCAACCCCAAGCAAGTAGGACTTGACCTGATTGGGATGAAAGATATTGACGGTAAAGCCTTCGTGAAAGAACGGGTTGAATTGGGCAAGGCGAAACCTGCCGGTTTCTGGCAGGACTACAAATTCACCAATCCCGAAACCAAAAAGATTGAGCCCAAGGAGATGTATTGCGAAAAGCTGGCTGAAACTATCGTCTGTGGCGGAGTTTATAAATAGCGGATTCCGGCTTGGCTAGACCTCACTCGTGTCTCTCCATTGAATCTGCTATAGGGGAACTGAATGAAACTCAGTCATAAGCTGTTGATCGCGCCAGTTCTGGCCGCCTTGGTCATGTATGGGGTTTCACTGGTGAGTACCTGGCTTGTGCAGAACAGTCGTGTTCAAGCTGAACGGCAAGTGACAGCGGTTTTTAAGGGTTTGGGTGCATTCACAACGACCCAGGACCAGCTGGGTCGTGTGCATGCCGCAGCCTATCGGACAATAAGTTTGGCCGCATCCCTGGAAGACGGAAAAATAAAGGCGGTCAAAGCAGACGTCGAGAAGCAGGTCAACGGTATTGCGAACGCGATCGCGTCGGCAACGGAGGCCGTTGGCGATGATGAGGAGGTCCGCAAGTCTTCTGCGGATGTCCAAAAACTACTTGCCACTTACTCAAAGCAAACGCTGCAGTCATTGGACCTAGCGAGTTTTGACCCCAATACTGGAGCTGTGGCGATGCAAGAGTCCGATGAGTTGTTTTCAACCATCGGGAAGTCTTTGGGGGCCATCATCGCTCGGTTGGATGTAAAAGTTGACAAGAATTTGCTGGTTTCCCGTAACGAGGCCCAAAGGATGAGCATGCTCTTTTCTTTTATTGGCTTGGTGGTTGCAGGTGCAGCCGTTGCTTTTGCGGTGTGGGTACAAAGCAAGGTTGTGGTGGAATTGCGTCGCGCCGTGGAGGTGAGCAATGAAGTTGCGAATGGCAATTTGCAGGTGGATACCGCGAGCACACGAAACGACGAAGTAGGTGATTTGATGCATGCCCTGGGCCGCATGCGCGATCAACTCAATCAAGCGATGTCCGATGTGATGCGAAGTAGTGATTCCATCCGTGTATCGAGCGCTGAAATCGCAAGCGGTACCTTGGATTTGAGCGAGCGCACGGAGCAGGCTGCAAGCAGCCTTGCCCGGACCGCCTCCAGTATGGATCAATTGACCGGAGCATTCAGCCAATCGGCAGACTCTGCCAGGACGGCGAATCAATTGGCAAGCTCCGCAGCCCAAGTCGCAGCAAAAGGCGGGGCACTCGTAAAGCAAGTGATTGACACGATGGACGAAATCAATGCCAGCAGCCGCAGAATTGGAGACATCATTGGCGTGATTGACGGCATCGCGTTTCAGACCAACATTTTGGCTCTCAATGCGGCTGTCGAGGCGGCCCGTGCCGGTGAACAAGGGCGCGGTTTTGCGGTGGTGGCCAGTGAAGTGCGCAGCCTAGCTGGCCGCAGCGCCGCTGCCGCCCGCGAGATCAAAGCACTCATTGGTGCAAGTATGGAAAAGGTGGATATCGGGAGTCACATTGTTGCGGAGTCCGGGGCGACGATGACCGAAATCGTTCAGTCTGTAGAGCGGGTAACGCACATGATTGCCGAGATTACCGCGACCGCTGATGGTCAAAGTGGTGAAATCAACCAAGTCAACGGATCAATTTCCCAGTTGGACCAAATGACCCAGCAAAACGCAGCACTGGTTGAGCAGTCGTCTGCGGCGGCAGAAAGTCTCAAAGAGCAAGCAATCAAATTGGGTCAAGTCGTCAGCGCGTTCACACTCAAGACAGTTGCACTCAGAGAATCACAGAATCTCTTGCTGGGTTAAGTACAGCCCCGAAGTGATCCAAGGCAAAGCAGCGTCACGTGGAATTCGCTGCTCTAACGAAAATCCAGAGCACATAAACTGAAATTAAGCGGGATCACATTCAACTCTACGAGAGGTCGACGCTTTCGAGTTGGGTGAAGTTCGCGCCTCACATCCGCCTCCGCCCTAAAGTTGGGCGACCGCTTTGAGGTAGCAAAACTGCCGCAGCGCAGGACTGCTTTAGGTCGACTGCCGCGATAAGTCCGGGCCAGTTGCAGACTATCGCAAATGACAGCTATCTGGAGTCTGAAATTTGTCTGAGGACGTTGCCAAGAAGCGGCCCGCAGCCACCCGACTGCACAGTACCTATTGGCTATTTGACGCTGAGTTGGCGCCTTCGGAAGTGGCATATTGGCCAACTTCCGAAAAATCGACCAGGTAATGGCTGCCGCTTTGCTGCAGTAAGTGCAATCGCAATGTGTGATCTCCGAGCCGGTCACAGGATTGAATACGTTCAGACCAGCCTTGGGCTAGCCGGACAGGCGTTCTAACTGCATTTTCTTGCCTGCCAGATCCGCATCCGTGTCGGCAAACCGTGCCGCTATCTGCCGAAACTCTTCTTGCAAGGCGACAAATGCATCCACAAGGTCTGGATCAAAATGCCCGCCCCGGCCTTCCTGAATGATGGCAACCGCCTTCTCGTGGGGCATGCCATCCTTGTAAACACGCCGACTGATCAATGCGTCATAAACATCAGCGACGGCCATGAGCCGCGCAGACAGCGAAATAGCCTCACCGACCAGACCTTGCGGGTAGCCTGAGCCATCCCATTTTTCCTGGTGCGAAAGCGCAATATCCTTGGCCATAGAGAGGAAACCTACCTGCAAACCCAGTCGCTTCTCGGCGTGCTCAATCGCGTCACGGCCCAGGGTGGTGTGTGTCTTCATGATCTCGAACTCATCTGGCGTCAGGCGCCCGGGTTTAAGCAGAATGCGATCCGGAATACCAACCTTGCCAATGTCATGCAGAGGCGCTGACTTGAACAGCATTTGAATGTAGCCGTCCGTCAGCTGCGCTGAAAATTTGGGGTGTGCGGCGAGGTGCTCAGCCAACGCCTTGACATAAAACTGTGTCCGGCGAATGTGATTGCCGGTCTCGGAGTCACGAGTTTCGGCCAGTGATGCCATGGTCAGGATCGTGACATCCTGTATGGCCACCACTTCGCGCGTTCGCTTGCTCACCTCTGTTTCCAGAAAGTCACTCTTGTCACGCAAAAAATCGGCGTGGGCCTTCAACGCCAAATGAATCTTGACACGTGCCAGCAAGATGGGGGGGCTAATCGGTTTGGTAATGTAGTCAACGCCGCCAATTTCAAGTCCTTTTTTCTCGTCCTCTAATTCCGCTTTTGCAGTTAAAAACACCACGGGAATCTCCCGTGTTTTCGTGTCGGATTTGAGTTTTTGGCAAACCTCGAAACCGTCCATGCCGGGCATCATGATGTCCAACAAGATCAGGTCCGGGTGGGGGACCCTGCCAGCGAGGCTGAGCGCACGCTCACCGCCATTGGCAAGCTGAACGATGTACTCGCCCTTGAGCAGCTCCATCATGAGCGACAGTATGTCGGGGGTGTCATCGACGACCAAGATCGTAGGTTTTGCAACTGAATGTATGTTTGAGCCCATGTTGAGCCCCCTTCCAAAATGTGACTCCGCGCTTATGTCTTGCAACTGCAGCCGCGTCTCCATCAAGTCCTCAAAAAAAAGATATCTGCTCCATGGACACCGGCTTCAAAAATACGCCAAGCACTCGCAGTCCATGATCCTCCGCGATCGTTCTGGCAACACCCAACATTTCGGCATCGACGCCGATCATCAAAACGAGTCCACCACAGTAGTCGCGCGCAACCATTTGATCCAGAAACTCTATCCCGCCCATCTACAGCATGAAAATATGGCAGATCATCACATTGGGTCGGTACTTGAGAGCTGCCAGACGCCCATCTTTTGCGCTCAGCCGCTCCTTTATGCCCCGTATCTCCAGTATTTCCGCCGATAGCTCCTGGGTCAGTGCATTGTCATCAATCACCATGGCAGAAGCTGCGGATAGCGGGGCAGGGTTCTCGGCGCGTGAAGAATATGGACGCATGTTCTTACCTGTGAGATAAGGTGCCAACTCTGCCCTGGGATATGCCACAAAGCCTGTGCGTCACCCCAACTCCTTGAAGAGTTCCAAGGCCGATTCAAAATCCATGTTGTGTAAATGCGCCATAATTTTTTTCCACTTGGTCGGATAGACCGGCTGCAACTGAGCCTGGTGCTCCTTGCACAAATCAATAGCCCGAGAATCGCCCAAATCCATCAGCTCCAGCAACCGCAGGCGAAGGGCTGAAATCTGCTCTGTTTCCAACACAGGACCAGAGGTTGGCACCACGGCATCCTTATCTCCACTCTCCAATGCTCGAAGTCCATCCATCACGGGTGAGAGTTCACGCAAAACCTCCTGCAGTATTGCGTCCACCTGTTCTTTTGCAACCTGTTGCTTACATGCATGTTCCAGTCGCTTTGCAGCCTCCTGAACGCGTTTTGCACCAACGGTCGATGCGGTTCCGACTAAAGTATGAGCGCAGCGACGGGCAGCCGTGTGGTCCGCACTAGCGCGTGCTTGAACAAACAGGTCTGCAAAATTTTCTTGGCCATCACGAAACAAGATCAGTTGCCGCCGGTACAGGGCCTCCTTGTTCAACGCAGTGGCCAAGCCAAACTGCGTGTCAATTCCGGGAAGTGCGAATTCATTCAAGAATCCGTCGCCCTCTCTGTGCGCAAGATGCGCAGGCGATGGCTTCTGCTTGGCGTCAGCCAACGCTGCATTTGCCAAAGGGGAAATCCACTTAGCCATGGTGGCAAACATTTCTCCCTGGTTCAGAGGCTTGGCAATGTGGTCCCACATGCCGACCTCCAGAACCTTTTCTTTGTCCCCGGCCATCGCATTGGCTGTCATGGCAAGAATGGGTAGGTCTTGGAATGCCGGGTTCTTGCGTATTTGCCGCGTGGCTTCGTAACCATCCATCACGGGCATCTGGCAATCCATCAAAATGCCGTCAAAGTGTGGGTCGGCGTCCAGAATGTCCAGTGCTGCCCGCCCGTGGTCAGCCAACACTACGTCGATGCCAGCATTGGCCAACAACTCCATGGCGAGTTCCTGGTTCATATCATTGTCTTCAACCAACAACACCCTGGCACCCTTGAGTTTCTCAGCTGCCTCTGAATGACTATCAAGGCGGGCTTTTCTATGTGAGGTGATTTTGCTTCCTTTGCCCAACGCGAAGCCAATGGCTTCAAGTAAAGTGGATGGGGTAACCGGTTTGGTCAACACGTCTTTCAGTACAACTTTGCGCTCAGTCGCACTTGCCATGACTTCTTCTCGCCCGAAAGCAGTGACCATAATGACAGCGGGCACTCTGCTTAACTGTTCGCTGCGCAGTTGTTGCAGGGCCTCTACCCCGTCCATCATGGGCATCTTCCAGTCCATCAACACGATGTCATAGGGCAAAGCCTTACTGTCAGCATCGCTGATGAGGTGCAACGCTTCAGTGCCGCCTTGAGCGACTTCCACTTCCAGACCAAATGTCTTGGCCATCGTAGACAAAATTTCCCGCGCCGTTGCGTTGTCGTCTACTACGAGTACACGGGTTCCAACCAGTTCTTCCGCCCTGAACATCCGAACAACATGTGGATTCACTTGAACGCCAAAGTGGGCGCAAAAATGAAAGGTTGAGCCATGGCCAGGCACACTATCGACCCAGATCTTGCCTCCTATCAGTTCAATCAGGTTTTTGCAAATTGCCAGGCCCAGCCCGGTACCACCGTATTTGCGCGTTGTGGAGATGTCAGCCTGGCTGAAGCTCTGGAACAAGTTGTCGCATTGCTCCGAGGTCAAGCCAATGCCGGTATCACGAACCCAAAAATGCAACTCCACGTCGGCATCTGTTTCACCCACCTTGTTGATGCCAACTACGATTTCTCCCTGCTCGGTGAATTTGACTGCGTTACTTCCCAGATTGACAAGGATTTGCGCCAGACGCAATCCATCACCTACTAGGCTCGTTGGCACATCAGGCGCAATATCGAAAAGTAGCTCAAGACCTTTGCTTTCGCTTTTGAAGCCGACCAGATTGGCGAAGTCGTCCATCACATCATTCAAATCGAATTCCACGGACTCCATACGCAGTTTGCCAGCTTCAATCTTTGAGAAATCCAGGATGTCGTTAATGATGCCCAGCAAGTTCTCGCCTGAGCGGTGCACCTTATCCATATAGTTGCGCTGCTTCTTGTCCAGATTGGTTTGCAGGGCCAGTTGGCTCATCCCGATGATCGCATTCATGGGTGTACGAATCTCGTGGCTCATGTTGGCCAGAAACGCACTTTTGGCGCCATTTGCAAATTCAGCCTGTTCCTTGGCGACCCTCAATTCCGCCGTGCGTTGCTCGACCCGGGAATTGAGCTGCGAATTCACCTCTTCAAGTTGTGCGGCGCTTTCTTCCGCGCGGCTGACTGCCTTGGCCAAAGACTCTGTGCGTTCGTGCAGCAGTGACTCGCGCTCCTGAGACGACACGATCAGCTTATTGAACTCATTGACGACCTCTCCGATTTCATCGTTGCAGACGACGGGCAGACTCTTTTGTGATTCGGCCTTGTTTCCCGTCTTGATCAAGCGACGAGTGGCTTCCAAGATAGGTGACAGTCGCCTAGTCAATAGCTGCGAAGTGATGGACCAAGTGAGAACGCATGCAAGGATCGATAGCAGCGTCGCGGCAAGCAATACGTGGTGTTGAATGGACCGCAAGGAGGCAAAGGCATGACTCGTGGGCTGAACGACCACAATATACCAATCAGCCATCGGAATCGTCGCACTGGCGGCGAGATCTTCGATGTCGCGTGCGTTGACGGTCACACCATATCCCTCGTATCCTTCCAGGAAGCGATCATTCAACAGATTGATGCCGGGCGCTGGAACGGGGATCATGATCCTGCTTCTATCGGTGGCGGTGACGCACAGTTTGTCCCTGCGCGAGATGAGAATGAAGCCGCCTGTTGCCCCCACGCCTCGCTGAACGATCTGGTCGACAAAGTTGGGCTTGTCAAGATCAATAACACCTGCCACAGCGCCGATGATTGCACCGGCGTTATCCCTGATGGGAACGGCAAACCCGACAATGTGAATTTTCAAGACGCGTCCGATGGTTGGCTTGCCAATACCCCTCCGACCCTCTTGAAGAGCTGCTTTGAGATAGTCTCGGTCATCCAAATTCGTCTTCAGCATTTCCGGCAATAGAGGGTGTGCCCCAAGCGGAATACCTGCAGTCCCAGTGACGAAAATCGCACCATTGAACTGTCCAAGTAGGAATGATTGGCGCTGCAGCCATTCCTGCAGTTTGTCGGGCTTTTGAAGCAAGGAGTTGGTCGCGATTTCGGCTGCAGCTGCCTCCAACACAACAAATTGTCGTTTGATCGCCTCGTTGATTGAGTTTGCAGCCAGTTGTGCTGTCGCGAATTGCTGCTCACCGATAAGCCGCTCTGTATCCTGGCGCACAAGGTTGTGGCTGTAGAGGGTCACAGCCCACAGGATGATCAAGCAAATGCCGAGTGTAGAAAGTGACAGGCGTACCTTCAACGATTGCCACAGGGATCTCCAAGAGGCCATTACTTGCTCCGATACGTATCTGATTTTCAGGCCACTGCATCTGCTGTTTGAAAGCATATCAGTTACTTTGGAAGCCGTTAAGAGCCGCCATGAGGTTTCCCCCGAAAAACGCGCTCCATAGCTGAAGGAAATTTTCAGCCTGTCAACATCCAAACGGCGACAACAGATCAGTATGCATGTCCGCTCGGTTCGCTACCCTCAACGTCCGCTTTAGCGCTGCGAGTCTGATGGCTTGGATTTCCGCTATGGGTCGGTAACCGACAACCGCTGTGCAGCGTAAACGGACACGCAGTCATATTTCCAGATTGGGGTGGTCGCCAGAAGCAATACCCGTCAGAATTGCCACTGTCCCTCCTGCACACCCATGTTCCCAAATCCCATGTCACCTCTGCCAGTTGAATTCGGAAATGCAGGGACCCTCGATACGAATGGTACGGGTTGGATCATTGGGTTCAGCCACTGGAGCAAGCGAGAGCCATATGACCTGCGGCACATTCCAAGCGGTACTCTGTCTACAGGGCTCTGCGTCAAGTGGTTTTCCCATCTAGCAGGGGATCCGGATGGTCAAGACAAGCCAGTGAGTACAGGAAGAACTATGTCAGTGCTGGTCTCAGATCTAAGCGATTTCAGGATTGACTTCAGCGCCGATTCGACCTTCCCGGAAAATGCCACGATGACACACAGGCTGCAGCGAATGGGAGACTATGTGATCTGGGGACCAGGTGTCTATCACCGGGCATTTGGACTCAAGGCAGCTACGATCATGACAGTCCGATGGGAGCAGGAACACTGCGCCGATCGACAAAAAAGTTGATGGACATCGTGGCAGCTGGGATCTGAAGTCGACTGCTGTTGCGCAGCGGGAGCAGTCGTTCAGTGGTATCCCCCATTTGGGGGATACCCAGGTAGTTAACTCGCAGTCAGAATTGCAGACTGAGTATTTGCACATACAACTGCACCAGTAGCCGAGCGGATGCAAAAGATCAGTGTGCTGGTATTTCTGGAACTGTTATGCCCCTTAATGTTGACAGCAAGTCGTCGAAGCCCCTCATTTCGAGCGGCTCTCAGGAGCTTTTCTACTCCGATGTTGGGGCGACACGGGCGCGTTTCCCCATACTGAATTGGGGTCTATGAATCTCGCCACCGTCATAGAGCTTTCATCCGCCGCGCTCGGTCTGTTCAGTGGCGTGTTTTTTTGCGTTGGAGTGCTGCATATAAAGGACTCAACCATAGAGGTCATCGCAACATCCCATTTTGGTTCTGGGCACGCGGTTGCAAAGGAACTAGCGCAGCAAAAAGCAGAGTTCATTTTTGGGGCTGCCTTTCTCTTTCTGTCATTTTTTGTTCAAGTCGTCGGCAAATGTCTTCCTTCAGATGTCGCTCTCTTTGTTGTAGCCACTACAACACTTTCCGGAGTCGGCGTCGGTTTAGGCGTGCCTGGAGTGCTGTTAGCGTTGCTCTACATTCCTTATCGGCTGCACTGTGAAAATACAGCCAAAAAACTAGCGACAGCTGTAGAAGGGAAAGTATGAATACCTCGAATTCGTTCATGCGTATCCCCAACCAGACAATCAACCGGACTTGCGCGAAAAGCCGCGCAGACCTGTTATTTCTACGTTAACCTTTAGGAGATTTCTACATGTCTATTTCAGGTGTCCTTGGCCGTTTTCTCGCGGTTTACGTAGTGTTGATGATTTTTGCAGGCTTTGCATTTCGGTTTTTCGGCATAACGTCAAACGCTGGAGTAAATGTCGGTATTTTGATTGGTGCAGTGATGTGGTCTTGCACTGCATTCGGTATGAAGAACAAGCGCTATTTCACTGCGTCAGAAAAATCAAAAGTAGTTTGGAGCATGATTGGCATGAACTTACTGCTTCAACTATTGATTGGCGGTGCAGCACTAGCGGCAGAGGGAAAACTAAGCATTGGTGCGTTGGCGTTTGCGTTAATTTTTGTGGGGTTGATTCACTCTTTGGCAATCGCGTACTTTGTTGGATTGGCCGGTAAGAGTCTTACCAAGCAGCTTCAGAAGCAGGCGGAGGCTGGTGGTTAACAAGTTGCTCGGCACGGACAAGCAGCTGCGAAGTGCTGCTTCGAGGCGCCCGTTGCTTGCCGGACACGCTTCGACGTTACGACTGCTTTGGTGCGGCGCGAAAATCAGCAACGGGGCTGATGCTGCCTACCGCTTTGCAGCGATAGCTGCCCTTCGAGAAGGACGTCCAGTTTCGAGATTTGCGCGTGTGGACCCAGCCGGACACAAGCGGTAAAGTCAGACTTGGCGTAATGAAATCCAATGAAGACAACCAAAGGATCACAACACCCATGGACGATCTATCTGAATGGATTCGCATTGCGCGGCAACAATGGCAGTGGCAAGGCCAGACACGCCCGACTTTCGCCACGCCACCGGGGCCGGGTCAAACATCGGTGTGGGACTTTCCGCGTCCACCGCGGTTGGTGCAGGACACCCGAGAAGTGGTGGTGCACTGGGGAGAGGTGGAGGTAGCCCGTACGCATCGCGCCGTACTCGTTTTGGAGACCTCTCACCCGCCAAGCGTTTATTTGCCATGGGACGACGTAGCAAAACACCTGTTGGAAGCTGCGGGTGGGGGATCGTTTTGTGAATGGAAACGGCCTGCAACCTATTGGAGCCTGGTGTCGGACGAAAGCCGCCTGCCCCGGGTGGCTTGGAGCTACCCAAAGCCGCTGGCAGGTGCCGAAATTTTGGCCGACTACGTCGCTTTTTATCCGGCGAATCTGAATTGCCAGATCGATGGTGCCAGAGTGAGGCCGCAGCCCGGCGGCTTTTACGGCGGCTGGATTACCCCGGAGCTGGTTGGCCCATTCAAGGGCGAACCAGGCAGCGAGCACTGGTAGCCATGAATGATTCAGAAAGATGGGTCGCCGATGTCTAGGAACCATGGCCTCAAGCCACGAGGCTAAAAGCAGTGCTTGACCCCACAACTTTTCGAGCGATCGGATCAGCGCAACCAGCGCGTCGCGGCGTCCATCAACCCCTGACGTACCCGCTGCTGGCGAATCGGGTCGGTATCGCCGCAGGCCAGGCGGCACTTCCAGTCGCTAGGCGACTCGAAGTCACAATGCGAAGCACCTGCGATCAACTCGTCGCGCCATAGCGAGGGCAGCGCATGGCCCCAAGGCGCCGCCACGGCTTCAGCGTTACAGCGCGACGGTGGGGCCCGCAGCAGCAGCGCTTCGGTACGAAGCCGACCGGCTGCCGCCAGACCCAGTCGCTCAGCCTCGTCAGGCATCGTCCGGTCGAACGGGTCCAATCCGACGAAGCCAACCACGCCTGGCGAGTCTGCCGCCAGAAGGCTGGATAGCCCTCCGGCTGAGAAGCCCACGAGCATCACCTTCTCAACCGGCGCACCGAAGGTTCCGCCGGTACGCAGTAAGCCTATCAAAGCGGCCAGGGCCCGGGCGTTGCAGCGGAAGTCGAAGGTGCAGGGCAGGTCCGGCGTCAACACCAGCACACCGGCATTGGCCAGCGCCTGCGCATGACCTGCCATGCTGCGTCGGCTGCGCGTGAAGCCGTGTGAGAGGATGGCTGCCCCGCGCGGCGGGTCGGCGCTCGGGTACACGTCTAGCGTAACGCGGTGCCCGTCGAGTGTGTGCACCTGTGTCTGTACAGGCGAGGGGGCTACAGGCTCAGCGGCTAAAGCCATCATAGCCATGGCCGCAGCAACAATCACCATGGCGGTGCATCCCTGGCGGGCGTAGCGGATAAGCGGTTTCATTGGCACATTGTCGTCAACCACATGATGGCGCGCCGCAGGCGCTCAGGCAAGCGGAGCGCACCACACCAACCAAAGAGCAGTGACTACAAATGGTTCCGGACGGCAATGCAGCGGGAGCGGGCATTCAGCTATATGCTTCAGTTTCCAGTGGGGAGGTGGCCAAGTCTTCGAGAATTAGCCTCCTGCCGGTTGGTCTCCCAACAGGTAGCGCGCGCCAGTTCCTTTTCGAGCAGCCAAATCACCTGGGTTGTAAAGCGCGCATTTGGTAAGCGACAAACATCCACATCCGATGCAGGATTCGAGTTGGTCACGCAAACGGGTCAGTTCAACAATTCTCTGGTTAATCATGGGGCGCCAGGCACTTGAAAGGCGAACCCAGTCCTTGTGGTTTGGCGTTCGCGCTTCGGGCAAACTCGACAACGCCGAGCGAATCTGATCCAAGCTCAAACCGACGGTCTGCGCGGCGCGTATGAATGCCACCCTGCGTAAATCACTACGAGCAAATTGGCGTCGTCCCGATGTGTTGCGCTGGCTACCCAGCAAACCCTGGTCCTCGTAGAACCTCAAGGCACTGGCGGCCACGCCACTTCGTTTGACAAATTCACCTATCAAAATCCAGTCGTTTGACGTGGGTTGAATCGCATTTTTCATGAATGGGGAGAAAAGCACTTGACATGAAGTTAACTTTAACTTGCATGATAAGCGCATGAATAAATCTCTGCCTACTGCCGTGCCATCAACCCAACCAAATCCCGCGAGTGCAACCGTTCAACTGCACGAACTGCTGGATACGAGTCTTCAGCTACCTCCGGAGTACCAAGGCAAACTCGCCAGCCATTTGCCCATGGCGCTGCATGCCCTTCACAGCCTGGGGGCCAGTCCGCAACGCATGCAAGAGTTTTATGAGGTCTATGCCCGCCGCTTTCAGAATCAAAGTCACCCGCCTGTTGTGCCGAAATCGTCCATGTCCGTCACGGATTGGCGGCGACTGCGCGGGCAATCGGATACATACCCAATGCTATTGGCCTACTTCAACGGGCTTGTAGCTCGCAGTGGTACGGAGACTACTCTGCGCTTGGTCTTGCCTGACCTAATGTCGGGCGTTGCCGCGGCTGCCTTTCACGGAGTGATCCGAACGGCCCATGCAATAGAAGCTGCACACGCGGGTGAGCTGGCTGCAGCGCTTGCCTATTGGGCGTGGCGTTGGCAGCCCTTGGCAGAACCTCCCACGGTCGATCCACTGATTGGGCTCGACAGATGGGCGAAGCTTCTGATAGAGAGAGCTCCAGGGTGGCACAGCGATGGGCAGCTTATTGCAATCCGAATGGACGAAGCAAGTCAATCTGATATCTATAGGGAGTTGGCCGGGGCACTGATACCCGCAGCAACGGTCGAGACATGCATCGCAGATTTGGCCGCCCTGGCATTGGATCGCTATGTGGTCAAACCAAACTTTACGGTACTACACATGATCACTGGTTTGCGAGCACTTCGAACGCTTTTGCCATGGATGCAAGGCATCGAAACCGAAACTCTACAAGCCATCGTCGTGCACTGCTTCGTCGCTGCCTACTTGGCAGCCCGCGTAGCGCCATTCAACGATGTGATCACCCCAAAAGTGAAATCCTGGCCAGAAGTCATCAATGTAGCACTTGCGTCTGATGACGACCACTTGATCAAGCTTGTTCATGCTTGCCGCGATGAAGCTGCGAGATATGGCGAAAGGCAGTATTTACTGGCGGCAACACTGGCTACGCTTTCATAACTGGGAACGGTCAATGAGGTTCACTGATTTTGAGAGGCAACAATGCGGCAAAGTGAAAGACTGGAGTCAGTCTTCTGGATTCAGTCAATGGGGTTGTATCTACGATTTTCCGCGTTGCAGCGATTGCTGTCATTCAAGTGCGCCGTCTGCAGGGCTATAGTGTTAAGTTAAACCCCGTCACCGATTTGTTGGAGCGATATGACAGCCTGGATACTTCTAGTTCTTACCGTTGGCGGCGCGTACCTCACATATGACGCATTTCGGTGGAGCAATTCAATCAAACACGCACCTTTCAGTGCCATTGCGAGCATGTGGAAGGGAAAGCTTTCGCATCTGAATGTGACCGAGCAAAACCAGTTAAAGAACCGTTATGCATCTCGGTTGCTCGGGGCTGGCCAGCTGTGTTGGCTTTTCCTGGTCATAACGCTATTACTTGCTGTGCAGACTATTCTGGCATTTGCCCAATGAAATTCGCTCGGAACACGTTGTTCCCAGTCGCCCCCCTAGACTCCACTTGCTCTGGCGTTTAGTGACAGCTATCCGCAAAGTTAAACGTCAGCAATCAGCCTGACACTGACGTCGATTGTGCAGCGAAAGCAGACCACATACGGCAAGGCTCAGTTTGATATTCTCAGATGACTACCTTTATTCATTAGGCCTCATGTGAAACTCCG
>NZ_JAHFZF010000020.1 GCF_018619435.1 Rhodoferax sp. U11-2br | reverse complement strand
GGCCTCGGGGCTCAGGGTCGCGGGGGGGACAGCAGGTGTGGGGGCGGACGGTGGCATGGTCGTTGGCGGGCAAGCGCCTGGCAATGGGCAAGGCAGGCATGGTAGGCGCATAACGGCGCAACAGGTTTGCATATTGATGCACTCAATCACACCCAAGTGCATAATTTGTGCATGAAAACTCAGATCAATGACGATTCACTGCTCGACAAATACGATGTGGCCTTGTTGAGTGCCTTGCAGCAAGACGCCAGCGCCACCCACCAGCAGCTCGGCGAGCTGGTGCATTTGTCCCCCTCACAGGTGAGTCGCCGCATCACCCGGCTGCAGGCCAGCGGCATCATCCGGCGCACTGTGGCGCTGCTGGACCCGGCACGTATCGGCCTGGGTGTGCGCGCCATCAGTTATGTGACGCTGGCGCGCCACGGTGAAGACGAAGGCGCCGCGTTTGAGCAGGAAATCGCGGCCTTCCCCGAGGTGCTGGAGTGTTTTGCAGTGACCGGTGAGTCCGACTACATCCTGCAAATCGTGGCCGCCAGCTTGAGTGAGCTGTCCGAATCGGTGTTACGACGCCTGACCCGCATCAAGGTGGTCAACAACATCCGCTCCAACATCGTGCTGCAAAGCATCAAAAGCAGCACCGAGCTGCCGCTGGGCCAGGTGGGGCGCTGAGCACTTGTGCAAGACGATTTGCTACATGGATTGAAGCTGTTCAGGCATGCTGCACAAGGGCCTGTGGCATAAAAACTCTACAACGATCTGGCCACATCAACGTGGCAGTCTAGCCGCCCATCACCAAGCGCATGTCGGCCAGCAAGGCCTCCACCGATTCGGGGGCGGTGTCCCAGGCACACATGAAGCGGCAACCGCCACCCGCGATGAACTGGTAGAACTTCCAGCCTTTGGCCTGCAGGGCATCCACTGCCTCTGGCGGCAACTGTGCAAACACGCCGTTGGCTTCAGGCGGATGCAAGGTGTTGACACCGGCAATCGACAACATGCCGGTGTAGAGTTTCTGCGCCATCGCATTGGCATGGCGGGCGTTGTGTAACCACACATCGTTTTCCAGCAGACCGACCCAGGGCGCGGAGATGAAGCGCATCTTGGAGGCGAGTTGTCCGGCCTGTTTGACGCGCCAGGCAAAGTCTTCAGAGAGTTTGCGGTCAAAAAACACCACCGCCTCCCCCACCGGCAGGCCGTTTTTGGTGCCACCAAAACACAGCACATCGACACCGGCGCGCCAGGTGATGTCGGCCGGAGAACAACCCAGGTGGGCCACCGCGTTGGCAAAACGGGCACCGTCCATGTGCACCCGCAAGTTGTGCTTCTGCGCCATCCAGGAAATGGCGCGCACCTCGTCCAGGCTGTAGACCGTGCCCATTTCGGTGGCCTGGGTGATGGAGACCACCTGCGGACGCGGGTAATGGATGTCGCTGCGTTTGGTCACCAGGCTGTGGATGGCCTCTGGTGTGAGTTTGCCCAGCTGTGCTGCGGGTGACTGGTTCTCACCCACCAGCAGTTTGGAGCCGTTGGAGAAAAACTCGGGCCCGCCACACTCATCGGTCTCGATGTGTGCCACCGGGCTGCAGATGACCGAGTGGTAACTCTGACACAAGGACGCCAGCGCCAATGAGTTGGCAGCGGTGCCGTTGAAGACGTAGTAGACGTCGCATTCGATGTCAAACAGCTGGCGCAGCATGTCGGTGGAGCGCTGGGTCCAGCGGTCATCACCATAGGCAGGCTCGTGACCGCTGGCATTGGCTTCACCGAGCCAGTGCATGGCCTGGGGGCAGGCGCCGGCGTAGTTGTCACTGGCAAATTGTTGTCGGGCCACACGCTGGTTCGCGGCGGCATGGATGTTCGGGACTGTCACAAAAACATGGCCTTTCTGCCGGCAGCGTCGCTCAGAACCTGTTTGACCGCCACCCTGGCGAAGGCAGACGATAGCAGAACCGCGTGGTGCCCTGCCGCAGGGCCGCGCGCTCAGTTGAGCATCATTTGTTTGCCCTGGCGTCGCAGCGACACCGCATCGGCCTGCTCCAAGGTGGCCTCCCCAGCGCGCAAGCGGAATAAACGCAGGGAACTGCGCACAGACTGCACCTGCTGCGACAGCGAGCTGGCGGTGGCGGCCAGCTCCTCGACCATGGCGGCATTCTGCTGGGTGATGGTGTCCATCTGCACGATGGCTTCGTTGATCTGGGAAATACCCAAGGTCTGCGCCGCCGAGGCACGGGTGATTTCACCGAGCACCGTGTTGACCTTGTCCACCGACTCCTGGGCGGTGAGCATTCGAGTGAGGGCCAGTTGGGTCTGTTCACTGCCCACACTCACACGCGCGGTGGACTGGGTGATGAGCTGCTTGATGTCTTTGGCAGCCGCTGTGGTGCGCTGAGCCAGCGCCCGAACCTCCGAGGCCACCACCGCAAACCCGCGCCCCTGGTCCCCCGCGCGCGCGGCTTCTACCGCCGCATTGAGGGCCAGGATGTTGGTCTGGAAGGCCACCCCCTCAATCAGTTGCATGATGTCGGTGATGCGCCGGGAAGATTCGGAGATCTCCTCCATGGACTGGGCGACCGATGCCACCGCCTGGTTGCTGCGTGAGGTGACCTCACTGGTCTCCTGCGCGATGTCAGCACCCTGTTTGGCCGAGGCAGCGCTCAGTTGGGCGGTGCTGTTGATCTCCTCCATGGACGCGGCCGTCTCCTCCAGGCTGGCGGCCTGTGATTCGGTGCGGGCAGAGAGGTCGTGGTTGCCAGCGGCAATTTCCTGGACCGAGGTGCTAAGACTGTCAATTTCATCCCGCACATCACTCACGACAGTGCGCAGGTTGACCGACATTTGCATCAAGGCCTGCTGCAAGTCACGAAACACACCGCTGCCCCGCACAGCCACCTTGTGGGAGAGATCACCGGCTGCCAGCTGGTTGGCGTCGGCCAACACATCGGACAGCGGGCGGATGGTCATGTGCCAGTTGCTCCACACCAACACTGCCGCAGCCAGGCCAGCCAGGGGCAGCAGTGCCATCCAGCTCAGCCCGCTGGCCGCCGCCAATACCAGCAAGGCCATCAGGGCCACTTGCATCAGCGCGAGCCTGGCCACCAGGCCGGGGTTCATCAAGCGCAACAAGCGCCCGGCCACATCTGTTCGTACCACCTGCCCCCGGTGCAGCCGCAGGGTCTGTTTGCCCGCCTTGGCTTGTGCCTGCATGCGGGCGTACAACTCTTCTGCGGTCTTGACAGACTCGGGCGAGGGCAAGGTCCGCACCGACAGGTAACCGGTGATCTGCTCACCATCCATCATCGGGGTCGCGTTTGCACGCACCCAGTAGTAATCGCCGTTTTTGCGCCGGTTCTTGACCAGACCACTCCAGGGTTGCTTGGCCTGGATGGTTTCCCACATGTCGCGAAACGCTTCCTCTGGCATGTCCGGGTGGCGCACCAGATTGTGGGGCTGCCCCAACAACTCGGCGGTGGCGTAACCACTGACTTCGACAAACGCGCTGTTGCAATACACGATGCGCCCTTTGAGGTCAGTGACCGACACCAGGGTCTGGTTGGCTGGAAAGGCATATTCCTGCTGGGAAACAGGCAAATTTGTGCGCATGAACTGGCTCCTGATTCGAAAACTTCGGAAAACCAACGCGGTATCTTGTTGTTATGACTGAACTTGCTTCAGCCCCAGACAGCACCCTGTCAAGGTCGTGCCGCCGGGTGTGTAACCCCCGGTTACAAGCTGACTGTATCGCAGACTACGTCAAAGTGTTGCCCTGGTACAGCTGTGATTACCCTCTAGTGCTCAAAAAAACCACCCACCACCAGGTGTTGGTCCACGCGGGCTCAGGCCTGATGGACTTGGTTGCGCCCCTGCGCCTTGGCCTGGTACAGCGCAGCATCGGCACGGCGGTAAAGCGTGGTGGTGGTGTCCGCCGCACTGACTGCGGCCACACCCAGGCTCATGGTCATCACCCCCAAGGGAAGGTTGCCGCAGTGTGTGATGCCCATGCCCTGAAAGGTGGCACGGATCTGCTCAGCAACTGCCCCCGCCTGTTCTGCCGTCACCCCGAGCAACAACACACCAAATTCCTCACCACCCAGGCGCGCTGGCAAGTCGAGCTCACGGCGCAAACAGGTGCGCAAACACTGGGCCACTTTCTGCAGGGCATCGTCACCCGCCGGATGGCCATAACTGTCGTTGTATTTCTTGAAGTAGTCCACGTCCATGAGGATCAGTGCTGCGGGCAACTGCTGCCGGGCATGCTGCGCCAGCATGTGTTCCAGACGTTCGTTGAAGGCGCGTCGATTGGGCAGACCGGTCAGGACATCGGTCTGCGACAGGTTCTTGAGTTCCTGAACCTGATGACGCACCACGGCCACCAGTTCCCGGGTGTAGCGCGCCAGCGCCGCCATCTCGTCATGGCCACTGACAGTGACCTCTCCGGTCCAACGCCTGGAGTCCACAATCAGCGCCAACTCCTCCCGCAACCGGTTCAACCGACGCACCACCACCCGATCCAGCAGCAGCACCAGCAGCAATGCGCAGGTCAGGATCAGGGCGATCACCACCGCCTGGGTGGTGTCATAACTGCTGTTGGCCAACTGCGCGTGTCGGCGGGGCCAATGCATACGCACCTGGGCAATGTCGTTGCCAAACAGGCTGGTGATGGGGTAACGCAGTTCCATGGCCTGTTCATGCACCACCACCTGCACCACCTCTTGCCGGAACACACTGTCCAACACCACCGGGGGTCTCACAACCAGTTGCGGGTTAGGCACATCCTCAATGCTGAACTGAATGCCGGTGACCTCGGACACCTTCTGGATCATCTCCTCGTTGAGCCATTGTCCGATCACCACAAAACCACGCGGGCGCCCCTTGCCTTCGCTGTTGAGCACCGGGCTGAAACACACCAGTGCCACCTGCGTTCTGGCCTTGATGGCACCGCAGCCACTGCCTTGGGGCGACAGACTCGTATAACCAGGGTAGGCATACCCGCGCTGCCTGGTCTCATCGGTCACCGGTGTTTCACCTTGCGCACCAGGCACTTCACTCATGTCCACCACCTTGCCATCCTGATCCAGCAGCAGCAGGAAGTCCACATCGGCCACCGCCAGGGCGTCCACCGTCAACTCGTTGTGGCGGAATTGGGGCGTGCGCCGTTGCAGGTGCTCATACAACGCAGTCCAGTTGGCCCATGACTTCAGGGTGCCGTTGACCTCCAGGGTGCGTGCCTGCAAGGTGTTCATCAGGCGGTGCAGTTCTGCCCGCGCCTCAATTTCTTCCTGCTGCGCCGCTTTCTCGTGGCTGCCCCATCGCAGCACCATCAGAGTCAGCAAAGCCAGCACCGACAGGATACTGACCAGGTAAAGCGAAATCCTTCTTCTCAACCCCAATTCGATGGCTCCCGTCTGGTGTCTTGTGTGTCAATCTGGACACAAACGGACAATTGTCCATCATGTTGCACAAATGAACGAATCATCTCCAGGCAGCTGCTCAAAAATATAGCTAGCAGCCCTTGTCACAAAAGGGCTAGAGGCCAAAAACCTTACAAAGCGCGTCAACCTCGCATACAGCCGTTTGAAGCGACACGCCAACTCAGCCGCTGTGTTCAGACCAAAGTCACCCGATTGCGGCCTTCGTGTTTGGCTTGGTAAAGCGCTGCATCGGCACGGTGGTAGAGCGTCGTTGCGGTGTCGGCGTCCGTCACCACCGTCACCCCCAGGCTCATGGTCATCACCTTGAGCGGCGGATTGGCCTCATGCGCCAGGGCCATGTTTTGCAAAGCAAGGCGAATGTGTTCAGCCGCCGCACAGGCCTGCTCGGCCGTCACACCTTGCAACAACACCCCAAACTCCTCACCCCCCAGGCGTGCTGGCATGTCCAACTCACGGCGCAAGGCAGTGCGCAGGCATCGGGCAATGGCCTTGAGCGCTTCGTCACCCGCCGGATGACCATAGGTATCGTTGTATTTCTTGAAATGGTCCACATCCATCAGGATCAAGGCGGCAGACAACTGTTGCCGGGCATACTGGGCCAGGATGTGGTCCAGGCGCTCGTTGAACGCCCGCCGGTTGGCCAGCCCGGTGAGGGTATCCGTCAAAGACAGGTTCTTGAGTTCATGCACCTGATGGCGCACCACAGCTACCACTTCCTGGGTGTAACGCGCCAGCTCTGCCAATTCGTCCTCGCCCCTGACCGACACCGCACCGGCCCAGCGCTTGGAATCCACAATACCCGCCAGTTCCTCCTGCAGCAGCTTGAGCCGTCGCACCACCACCAGATCCAGCAACAACGCCAGCACCACCCCACAGACGACCATCAGCCCGACCACCACGGCCTGTGTGGCGTGCAAGCTCACGTCGGCCATTTGCTCATGCAACCGCGGCCATTCCATGCGGATCTCGGCGATCTGCTGGCCGAAGATGTTGGCAATGGGGTAGCGCAATTCAAGAACACGCTCATGCTCAATCAGGGTCACCGCATCCTTTCTGAACACCGGCTCCCCCAGGTACTGGGACGGTGCAGTCAGCGCCGGGCCTGGCAGATCAACCACGCTGAAGCGGGCACCCGAGAGCTGCGAAATCTGCTGGGTCAAGGCATCATTGACCCACTGCCCCATCACCGCAAAACCACTCGGGCTGCCCTCACCCCCATTCTTGAACACCGGGCTGACACAGACCTGTGCCACCTGCTGGCCGACCCTGATGACACCACAGCCACGGGAGTTGGCGGAGGACTTCGCCAAGGCCGGATACGCCTGAGACTGCGTCCGCAAGGTGTCGGTTGCCGGGGTGTCACCCTGGCGACCGCGCACCTCGATCATGTCGATCAGCTGGCTGTCCATATCCAGCAGCACCAAAAAATCCACCTGGGCCGCCGTTAGCACCTTCAGGTCCAGTTCCTTCTGGCGAAATGCCGGTTGGCGATCCAGCATGTAATCATGCAGGCCGGTCCAGTTAGCCCAGGGCTGCAATGTGCCGCTGAGCCTGAATGTGCTGGCGTGAAAAAGGCCTATCAGCCGTTTCAACTCCCCATGCGCCTCAGCCACTTCCAGCTGGAAGGCCCGCTGGTGGCCGTGCCAACGCAAAACGCTCAACGTCAGCAAGGCCAGCACCGCCAGGACACTGATCAAATACACCGATATCCGTCGTCTCAATCCCATGGGATGTTCTCCTGTGTTCTTTCTGTGTTTATCCATGGGTTCTTTGACAAGATGTGGGCATGGCCATCACCTGAACCGATGGGTTTCCAACTCGGTGGTTGGCATTGGCCACTGCCAACAAAGCAATTTATTGTTGTTTGACAAGCCTGGATTGACACGAGGCAGGCATGGTCTGAACCATGGCCGCCCTCTTGTCAACGGTCCGGGCCAACGCCCGCGCCGGATGAGTCGGTCATCACAGACACCATGGTAGCGTCTCCCGGCTGAAACAGGGCAGGTGTGGGCAAGTCCGTCCGCGCGGCACCTGCGACCCGACCAGGGGCTGCTCTGGCACGGCGTGAGGTCCACCACTGCTTCATACATCAAAAAAGAGAGCTGCCAACCCTTTATAAATAAGGGCTAAAAGCCAAAAAGGCTTGTAAGCGCTGCGCTAACCCTCGAACTGAGGGTGCAGCTGTTTGATGCGGCTCATCACCATGGCGGCGGCGGCGGTGCGGGTCTCGACCCCCAGTTTGGCAAACACCCGCTCCAGGTGTTTTTTGACCGTCATCGGGCTGCTGCCAAGGATGTCGCCAATGTCGCGGTTGATCTTGCCCTTGACCACCCAGTACAGCACCTCGGCCTCGCGCGGGGTGAGTTTGAAGCTCAGTGCGATGGCCTCGATCACACTTTGCTCACTGAGCTCCTGCATGATGATCAGCCAGTCGCCACCGCCCTCACTGTCACCAATCTGCTGGTGCAGCCGGAAGGTCAGGCGGTTGGCGCCATGCTCGACACTCAGGCGTGGCGGCTCGGTCAAAGGCTCCTTGGCCTGTACATGACGGCGCAGCCAGACCAACACCGGCTCGGGGGTGATCGGTGCGTCGGTGCCGTAATAACGCGCCAGCAGCTCCCGCGCCAACGGGGTCTGCCACATCAGTTTGCCGTCGCTGACCCGCACCGTGATGCTGGCGTAACCAAAAGCGTCGAGTGCACTGCGCGCCTGGCGCCGCTCACGCGCGCCCTGCAAATGCACCGCCATGCGCGCGAGCACCTCCTTGGGTTTGATCGGTTTGGTGACATAGTCAACGCCACCCGATTCGAGCGCGGCCACCAGGTGTTCGGTCTCGGTCAGGCCGGTCATGAACACAATCGGGATGTGGCTGGTCTGGGGCAGGCTCTTGAGGCGGCGCGCCACCTCAAAACCGTCCATGCCGGGCATCATCGCGTCGAGCAGGATGATGTCGGGCAAGACCTGGGCGGCGCGTTGTAAGGCGGCCTCGCCGTTGATCGCCACCAGCACGGTGTAGCCCGATTCGTCCAGCGCGTCGTGCAACACCGCCAGGTTGTCGGGCACATCGTCAACGATCAGCACCACGTCGCTGTTGGCACGGTCCAGCGTGCGGTCCAGCAGCGGGCGCGGCAAGGCACTTTGCAAATTAGTTTTCGTTGGCATAACTGCTCAGTTGGCCCAACATGGCCTCAAACTGGAACTGCTTGGCCAGCTCCCGCATGCCCGCTACAAAGTGGGCGCAGTGCGGGTGGTTCAGTTCGATGGTGTCGAGCTGGTTCAGGATGCCACGGTAATACCCCAGCACCACCAGCTCACGCAACGCGTCCATTTGCGGCTTGGGCGGGCACACCAGCTCAGCCACCGGTGCGGCCGTGTCCTCGGCCACCGGCACCGGGTTTTCCAGCCAGCTCAGCTTCAGGCGGCGCTCCAGCCAGTCCAGCAAGTCGATGTGGCGCACCGGTTTGAGGATGAAATCCTCACTCGGCACGCCCAGGTCGTTGTCCAGCCCGCGGTCAAACGCGTTGGCTGAAACAATAGCAACAAATGGCGAAGGATAAGGGCTATCAGCCAATAACACACGTAAACGACGGATGGTTTCCCAACCGTCGATACCTGGCATGGCCAAGTCCATCAGGATCACCTCGGGCAAGTAGCCAGCGGCCAGCAGGTCCAGGCAGTCATGGCCACTGGCAGCCGTGCGCACCTCAAACCCGAGCGGCTGCAGCAGCTTGACCAGCACCTCGCGGTCGGCCTCCTCGTTGTCCACCACCAGGATGCGTCGGCGTGCCCCCGCGTAACCCCGGCGCGGGCGGCGCACAAACAGGCGGTTCTGGTGTTTGGACGCCGGGGAATACACCGAGTGATCGAGTGCACTGCTGACCTCGGGCAAAAACAGCTTGGCCTTGAAGGTGGAGCCCACACCGGGTGTGCTGCTGACCGTCATCTGGCCCCCCATCAGATCGGTCAACATGCGCGCAATGGTCAGGCCCAGGCCGGCGCCGGGCGCCGCGTTACCCACCCCTTGGGCACGCGTGAAGGGCTCGAAGATGCGTGTTAACTCGGACTCGGACAGCCCCGGGCCAGAGTCCTCCACCTCGATCACCGCCATCTCACGCGCGTAACTCACCCGCAGGTTCACCTGCCCTTGGGTTGTGAACTTGATGGCGTTGCCCACCAAGTTGATCAGGATCTGACGCACCCGTTTTTCATCAGCACGCACCACGGTCGGCAGGTTGCCGTCCACCTCACAGCGGAAGGTCAGGCCCTTGGCTTGTGCCTCCAACTCAAACAGGCTGGCGATGTCGTTGACGAAATCGGCAAAAAGCAGGGGTTTGACCAAGAGCGTGAGGCGACCGGCCTCAATGTGGGCCATGTCCAGCGTGCCCTCAATCAGTGACAGCAGATGCTCGCCACCGCGCTTGATGACGCTGACCGCCTGCTTGCGGTGCGCCGGTATGCCCGCGTCCTCCCCCATCAGCTGGGCATACCCCAGGATGCTGTTGAGCGGTGTACGCAACTCGTGGCTGATGGCGCTGATGTAGCGGCTCTTGGCCTGGTTGGCCTGGTCTGCCGCCGCACGCGCCTCATCGGCCACCTGTTTGGCACGCTGCAACGCTTCGTCGGTCTGGCGGTGCAAATCGATTTCGCGCATCAACAAATGGGTTTGCCGGTTCGACTCTTCCTGCGCCACCAGGCGACTCTTGTGCGCCAGCACCACCCACCAGGCCACCAGACCACCAATCAGGATCAGCGCCATGTAGGCTTTGAGAAAACCAGCGCGCAACACATCCATGGCTGATTGCAGCGCCTGCGGGCTGCTCAGCTTCAACGCCAAGGTGCGGGTTTCCTGGTGGTAGAGCAGCCCGAACACACTGGCCAGCAGCGGCGCAATCACCAGCATCAGCATCAAAAAGGTGCCCAGGCCCTTGTCCAGATAGGCCCAGGCAGGCTGCGGTAGCAGCCAGCGCAAGGCAGCCTGCCACTGGCTGGTCAGGCTGGCGTGGGGTTTGCACAGGTCACCACAGCGTGCATCGAGCGTGCAGCACAGCGAACAAATCGGCCCCTGGTAGGCCGGGCAAAACGCCATGTCCGGCGCCTCGTACTCGCGTTCACAAATCACACAGGTGCTGACTTTGAGCCGCTGGTAAGTGCCCACCTCTGCGTCCGCGTTGTCGGTAGCTTCTGGCAATTTGGCTGGCCGCGCCAGGTAGTACTTGCCGCCTGTTGCCCAGGCCAGCAGGGGCGAGGCAAGCAATGCGGTGCCCAGGGCGATCAACGCCGAGAACGCCTGCGCCAGCGGCCCCAGAACACCCAGGTGGGCGGTGATCGACAAGCCAGAGGCCAGCACCATCGCACCCACCCCCACCGGGTTGATGTCGTACAGATGCGCGCGTTTGAACTCGATGCCCGGCGGCGACAGGCCCAGCGGTTTGTTGATGACCAAATCCGCCACCACCACCATCATCCAGGCAATCGCGATGTTGGAGTACAGCCCCAGCACCTCACCCAGCGCGGCAAACACGTTCATCTCCATCAGCATGAAGGCGATCAGGGTGTTGAACACCACCCAAACCACCCGCCCCGGGTGGCTGTGCGTCAAGCGCGAGAAAAAGTTGCTCCAGGCCAGCGACCCGGCATAAGCGTTGGTGACATTGATCTTGAGCTGCGACAACACCACAAACAGCGCAGTGGCCGCCACCGCCCAGCCGTAGTGCGGAAAGACGTATTCATAAGCCGCCAGGTACATCTGGTTCGGATCGACCGCACGCTCGGTGGGCACAGCGTTTTGAATGGCCAGGTAAGCCAGCAAGGCGCCGCCCAGCATCTTGAGCACGCCCAGGACCACCCAGCCCGGCCCACCGGCCAGCACACCCAGCCACCAGCGTCGGCCATTGGCTTGGGTTTTGGCGGGCATGAAGCGCAGGTAATCGGCCTGCTCGCCCATCTGCGTCATCAAGGCCACACCCACCGTCAACGCAGCACCAAAAAGCGGCAGACTAAAACTGTCCGACGATCCTTTGTCACCAATGTAGTGCGTCACCCCGGCAAAAGCGTTCGGGTCGCGCAGCAACACATAGACAAAGGGCACCACCAGCATCACCAGCCACAGCGGCTGGGTCCAGACCTGCAGGCGGCTGATGGTGGACACCCCATGGGTCACCAGCGGAATCACCGCCAGCGCACACACCAGGTAACCCCAGCGCGGTGGAATGCCCAGCGCCAGCTCGAGCGCATAGGCCATCACGGCCGCCTCCAGCGCAAAAAAGATGAAGGTAAAGCTCGCGTAGATCAGTGAGGTGAGGGTCGAGCCGATGTAACCAAAACCCGCGCCGCGCGTCAGCAGGTCCATGTCCACCCCATACCGGGCGGCGTAATAACTGATGGGCAAACCGGCCAGGAAGATGATCAACCCGGTGGCCAGAATCGCCCAGAAAGCGTTGACAAAACCGTACTGCACCAGTAGCGTGGCGCCCACCGCCTCCAGTATCAAAAAGGCAGCGGCACCGCCAAGCGCAGTCTGGGCTACCTGCCATTCTGACCACTTGCGAAAACGCTGCGGGGTGAAACGCAGCGCGTAGTCCTCCAGGGTTTCACGCGCGACCCAGCCGTTGTAGTCCCGGCGCACCAAAGTGATGCGCTGGGGCGCTTTTGGTTCGGAATGGGGCACGGCAACAGAAGGGGGAAATACATCGTTTGTCACAGGCCAGAACGTGCAGTTTTCGTGCCACCTGCCATACCAGCCCTGCATACGGCACAGCTTTTGCATAATGCCTCGCATGGAACTCACACCTCGTGTTCGACCGGCATGGACGGTCGCGCGAGCTAATTATTCAAAGCATTGAGTGAAACGACATGGAATTAACTCCTCGTGTTCGGCACGCGTCAGCGGCCGCACGAGCTAATGACCCCAGCAATGAGTAAAACGAAATGGAATTGACCCCTCGTGAAAAAGACAAACTCCTGCTGTTCACCGCCGCCCTGTTGGCCGAACGGCGCAAGGCACGTGGCCTCAAACTGAACTACCCCGAGGCGGTGGCGCTGATCAGCGCCGCTGTCATGGAGGGCGCACGCGACGGCAAAACCGTGGCCCAACTCATGAGTGAAGGCCGCACCGTGCTGACCCGCGCCGATGTGATGGACGGCATCGCCGAGATGATCCCCGACATCCAGGTCGAAGCCACCTTCCCCGACGGCACCAAGCTGGTGACAGTCCATCAACCGATCGTATGAACAGCGCCACGGCTTGACCAGTTCGCCGCCGCTGCTTGTTAAAAAAAGCCCTTTTCCAGGAGATTGTTATGCATCAAAAGACCAAATCCGCTCTGTTTTTTGCAGCTGCTTGTGCCCTGTCCACAGGGGCTAGCGCCCATACCGGCCATGGCACCCACAGCCTGATGGAAGGCCTGACCCATCCGTTTGGCGCTGACCATCTGCTGGCCATGCTGGCCGTGGGCATCTGGTCGGTCAGCGCCCTGCCGACCAACAAAGCTTGGCAAGGCCCAGCCACTTTTTTGCTGGCGCTGGTGCTCAGTGCAGTGCTGGGGACCAGCGGGTTCACCGTGCCTTATCTGGAGCACGCGATTGCGCTCTCGGTCACGCTGTTTGGTGCCATGCTGGTGCTGGCCAGCACGCCAATGCCCAAGGCGTTTGGCTTGACGCTGATCGCGCTTGCGGCCTCGCTGCATGGCCTGGCCCACGGCGCCGAAACGCCCGAGACGGGTTTTGCCGGGTATGCCGCTGGCTTTTTGTTGACCACGGCGTTGTTGCACCTGGGGGGTGTGGGCCTTGGCCTGAGCATCCGCCGCTGGTTGAGTGAACGCAGCACAACCGTGCTGACCAGCCTGGGTGGCTTGCTCAGCGTGGCTGGCTTGGTCTTGTTCAACCAAGTCTGAGGGCACAACGATGATTCCCGGCGAACTTTTCACAGACGAGGGTGAACACCCCCTCAACACCGGCAGGCGCACCGTCACGCTGGTGGTGACCAATGCGTCTGAGCGGCCGATCCAGGTTGGCTCGCACTACCACTTTGCCGAGACCAATGGCGCGCTCAGTTTTGACCGCGCGGCTGCCCATGGCATGCGGCTCAACATCGCCTCGGGTCTGGCGGTGCGCTTCGAGCCCGGCCAGCAGCGCACGGTGGAGCTGGTGGATTTTGCCGGTGAACGCATCGTGCACGGCTTTCGGGGCCTGGTCATGGGTCAGCTCTGATTTTTGGTACTTTTAGCCTCTGGCCCTTTTCCAACAAGGGCTGATAGCTCTCTTTTTTGAAGGTAACACCATGGCCACGATTGGACGACGCGCCTATGCCGAGATTTTTGGTCCGACCACCGGGGATCGGGTTCGCCTGGCCGACACCGGCCTGATCATCGAGGTCGAGCAGGACTACACCCTGGCCGCAGGCGCTTATGGTGAAGAAGTGAAATTTGGCGGCGGCAAGACCATCCGCGACGGCATGGCGCAGTCGCAAAAGATGCGCTCTGAGGGCGCGGTGGACACCGTGATGACCAATGCGCTGATCCTGGACCACTGGGGCATCGTCAAGGCCGACATCGGCCTCAAAGGTGGCCGCATCGTCGCCATTGGCAAAGCCGGCAACCCCGACGTGCAGCCCGGTGTGGACATCATCATCGGCCCGGGCACCGAGGTCATCAGCTGTGAAGGCAACATCGTCACTGCGGGCGGCATCGACAGCCACATCCACTTCATCTGCCCGCAGCAGATCGAGGAAGCGCTGGCCAGCGGTGTCACCACCATGATGGGTGGCGGCACGGGACCTGCCACCGGCACCTTTGCCACCACCTGCACACCGGGACCCTGGAACATCGAGCGCATGCTGCAGGCGGCCGACGCCTTCCCGATGAACCTGGGTTTTCTGGGCAAGGGCAACGCCAGCCTACCCGCCGCGCTGCACGAGCAGATCAACGCCGGTGTGATTGGCCTCAAATTGCACGAAGACTGGGGCACCACACCCGCCGCCATCAGCAACTGCCTGGACGTGGCCGACGCCACCGACACCCAGGTGGCGATCCACTCCGACACACTCAACGAGTCCGGCTTTGTCGAAAACACCATTGCCGCCACCAAAGGCCGCAGCCTGTGCGCCTTCCACACCGAAGGCGCCGGTGGTGGCCATGCGCCCGACATCCTGCGTGTGGTGGGTGAGGCCAACTTCTTACCCAGCTCGACCAACCCGACCATGCCCTACACCGTCAACACGCTTGATGAGCATGTGGACATGCTGATGGTCTGCCACCATCTGGACGCAGGTATTGCCGAAGACCTGGCCTTTGCCGAGAGCCGCATCCGCAAGGAGACCATCGCCGCCGAAGACGTGTTGCATGACCTGGGCGCCATTTCCATGATGAGCAGCGACAGCCAGGCCATGGGCCGGGTGGGTGAAGTCATCATCCGCACCTGGCAAACCGCCAGCAAAATGAAACAACAGCGCGGCTGGCTGGCACCCCCGCTGGTGCTGGGCGCGATCCAGTCCGAAGCTGCGCTGGTGGAGCACAAAGAGCGCAACGACAACTTCCGCGCCAAGCGCTTTATTGCCAAAACCAGCATCAACCCGGCGATTGCCCACGGCATCAGCCACGAGGTCGGCAGCATCGAGGTCGGCAAATGGGCCGATCTGGTGGTCTGGAAACCCGCTTTCTTCGGCGTGAAGCCAGCGCTGATTCTGAAAGGTGGCTTTATCGCGATGGCCGCCATGGGTGACCCCAATGCGTCCATCCCAACACCGCAGCCTGTGCATTACCGGCCGATGTTTGGGGCGTTTGGTGGAGCGCTGGCGCGTGGCTCCCTTACCTTTGTCTCGCAAGCTGGTTTGAATGCCGGTATCAAGGAACGTTTTGGCCTGCAAAAAACCCTGAGCACGGTAAAAAACATCCGCGGTGTGCGCAAACAGCACATGGTGCACAACCACTACCTGCCCACCATGGAAATCGACGCCCAGACCTACAGCGTGCGTGCCGATGGCCAGTTGCTGACCTGCGAGCCCGCAGTGAGCCTGCCGATGGCACAACGCTACTTCTTGTTTTAAACCGCATGGACATCCGTATCGACGATTTGCAAGGCAGCGCCATCCAGGCCCTGCTGCAGGAACACCTGGACGACATGCACTCAAGCTCGCCGCCTGAGAGTGTGCATGCGCTTGACCTAGACGCCCTGCGCCACCCCGACATCACCTTCTGGACCGCGTGGGACGGTGATGAACTGATGGGCTGCGGCGCGCTCAAACAGCTCAGCCCGGAGCATGCCGAACTCAAATCCATGCGCACCGCCCGACCCCACCTGCGCAAAGGTGTGGCCCGCGCCATGCTGCGGCACATCCTGGCGGCCGCTCAGGCCAAAGGTTTCCAGCGCATCAGCCTGGAAACCGGCACCCCGGCGCCCTTTGTGGCGGCCCAGAAGCTTTATGCCAGCGAAGGTTTTGTCGAATGCGGCCCCTTTGCCAGCTATGTGCTGGACCCGTACAGTGTGTTCATGACCAAGGTGCTTTGAGTGACATCCGTTCATAGGGCCTCAGACAAACTGTTTCACCAGTGAGTCCCAATTCTCAAAATTGGTTTTCTTTACCCGTGTTGACGGTTGATGACTCCAAACACCCATGCCGGAGAGTTTTGCCATTGACACACCCGATGCGACTTCCAGCATTGTGCAAAGTGCAGGCCAAAGGCTCGTAACAGAGTCAATATCGGGCACGCGACCTTCATGCACCAGACGATTCCTTTGGCTGCGAGCAATACTGAGGCTTGCATAGCTGTTCTCCGGTAGAACTTTGCTCTGCCACAACAGTTCATGTTTCACGGAGGTAGTCCAGGTTCTGTTATCTTGCCTCATACCTTGAAGTCGTCCCTTCATATTGACGGGATGGAGCTTGGGATCATCCAGAAACCGCTTCTCCCACAAAAATGAGGTCAACTGCTCAACCACTATCCACAAACTGCTCAATGCTTCACTGGCATTCTGATGCTGAAGAGTGGTATAGCCATGTAGCAAGAAGGCGGGTGAAAGGTTTTCAATGCGAGATAACGCGTCCAAGCCGAATGCGAGAGCCTCTTGTAGCTTGGACACGCGGATTACCCGGGGATGCACAAGCGCAACACGTTCTGAAATGGATGCATCCATATGCCGGAATCGGCCTTGCTGGGTAGGCGTGTAAATAAATAACCGAAGATCTTCACCAAGACTGCCTACCAATACTTCGTTATGGGCTACAAACTCGGCATGAATCCCGCCAATCAACAGCGCACAAAACAATCGATTCAGCATTTCAGCCGCCCGGTGCTGCTGTAAAAAATCACCCTGCATTGGTAGCGCAAAAGCGCCATCACGTGAAATCAGCGCAGCTACCCCCAACGGGGCCAAAGAATTAACGGGCTCGGAGAGCATTTCGCCGGGGTATGAGTTTGCATTGATTTGCTCCAGCGATACACCAAACTGCTCCTCATCCTTGAGGACCAGCGTATAGGGCTGTAAGAAGGCATGCCACGCTGGATCATAGGATGGGACACTCGAAACAGGCGGAACATAATTCGACGGCACCTGCGTCTTATGAACCCAGTCTCCGTTCATCCAAACGTACTCTTCACTTGGCTGAGGCTTAACCGAGGCGGAAAGGGTCTTGGGAATGGATCGATAGCCCAACGTGAATGGGTCGATGCCATCGTCAAAAGCGTGGATCTGACCTGTTTCGGTGTCCTGAAAATACTGCATGGAAATTACGTCTATACGTCCTTAGATAGCGTCACCTGCCTCTCAACAACGTTCTTGGTTTGCACGCGATCATGATTGGGCCGGTTGACACAGAGGCTGACCAAGATCAAACCAGTGCTTCAGCGTGGCTGCATATGGGTGCGAATCCAGGCAGCGAAGGCGGCTTCTTCGATGTCGCCAGCGGCGACTGAGAGCATGGTGGTGACGCATTCCAGATCCGACGCCACCAGGTCAAAACCATTGAGCGCCAGAGACAGTTCCATCGCCACAAACGCGGTGCGCTTGTTACCGTCAACAAAGGGATGGTTGCGGGAAATGCCATAGGCGTAACTGGCCGCCAAGTCTGCAGCATCAGGCATGCCATAGCTTGCCAACTGCTCGGGTCGCGCCAAGGCTGAGTCCAGCAAGTTGGCATCGCGCACACCAGCACCGCCACCGTGTTCGGCCAATTGTTCGTCGTGTACCGCGTGAATCAAGGCGTGGTCGATCCACACCCAGGTTTGGCGTTCAGCACTCATTTATTTGGCCAGTTCACGCAACACGTTACGGCGCTTTTTCATGATCGCCCGCGCCTCTTGCATCTGGACATCCAGCGTGGGGTCGTAGGGTGTCAGCGTGATACCGTTGGCCGCATCGGTCACAAACAAACTATCCCCCTTTTCCAGATTCAGCCGCGCCAAAACCTCTTTGGGCAAGATCACACCCACCGAGTTGCCGATCTGTGTGAGTTTGAGTGCGGTCATGGGGGTCTCCAGTTCAGGTTATAACAATTGTTAGTATATTGACCTGCACCTGAGGAGGCAAGTCTGGGCCAAACATCCACCCACCCACATGGCGGCAGAGCGTCGTGCTGGCGCCAACCCTTGCCAACGCGGTACAGTTATTGCTTTTCATCCGTACGCTCTCCTCAGCTCATTTACCCATGATCCACGTCTCCAAACTCATTCCCCAAGGCGCCGGTCTGGCAGCGGTGCTGCTTAAACGCGCCAGCACCGTCGAGCTGGACTGGGATGTCCGCCAGAAAAGCCGTTTTGACGCGACCGACTCGACCGGGCGCCAGCTTGGCATCTTTTTGCCACGCGGCACCGTGGCGCGCGGTGGTGACGTGCTGGTGGCGCATGACGGCTCCTTGATCAAGGTCTGGGCCGCGCCCCAAGCCGTGCTCAAGATCACCGCTTGCCCGGACCATGGCACGCCGTTTGACCTGATCCGCGCCGCCTACCACCTGGGCAACCGGCATGTGCCGATCGAGCTCAAGCCCGACCACCTCAAGATCGAGCCCGACCATGTGCTGGCCAGCATGTTGCACGCCATGCACCTGATCGTGACCGAGGTCACCGAGCCGTTTGAGCCCGAAAACGGCGCCTACGCCACCGGCGGCCATTTTGGTGGCCACCACCACGGGCATGGACACGACCACGATCACAGCCATGACCATGTGCACACACCTCCGGCCAGCCCCGAGGCGCCCAAGCCCCACGTGCACGGCCCGGGTTGCGGCCACCACCACTGAGCGCCTGCGAGCACATCGCGCATGCACGACAGCAGCCTGATGCAGCTGATGTGGCTGGCCTCACCGGCCTTGCCGATTGGCGGATTCTCGTACTCAGAATGTCTGGAAGCCGCCGTCGATACTGGGCTGGTCACTAGCGAAAAAGAAGCATCTGACTGGCTGGTCGAACAGTTGCACACCAGCCTGGCCCGCGCCGATCTGGCAGTCATCGCCCAGGCCATTCCCGCTTGGCAGCAAGCCGACCACACCCGCATCGCCCAGCTCAATGCCTGGGTGTTACAAACCCGCGAAAGCAGCGAACTGCGCGCACAAACCGAGCAAATGGGCCGCAGCCTGCTGGAGTGGTTACGCAACCACACCACGGCCCAGCCCGAACAAATCGCCCTGCTGGCCAACATACAACCCACCTACCCGCTGGCGTTTGCGCTCGCGGCAAGTGCTACCGGCGCGCCGCTGCGCGACTGTCTGCTGGCCAACAGCTTTGGCTGGGCCGAGAACATGATGCAAGCCGCGATCAAGGCAGTGCCGCTAGGCCAGAGTTCTGGCCAACGCATCCTCTCGGCCCTGGCGGCCAATATCCCGGCAGCCGTCGACTTGGCGCTGGGTCTGGCTGATGAGAACCGACAAGCGTTCTCCCCCATGCTGGCGATTTTGAGCGCACGGCATGAGTCGCAGTATTCAAGGATTTTCCGCTCCTAGCCCTCGTATCAAAAGGGCTAACAGCTTCACTTTACATAGCAAACAACCATGACCACACCGCTACACCACATTCCCAACCGCACCAAAAAACTGCCGCCATTGCGCGTAGGCATTGGCGGCCCGGTCGGCTCCGGCAAAACCACCTTGCTCGAGATGCTGTGCAAAGCCATGCGCGAGAAATACGACCTGGTCGCCATCACCAACGACATCTACACCAAGGAAGACCAGCGCCTGCTCACCGTGAGTGGTGCGTTACCGGCTGAACGCATCATGGGGGTGGAGACCGGCGGCTGCCCGCACACCGCGATCCGCGAAGACTGCTCAATCAATCTGGAGGCCATCGACCGCATGCTGGTGGACTTTCCCGATGCCGACATCGTGTTTGTCGAGAGCGGCGGAGACAACCTGGCCGCCACTTTCAGCCCCGAGCTGTCAGACCTGACGATTTATGTGATCGACGTCGCCGCCGGTGAAAAGATCCCGCGTAAAGGTGGCCCCGGCATCACCAAAAGCGACCTGTTTGTCATCAACAAAACCGACCTGGCACAGCATGTGGGCGCCAACCTGGAGGTGATGGCGGCGGACACCACCCGCATGCGCAGCACGCCCAAGGGGCTCAAACCTTTTGTGATGACCAACCTCAAGACCCTGGCCGGGCTCGACGAGGTGGTGCGGTTTATTGAGGTGCGCGGTCTGCTCGTCGCCAGCTGAAGCCGCGCCAACTGCCCCGCCCCGCAGGCCGGGTGCTATGATTTTGAAAAAGCACCACAAGGAGGCAGCAAGGTGAGCATCCAACACGGGGCTTTGTCCCCCATCAGGACCCCTCGGTGATCCTGCCTGAGGACGACCTGTCCACCAGCAGCGCGCTGGTGATCGACGCCAACCCCACCTCCCGCTCGATGCTGGTGTCGCAACTGCGCGACTTTGGCATGGGCCGCGTGGTGCAGGTGGCCCGCCTGCAAGACGCCCGGCGTCAGCTCGAACTGCGCTCCTTTGATGTGGTCTTGTGTGAATTGCATTTTGACGGCGAGACCATGACCGGGCAGGATCTGCTCGACGACCTACGGCGCAACCAGCTGCTGCCGTTTGCCACGGTCTTCATCATGGTCACCGGTGAAGCCACCTACGCCAAGGTGGCCGAAGCGGCCGAGTCGGCGCTGGACGGCTACCTGCTCAAGCCCCACACGGCGAACCAACTGGCCGAGCGACTGCACCAGGCACGGTTTCGCAAAACCTCGCTGCAGGAGATCTTCACCGCCATCGAGGCTGAAGATTTCGAGACGGCGGCCACCCTGTGCCAACAGAGGTTTGAGAGCAAAGGCTTGTTCTGGTTATACGCGGCACGTGTCGGGGCCGAGTTGATGCTGCGCCTGGGCAAAACCGCGCAGGCGCAAAAACTCTACCAGGCGGTGGTCGCGGCCAAGACCCTGCCCTGGGCCAGACTCGGTGTGGCGCGCGCGCTCATGGACGAAGGCCAGGTGACCCGCGCCACCAGCGTGCTTGACAACCTGATCAGCGAAGAACCCAACTACACCGACGCTTACGACGTGATGGGCCGCGCCCAGTTCGAACAAGGCAAATTTGACGCGGCGCTGAGCACCTACAAACTGGCCAGCGACATGACACCGGCCTCCATCACCCGGCTGCAAAACCTGGGCTTGATGAGTTACTACTGTGGCGACCGCCAGGGCGCCGAAGCCATGCTGGACCGCACCACCCGCATCGGCTTGTACTCCAAGATGTTTGACTGCCAGACCCTGGTGCTGCTGGCATTGGTGCGTTTCGAGACGGGTAACCGCAAAGGCCTGCAGCGCTGCCGCGATGACTTTGCACGGCTCATCAAGCGCCACCCCGGCAACGCGCGTCAGGAGCGCCTGAGCGGCATTGTGGAGGCACTGCATCTCATTGATCAGGGGCAATTTGTGCAGGCGGTGACCTCCATCCGCAGCCAGTGCCAGCGCATCAAGTCACCTGATTTCGATTTTGAATCGGCCGCCAACCTGCTGGCCTTGCTGGCCCAGCTGGCCAACAAGACCATCCAGCTCGACGAGGTGGAACAGGTGGTCGACACCCTGGGCAAGCGTTTTGCGGGCACCCGCGCCCTGGCCGAGCTGCTGGCCGGTTCGGCGGCGATCTACCCGCCTTATGCCGAGCTGGTGCGCACAGCCCACGCCAGCATCCTCAAATTGACCGAAACCGCGATGACCCTGAGCATGCGGGGTGACCCGCAGGCCGCAGTGATAGAACTGATCCGCCATGGCCAGGAAACACTCAGTGGCAAACTGATCGAAACCGCTTATCTGGTGATGCACCGGTATGCCGACCAAATCAAAAACGCCGCCGAGCTGAACCATATGGTGCAAGAGTTGCGCAGGCACTACAACACCAAGCTCACACGCGCAGCGCTGGGTGAACCCAAACGCCAGGCCGGTGGTCTGACGCTGCGCGCCGGTGGCAAGTCGGCCGCCACCGCTGCCACGCCACGAGCCGTGCCAGACACCCTGGTCTGACGCACCTCACGCGGTCAAATTTGCTTTAAGTTAAATATCGTTATCAATAGACTTGGCAAGGGCTCCGAGCTATTTATCGACATAAATGCCGACACGCGTCAGCCCCACAAGTCCAGTGGCGGGTCGGTCACCACCGCACGCAGAATGTCCGAGCGCGAGATAAAACCCGCCACCAAGCCCTGATCGTCCACCACCGGCAGACCCGGCAAACCGGTGTCGAGCAGCACCTGCGCCACCCGGCGGATGTCGGAGTCGGGCGCCACGCTGGGCACCGGTGTGACCATGATCTGGGTGATGTTCTGCAGCATCAGCGCACGCCAGGCCAGCGCGTGGCTGTCGGGTGAGGGCAGGCGCTCGGGGCTGAGCAAGTCAGCCCGGGTCAGCAGCCCCACCAGGTGGTTGTTGGCATCAATCACCGGTGCCTGGCCAACGCCTTGTTCGCTGAGCACCTGCCAGGCCTGCCACACGGTGGCGCTGTCCTTGAGGCTGATGATGCGTGGGCTCATCAGGTCGCTGACCCGGGTCAGGGGGTGGCGTACCGTGCTGCCGTCGCGGGTGTCGGTGTAGGCCGACAAGGCGCTGCGGTGGCCGTCATCGCCAGTGGCCTTGTTGGCCGCAGACTCCACAAAAGCGCCAAAGGATTCGGCGAGTCGGTCGTCGCCCTGCTTTCCGGTTGGCAACAGCGCACGACTGCGCGTCAGTGCCCCCACACCACCGACTTGGCGCAACTGCTCCAAACTGCCGCGAAACAAACGCCCCTGCATGCCGTAGACCGAAAACATGGTGTGTGCTTCTCCAATACTGCTGCCCTGCGACAGACCCCGCCCAAGGCTGTGGCCCAGCGGCCATTGTGTCTGTTATCGACGCTGACACGCCCAGACTTGACCGATGCGGCAACCTGCACCTCAGGTTTTGGGCAAAAACAGCGCCTGCAGGTCGTTCAAAAAGTCAAAACCACGCGACGTGGGCCGGGCGTGGGCCAAGTCGCTGTCCATCAGACCACGCGCCTGGGCTTCCTGCAGGGCAGCGGTGATCGCGTTGATGGACAGGCCGGTGCGCTCTGCAAACATCGGCAGCGCAAAACCATCGGCCAGGCGCAGTGCGTTGAGCATGAACTCAAACGGCAACTCGCTGCGTTTGACCTCGTTCTCCTGCGCGATGGCGCTGCCCGCAAGCGCTTGCACCATGTAACGCGCCGGGTCACGCAGACGCACCTGGCGCAACACGCGGTGGGCAAAACTGAGCTTGCTGTGGGCACCAGCGCCAATACCCAAGTAGTCGCCAAATTGCCAGTAGTTCAGGTTGTGGGCGCAGCGGTGGCCGGGCTTGGCGTAGGCAGAGACCTCGTAACGTTGCAGACCCGCCGGGCCGGTCAGTTCGGTGATCAAGTCCAGCATGTCGGCCGCCAGGTCGTCATCCACAGGAGCAGGCGGGTGTTTGGCAAAGAAGGTGTTGGGCTCAATCGTCAGGTGGTAGATGGAGAGGTGTGGCGGCGCAAACGACAGCGCGGTGGCCACATCGCTGCGCAAATCATCGAGCGTCTGACCTGGCAGTGCGTACATCAGGTCCAGGTTGAAGGTCTCAAAGTTGAGAGCAGCCTCCTCAAGCGCAGCAAGGGCTTGCGAGCGATTGTGCACACGACCCAGGATGGAGAGGTAGCCGTCGTTGAAACTCTGCACACCGACCGACAGGCGGGTGACACCGGCGGCGCGAAAGGCCTTGAAACGGTCCTTCTCAAAGGTGCCGGGATTGGCCTCCAGCGTGATCTCGGCATCGGCAGCGAGCTTGACGCGTGCGCGTATGCCCGCGATCAGCTGGTCAATCGCCTGCGGCGAAAACAGGCTGGGTGTGCCACCGCCGATGAACACGGTTTGCACGCTGCGGCCCCAGATCAGCGGCAGCGCCGACTCCAGATCGGCCATCAGCGCGTTGAGGTAGTCCTGCTCAGGCAGGTCGGCCGCGCGCTGCTCGTGGGAGTTGAAGTCGCAGTAGGGGCATTTCTTGAGGCACCAGGGCAGGTGCACATACAGCGAGAGCGGCGGCAAGCTGCTCAGCTGCAACGTGCCAGGGCGCATGTAGTGCTGGATGTCGTGCGGCTGCACGGCTTCTTCGGGCAGGCTTGGTTCAGGTTGGATCGGGATCATTTTTTCGGGGAAGCTGGTCAAGATGCGCTTGTGGTGCTTGGGGTTGTGGTGCGCCCCGCGCGGCAGCCGCAGGGGGCGCCCGCCTCATACTGGGGTACCAGAAATCGGCGGTCGCCCCCTGCGGCTGCCACGCGATTCTGTCGGAACGCCAGCATTGGAAGTCCAAAAGCAGAATGCAGGATGGGTGATGACTTCATAGCCTTGTTCGCTGAGTAGCCAAGCGCTTGACTTGATGAGCGTCCAGCGAGGCGGGGACTTTGGGCGGCTGACGATTTCTGGTACCCCAGTATGAGGAAGCCGCCCAAAGGCTCCGACTCGCGGGTTGCACCAACGAAGTAGTCCAACAGGGGCAGTCTGGTGCCTCGTGCCCCTGGACTACCAAACAAAGCTCGCCGCGTCCGCACCACTCACAACCAGCGCTCACGCATCAGCGCCACCATGGCCGCGGCAGAGCGTCCGCGGTGGCTGTGGGCGTTTTTCACCTCGGTGGGCAATTGGGCAAAGGTCTGGCCAAATTCGGGGATGAACATCACCGGATCGAAGCCAAAGCCGTTGGTGCCCAGGCGCTCGCGCGCAATCTCACCCACGACTCGGCCCACTGCCACCAGCGGCTCGGGGTCTTCGGGGCTGCGCACCGCCACCAGGGTGTTGACCATCGCGGCACGGCGATTCCCGATACCCGCCATCTGCTCCAGCAAGGCGCGCACATTGTTGTCGTCGCTCTTGGGGTAACCAAACTGGGTGGCGTAATACGCCGTCTGCACGCCGGGCAGCCCCCCAAAAGCATCGACACACAGGCCCGCGTCATCGGCCACGGCGGGCAAGCCGCTGTGAGCAGCCGCGTGGCGCGCCTTAGTCAGCGCGTTCTCAATAAAGGTGTGATACGGCTCGGGCGCCTCCGGAATGCCCAAGCTGCCCTGGGTGATGAGTTCAAAACCGAGCGGTGCAAACATGGCCTGCAATTCAGCGAGTTTGCCGGGGTTGTTGGATGCCAAAACAATTTTCATAGAAGAAATAGGCCTCTAGACCTTATAAATAAAGGGCTGATAGCTATCAAATTAGTAAGCAGCCTGTTGCAGCTGGATCAGTTCGCGGATGCCTTTGTCGGCCAGCGCCAGCAGCTTGTCCATCTCGGCGCGGGTGAAGGCAGCGCCCTCAGCGGTGCCCTGCACTTCCACATAGTGGCCAGCACCGGTCATCACCACGTTCATGTCAGTGTCGCAGGCCGAGTCTTCCACATACTCCAGATCCAGCAGCGGCGTGCCCTGCACGATACCCACCGAGATGGCGGCCACCGGGTTAAGGATCGGCGACTGCGTGATCTTGCCCTGTGCCATGAGCCAGTTCACTGCATCCTGCGCCGCCACAAACGCACCGGTGATGGCGGCGGTGCGGGTGCCACCGTCGGCCTGGATCACATCGCAGTCGAGGTGGATGGTGCGCTCCCCCAGCAGCTTGAGGTCAAACACGCTGCGCAACGCGCGGCCAATCAGGCGCTGGATCTCTTGCGTGCGACCCGACTGTTTGCCACGCGCAGCCTCGCGGTCACTGCGGGTGTGGGTGGCACGCGGCAACATGCCGTATTCGGCGGTGACCCAGCCCTCGCCGCTGCCTTTTTTGTGGCCTGGCACTTTTTCCTCGACCGAGGCGGTGCACAGCACCTGGGTGTTGCCAAAAGCAATCAGCACCGAACCTTCGGCGTGCATGGTGTAGTGGCGGGTGATGCTCACCGGGCGCAGGGCGTCAAAGGCGCGCGCGCCTGAGCGTGAAAAATCAGTCATGGCAGAACCTTCTCAATAACAAAAATCAGGTTTTTTTCTGGGCCGAGCGGCGGATCGCTTCGTTGATCTCGGCAATCGAGCGCTCGATCGCCTCGTCATCCAGATCGTCGTCGGCCGGATCCAGCCAACCGGCCTGCACAGTCGAAGCAAACACACCATCCAGAATCGAGTCGGTGGTGATCGAGCCCCGGGTGGACGACAGGTTGTCGGGGGTTTCCCAGGCCAGCGCCAGACAGGTCACATTGTCGGCGCTCGGGCCGGCCAGGCGCAAGGCCTGTTCCACCAAGTCGGGCACCGCCACATCCACCGGTTTGTTCAGCAGCTCAGACACCAGGGTGGGTTCGGGCACCGCCGACCACAGGCCATCCGAGCACAACATGATGCGGTCACCCAACTGCAGGTTCACCGCTCCCTCCACCGCAAACAGCGGTTTGGTGGGTGAGCCCAGGCAGGTGAACAACACATGGCGGTTTTTGCCTGCCTCAGGCCGCGCGGTGGCGGGTTTGATGAGGTCCTGCTCCAGCAGCGAGTGGTCGCGGGTGCGTGTCAAGAGGTCACCCCGACGCAACAGGTAGAGCCTGGAGTCGCCGCAGTGGGTCCAAGTCAAGGCACCGTTCTGGATCACCGCCACCACAATCGTGCTGCGTGGTGCGTCCAGCATGGCGCGGCCCGTCGCGTAGCGCAGGATATGCCGGTGCGCCGAGCGCACCGCGTTGTCCAGAAAACGGGGCACGTCCGCGAGTTCAGGTTTGGCTTCTTTCTGGAACAGGGCGGCAATGGCCTGAATGGCCAGCTGCGCCGCCACCTCCCCCTCAGGATGCCCACCCATGCCGTCGGCCAGCATAAAAATGGCGGCGCTACTGGTGTAGCAGTACCCCATGCGGTCTTCGTTTTTGTCACGCCCACCTTTGCGGCTGACCTGGAAGACAGAGAACTTCATCGCGTCTTTTTGCTGGGCTCAGTGGCCTTGAGCACGGTTTTTTTGGTGCCGGTGACCATGTTGTCAAACTGCAGACGCACCTTCTCACCCACACTCAGGCGGGTGTAGCGCCGCTCGCCAGGGCTATTGAGCTCTTTTTGCAAGGCAAACACCGATTGCGGCCTGGCCAGCGGGTCCAGCGCCATGCACCATTGCACCACCTCGATCAGGTTGTCGGAATACACCCCCTGCAGGCGTTTCCAGGCGGCAGCCATTGGGTCGTTGTTGACGCGCTGCGGTGCCTCGTTGGGCGGGTAACCCTGCATACAGGCGAACATGCAGGCGCCAATGGCGTAGATGTCGGTCCAGGGGCCCATGGTGCTGTCGCGCCGGTACATCTCGGGCGCAGCAAAACCAGGGGTGTACATCGGGCGGATGAAGTTGCCCTCTTTGCTGAGCACCTCACGCGCCGCACCGAAGTCGATCAGCACCGCCTTGTTGTCGTCGGTGATGAAGATGTTGGCCGGTTTGATGTCCAGATGCAGCATCTTGTGCTGGTGCACGATGCGCAGGCCGCGCAGAATCTCCTCGAACAACGAACGGATGGTCGACTCACGGAACACCTTGGGCTGTTTGAGATCACGCGCGATCAGGATGAAATCCTGCAGGCTGGCGCCTTCCAGGTAGTTCATCACCATGTAGACCGTGTCATTTTCCCGAAAAAAATTCATCACACTCACCACCGAGGGGTGGGAGATCTGGGCCAGCGAGCGGCCTTCCTCGAAAAAACTCTTGAGCCCCAGGCGGTACAGCGACAACTTTTCGGGCGCCACCTGCGGCGCCAGATCACCCGGGTCACGGGTGGTGAGCGAGGCAGGCAGGTACTCCTTGATGGCGACTTGCTGGCCGTCGTTGTCGGTGGCCAGGTAGACCACCCCAAAACCACCCGCTGCCACCTTGCGAACGACCTGATAACCACCAATGAAGGTTCCGGGGGGCAGTGGGGAGGGTTTGACCTTGGACATCATTTTTTAATCAGGAAACCGCAAGCGGGGCAAGAACCGGGTTATTCTCAAAAGCACATTTTTTGAAGAGAACCGCAATGTCAGTTTACAGCATGACCGGTTACGCCAGCGCCCAGCATAACCCGGCCAAAGAGGGCGCCGAGGGCGATGGCAAAAGCAGCGCCAACAGCCGATTGGGCATCGAAATCCGGGCGGTCAACAGCCGCTTTCTGGACCTGTCTTTCCGCCTGCCTGAGGAACTTCGCGCGTGCGAGCCCGCACTGCGCGAGAAGTTGAATGCCCGACTCAAACGCGGCAAGGTGGAGCTGCGGGCGTCCATCGAGAGCACCACCACCAATGTGGTTGCCGAGCCCTCAACCCGGCTGCTGCAACGCCTGAACGCCATTCAAGACCATGTCAAGGCCTGGCTGCCGTCGGCCCAGCCCCTCAGCGTCGCCGAAGTGATTCGCCTGGCAGGGGACGAATCCCAACCCGGCAAGGACTGGCAAGCCGAGACACTGCAACTGGCCGACGAGGTGCTGGACGCGCTGATGGCCGCGCGCAAACGTGAAGGCGCCCGGCTGGCGACCATGTTGTTTGACCGCATCAAACAATTGCGCGCCCTGGCCGCCCAGGCCGAACCGCTGATCCCGCAGCTGGTGACACAACAACGCCAACGCTTTCTGGACCGCTGGGCACAGGCCATGGAACTCACCGATGGCCAGGCCAAATCCGAAATGGCCCAGGACCGGGCGCTGACCGAAGCCACCGCGTTTGCCATCCGCATCGACGTGGCCGAGGAGCTGACCCGGCTGGCCTCTCACCTGGACGAGCTGGAACGCCTGGTCAAAAAGGGTGGCGACATCGGCAAACGGCTGGACTTCCTGATCCAGGAATTGCACCGCGAGGCCAATACCCTGGGCTCCAAGTCCGCCGCGCTGGAACTGACCCACATTTCGGTGGACATGAAGGTGCTGATCGAGCAAATGCGCGAGCAGGTGCAAAACATAGAATAAGCGCCTATGGATTACCCCGGAAACCTCTTTGTTGTCGCCGCCCCCAGCGGGGCTGGCAAATCCAGCCTGGTCAAGGCCTTGCTGGAGCTTGATTCCCATGTGCAACCCTCGGTGTCACACACCACCCGCGCCCCCCGTGGGCAGGAAAAACATGGGCGCGAATACTTTTTTGTGCCAGACACCGAGTTTGATGCGATGGTGCAGGCTGACACCTTCGTCGAGTGGGCACATGTGCACAACCACCGCTACGGCACCTCCAAAAAAGCCATTGAAGAACGCATGAGCCAAGGCGCCGATGTGATTCTGGAGATTGACTTTCAGGGTGCGCTACAGATCAAGAAGGTGTTTGCCAACGCCGTGACCATCTTCATCCTGCCACCCAGCTGGGATGAGCTGCGCTCGCGCCTGGAGCGACGTGGTGAAGACACACCTGCGGTGATTGAAGTCCGGCTGCAAAACGCGGCTTTGGAGATGGCGCAGGTCAACCAGTTTGACTTCGTTATAATCAATGAGTTGTTCGACCGGGCCGTGTTTGATCTCAAATCCATCGTCCACGCTCAACGACTCAAGTACCTGGCACAGCGCCGTGCCAGGGCTGAAACATTCAAAGCACTGCATATTTCTTAGTGCGCCCACCTGGTTTTGGAGAAGTCATGGCCCGTATCACTGTTGAAGACTGCCTGGTGCAGATTCCCAATCGCTTTCAGCTGGTGTTGGCTGCGTCCTACCGTGCCCGCATGCTGAGCCAAGGCCACACCGCCAAGGTCGAGAGCAAAAACAAACCGGGTGTAACCGCCCTGCGCGAAATTGCAGCAGGCAAGGTTGGCATCGAGATGTTGAAAAAAGTGCCGCTCTGAATTCACGCGCACGCTGACATACCAAGCACCGCTCTGCGGTGCTTTTTTGTTTCATTTGTGCCATATGCTTACACGCAGGCTATATTTCAGGGATGCGCACCCCCGTCCAACCCGTTTCCGTTGTCAGCCCCACCCCACCCAAATCCGCGCCCAAGGCGCTTAGTTCGGCGGGCATGAATGCAGCTGCGGCGAGCTTGGCAAGCCTCACCAACAAGCTGGACTATTTGAGTCCAGCCGATCTTGCCAGCGTGCGGCAAGCCTACCGATTTGCCGACGAAGCCCATCTGGGCCAACTGCGCAACAGCGGAGAGCCCTACATCACCCACCCCATCGCTGTGGCGGCCCAATGTGCAGAATGGAAGCTTGACGCCCAGGCCTTGATGGCGGCCCTGTTGCATGACGCCATGGAAGACTGTGGCATTGCCAAGTCGGAACTGATTGAGCGCTTTGGTACCTCGGTGGCAGAGCTTGTCGATGGCTTGACCAAGCTGGAAAAACTGCACTTCAACACACGTGAAGAGAACCAGGCCGAGTCGTTTCGCAAAATGCTGCTGGCCATGGCACGTGATGTACGTGTCATCCTGATCAAGCTGGCAGACCGCACCCACAACATGCGCACGCTGTCAGACGCGCCGCGCGAAAAATGGGGGCGCATCGCTTCGGAAACGCTGGACATTTACGCCCCCATCGCCTACCGCCTGGGGCTGAACCAGACCTACCGCGAGTTGCAGGATCTGTCCTTCAAGTACCTCAACCCCTGGCGACACAGCGTTCTGACCAAAGCGGTGGCCAAAGCACGAAGCCGACGACGCGACCTGATTCAAAAGGTGCATGCGGACCTGGACAACACCTTTGCGCAACACGACATGCCGGTCAGGATCGCCGGGCGCGAAAAAACCATCTTCTCCATCTACAAGAAGATGGAGGAAAAAAATCTCAGCTTTGCCCAGGTCACCGATATCTACGGATTTCGCATCATCGTCCCGAACCTGGTTGACTGCTACACCGCTTTGGGTCTGCTGCACCAGCTCTACAAACCGGTTCCAGGCAAGTTCAAAGACCACATTGCCATCAGCAAAATCAATGGTTACCAATCGCTGCACACCACGCTGGTCGGCCCTTCGGGGATCAACGTCGAGTTTCAACTGCGCACCGAGGCGATGCACCTGGTGGCTGAAACAGGTGTGGCGGCGCATTGGCTGTACAAGGAAGCGTCCAACGACGATGTCGGCCAGAACGACCGCATGGGTTCCAAATGGCTGCAGTCACTGCTGGACATCCAGGACGAAAACCGGGATGCCACAGAGTTCTGGGAACATGTCAAGGTGGACCTGTTTCCCGATGCGGTTTACGTGTTCACGCCCAAGAGCCAGATCATGGCCATGCCGCGTGGTGCCACCGTGATCGATTTTGCCTATGCCATCCACAGCAACGTGGGCGACCACACACTGTCTGCCAAAATCAACAACGAACCCGTGACCTTGCGGACCGAGGTCAAAAATGGCGATGTGATCGAGGTCATCACGTCACCTGACGCCACACCCAACCCGGCATGGCTGGGATTTGTCAGGACAGCACGCGCACGTTCCAAGATACGCCAGCACCTCAAGACCTTGGCCCAAACAGAGTCGGAGAGCCTTGGCGAAAAAATGCTGATCCAGGCCTTGCGAGCAGAAGGCATCGAAAATTTGCCCGACCACGCTGGCCTCAAGGCCGCTGTGTGGGACAAATTGTTGCGTTTCAGTGGCAACAGGACCCCATCCGAACTGATGACAGACATTGGTCTGGGCAAACGCATCGCCAGCATCGTCGCCAAACGTTTGGCCATGTTGCTTGCCGACAGTGGTGAAAAACCCGATGCCCTGCTGCTGACCCGGGAACGTTTTGTGGCTGGCGAGAACATCTCCCAGGGCAGTGTGTCCATTGATGGCAGCGAAAGCACCTCGGTACGTTTTGCCCATTGTTGCCGCCCGATTCCTGGCGACAGTATTGTGGGTTACCTTGGTCGTGGTGAAGGGTTAACGATCCACACGGGCGACTGCCAGGTCGCCAAAAAACTTCACCACAAAGACAGCGAACGTTTCATCAGTGTGGAATGGTCCGATGAACCCATGCGGACCTTCGAGACAGGTATTGTTGTCACTGTCACCAATGGCAAGGGTGTGTTGGCCCGTGTTGCCAGCGCGCTGGCATCCGGCGAAGCAGACATCACCCAGGTTGACATGACCAATGAATCGTCACATGGGGTGATGGAGCTGCGGTTTGTCATTGCGGTGCGTGACTTGAGCCAACTTGAAACCGTGTTCAAACACCTGCGCCGCACCGCTGCGGTTCTGAAAGTCCAGCGTTCAAAGAACACCTCCCCCATCGCTGCATAGACAGACTCATCTGGCGCGCGTAAAAAAAGCGCCGTACCTCCAATGAGAGGGGGATCTGCGACATTGTTTCTCCGGGTGTCAGATCACTCGGAATCCATCGCCACGTCAAGCATTTGCGTGTAAAAACGAAAAAGCCCTAGAACATCTCTGTTCTAGGGCTTGTCGTTTGGTGCGGCTGGCAGGAATTGAACCCACGACCCCTTGGTTCGTAGCCAAGTACTCTATCCAACTGAGCTACAGCCGCTAAGCTATAAATTATAGCTTAAAAATTGGTAGTGCGTCACAGACTTGAACTTTGGGCCAAAGAATTATGCGTCTGACTGATTATTCTTGGTACCTCAAATGCTTTCGCTCTATGCACTTCTACAAACAAATCGAGATCGCTTTTAGCCAGGAATAAAGCAACGTGGTTTAGCCAGATGACCATGTGTGTGTCATATCCTGCGCAATGGCTGGCAGGCGCTGGCAACCAAACTACCAAAATTTGGCACAAATTTGGCACAGGGGCCTCCTTTGCAGTCACCAACGACAAAGGCCTGCTTACGCAGGCCCTTGATTTTGTTCACAATTCTAATTGGTAGGGCGTCACAGACTTGAACTGTGGACCAAAGGATTATGAGTCCTCTGCTCTAACCAACTGAGCTAACGCCCCAACCGAACCAGCAATTGTAGGGGCTACTTGTGGTGGCTCAGCGCGTTGCTGACCAGTTTGGAGGTGATGTCCACAATCTGGATCATGCGGTCATAGGGCATACGGGTGGGGCCAACCACACCGAGGGTACCAACCACCTGACCGTCGACCTCGTAGGGTGCGCTGACAATGGACAGGTCCTCAAATGGAATGACCTGGCTTTCGCCGCCAATGAAGATGCGCACACCCTCGGCGCGGCCAGTCACGTCCAGCAAACGCATCAACTGGGCTTTTTGCTCAAACAGGTCAAATGCACGGCGCAAATGGCCCATGTCGTTGGCAAAGTCGCTGACCGACAACAGGTTGCGCTCACCGGAAATAATCACCTCGTCTGCGGTTTCAGACAACACCTCGGAATTGGCGGTCACGGCGGCGTTCATCAGGCTGGCAATCTCTGCACGCAGGGATTCCACCTCATTTTTCAGCCGTTCACGCACCTGTTCGATGTCCAGACCGATGTAGTTGGCATTGAGGAAATTGGCCGCCTCCACCAACTGTTGCTGCTCGTAGTCCACCTCGGTGAAGATGACCCGGTTTTGCACATCCCCTTCCGGCGAGACGATGATCACCAGCAAACGCCGCTCGGACAGCCGCAAGAATTCGATGTGCCGAAACACTGTGGTGCGCCGAGGCGCCACCACCACACCTACAAACTGGGACAGGCTAGAGAGCAGATTGGCCGCGTTGGAAATCACCTTTTGCGGCTGGTCATGGGCCAGGCTGTGTTCACCAAACGGATTGCGCTGGACCGTCAACATGGTGTCCACAAACAAGCGGTAGCCGCGCGCGGTGGGTATGCGCCCGGCGGAGGTGTGTGGGCTGACAATCAGACCCAAATCCTCCAGGTCAGACATCACGTTGCGAATGGTGGCGGGTGAGAGTTCCAGACCAGAGGCCTTGGACAAAGTGCGCGACCCCACCGGCTGGCCATCAGCGATGTAACGCTCAACCAGCGCTTTGAGTAATAACTTGGCACGGTCATCCAGCATGTGGTGATTTTACGAACATCTGAACTCGGGCAACCCGACTCAGATGTCTCTTCAAACCGGCGCGATGTTTGACCCCCTTGGATGTATTGCCGCTATTTTCAAAGGTGACACAAAGCTGCCGGGTCTTTGATGTTGTAATTTGCAGATGGACTCCAAATTCAAGCTCGTTGCCCTGATCGGCAAATACCAGACCAGCGCCAGTGCCGCCGCCATCTCCAGCGCGCGCGCTGCGCTGGAAGCGGTGGCCCATTTTCTGCACGACCAAGGCTGTGACGTGGTGCTGGAGGCAGATACCGCACGCAACATGGGCATGACGCGTTACCCCACGCTGACCGTGCCACAAATTGGCCAACAATGCGACCTGGGCCTGGTGGTGGGCGGTGACGGCACCATGCTGGGCATTGGCAGGCAATTGGCCGCGTATGGTGTGCCGCTGATTGGTATCAACCAGGGCCGGCTGGGTTTCATCACCGACATCCGTTACGACAACTTTGCCGCGTGTCTGAGCGACATGTTGCGTGGTGAGTATGTGGAAGACCACCGCAGCCTGATGAGCGGTAGGGTCATGCGTGATGGGCGTTGCGTCTACAACGCCACGGCACTCAACGATGTGGTGGTCAACCGCGGCGCCACCTCGGGCATGGTGGAGTTGCGCGTGGAAGTGGATGGCCACTTTGTGGCGAACCAGCGCGCCGACGGGCTGATCATTGCAACACCGACCGGCTCAACCGCTTACGCCTTGTCATCAGGCGGCCCCTTGCTGCATCCATCCATCCCCGGCTGGGTGATGGTGCCGATTGCTCCACATACATTATCAAATCGACCGATAGTCCTTGCCAATACATCACATATAGCTATTGAAATAGTAGCTGGCCGGGATGCCAGCGCCAGTTTTGACCAGCAGTCGCTGGCGTCCCTGATGCATGGTGACCGCATTGAAGTCACCCGGTCCAACCACCATGTGCGGTTTTTGCACCCCAAGGGCTGGTCCTACTTTGATACCCTGCGTGAAAAACTGCATTGGAACGAAGGAGTAACCTCAACGTGAGTCTCAAACGCATCGTCCTGCGCGACTTTGTCATCGTCAGCGAACTTGACCTGGAACTGGCCAACGGCTTCACCGTGTTGACTGGTGAGACCGGCGCCGGCAAATCCATCCTGGTGGATGCCCTGCAACTCGTGACCGGCGGGCGCGCTGATGTCAGTGTGATCCGCGAAGGCGCGACACGCACCGACGTCAGCGCCGAATTCGAGGCCACAACCAGCGTGGCCAGCTGGCTGGACGAAGCAGGGTTTGAACACGACAGCAGCCTGCTGCTGCGCCGTACCGTCGACACCCAGGGCAAAAGCCGCGCCTGGATCAACGGCAGCCCCGCCACCGCCACCCAGTTGCGCGCCTTGGGGGAGCAGCTGCTCGACATTCACGGCCAACACGCCTGGCAAAGCCTGACACGCCCGGAGTCGGTGCGTGGCCTGCTCGACGCCTATGCCAAGGTGGCCACCGATGTCGTGTCGGTGCAGTGGCAGCTTTGGCGCACCGCCCAAGACCAGCTGGCACAGGCCCGCGCCTCCCAAGACTCTTTGCTCAACGAACGTGAACGCCTGAGCTGGCAGATTGGGGAGCTGGAAAAACTCGCCCCTGGTGCCGGCGAATGGCCCGCCCTGAACGCCGAGCACAGCCGCCTCTCCAACGCCCAGGCCCTGCTGGACGCTGCGCAATCGGCCTTGCAGGCACTCGATGAGGCCGACAACAGTGCCAGCAGCCTGACCGGCAGTGCCTGCGAAGCACTTCAAAAACAAGAGCATATTGAGCCCATATTCAAAGGGCTGAGCGAGGTTTTGGCATCAAGCCTGGCACAGTTGGAGGATGTGGTGCATTCACTGCGTGCCTACCTGCGCAAGACCGAGCTGGACCCGGACCGACTCAGCGCACTGGATGAGCGCCTGGGCCAGTGGGTGGCATTGGCGCGCCGTTACAAACGCAGCCCCGAGGAGCTAGTGGACCTGTTGTCTGGCTGGAAAGCTCAGCTGCGTGCTCTCGACGCCGCCGCCGACCTGCAGGCGCTGGAGAGTGCGGTGGCCTCTGCCTGGCAAAGTTATCAGGTGGAGGCTGGCAAGTTAACCCGGGCTCGGCAAAAGTCAGCCCCCAAGCTGGCCCAGACCATTACCCAGGCGATGCAGGGGCTGGGCATGCAAGGCGGCCAGTTCGAGGTGGCCATCCAGCCTGCGAGCCAGCCTTTGATGACCGGGCTGGAAGACATCCAGTTCCTGGTGGCCGGACATGCGGGCAGCACCCCGCGCCCAGTCAACAAAGTGGCTTCGGGTGGTGAGTTGTCGCGCCTGGCGCTGGCCATTGCGGTCACCACCAGCCAGTTGGGTACCGCCCAAACCCTGATTTTTGACGAGGTGGACGCCGGTGTGGGCGGCGCGGTGGCCGAAACCGTGGGCCGGCTGATGCGCCAGCTCGGGGTCGACCGGCAGGTGCTGGCCGTAACCCACCTGCCTCAGGTGGCCGCCTGTGCCGACCAGCACCTGGTAGTCAGCAAACAACTGGCGGGCAGCGCCACCGTGAGTTCGGTCACCCCGGTCAAAGGTGAAGAGCGCGTCACCGAACTGGCCCGAATGCTGGGTGGTGAACGCATTCTGGCAAGCACCCTCACCCATGCACGTGACATGCTGCAAGTGCAAGGCGTCTGACATGAACACCAGCCCCAATGTGCAGATTGTGCTGATCACCGGCATGTCCGGCTCGGGCAAATCGGTGGCCTTGCACGCGCTGGAAGACCTGGGTTTTTATTGTGTGGACAACCTGCCGCCCGAGCTGCTGATGCAGCTGGTGGATCTGGAGCATGCCCACCATGCCAAACATCTGGCGATTGCCATCGACGTGCGCAGCGCCAGCTCGCTGCCACTGGTGCCAGAGCAGTTGAAACAGCTCAAGGCGCGCGGGCTGCAGGTCGATTCCATCTTTCTAGATGCCACCACCGACACCTTGATTCGTCGCTTTTCAGAAACCCGCAGGCGCCATCCTTTGTCCCGGGGCGGACCGGAAAACGCCCTGCTGGACCAACGCCATGCACTGGCCGACGCCATCGAGCTGGAACGTGATTTGCTCAGCGACCTGCGCATGCAGGCCCATGTGATTGACTCGAGTGTGATTCGTCCAACACAGCTGCAGAGTTACGTCAAAGCCTTTATCGCCGCGCCCGGTGAACAACTGACGCTGGTGTTTGAATCTTTTTCGTTCAAACGCGGCATCCCAAGTGACGCCGATTTTGTGTTTGATGTGCGCATGTTGCCCAACCCACATTACGAGCCCGAACTGCGTGCCCTGACCGGGCAGGATGCGCCAGTGGCCGACTACCTGAAGCGGCAACCCGAGGTAGAGCGCATGCTGGACCAGATTCACACCTTCCTGAACAACTGGATGAACGATCTGGCACAAAACCACCGCAGCTATGTGACCGTGGCCATCGGCTGCACCGGCGGGCAGCATCGCTCGGTGTACCTGGTGGAGCAACTCACCGACTTGTTTGCACCGCACTGGGCCACCCTCAAGCGGCACCGTGAAATGGATGCCCGCTTCAGCCCGACAGCAGCATCCTGATGGCGGCAGACAGGCCGTACGTCGACTGCGCCAATCATCGCCTTGGTGCTCCAACGCAAGCAGCAACCATTGATGCGGTGAGTTTCAATCGGCAGAGATCACGGCTAAGTCTATCCAGACCCCAGCCTTCTGCATATTGACCCAAAAGTCGCGGTCAAAAAGGCCAACTTTGCGTGGAATGGATCCTGTAAATGACAATTTATCTCATTTACAATGCTATCTATTCCAGATGCTCAGAGTCGTCTGAGCAAGGGTTGCGAAGGCACACAAAGCCGGGCATCGGTGCCATGTGCCGATCACGATTTGACGCGTTCTGTAGAACAAGTCACAGGCGCTGAACTGCTCGGCCAATGGCCAGTTTGGGAACGTGTCCTTGACACGACCACCTCTTGCTAACGACCCCTGCCATCCGGAATGGTATTTAGACAAAGTAAACCAACAACATCAGCCAGCCTTCGCCAGCCAGTGTTTATTTAAAGGGAAAACACAATGCTGCGAATGACCCCGATCGCTCTGGCGATGGGCATGCTGACTCTGCCTTCATGGGCTTTGGCCCAATCAGCGTCCACAACAGACACCGACAACCAAGCCACATTGCAAGTGGTCAATGTCTCGGCCAACGCTGAGAAACCGGCTGATTTGCCCAGCACCTATGCGGGCGGGCAGGTCGCCACGGGCGCCCGCCTTGGCGCCTTGGGAAATCAAAGTGTCATGGACACGCCATTTAACCTGACCAGCTATACCGCTGAGCTGATTGAGGACCAGCAGGCGCGCACTGTGGCAGACGTCATGGCCAACGATCCAGCGGTCCGTTTTACAACGTCCAGCGGACACTCATACGAAAACTATCGGATTCGGGGATTTGATGTCAGCTCTTCCGAGCTCGCGATCAATGGCATGTATGGCTTGACGCCCATTGGCCATGTGCCGCTGGAATTCGTAGAGCGCGTTGAGGTTCTCAAGGGCCCCAGCGCACTTTTTGGTGGTATGGCCCCCGGAGGCGGTGTGGGCGGCGTCATCAATTTGGTGCCCAAACGCGCTGATGATGAGCCATTAACACGCATGTCCGTGGGCTACCAGTCGGAGAGTCAAACGGGCACAAGCATTGACCTGGGACGCCGATTTGGGGAGCGCAAGGAACTGGGTGTCCGCATCAACGGGACCTACAGCGATGGTGACGCTGAGCTGAATGGTCAGTCCAAAAAACGCGAGTTCCTGTCAGGCGCATTTGACTATCGCGGCGATGATCTAACCGCATCGCTGGATGCCTATTACAGCAAAGAGTCGTTCTCAGGTGGGACGTCGGCCATGTACTGGTTCCAGAACAATACCCCCATACCAAGCGCACTTGATCCCAGTACCAACCTCTTCCCGGGCGCCAGTGGCACCTTGGAGACCAAGGCGGTGATGGCGCGGGCTGAGTACACCATCAACCAGCAGCTCTCTGCTTTTGTTGGTGTGGGTGTGATGGGTTTCGAACAGTCGGGGTTCATCAATGGAACCCATGCGCGCAACATCGCCGCCAATGGCAATTTCACCGCCGCAACCAATGGCACCCGCTCTTACACCGACAGCGTGTCTGCCGAGGCTGGACTACGCTCTCGTTTTTCCACCGGTACGGTGGGGCATGAGCTGGTGTTGCAAGCCACCAATTTGGAGCAGGAGAGCGGCTCGGCCACCAACTCAGTCAGTACCACCTCGAACATTTACAACCCGGTAACCACGCTGGTTATGCCTGCGTCGCCGAGCACAGCACCCAAAACCAGTGACACGACTCTGTCCAGCCTGGGCCTAATGGATACGCTGTCTTTCATGGAGGACAAGGTTAAGCTGACGTTGGGATTGCGCCATCAAACGGTCAAAACAACCAACTACAACGCGACGACAGGTGCAGTGACGGCGCAGTACGATAAAAGTGCCGTCACGCCAGCAGTGGGCGTGGTTGTCAAACCTTGGGGGCCGACTGTGTCGCTCTATGCCAATTATGTTCAGGGCTTGAGCAAAGGCGATACGGTCACGGATGTCTTGGCGACCAACAAAAACGTGGTCTTTGCGCCCTATAAGACAGAGCAAAAGGAAGTCGGTGTTAAGTGGGACGCCGGGGTCTTCACCAACACAGCCAGCTTGTTCGAAATCACCAAGCCGACCTTGATCGCGCTGGGTAGCAGCAGCAACCCGACGTACTCCGATGAGGGCGAAAAGCGGGTCCGTGGCTTAGAGTGGAACACCTTTGGACAGCTGACACACAACGTTCGTTTGCTTGGCGGCGCAACCTACTCTCAAGGTGTCCAGACCAAAACCGCCTACAACCAGTACGACGGCAATGTGGCCATTGGTGTGCCACGTTGGCAAGGCAACTTGGGCGCTGAGTGGGACACATCCTGGCTGTCCGGGCTGACGCTCAGCGGTCGGATCGTCACCACAAGCAGCCAATACCTGGATGCAGCCAATCAACAAGCCATTCCCAATTGGACAACCCTTGATGTGGGTGCACACTACACCACAAAGATGAATGGTCACAAGACTGTTCTGCGACTCAACGTCACCAACTTGTTTGACAAGCATTATTGGTCGGGCAGCTTCAGCGACAGCTACTCGATGGCGACACTGGGCGCGGGTAGAACCATCTCAGCATCTGCCACGATGGACTTCTAAGGATGCGGGCTCGTTTGAATAAAACGATGCTGCTGTGTGGTCTGGTACTGGGGGCCACCATGCTTCCAGCCAATGCGACCGAGACCAACCGCGGTTGGTCCAAGGTCGTATTGCCAGCAGCGCAACAAACGGATGTGCGGGCCAGCGTTGCTGGCCACCGATACCGACTGTTTGTGTCCGTCCCGGCGACAGCTGCGCCTGCAGAGGGATATCCGGTTCTTTACGTGCTCGATGGCAATGCGGCTTTTCCAGTTGCAGCATTTCTGGCAAGAAGTGCAGCGAACCGCAGTGAGGTCACCGGGCACACCGCACCCTTGGTGGTTGGAATTGGGTATCCGGGGAACGAAGACTTTGATGTGGCGGCACGTCGACGCGACTACACCATAGGCGCAGGTGACTCCAACCCATTGACATCCGAAGGTGGAGCAGACCGTTTTTTGGACTTTATCCAAAACGAGCTCAAGCCGCTGGTGGCGACACGTTACCCCGTCGATCACAAGCGGCAGGCCCTATTTGGGCATTCCTTTGGTGGATTGTTTGTGCTTCATGCGCTGTTGACCCAACCCACGAGTTTTTCCACATTCATCGCATCCAGCCCATCCATTTGGTGGCAGAACAAGCAGCTGCTCAGCGAGTTGCCGGCTTCGATGCCACCGGGGGTGTCTCCTCGCGTCCAGATCAGTGTCGGCGCACGGGAAGATGACCCGCCACCGGACAGTTATCCGCCAGATCTCCGCGCCTTGATCGCGAGCCGCAGCATGATTCCCGAAGCACGCAACATGGTTGGGCAGTTTCAGAACATCTCGGGCTGGACGGGCCAAGTGATCTACCACGAACTGGCGCAGGAAGACCACGGCACCGCGTGGTTGCCAGCCATGACCAGAGGTATGCAATTCTTTTTGGCGCAACCTTAAGCGCATGTGCCATCTCTGTCGACCTGAGAGCGTTCATTGACTATGCAGACATTTTTTTTGATCGGGCTGATCTCCGTTTTGCTCGGTTGTTGCGGTATTTACCTGGCTTCACCCAACCAAAGGTGGCTCGCAGCGTCCTGGCCAGCTCGGTCGACCCGTGTGTTAGGCGCCCTGTTGCTGGTGCTCGGCTGGCTCAGCCTAGCCCAGGTGATGTCGTTTTTGACAGCCACCTTTGTGTTCCTGACCGCCCTGATGCTGGCCCTGTCCGTGCTGCCTTACATCGGCGCCCTGTTGAGCCTGCGGCGAGGCCGATGACATGGCCAAGAAAACCACACAACCGATCCAGCGCGACTGGCTCTCCAAAACCCTGGCAGGTGTCCTGCTGGGTGCCGTCATCGCACTCGTCTGCAGCGGCTGGTTCACGCAACTCAACAGCGAGATGCCTTTTGCCATCCGTGGCCAACTGGCCATGTGGATGGTGCCGCCAATCTGGCTAGGCGTGCTCAGCGGTACCTATTTTTTTGTCAGTGGCGCGAGAGCTTGGATGTGGTTGGGTGCGGTCAGTGTACTCAGCGGCGGGAGCTTGGCAGTGCTGCGCTTGGCTTGACACAGAACGCCTTCATCATGAGAACTGATTTCGTACGCATCTACAAATCGATCCATACCTGGACGGGCATAGTTACCGGGATGGCCTTGTTCATCGCCTTCTACACAGGAGCCTTGACTGTTTTCAAAGAGCCTTTAACACGCTGGGCCACGCCCCCGCACGACACGCAGCCTGTGCCGTTGGCAGACACCCAACAACTCATCGTCAAAACCCTGATCGCCCAACCAGCGGTCGCGGCAGACTTTTCCATTCACCTTCAGGATGCCGAACACCTGCCAGCCCGCCTGAGTTGGCAGGTGCGCGACCCAGAGGCAGAAGACCACGATGAATCATCGACACAACACTATGTGGCGACGCTGGACGCCGAAGGCGTCGCAAAGCTGGCACAGTCAAACCCCTCACATCTGGCAACCTTCATCGACGTGCTTCACCGTGTTGTGGGCCTGCCCGTAGACAGTGATCCAAATCGTTGGGTGATGGGCGTCATTGCGGGCCTCTACGCACTCGCCTTGGTCTCCGGAGTGGTTGTGCTGCTGCCTTCGCTGGCCAAAGACTTTTTTGCTTTGCGCATGGGCAAAAACATCAAACGCATGTGGCTGGACGCCCACAACGTGGTGGGCATTGTCAGCTTGCCCTTTCATCTGGTCATGGCATTGACATCTGTAGGTTTTGCCTATCACGATGGCATCTACCTCGTGCAAGACAAACTCTTACACGACGGCAAGTGGGGCTCCGCCTTTCAGCAACAACGGCCGTTCAAACCGGTTTCCGCCCCGCGTGACCCGGCAACCATGTTGACACCGATAGAACTGATCACCAAGGTCAAGGAATTTGCGCCAGGATTCGAGCCCACAACCTTGCAGTATCAACAAATGACGGGGCCACGCGCCTTGGTCCGTGTCTGGGGAAAGGACACAACGGCAGTTTCGCCGCGAGCCAGAGGTGGTTTTGCGGCTGTTGACCCCTACAGTGGCAAAGTCGTCAATAGCGAGTTTCTGCCGGGTCGGCAGAGCACGCCCAGCCTATTTATCAGCAGCTTCTTCGCGCTGCACATGGCCGCTTTTGGTGGCATAGCGGTTCAGTGGATGTATTTTCTGCTGGGCTTGGCTGGGGCCTGGCTGTTCTACAGTGGAAACCTTCTCTGGGTGGAAAGCCGCAGGAAGATGAAACCAAGACAGGCAGAGACATTACCTGCCCAGCGCTTAGATACCCGCCTCATGGCATCAGCCACTGTCGGGGTTTGCTTAGGCTGTATTTGCGGCGTTTCGCTGACCATCGTTGGCAGCAAATGGTTGCATGGTCTGGTCAGTGACATGAACGCCTGGCATCCTATTCTGTACTACGCGGTCTTCTTTTCTGCGCTCACTTGGGCATTTGTACGCGGTGCGGCACAAGCCGCCATCCATTTGTTGTGGATGGCCGTTGCGTTGACTTTGGCCATTCCTGCCACATCTTTGCTGGCGTGGCTCGTGCCCGCTTTGGGCATGTGGACCCATACCTCCCTTTCCAGCTTAGGGGTGGACGCAACAGCGCTTGTCGGCGCAGCCGCATTGACGTGGATGGCCAAAGCGACGTCAAAACGCGTCCGCCTCGGTACACCCGACAGTGTGTGGTTCGCAGGCAAAGCGTGATAGCAGCCACACGGGTCTTGACACGTGGTTGTGCTCATCTGTTGCGCAGAGAGCAACTTCGCTTAGTTTCACGCGCTTTAGGTGACGTTCAAGCGGCACCGTGACATGGATGCCAGCTTCAGACCGACAGCAGCTTCCTGATCGGCGCAGGCAGGCCCAAGCTGGGCCAACGCTCAGCAGCCACCCAGGCGCCCGCCACATCAGGTGGTGAAACCTTGGGCAACACCACATGCACCGGGTGCAAATACAGGTCTTTATGCGTGAGCACATGTTTGGACACCGGCAGGTCTTGCATTTGATGTTGTAGCGCAGGCGGCACACTGGCTTGCAAAGCATCCCGGTCGTCAAACAGCGCCAGGCAATACAGACCAGCCCACACGCCCGGGGTTGGGCGCTGGCTCAGCCAAACCGCGCCTTCTTCCGCCTGCGCCCACAACAACCAGATCGTTTGCGCGCTGCGCTTGAGTTTGCGGGTTTTGACCGGGAACGCTTCCTGGCGCGCCAAAGCTTCAGCCCGACATTGACTGTGAAACGGGCAGACCACACAGGCGGGTTTTCTGGCGGTGCAGACCGTAGCCCCCAGGTCCATGATGGCCTGGGTGTAACGTGGCATGGTGTGGGACAGATCATGCTCTGGCAGCAGGCGGTTGGCCTCCTGCCACAACAGCCGCTCGTTGGCAGAGAGCGCCAGATCAGCCTCAAAACCCAGGAAACGTGTCAACACACGCTTGACGTTGCCATCCAGAATCGCCACGCGTTCGCCAAAACAGATCGACGCCACCGCCGCCGCCGTGGACGGGCCGATGCCCGGCAGGGTCTGCAACAGCGCCGCAGTGCGGGGAAACACCCCCCCATGCAAGGCCATCACCTGCAGCGCGCACAGGTGCATGTTGCGGGCGCGGCTGTAGTAACCCAGACCACTCCACAGGCCCAGCACATCATCCAGCGGCGCTTGCGCCAGCGCCGCCACGTTTGGAAACCTCGCCACAAACCGGGTGAAGTAGTCGCGCACGGTGACCACCTGGGTTTGCTGCAGCATGATCTCGGAGAGCCACACATGGTAGGGCTCGCGCGTGGCCTGCCAGGGCAGGTCGTGCCGCCCGTGGGCACGCTGCCAGTCCACCAATCTCTGCGCAAAGTTCTGCGCGACCAACTCAGGAAGCATGCACGGCCACCCCGAAACGCGCGGCGGTGGTCATCTGCAGCAGCGAGTCGGTCAACTCCACCAGCTTGAGTTCAACCTGATCCAACTCAGTGCTGCGGGCATTAATGTCCTCAATGCGTTCGTCGAGTCCACTCGATGCCTGGCCAATACGGTCAATCGCTTCGAGCCGCCTCACAAAGTTCTTGCGCCGTTCGCGCAGTTGCGAGTCCAGCTGCGAAGCGGCCGACTTGCTCCAAGCCTCAATATCTCCCAGCACGGTTTCATTGACAGTGCGCAATCGGGTGCTCAGCGCCCGCACCAGGCGATCCGCAAACTCGGGTTGTGCCAGTCTGAAAGCGTTGCCGATGCCGAGGTATTGCACATGGCTGCGCTCAATCAGGTCCAGGTCGCTCAGATACGGCGCCATCTGGGGCTCATCAGGCACCTGCAGCGAGAAACCGTACTCGGTGTTGAGTTGCAAAAAGGTAGCCGCCAACATGGCGTGGATGTCGAGCCCCTTGGCATGCACCTGGCGCAAATTGGCACGCAGCCGTTCGAAGGTTTCACCATAAGAGCGCTTGATACCCAGTTTGAAGCCTTTTTGCTTGAGCGCCGCGGTCAGTTGCGCCATCTCGTCCTTGAGGGCCTTCGGACCGAGCAAGCCAAAAATTTCACGGATCAGTTTCAAGTGCACCGAACGCACCGCGTGAATCTTGACGCCAGCAGCATCAAATTCGGCCTGCTCCTGCGCCACCCTCGCCCGCATGTTTTTGATCACAGGTTGGTTCTTGCCCTGCAAACCTTTGAGTTCCAGCAGCTGCTCGGTCAGGTCACGGCGGCGGATGTGCACACAGCGACCGGTTTCACCGCGCAGGGCAGTGATGCCACGGCTCACCGCTGCGCCCAGAATTTTTTGCCGCCGCCCCATGATGTCCTGGCTCAAGGCATCTTCCAATTGCTCGAGGCAACTGCGTTTGAGCAGCGCTGCGTCATTCTTGACCTTGGCAAGCAGGCCTTTCTGGGCCGACACCGCCACCACTTGGTCTGCGGGAATACCCAGAATCTCGGCCGAACCGCGTTTTTGCCGCTCAATCTGTGCCTGAACCTCTTGCGGGCTGTCCAGTGCGTCCCACAAGGTGTCGATCTTGTTCAGCACCACCAGGCGTGTTGACAGGTCCTGCCCGTCTTCCACCAGGTGTTCACGCCAGATCGACAGATCAGATTGGGTCACCCCGGTGTCGGCACCCAGGATAAACACCACCGCCTGCGCTTGCGGGATCAGGCTGACCGTGAGTTCAGGCTCGGCACCAATCGCATTCAAGCCCGGTGTATCCAGAATGACCAGGCCCTGCTTGAGCAAAGGGTGGGCGATGTTGATCAAGGCGTGGCGCCACTTGGGCACCTCCAACAGGCCATTGGCATCAGGCACTGCATTGCCGTCGTCGCTGTGCCAGAAGCCCAGGGCACGCGCCTCGTCCTGCGTGACACGACGGGTTTCTGCCACTTTGGCAAACGCTTCGGCCAGTTGCTTCGGGTTGTTGACCTCCAGCTCCAGCCGCTCCCACTTCTCGGGTGCCAAGCGCCACTCCATGAGGGACTGCGGCTGCAGGCGGGTCTCGATGGGCAACAGGCGCAAACACGGCGGGACTTCCGGGTCATAGGCCATCTCGGTGGGACACATGGTGGTGCGCCCGGCACTGGCAGGCATGATGCGCCGACCATAACCCGCAAAAAAAATCGCGTTGATCAACTCCGACTTGCCACGCGAAAACTCGGCAACAAAGGCCACCGTCACCTTGTCGACACGCACCTGGGTTTCAAGCCGGTGCAAACGGTCTTCCACCGAGGCGTCCAGCAGATCCTGGTCCTTCAACCATTGGGACAGCAGCTTGAGGCGCAAGGCAAACTCCCGCCGCCAAGCGCTGTGCTGGTCGAATTTGTCGTTAAATGAAGTTCCCAATCTGCCTCCAAAACGTGGGTCGTCGATCAATATAGCACCCTCGCCAACGTGTCCCCTGCGCGACACCTGTCAGGCTTTCTGACAGGTCGGGCAGTAAAATGTGGATCGCTGGCCCTGGCGCAGCAGTTTGATGACCGTGTCACACCGCTTGCACGGCAAACCCGCGCGACCATAGACCATGGCTTCCAGCTGGAAGTAGCCGGGTTTGCCGTCACTGCTGGAGAAATCACGCAAGGTGCTGCCCCCCTGCTCCACCGCCCTGGCCAGCACATCACGTATGGCCGCATACAACCTGGCCGCCTTGGGTCGGCTGAGTGTATGGGCCGGGCTGGTAGGTCGGATACCTGCCAGAAACAAGGCTTCGGACGCATAGATGTTGCCCACCCCCACCACCAGTTCGCCCGCCAGCAACACCTGTTTGATCGGCATCTTTCGTCGCTTGAGGCCCTGGGTGAACAGGCCAAGCTCAAAGGTTTCCGACAGCGGCTCCATGCCCAGACGCCCCAGCAGCTTGATGGCCATAGGGGAGCTCAAACTCTCCACGTACACCACCGCACCAAAACGGCGTGGGTCGTTCAAGCGCAGACAACCGCGCGTGGTGACCAGTTCAAAATGGTCATGGACACCCGGCGCAGGCAGATCTGCGGCAAAACGCAGGCTGCCCGACATGCCCAGGTGCACCAGCAACCAACCCTGACTCAGTGCAATCAACAAGTATTTGCCGCGCCTGTCCACGGTTTTGACCGATCGGCCCACCAATTCCTGCGGCAGGCAAGCCAGCGGCCAGCGCAGCGGTTTGCCCAGGGATACCGCCAACACCTGAGCGCCCTCAATGGCATCCACAAAGCTGCGGCGGGTAACTTCTACTTCAGGTAATTCAGGCATGAGACAAATATCCTTGGGGCTTGGATTATTATGAATGGATGCGCCTCACATCCGTCCTACTGCCCCTGCTGCTGTCCTGCTCAGTCGGGGCTCATGCCCAGTCCACCAGCGCCACGGAGCCCGTCTCCAAACGCTCTGCACTGGACGCACCTCTGTTCTACGAAATCTTGCTGGGTGAAATCAACGCCCGCGTGCAGGAGCCGGGGGCGGCTTTTTCACTGCTGCTGGATGCGGCGCAAAAAACCAAAGAGCCCGCGTTGTTTCGGCGCGCGGTTCAGGTTGCTTTGCAGGCGCGCTCGGGCGACTCCGCACTGCAGGCCGCCAGAGCCTGGAGCCAGGCCATTCCCGACTCCAGGGAGGCGAACCATTTTGTCGTGCAGATTCTGCTCGGCTTGAACCGCGTTGCCGACACCCAGGAGGTCCTCAAACGCGAGATCATCTTGGCCCCCGCCAAAGAGCGACGTGATCTGATCTGGTCTCTGCCGCAAGCATTTGAGCGCATGAGTGATCGGCCACTGGCGGCCTCCACCCTCCAGAAAGCCTTGGGCCCTTGGCTCAGCGACCCAGGCTTGGGCGCCACCGCGTGGGCCGTTGTGGGGCGTTTGTGGCAAGCTGCCAATGACAACACCAAGGCGCTGGACGCCGCCACCAAAGGCATGGCCATGGACCCGCGCTCCGAACACCCGGCGCTGCTGGCGCTGTCGCTGATGCAGCCACAGACGCCCCAAGCCGAGAGTCTGGTCAAAAAACATCTGCCCGGCGCCCGGCCAGAATTCCGCATGGCCTACATCAAGGTTCTGCTGAAAAACCGACGCGAAGACGATGCACAGCGCCAGTTGCAAACCATCCGGACCGACACCCCCGACTACCCCGATGCCTGGCTGATTGACGGCGCTTTGGCCATGCAGGCCGGCCAATCTGCCCTGGCTGAAAGACAGTTCCAGCGTTACCTGGAACTGGTTGACGCCCAGCCTGCACTGCAACAGGCAGCAGAGACCAAACGCGGCCGCTCTCAAGCCTTTTTGTCCTTGTCGCAGCTGGCGCAACAGCGCAAGGATCTCAAAGCCGCCGAGGCCTGGCTACAGCGGATCGACAACCCGGAAGACGTGTTGCGCGCACAGGTCCGCCGGGCCGCTTTGATCGCCAAACAAGGCCGGGTGGACGAGGCCATCAGCTTGATCCAGAGTCTGCCCGAGAACTCGGATGCCGATGCCGGGCTCAAACGCTCAGCCGAGGTGCAGCTGCTGCGGGATGAAAAATTTTTCACGCGCGCCCGCGACCGCTTGCAGCAACTCACCCAACAGTTCCCTGATGACCTCGAACTCCTCTACGAGTTGGCCATGGCCCATGAAAGATTGGGCAACCTGGCCGAGATGGAACAGCTGTTGCGTACGCTGATCGCAGCCCGGCCGGATGACGCCAACGCCTACAACGCCCTGGGTTATTCGCTGGCCGACCACAACATGCGCCTGCCCGAAGCCATCGCACTGATCAAAAAGGCCTTGGAGCTTTCACCCAACAACCCCTTTATCATCGACAGCCTGGCCTGGGCCGAGTTCCGCAGTGGCAACTTCACCGAGGCCGTGCGGCTGTTGCGCAGCGCGTACAAAGAGCGGCCAGACGCTGAAATAGCCGCCCATCTGGGCGAGGTTCTGTGGCAAGCGGGTCAACAACAAGAGGCCATCCAGGTGTTTCGCGACGGTCTCAAAATCAACCCCGACAACGACACCCTCAGCGACACCATCCAACGCCTGCGTGTTCCGCTGTGAAGAACCGCCGCGCCGTACTTGCCACGGGTGTGTTGTCAGCTATTTCCTTGGTAGCTGGGTGTGCAAGCAATACAAGGGGCAGAGGCCAAAATGGTCTTGAACCAATGATCTGGCGTGGGCGTTTGTCCTTGCGTGTGCAGGAAGATGCCAGCGCCGTATCGCAACAAGGCCAGTCCTTCAGCGCAGCCTTTGAATTACAAGGCAACCCGGCGCAGGGCGAGTTGCAATTTTTCACCCCACTGGGCAGCACAGCAGCTACTTTGTCCTGGTCGCCCGCTGGTGCACAGCTACAGGCCAGGGGCGAAACGCGTGAGTTCAGCGATCTGACGCAGTTGCTCATATCCTTGCTGGGCACCGATGTGCCGGTGGCCGCCTTGTTTGCCTGGTTGAACGGCCAGCCACAGGTGGTGCCTGGCTGGCAGGTAGACCTGTCCCAAAGAGCGCAAGGCAAAATCCAGGCGCGCCGCACCTCGCCCGAACCAGTTGCTGAACTGCGGGTGCTGCTCGACGACTGACTTCCAGGCTTTTTCCCTTGCCACCATGAAATCCATCTACGATATTTGCGCGCCTGCCAAGCTCAACCTCTTTTTGCACATCGTGGGACGCCGCCCCGACGGCTACCATTTGCTCGAATCGGTGTTCATGCTGATCGATTGGAGCGACACATTACACGTCGAGTTACGCCAGGATGGTCAGATCAGCCGGGAAGACCTGAGCACACCCCTGCCGCCCAACGACCTGATAGTGCGCGCTGCGCAGGCGCTGCAACAAGCCAGTGGCACAAGCTACGGCGCCCATATTTGCATCGATAAACAGATACCAGCACAAGCCGGCATGGGTGGTGGCTCGTCCGATGCTGCCAGCACCTTGATGGCCTTGAACCGCTTATGGGGTCTGAACCTGAGCCTGGCGAGCCTGAAGGCCATTGGACTGAAACTCGGGGCAGATGTGCCTTTTTTCCTGGGGGGGCACAACGCCTGGGTCACCGGCATCGGCGAGATTATGACCCCCGTCGAGGTGCCTTCGGCACGGTTTGTGGTGGTCAAACCAAACCAGGGTTTAGAAACTCAGAGAATTTTTTCTCATCCAGATTTGAAAAGGGACACCAAATCCGCTATACTTTCAGGCTTCGCTGCAGACGCCTTTGGCTTCGGTCAAAACGACTTGCAGAGTGTTGCCCAGCAGTTGTGTCCAGAAATCAGCCAAGCTTTGGATTGGTTAAAAACTTCAGGACTGACTGGTCGGATGACTGGCTCTGGAAGTGCGGTGTTTGCGCAAACGTTGCATAATTTTGAGACGCGCAGTGCGCTTGGGTCGTTTCAAGTCAGGTTATGCAACAACCTGCCAGCACATCCCCTGCAAGGGTGGGCTGTCTAGGATAGGTTTATCGGTGTGTCATGCTGCATGATGCACCCGTGTAGGGGAGTCGCCAAGCTGGTTAAGGCACTGGATTTTGATTCCAGCATGCGAAGGTTCGAATCCTTCTTCCCCTGCCAAATATTCTTGCATGTTGTTTGGCAACATGCCGAAGTAACAGCGATCTACCAGTTGGGAATACCATGCAATCCGATCAACCGCCCGAGTTCATGGTTTTTACCGGCAATGCCAACCCCGCGTTGGCAGCAGACATTGCCAGCCATCTCAAAACCGGTGTGGGTGCTGCAGAAGTTGGTCGGTTCTCGGACGGTGAAGTCACCGTCGAAATCAAACAGAACGTGCGTGCCCGCGATGTGTTCGTGGTGCAGAGCACTTGCCAGCCGACCAACGAAAACCTGATGGAATTGCTGATCATGGTCGATGCGCTCAAGCGTGCATCGGCCGAACGGATCAGCGCGGTGATCCCCTACTTTGGTTACGCCCGGCAAGACCGCCGCCCGCGTTCCAGCCGTGTGCCGATTTCGGCCAAGGTGGTGGCCAACATGCTGCAGGCCGTGGGTGTGGCCCGGGTGCTGACCATGGATTTGCATGCTGACCAGATCCAGGGCTTTTTTGACATTCCGGTGGACAACATTTACGCCTCGCCGGTGTTGCTCGGTGATCTGCGCCAGAAAAATTACGACGACCTGATTGTGGTCTCCCCCGACGTGGGTGGTGTGGTGCGTGCACGCGCGCTGGCCAAACAGCTCGGTTGTGACCTGGCCATCATCGACAAACGCCGTCCCAAGGCCAATGTCAGTGAAGTGATGCACGTGATCGGTGAAATTGAAGGCCGCAACTGCGTCATCATGGACGACATGATCGACACCGCGGGCACGCTCGTCAAAGCCGCCGAGGTGCTCAAACAACGTGGAGCCAAAAAGGTGTATGCCTATTGCACCCACCCGATTTTCTCCGGCCCAGCGATCGACCGCATCAGCAACGGCCAGGCCTTGGACGAAGTGGTGGTGACCAACACCATCCCGCTGAGCCCCAATGCCCTCGCCTGCCACAAGATCCGGCAGCTTAATGTGGCACCGCTCATTGCCGAAACCATCCACCGGATTGCCCTGGGCAAGTCGGTCATGAGTTTGTTTTCTGATCAGGACAACCTGTTCTGACCGGAATCTCAAGTGGCTCGTCACCCATTCGGGGTGCCGAGCTTTTTTAAATCAGGGTCGCACTGGTCGCGGTCGGCCCCTTCAGGAGTTAGAACATGAAATTAGTCGCTTTTGAGCGCGCCAAGCAAGGTACGGGTGCGAGCCGCCGTCTGCGCATCACCGGTCGCACACCCGGTATCGTTTACGGTGGTGCCACCGAGCCCCAACTGATCGAGGTGGACCACAACGCCTTGTGGCACGCCCTGAAGAAGGAAGCCTTCCACGCCAGCGTTCTGGACATGGACATCGGTGGCAAAGAACAAAAGGTTCTGCTGCGCGACGTGCAAGTGCACCCGTTCAAACAATTGGTTCTGCACGTGGACTTCCAACGCGTGGACGCCAACACCAAACTGCACATGAAGGTGCCATTGCACTTCGTGGGTGACGACCAGTCTGTGGCCGTCAAGTCTGAAGGTTGTATCGCCAACCACGTGATCAGCGAACTCGACGTGTTGTGCCTGCCCGCAGACCTGCCTGAGTTCATCACCGTTGACCTGAGCGGCCTGCGCAAGGGCAGCTCGCTGCACCTGCAAGACCTGCCTCTGCCCAAGGGTGTCAAGGCCATCGCTCACGGTAGCGACAAGAACCCGGTGGTGGTGTCGGTGGTGGTGGTTGCCGCTGCTGAAGCGCCCGCTGCTGAAGCAGCACCTGCTGCTGACGCTGCAGCCAAGCCAGCCGGTAAAGCAGGCGCCAAGCCCGCTGCCAAGAAATAAGTCCTCTGCGACTATGCAAGAGCCCACTTCGGTGGGCTTTTTTTATGGCCCGCTTGCATAATTCACACCATGATTCGACTCTTTGTTGGCCTCGGCAACCCCGGGCCGGACTACGCCGCCACCCGACATAATGCCGGGTTTTGGTGGCTTGACGCTGTTGCCAAGGCACTCAACACATCCTTGGTATTTGACAAAAGTTACCACGGCCTGACCGCGCGCACCGTGGTCAACGGCCAAACCGTGTGGCTGCTGGCGCCCCAAACCTTCATGAACCTGAGTGGCAAGTCGGTGGCCGCACTGGCCAACTTTTTCAAGATCAGCCCGCAGGAGATGCTGGTGGCCCACGACGAGCTGGACATCGCGCCTGGCGAGGCCAAGCTCAAGTTGGGTGGCAGCCACGCCGGCCACAATGGTCTGCGGGACATCCACGCCCAGCTCGGCACCGACCAGTACTGGCGCCTGCGCCTGGGCGTCGGCCACCCGGGCAACAAGGCCGAGGTGGTGCACTGGGTGTTGAAAAAGCCCTCCCCCGACCACCGCATCGCCATCGAACAAACCATTGACCGCGCGCTCAAGGCCCTGCCACAGCTGCTGGCGGGTGACACGGAACAGGCCACCCGTTTGATCCACACCAGCAAGCCCCCTCGGCCAAAAATTCCCCGCCCTGCGCCGCCCGCAGCCTTGCCCCCCATAGACGCTGACCCCAACAGCTCCGTCATGAAAGTGGCCACACCATGAACACCAAGCGCTGGTCAATTGCTTTAATAGTTATAGCTACCAGCGCTTTCTCTACCTGGGCTAGAGCCGAAAATATCTACAAATGTGGCACGAGCTACAGCCAGTCTCCCTGCCCGGGAGGCAAACTGTTAGACGTCAACGACAACCGCGACCCACAGCAGAAAAAACTCAAGGACGACATCACCCAGCGTGATGCCGAGCTGGCGCGGGACATGGAGAAAGACCGGCTGGCCAAGGAAAAAGCAATGCGCGCGACCGAAGTCAAACGCGCCTTGACACCCACACCCCCAACGCAGGTGGTGGTGGTTCGGGAAGAACCGGTGCTTGTTCATCCCAAACGTTTGAAGCACAAAACCGCCAAACAACTGGGTTTTGTGGCCGAGGTGCCCGAGGCTCGACGCCCGCCCACCAAGAAGAAACCTGCTAAAAAAACGGCGCCGAAAGACCAACCTTAGGTCAGCATGGGCACCACCCGCTCAGCGCGCACTGCGCGGCACAGCCCGCAGCCCACGGGTCAAGACGACGCGGTACTCACCCCAACCGCAAGCACCTGCAGGCGGCGGTACTTTTGCAGCAGGGTTTCGCGGTCTTCCACAAACGCCGGATTGACCGGAATGCAGTTCACCGGACACACCTGCACACACTGGGGTTCATCAAAGTGGCCGACACACTCGGTGCATTTGGCCGGATCGATCTGGTAGTAGTCCGGCCCCATCGAGATCGCCTGGTTCGGGCACTCGGGCTCACACACATCACAGTTGATGCATTCGTCGGTGATCAGCAATGCCATGCGCTGGGTCCTGGGTACACGTGAAAATGTGCGCGCTTCAAGCCGTCAGCTCAGCCTCGAGCTCTTCCGTGGCTTTCACAATCACCACCGGCACGCCGGCGGCGTGTAACAGTTCGTTGGACACCGAACCCAGCAAAGCACTGCGCAAGGTGCTGGTGCCGCTGGCACCCATCACCACCATGTCGCAGCCGTAGTTTTCCAGAATGTCCACCAGGGTATGTGCTGGGTCGCCGGTGCTGACCTCGCTCTCAAAGGCAATGCCCGCATCCTCCAACAGCGTCTGAGCGGGTTTCAGGGTATTGGCACCCGCATCGGCGCTGACCTGCTCGATCACCTGCGGGTCGTGCGCCACCATCAGCTCATACAAGCTGGCGTGCTCTTGCACATTGGCCAACACCACCGAGGTGTTCAGCCCATCACCGGCCAGACGAATGGCAAACTGCACAGCCTCCAGCGCAGCGGCCGAACCATCAAAAGGCAAAAGAATTTTCATGGTGTTCTCCAGTTAAACAGATCAGGCGGCAGAAGCGCCGCGCACTTTGGCCAGCAGCCGCTGGTGGACACCCGGCGACACAAAAGCGTCCACCTCACCACCCAGGGTGGCGATCTCGCGCACTAGGGTGCTGGAGATGAACTGGTATTTGTCGCTGGGGGCCAGAAAAATGGTTTCCACCTGAGGCATCAGGGTGCGGTTCATGCCCGCCAGCTGGAATTCGTAGTCAAAGTCGGTCACCGCGCGCAGGCCACGCACCATCGCCTTGGCGCCCCGGCTGATAACAAAGTCACGCAGCAGGCCGTGAAACTCCGCCACCTCAACACCCGGCACATCGGACAAAGCGGTGTGCGCCATGTCCAGCCGTTCCTGCACCGAAAACATGGTTTTTTTATGGTGCCCGGCCGCCACCGCGACGATCACCTGATCGAACAGCTGGGCAGCACGGCGCACGATGTCTTCATGCCCCAGGGTGATCGGGTCAAAGGTGCCGGGATAAATCGCTATCAGGTGGGGCATGGTTCAGGGTTCTTGCCAAGGGATGAGGCCGATTATCGTGCCGCCCTGCCCTGGGCTGGTCGCCTTCAAAGTGCAATCACCCCACTGCGACGCAGCAAATGGGCGTGCACCGCACCCGCTTTGAGATAACGGTAGACCTGCAGCCCAGCCGTTTGCAGCTGTTCATCGGTCCAGCGTGTGGGCGCTTCCAGATAGACAAAACCGCTATCGGTCACGGCTTGGCCTGCGGCCAGTACCGCTGCCTCAAACAGGTCCGAGTCAAAAGGCGGGTCCAGAAAAATGGCGTCCAGACTGTTGGGGCTGGCCCGTTTGAGCGCAGACACACCGTCCGCACGTTCGATGTGCACCGTGTCGATCTTCAAATGGCTGGCCGTGCGTTTGAGCTGATCCACCAAGGCCGCGTCGTTTTCCACCAACCGCACCTCTTTGGCACCACGCGAGACCGACTCGAAACCCAGCGCGCCAGTCCCCGCAAAAGCGTCCAGACAGCGCCAGCCGCTCAGGTCCTGGCCGAGCCAGTTGAACAAGGTCTCGCGCACCCGGTCTGGTGTCGGGCGCAGACCAGGTTTATCAGCGACCGGCAGTTTGCTGCGTTTGAACAAGCCCCCAATGATGCGAACCTCATGGCTTTGGACGGCGCGGGGACGCACAGGTTTGCGGTAGGGAGCGGGTGGGTCTTTTTTCATCGGTCAGGTTGTTGGGTGTCTAAACAGTGCGGGCATGTTATCCGGTGTGGCCGGGCGTTTGACCTGTCAGCGGCCACCGAGCACCACGGTGACCATGCGCTCGGGTTGTAATTTGCGGGCAAACGCGGCCTGGATGTCGGCCACCGTCACTTTGTCGACCTGCTGCGTCCAAGTGTCGAGGTAATTCAAGGGCAGATTGTTCCAGGCGATGTTGGCCACATTGCCGAGCAGCTTGCGGTTGCTGTCAATCAGCAGCGCAAAACCACCCACCAGGTTGTCCTTCGCGGCCTGCAACTCGGCCTGAGTTGGCCCATTGGTGACAAAGTTGGCCAGCACCTCGCGCACCACCTTGACCGCCTCGTCCGCCTGGTCAGGCCGGGTTTGCAGCCCGATGGTGAAGGCTCCGGCGTGTTGACCCGGCGCAAAACCGCTGGACACGCTGTAGGTCAGGCCACGCTTTTCACGCACCTCATGGGTCAGGCGCGACACAAACCCTCCGCCACCGAGGATGTAGTTGCCCACGGTGAGCGCGAAATAATCCGGGTCGTCACGTTTGAAACCGGGCTGGCCGATCAGCACATGCGCCTGGGCCGAGTCAAAGGCGATGCGCTGCTCGGACGGCCCCGTCAGCGGCAACACTTCGGCAACAGTGGGTAAGGGGGCACAAGCGGCCTTCTCGTCCACCGGTAGCTTGCTGAGCAGCTGCTTCACCAAGCTGTCAGCCTGCACCTTGCTGACTGCGCCCACCACCGTGACCTTGGCGCGACACGGTGTGATGGCCTGGCGGTACAGCGCCTGCATGTCAGCCACCTCGATCTTGGCCAGCGTGGCCTCGGTCATCTCGTACCCGTAAGGGTGGCTGCCATACACGGCCTGTGAAAAAGCGCGGCCAGACAGCGTGCCCGGGCGGGTGTTGGCCTCTTTGAGGGCCGATTGCAGGCTGCTGCGTTCACGTTGCCAGATGTCGACCGGGAACGCGGGCTGTGCCAGCTGCCGCGCAGCGAGCTGCACCGCCCGGCCCAACAGATCCGGGTAGGTGAGCGAGCGCAAGGAAAAGCTCATGCGGTCGTTGCCAGCGCCCACCGAAAAACTCGCGCCCAGGTCGGCCCAAGCTTCACCCAGGGCGTTTTCATCCAGCGCGGGCTCGTCCGGGCCAGATCCGGCCAACACACCATGGCTAACCATACCCGCAGTCACATTGGCCAGCCCCGCTTGGGCGGCCGGGTCGCGTCGGTCACCGGCGTCAAAGTCGATCTGCACATCCACCATCGGGATGGCCGGGCTTTGCACAAGATAGACCTGGGCGCCGCTGGTTTGGGTCCAGTGTTCGATGGGAAGGGCTGCCCACGCGAAATTTATAAGAAATAGGCTTGTAGCCCCCGTCCATAAAGCGCAAGTAGCTATTTTTTTAAGAGTATTCATAAGGTGATCGTGCAAACTGTCTCAATGTCTGGCGCCGGTCGGTGGCGTGCGAGTTTTGCGGTTTTTGTCAGGCGGCTGGGGCAGCAACTGCGCCACGGTGAGCTGGTCATCCCCAAAATACCTGGCCGCTACGGCCTTGACCTGCTCAGCGGTGACGGCACGCAGGCGCTGCACCAGCACCTCACCTGCGTCCACCGGCAGGCCTTGTGCCCACTGGCTGCCCAGTTCACGGGCCTGGTTGAACAAGGAATCGAGTTTGTAGACCTCGCTGGCAACCCACTGGGTTTTGACACGCGCCAGCTCGGCTTCGGTGACGCCCTCGGTCGCCACGCGTTGCACCTGCGCGCGCAGGGCCTGCTCCACCTGCTCGGTGCTTTTGCCCTGGGTGGGCACACCCATCAACACAAACAGCTGCGGCCCGCGACCCCACAGGCCGTTGTAAGCACCCACGCTGTCGGCCACCTTGTCCGGCCCCTGGGTCAGGGCCCGCTCCAGGCGAGCACCCTGGTAACCATCGAGCACCGCAGCCAACACGGTCAAGGCCAGGGCGTCGTCCTGCGCCTGCACATCGGCTGACCATTGCAGGCTGGGCACCTTGAAGGCCAGCGTCACCTGGGCCTGCTCAGCCGGGGCCTTGAAGCTCAGGCGTTTGATGCCGATTTGCACCGGCTCGGTGCGTGGTTTGCGCTCGGGCACCGCGCGGGTCGGCAAGCTGCCGTAGTACTTATCGGCCAGGGCACGCACCTGCACCACGTCCACATCACCGGCCACCACCACGGCAGCGTTGGCGGGCACATACCAGCGCTGGTAAAAGGCGCGGGCGTCAGCAGGGGTCAAGGCATCGAGATCACTCATCCAGCCCACAATCGGTCGGCGGTACGGAGATGCTACAAATACAGCAGCATTCAGCGCCTCATTCATAAGGGCCAGAGGGTTATCTTCTGTGCGAAGACGGCGCTCCTCCTTGACCACTTCGAGTTCTTTCCTGAAGGCCTCGTCTGACCACTGCATGTGGGCAAAACGATCCGACTCCAGCCGCATCACGTCTTCTAGGCGTTGTGACGGGATCATCTGGTAATACCCGGTGTAATCGCGGCTGGTGAACGCGTTGTCGCGCCCGCCCAGTGCCGCGACCCGGCGTGAGAACTCGCCCTCAGGCACACTGGGTGTGCCTTTGAACATCATGTGCTCCAGCACATGGGCGACACCGGAGCTGCCGTCCACCTCGTCCATCGAGCCCACACGTACCCACAACATGTGGACAGCGGTAGGTGCACGTCGGTCGGGTTTGACGATCAAGGTCAGCCCGTTGGCCAGGGTGAACTGCCGGGCACGGCTGGCCTCGGCGGCGGCTGGTGTGGCACTGGGTGGTGCGGCGACTTGCGCCAGAGCGGTGTGACTGAAGACCATCGCCATCCACAGGGGCACCAGGCAATGGGTGGCAACATAAAAAAGCGTAGCAAGAGAGGTTGGACGTTTCATAGAATGCTGTGATACCACGAAACCCCAAAATGTTCAGCTTCTTCAAAAAAAAGTCCGTAGCGCCTCCCCCTGCATCATCTGCCCCTGAGGCGGTTCTGCCAGCCGCCGAAGTCGCAGCCCCATCGGTGCAGACTCCGGTATCCCCATCGCCAGACCCGCTGCCACCGGTATCTGCACCCGTCACAGCAAGCACCGCCGCCGAAACACCGGCGCGCAGCTCCTGGCTGGCCAAACTCACGAGTGGCCTGCGCAAAACCGGCGCCAGCATCACCACGGTGTTCACCGGCACCCGGATTGATGATGCACTCTACGAAGACCTGGAGTCGGCGCTGCTGATGGCCGACACCGGCGTCAAAGCCACTGAGCATCTGCTGGAAGACCTCAAGCGCCGTGTCAAAGAGAGCAAAACCACAGACCCAGCAGCTGTCAAAGGGCTGCTGGTGCAGTCCCTCACCGAGCTGCTGTTGCCCTTGCAAAAACCCCTGCAAATTGGCCAGTTCAAACCCACGGTGATCATGGTGGCAGGTGTCAATGGCGCGGGCAAAACCACCTCGATAGGCAAACTCACCCGACACCTGGCCAGCGACGGTGCCAGCGTGCTGCTGGCCGCAGCCGACACCTTTCGGGCGGCGGCACGCGAACAGCTGGGTGTCTGGGCTGACCGCAACACGGTCGACATCATCAGCCAGGACGGCGGTGACCCGGCGGCGGTGTCCTTTGACGCGGTCAGCGCCGGCAAGGCACGCGGGAGAGATGTGGTGCTGGTCGACACCGCTGGGCGCCTGCCGACCCAGCTGCACCTGATGGAAGAGTTGAAAAAGATCAAACGGGTGATCCAGAAGACCGGCCCGCTGGCGGATCAAGCGGGCGAGTCCGGTGCCAGCAGTATCCCGCCGCACGAGGTGCTGCTGGTCATTGACGGCAACACCGGCCAGAACGCACTCAACCAGGTCAAAGCCTTTGACGACACCCTGGGGCTTACCGGCCTGATCGTGACCAAGCTGGATGGCACGGCCAAGGGCGGCGTGCTGGCAGCGATTGCCCGCGAGCGGCCGATTCCGGTCTACTTCATCGGGGTCGGGGAAAAGCTTGAAGACCTGGAAACCTTCAACGCCCAGGAGTTTGCCCAGGCCTTGCTGTCCTAGGCACCCACACCGTGAACGATGACGCTGACCGCTTCAATAAGTCGCATATTTGCCAACTCAGACACGACCAAGTCACCCTGAAAAGTTATAACCCGCCATCCAGGTAGTACATTCTCACCTTATGTCCATCACCGAACTTATGCCGCTCAGCATGCCCGCCAGCAACCTGCCTGGCTTGGGGCGCACGCTGGTGATGGCCGGCAAGCTCGATCAGAAATCTGCCGAAGACATTTTCCGCAAAGCCCTGGCCAAACGCTCCAGCTTCATTGCGGAGATCACCGGCTCGGGCGCAGTGTCGGCCACAGACCTGGCGCACACCTTGTCGCTGGCATTTGCAGTGCCCATGATTGACCTGGACTCGGTCAACTCGCAACTGCTGCCGCGTGGCCTGCTTGATAGCAAAATCTGCCAGGACTACCGACTGGTGGTGCTCGGAAAACGGCAAAACCGCCTGATCGTCGCCACCGCCGACCCGTCTGACCAGCAGTCGGCCGAGAAGATCAAGTTCTCAACCCAGCTCAGTGTGGACTGGGTGGTGGCCGAATACGACAAGCTGCTCAAACTGGTGTCCACCAACTCACTGTCGGCCACGGAGTCGATCGACAACATCATTGGTGACAACTTCGAGTTCGACGAGCTGATGTCCGAGCAGGTGAGCGACAGCGCGGCAGCGGCGTCGTCCGAGGTGGACGACGCACCGGTTGTCAAGTTTCTGCACAAGATGATGCTCGATGCGTTCTCCATGCGCGCCTCTGACTTGCATTTCGAGCCCTACGAGCACAACTACCGGGTGCGTTTTCGCATTGACGGTGAGCTGCGCGAAATTGCCTCACCTCCGATTGCCATCAAAGAGAAACTGGCATCGCGCATCAAGGTGATCTCCAAAATGGACATCTCCGAGAAGCGGGTGCCGCAAGACGGCAAGATGAAGCTGAAGGTCGGACCGGATCGCGTGATCGACTTCCGTATCAGCACCCTGCCCACCCTGTTTGGCGAGAAGATCGTGATCCGGATCCTTGACCCCAGCACCGCCAAGCTGGGCATTGACGCGCTGGGTTACGAGCCGGAGGAAAAAGAGCGGCTGATGAACGCTATCGGTCGGCCCTATGGCATGATCCTGGCCACCGGCCCGACCGGCTCGGGCAAAACCGTGTCGCTGTACACCTGCCTGAACCTGCTCAACAAACCGGGTGTGAACATCGCCACGGTGGAAGACCCGTCCGAAATCAATTTACCGGGCGTCAACCAGGTCAATGTCAACGAGAAAGCCGGGCTGACCTTTCCGGTGGCGCTCAAGTCCTTTCTTCGGCAAGACCCCGACATCATCATGGTGGGGGAAATCCGCGATATCGAAACAGCCGATATTGCCATCAAGGCCGCACAGACAGGACACTTGGTGCTATCGACTTTGCACACCAATGATGCCCCATCAACTCTCACGCGCATGCGCAATATGGGTGTGGCTCCGTTCAATATTGCATCGAGTGTGTTGCTGATCACGGCGCAACGTCTGGCGCGCCGTTTGTGCCCGACCTGCAAAAAGGCCATCGAGATTCCTGACAAAGCCTTGCTCGAAGCAGGTTTCCACCCCGAAGACCTCGATGGCAGCTGGAAACCGTACCACCCGGTGGGTTGCAGCGCCTGCAACAACGGTTACAAAGGCCGTATCGGCCTGTACCAGGTGATGCCGATCAGTGAAGATATCCAGCGCATCATCCTGCGCGACGGCAGCACGCTGGACATAGCCGAGCAGGCCCGGCGTGAAGGCGTGAAAACCATGCGCGAGTCTGGGCTGTACAAAGTGAAGATGGGGCTGACTTCTCTTGAAGAAGTTTTGGCTGTTACCAACGAGTAAACCACCACAATCGGCGCACCATGGCAACCGACAAAACGAAACCCAAAACAGTCAAGGAATTTGTCTTCGAGTGGGAAGGCAAGGACCGCAATGGCAAGCAAGTGCGCGGAGAGACACGCGCCGCCGGTGAAAACCAGGTCACCGCCGCGCTGCGCCGCCAGGGGGTGATGCCCACAAAGATCAAAAAACGCCGCATGAGCGCTGGCAAGCGCATCAAGCCCAAAGACATTGCCATCTTCACCCGCCAGCTCGCCACCATGATGAAAGCCGGTGTGCCGCTGCTGCAGGCCTTTGACATTGTGGGCCGGGGCAACCCCAACCCGAACGTGACCCGCCTGCTCAATGACATCCGCAGCGATGTCGAAACCGGCACCTCACTGTCGGTGGCGTTTCGCAAGTACCCGCTGCACTTTGATGCGCTCTACTGCAACCTGGTCGAGGCCGGTGAAGCCGCCGGTATCCTGGACCAGCTGCTGGACCGCCTGGCGGTCTACATGGAAAAGACCGAGGCGATGAAGTCCAAGATCAAGTCCGCCTTGATGTACCCAATTGCGGTCTTGATCGTGGCTTTTGTCGTCACTGCGGTGATCATGATTTTTGTGGTGCCTTCGTTCAAGGAGGTGTTCACCAGTTTTGGTGCCGACCTGCCCGCCCCCACGCTGTTGGTCATTGCCATGAGCGAGTTTTTTGTCGCTTACTGGTGGCTGATTTTTGGCGGTCTGTTTGGTGGTTTTTACTTTTTCATGCAGGCTTGGCGGCGCAACATCAAGGTGCAGATCTTCATGGACCGGCTGATGCTCAAGCTGCCGATTTTTGGGGTGCTGGTGGAAAAATCCAGCATTGCACGCTGGACACGCACACTCTCGACCATGTTCGCCGCGGGTGTGCCGCTAGTGGAGGCGCTGGACTCGGTGGGCGGCGCCGCTGGCAACTATGTGTTTGAGTCAGCCACCCTCAAGATCCAGCAGGAGGTGTCCACAGGCACCGCCCTGACAGCTGCGATGACCAACGCCAACCTGTTTCCATCCATGGTGCTGCAGATGTGCGCCATCGGTGAAGAGTCGGGCTCGATCGACCACATGCTGGGCAAAGCCGCCGACTTTTACGAGTCCGAGGTGGATGACATGGTGGCTGGTATTTCGAGCCTGATGGAGCCCATCATCATCGTGGTCCTGGGCACCGTCATCGGCGGCATTGTGGTCGCGATGTACCTGCCCATCTTCAAACTCGGCCAGGTGGTGTAACCAGGCTAAGCCTTGGCCACAGGCTGTGCGCCGGTACCCGGCAACCACTTCGGGACTGCCTCACGCAGGATGTCAGCAAACCGACGCAGCCGGGCCGGATAAAAGGACGCGTAGGGGTAGACCAGGTAGACAGGCAAGGGCGCGGCATGCCATTGCGGTGCCAGGTGGCGCAAGCGCCCACTGGCCAAATCCTCGGCCAACACCCAGATGGACCCGATACACACCCCCATGCCTTGCAAGGCGGCACTGCGCAAAGCGTACAGGTTGTCGGTACTCATGCGTGGTGAAATGGTCAGGCGCTGGACCTCACCGGTTTCCCGATGCTGCAGCACAACCTGGTTCTGATAAAAGGTTTTTAGCGCCAGCCAGGGCAACGCCGCCAGATCAACCGCCTGTTCGGGCAGCGCAGCACCTGCCAGCACTGACGGCGCAGCCACCACAATACGCGGCACCTCGGCCAGTTTGATCGCCACCAAGGCCGGGTCAGTGACCTCACCGACCTGAACCGCACAGTCCACCCCGCCAGCGATGAAATCCTGCAGGACGCTGTTGTCGTGCAACAACCACTCTACCCTCATCTGAGGGTAACGCCCCAGGTAGTCTGCCAGCGGCTGGATCAACCGGTCCTGCCCAATAGCGTGGGGCACTACCACCCGCAACACCCCTTGTGGCGCGTCACCGGCACCACGCAGGTCGGACTCGAAGGCGGCCCAACTGGCCAACAAATCCTTGGCACGCTCATAACAGCGTTGTCCATCCTCGGTCAAGCGCATGGCATGTGTGGAGCGCTGCAACAGACGTACACCTAGAGAGCGCTCCAGGGTTTGCAAACGGCGGCTGACGGTCGGCTGCGTGGTGCGCAACTGGCTTGCCGCCGCCGACAGGTTGCCAGCCTCGACGATACGTACAAAGGTCTGCATCAGTTCGATGCGGTCACCTGCACCCGACAACACAGCGGGGCTTGTGGCGGTGGTTGTAGAAGGAGCAACAGGCTTATTCATGCATGCAATGTATAACAAGTCTGCGGTACGTGGGACTACCGCTGCACTGTCAAACTGAGAAGAATCGATCCCAACCTCAACCGTTCAGGATCACACCATGTCTTCTATCCAAAATGTGCATGACAGAAGCAGCACCCCATCAATATCTGCGGCTTCGGTGCGCGACCCAGTATCGACACCGCTGGTGCTCTTGCTGGCCAGCGGTGCCGGCTTGGCCGCCGCGTCCCTTTACTACAGCCAACCCATGCTTGGCATTCTGGCAAGCGACATGGGTGCCAGCACCGTGGATGTCGGTTTTGTGCCGACACTGACCCAACTTGGCTACGCCCTGGGCATTTTGCTGCTGGCGCCGCTGGGCGACCGCCATGACCGCCGCCAGATCATTCTCATCAAAGCCTTGCTGCTGGTGGCCGCCTTGCTGGCGGCGGCTTGGGCCCCCTCGTTTGTCTGGCTGCTGGTCGCCAGCCTGGCCATTGGCCTGAGTGCCACCCTGGCCCAGGACATCGTGCCAGCTGCGGCCACCCTGGCCCCGGCGGCACGGCGCGGCAAAGTGGTAGGCACCGTGATGACCGGGCTGTTGCTGGGCATTCTGCTGTCACGTGTTGTCAGTGGCTTTGTTGCGGAACACTTTGGCTGGCGCAGCATGTTTGTCGCCGCCGCCATTGGCGTGGCGATCATTGGCATCACCGTGTGGCGCAGCCTGCCCAACTTCGCACCCACCACCACCTTGCCGTACCGGGCTTTGCTGGGCTCACTCTGGGCGCTGCTGCGTCGCCATGCCAGCCTGCGCCGGGCGGCCCTGGCCCAAGGGCTGTTATCGGTGGGTTTCAGCGCCTTCTGGTCCACCCTGGCGGTGATGTTGCACGGCCAACCTTTTGGGATGGGCAGTGCTGTGGCCGGTGCCTTTGGCCTGGCAGGCGCAGTAGGTGCCTTGGCTGCGCCCCTGGCAGGCCATCTGTCTGACCGGCGTGGCCCTGAGCTGGTGACACGCCTGGGCGCAGGACTCGCCACCCTCTCCTTTGCTGCGCTGTGTCTGAGCCCGTTCCTGTCCACCACGGGTCAACTGTGCTTGCTGGTGATCGGCACCGTCGGTTTCGACCTGGGTGTTCAAACCGCCCTGATTGCGCACCAGACCATCGTCTACAGCATCGACCCTGCTTCCCGCAGCCGACTCAATGCGGTGCTGTTTGTGGGCATGTTCACGGGCATGGCCCTTGGCGCGACTTTGGGCAGCACCGTGCTGGCTCATGGGGGATGGCTGGCCGTCACCACCATGGCCACCGCGTTTTCGCTGGCCGCCTGGGTGGTACGTTACTGGCCAATTGCGTCAAAACGCACAGCCTGAGGCACCAGCTGCCTGCGGCTGGTGCGAAGACGGGGTGTTTGGTGATACAACACCCTATCCCCTCTCCTTCAGGATCTGTGATGTTTGTTGAACACTGGCGGATGACCCATGTGCCCCTGCTGGGTGCAGCCACTCTGTCACTGTTGCTGGCCAGTTGTGCAGCACCCCAGACCGGGCAAAACCAACAATTCAGTGCTGCAGACACGGCTTACCAGCAAGTTACTCACCTGACCTGGGGCGCCAACACCAGCGCGGTGGAGCACTTCAGGCAACAGAGTGCTGAGCAGTATCTTCAGAACCAGTTGCACCCGGCCCGCTGTCCCTTGGCGCCGGAACTGCAGCAGCAAATTGACGGCATGCGCATCACTACCACACCGCTGCTCGAACTGGTCCAGCAGATGGAACAGCAACGCAAGGAAGCCGACGCGCTGGGCAATGACGAAGCCAAAAAGGCCGCCCAACAGGCCTACCAGCAGGAGCTCAACCGCCTGCGGCGTGAATCCGCCACGCGGCACATCCTGCGGGCTTTGTACTCACCGTGTCAGGTGCAGGAACAAATGACCTGGTTCTGGCTCAACCACTTCAGTGTGCACCAGGGCAAGGGCAACCTGCGCGCGATGCTGGGTGACTACGAGGAGAGCGCCATTCGCCCCCATGCCCTGGGCAAGTTCCGGGAGCTTCTGGGCGCAGTGGCCACCCACCCGGCGATGCTGCGTTACCTGGACAACGAACAGAACGCCGCAGGAAAAATCAACGAGAACTTTGCACGTGAACTGATGGAGCTGCACACCCTGGGGGTGGATGGTGGTTATTCCCAGCACGATGTGCAGGAACTCGCGCGGGTGCTCACCGGCACAGGCATCAATTCAAACGCCAGCAATTCGCTACAAAAGAAAGAGCTACAAGCCCTTTATGTACGACGGGGAGCGTTTGAATTTAGCCCAAACCGGCATGATTTGGGCAACAAGTCCCTGCTCGGCCAGCCGCTGCAAGGCAAGGGGCTGGCCGAAATAAGCGACGCCCTGGACCGCCTGGCCGCCCACCCCGCCACGGCACGTTTTATCAGTCGCAAGTTAGCCATCTACTGGCTGGCCGACGAACCTCCGGCGGCACTGGTCAAGCGCATGGCCGAGGCCTTTCAGAAGAGCCAAGGCGACATCGCAGCGACCCTGGCGGTGCTGCTGAACGCGCCGGAATTTGCACAGGCCAGTGGCCGCAAGTTCAAGGACCCGATGCGTTATGTGGTGTCCGCCGTGCGGCTGGCCTATGACCAGAAGCCAATCCTCAATACCGGCCCGATCCTGAACTGGCTCGATCGCATGGGTGAGCCGCTCTACGGGCGGGTGACGCCAGATGGTTACCCCTTGACCGGCAATGCCTGGGACAGCCCGGGCCAGATGAGCACCCGCTTTGAAATTGCCAAAGCCATTGGCTCCGGCAGTGCCGGACTGTTCAAGAGCGATGGCCCTCAGCCGCAGGAACGTGCTGCCTTTCCGCAACTGGCCAATGCCTTGTACTTCCAGTCCATGGCGGCCACGCTGTCCCCAGCCACCTTGCGGGCGCTGGAGCAGGCAAGCTCTGCCCAGGAATGGAACACCTTCCTGCTGTCGTCCCCAGAGATGATGTTCCGCTGAGCCCCGGCCCCGCCTCTGAAAGACCACCATGCACCGTCGCCACTTCATAAGCTCGGCCCTGGCCTGGCCCCTCGTGTCGGGAACCACCCGTTTGTATGCGGCAGCCAACAGCCCCGCACGTTTGCTCTTTGTTTTTTTGCGGGGGGCGTATGACGCAGCCAGCCTGCTGGTGCCGATCTCGAGCAACTTCTACTACGAGTCGCGACCCGACATCGCGCTGGCACGCCCCTCGGCCGACCTCGCGGCCAGTCTGCCGATCACGACCGACTGGGGTTTGCACCCGGCCCTGCGCGACAGCCTCTACCCGCTGTACCAGCGCGGTGAGCTGGCTTTTGTGCCATTTTTCGGCACCGACGACATCAGCCGCAGCCATTTTGAAACACAGGAAAGCATCGAGCTGGGCCAGCCGCTGGTCGGCCACAAGGACTACAGCTCCGGCTTTTTGAACCGCCTCAGCACTGTGTTGACAGGCTCGGCACCGATGGCGTTTACCAACCAGCTGCCCAGCATCTTCAAAGGCCCGGCCCAGGTGCCCAACACCGCACTGAGCTCCCTGGCCAGACCTGCGATCGATGTACGCCAGAGCGACATCATTGCCAGCATGTACAGCGGCACCCGGCTGGCCTCGGCGGTGCAGGAAGGGTTTGTGATGCGCCAGGAGCTGATGCGGGAACTGGCGGCCGAGATGGATGCGGCCAGCCGCCAGTCAGTCAGCGCCAAAGGCTTCGAGCTGGAGGCCCGGCGCATCGGCAAACTCATGAAAGACAGCTACCGGCTGGGTTTTGTGGATGTGGGGGGCTGGGACACCCACGTGGGTCAGGGTGGCGCCACCGGCTACCTGGCCAACCGTCTGAACGAGTTGGGCCAGGGCCTGGCGGCGCTGCCCCAGGAGCTGGGCCGTGCCTGGAAAGACACCGTGGTGGTGGTGGTGAGCGAGTTTGGCCGCACCCTGCGCCAGAACGGCAACCGGGGCACCGACCACGGGCATGGCAGCGTGTTGTGGGTCATGGGTGGCAGCGTGCGTGGTGGCCGGGTGGTTGGGGAGCAGGTCGCGGTAGAGCGCGCCACGCTGTTCCAGGACCGTGATCTGCCGGTGCTCAATAACTACCGGGACACCCTGGGTGGCTTGTTCCAACGCCAGTTCGGTCTGAGCCAGACCCAGCTGGCCCAGGTGTTTCCGGGTGCCTCGGCGCGCGACCTGGGCTTGTTGTAATGACGAATGACACCGCCATCAGAGCGGATTTGGCCGTGGTCTCTAAGCAGTTACCAAACCTTCGGCAATGCTACGCCGGAAGGTTAACCAGGCTGGCAACAGGCCAATCAGTGCACCAGAAACAACCAAGCCACCCACCAGCAGCGCTTCGGCTGCACCCAGCCGCACCGGCATCACAAAACCAAGCTGAGACTGCAACCAATGTGATAGCGCCACCGATCCGCCCCATCCGAGCGCAGTCCCCAGCGCCGCACCCAAGACCACGAGCGACACCACCTCCAGCCAGACCACACTGAACACATACACACGCCCGGCGCCCATGGCACGCAATACCGCAAACTGGCGTTGCCGCGCCAGAAAACCCACCAGCAAGGCCATCAGTACAGCAATCACCACCAGCACTTGCGTGGTGATCGCCAGCACCGACATCATGTCGCGCACATTGCCCAGAGTCACATACAGATCATTGAGCACTTCTGCTGGGAACAAAGCCAGGCTGTTGGTCCCTTGAAACGCGCCGCGCAAGTGGTAGGCGGCTCCCACAGAATTCGGTTTGACGGCAATGGCAGGCACCCCGGCCAATCGGCTCTCATCCCACGGCGGGCCGATGTGTTGGTCACCGTGCGGGTCATGTCCATGGACCAGGCCATGAACCTGCCAAACGTCTTCCACCGGCACCAGGATCGCCCGGTCCCACACGGTGTGTCGTGCTGGCAAACGCCCCACCACCGTGTAACTCACACCGTGGTGTTCCTCGCTGTCGTGATCCTCGCCTTCGTCTTCATCGTGATGCAAACCATGGGCCGGGCTGACATGCGCCCCCACCTCAAGCGGCACGTCCGCACCAACGACAGCTTCCCCCTGGCGTTCAAAAAGACGGCCTTGTGTGGGTGAGAGGGTGCCCCCCCGGCTGGCAAAGTCGGCGATTGTCCCGACAATGGGGTGACCCTGCCAGTTGTCACCAAAAGCAATCGGGGCAGCGTATTTGATCCCTTCAGCGGCCACAAGCTTCGCCAGAACGCCGCCGTCCATCAAGGGCATGGCCTGCGGCCGCAAATAGACCGTGGTCAACACCAACTGAGTGGCACTGCCGGGCGCACCGATCAACACATCAAAATCGTCTGCGGCACGTGCACTACCTTCTCGCAAGGCGCGTTCCTGGGAAATCACGGCAATACCGGTGGCCACCGACAACGCCACCAGCATCACGGTCACCCACACCAGCAAGAGGTTGCGTCGGAAATCGGCACGCACGATCGGGAAGGGGTTGAATACCGTCATGTCGCCATCTCGTTGATACCCCGAGCATTCAACTGCCCCTTTTGCAACACCAGGCAGCTGTCCATACGCGCCAGCAACTCAGGCTCATGCGAGATCACCACCAGCGTTGTGCCGTGCGCGCGCGCCAGAGCCACCAGCAAGCCGCCCAGCTGCGCACGTTGCTCCGGGTCCAGGCTGGCTGTGGGTTCGTCGGCCATCACTATGGTCGGTTGCAGCAGCAGTGCACGGGCAAACGCCACTCGCTGACGCTCCCCTCGCGACAACACCGCCGCCAGCCGGTCGGGCGCGTTCATATCCACCGCAGATAACAGTTCATGGGCCCGCGCTCTGACGCCAGATGGGATTGACCAGCGCCCAAAATAAGCAGGCAGCAGCACGTTGTCCAGCGCCGTCAGCCCATCCACCAAGTGGAAATCCTGAAACACCAGACCCAGATGTTGGCGCCGCCAGGCTGCCAACGCCTCCGAACTCAGCGTGCAAATATCAGTGTCACCCCACAACACTTGGCCAGCCAAGGGTTTGGCGATGCCCGCCAGACAATGGAACAACGTTGTTTTGCCAGCACCCGAGACACCGCTCACCCCCAGGCTTTGCCCTGCGGGCAGGTCCAGCTTGGGCACAGTCAGCAGATCATGGGCTTGCCCCGGAAAACCATAACGCAGCCGACGCACCTGCAGTGCAACACCCTGTGTCATAACTTGTGGATCATCGCGTCAACAATCCGAACCTGGCTGACAAAACCTGATTGTGGATCGGTCCAAGAGCCCATCTCCAAGGTGCCAATCACCTCAATACGGCGTGACAAATTGATGGGTGCCAGCGTGTCCCGCAGGTAAACCACCACGATGTCTGCCGGCCATTGGGCGTCTGACGCACAAAAAGGGCAGACCGCCACCGGCTCACGTGTCAGCACAAAAAACTTGCTCTCCGGCTTCAAAGGCGGTGCCATGTAGCCACGCATGCGCACTTCCTTGTTCTTGAGTGACTTGGCCTGATCGGAATACACCGTCCCCAAAACACCCACCGACTTGTACAAAGTGTCAAAGCTCAGCTGGTTGTCAAGACGTGCAGTGTCGGCCGAGCTGACCAAGGGGGTGGCCATCAGCGCCGGCAAAAGCAAAAAAGTCCGGCGAGGCAACTCGCCGGACAACCAGGACAAGCAAAGCATTATTTCGAAGAGGCCTTCGATGAAGCGGACCGCTGTTGCGGTGACAGTGCCAGGGCTTCTGCCATGACGCGGAACAGATCGGTGTTTTCCATTTGACCGTGTACTTTTTGTGCCCCCGGTCCCATAGCGGTCAGGACCACATCGTCACCCGTGTGTACACCACTGTTCGCGGCACCTGAGCCAATATTGGGCAGGTTACCAACACGCAACTCTGCGCCCGGCGCATCCTTGTAAGCATCGTTGGCGACCATCACGCCAGCAGCGTTACGGATGGCGGGCACAAACTCACCCTCCATGTGCGGCGCAAAGGTGTCGTAGTGGTCAGGGTAAGAGCCAAAGAGCACACGCAGGCGGCGTGACACATCCACCTTGTTCGGGTAACCATCCGCGTCCGGCGCCGGGTAATTGGGGAAACCCGCCTCGTTGTAGGTGCCGATCTTGTTGCGCATGTCTGGACCGGGTTTGTTGTCGTCCACCGTACCCACCACACTCACCGCATGGCTGTGGTCGGCGGTGACCAGGATCAGCGTGTTGTCGCCGTTGGCCTTGGCCCACTGTTTGGCTTGTTTCACCGCGTTGTCCAGCATGATCGCGTCGTAAATGGCGCGCTCAGCATCCAGCGAGTGAGAGTATTTGTCGATACGTGCACTTTCCACCATCAACACAAACCCGTTTTTGTTGCGCGACAACACTTTCAGGGCGGCATTCATGCTCTCAGGCACATCCGGTTGGTCGGGGAACTTGGCCACCGAACCCTTTTTGAGGAATTTCAGATCCAGTGCACCGTCCACGTTGCCGGTGTTGTACAAACCCAGCAGTTTGGTGGTTTTGGCGTCGTCGGCGGCAGCCAACATCTCGGTCTTGGTGGTGGCCAAGCGGTAGTCAGCCTGCTTAAAACGCTCGATGTAATCCACGTCGTCCTTGCGTTTGGAGCCGGGGGTCGACTTGGGCAAGAAATTGGGTGACCCGCCACCCATGATCACGTCGATCTTGCTTTGGTAAAACATCTCCACGATGTCGTTGAAGTCCGAACGGCGCCGGGTGTGCGCCACCATCGCCGCCGGTGTGGCATCTTCGATCTCAGAATTGGTCACCGCACCCACCGCCATGCCGTGGCGCTTGGCCAAAGAGGTGATGGTCTCCACCTTGGGATGGTCCAGCGAATTGGCCGCGCGTGAACAATACACACCGAGTGCATTCACACAAGATTTGTGTCCCGTGGTGTAGGCATGGGCCGCGTTGGCAGAATCGGTGATGATCGAGTCGGTGCCCTGGGTGGTCAACAAGGCCATGTACGGCATCTCGTCAACGGCGAGTTTGGAGGTAAATTTGCCACCCTCAATACCTTTGGACAAGAGACGCATCGCAGTGCGGTGGCCGATGGAGAAGCCATCCCCCACAAACAGAATCACATTTTTGGCAACTCTCTTGGCAGGGGTGCTGTACACCGTCCAGGTCACGGAACTGGTGGCCTTGCCGTCGGTGGCAGTCACCACATAAGTACCAGGTTTGCGGATGCTGGCGTCACGCAAAAGCAGGCTGGAGACCTCTTTGCCATCTTCTTTGGCCACCAAAACAGCCGACTTGCCCAGTGTTTTGCTGTAGTCCACCCCGTTGATGCTGACCTTGACCTGCGCCGGGTCAACCACGCTGTCGAATTCCACTTTGAAATCGAAAAGTGAGCCCGCCAGGATGTCTGCTTGGGTCAAGGGAAAAATGGTTTGGGCCGAGCAGGTGGCAGACAAAACAGTCGCTAGGAGGGCCGCACTCAGGAAAGAAGTTTTTGATCGCATCGCAAAATTCCTTGGTTATTTCAGCGCGTTGAATTTACCCACCCGTTGTGACAAAACCGTGAAAAACAACCCTTCTTTCAGACTGGGAAAAGCTCTTGTGTTATTGCGTATTGCATCACTCCTCTCTGGGTAAGTGGGTGTGCCAACATCGTAAGATCGAGACCAGCCCGTTGTCACCGGTCGTCACACAGGCGACCAACCGATGCGACAGGGTTCAACAGCAGCTTGCGAGCTCAGAAGAAACAGGTCTTTATGAATCAACAGGGTTTATTGCAATGATGGGCGACTTCCTCCATGTGTCTCAAGGACTGGACGCCAGCCTGATGGGGCTGCTGGGGCTGCTGCTGGGCAGTTTTCTCAATGTGGTGATCTACCGACTGCCGGTGATGCTGGAGGCGCAATGGAAGGCCGAGTGTGCCGATCTGAGCGGCCAGGCACAACCCGCCAGCGAGCCCTTCAACCTGATGCTGCCGCGCTCGCGCTGCCCCAAATGCAGCCACACCTTGTCCTGGTTGGAGAACATCCCGGTGCTGAGTTACCTGGTGTTACGTGGCAAGTGTCGGTATTGCGGCACCGCCATCAGTGTGCGTTACCCGCTGGTGGAGCTGGTGACCGGTGCGCTGTTTTTCTATTGCGCCTGGCGCTGGGGCCTGACCGCCACCGCGCTGGCCTGGAGCGGCTTAGCTGCAGCCCTGGTCTGCCTGGGCATGATCGACTGGGACACCACCTTGCTGCCCGACAACATCACCCTGCCCCTGGTCTGGGCCGGGCTGATCGCCACCACACTGGGCTGGACAGCCACCCCCCTGACCGAGTCGCTGTGGGGTGCGGTGGCGGGTTATCTGTCGCTGTGGCTGGTGTACCAGGCTTTCAAGCTGGCCACTGGCAAGGAAGGCATGGGTTTTGGCGACTTCAAGCTGTTTGCTGCGCTGGGCGCCTGGTTTGGCTGGCAGGCGCTGGTGCCGATCATCCTGATGGCCTCGGTCATCGGCGCCATCGTCGGCATTGCCATGAAGTTCACCAGCGGGCTACGCGAGGGTGGTTACATCCCGTTTGGCCCGTTTCTGGCGGGCGCCGGTCTGACCGCACTGGTGTTTGGCCCGCAGGCGATCCTGCACGCGGTGGGTTTCTGACCCATGGCAACTGTGGTCCGACTGGGACTGACCGGGGGCATTGGCAGCGGCAAAAGCACGGTGGCAGCTTGTCTGGCGGAGCTGGGCGCAGCGGTCATCGACGCAGATGCCATTGCCCGCGCGGTCACGGCTGCGGGCGGTGCAGCCATCGCCCCGATTCGTGCAACTTTTGGTAACAAGATGATCACGCCAGAGGGCGCGCTGGACCGCCAAGAGATGCGCAGCCTGGTCTTTGCCGATGCCAGCGCACGGCAGCGGCTGGAGGCCATCGTGCACCCGCTGGTGGGTTTGGAAACCCAGCGCCAGGCCGATGATGCCGTGGCCGCAGGTCACCGCTGCCTGGTGTTTGATGTGCCCCTGCTGGTGGAGTCGACCCACTGGCGCAGCCGGGTTGACCAGGTGCTGGTGGTGGACTGCAGCAAACCCACCCAGATCAGCCGGGTGGTAGCACGCAGCCAGCTTGACCCGGCCGCGGTGCAAGCCATCATGCAAGCCCAGTCACCCCGGCTGCGGCGGCTGCAGGCGGCCGACGCGGTGATCTGGAATGACGGCATCAAACTGGCGGATTTGCGCACCCAAGTTGCAGCATTGGCGGCTACCTTCGGGCTATCATTGGCAAACACCACAGTTGGCCCCCATTAGCGTGATCCTTTACGAATACCCCCTGCACGAACGCATCCGCACCTATCTGCGGCTGGAACACCTCTTCTTGCGCCTGCAACAGCTGGTGACACGGGTGGACGCGCTGGACCACCACTTTGCGCTGGTCACCCTGTTCGAGATCATGGACGTGGCGGCCCGCGCCGACCTCAAAACCGATCTGCTCAAGGACCTGGACAAACAAAAACACCTGCTCGAGGCCTATCGGGGCAACCCGGCCATTGCCGAGTCGGTGCTGGATCAGGTCATCGCTGACATCGAGCAGTGTTATACCGCACTGAACAACCAGCAAGGCAAGTCCGGCCAGCCCTTGACAGAAAACGACTGGCTGATGAGCATCCGCAGCCGCATCAGCATTCCCGGCGGCACCTGCGAGTTTGATCTGCCCTCGTATTACGCCTGGCAGCACAAGAGTGGCGCCATCCGCCAGGCCGACCTGCTGCAGTGGATTGGCACCCTGACCGCGCTGTCCGCTGCGGTGCAGTTGCTGCTCAAGCTGCTACGCGACTCGGGCACCCCGCAAAAAGTCATGGCCAACGGTGGCCAGTTCCAGCAAAACCTGCCGCAAGGCCGCACCTTCCTGCTGCTGCGCGTGGCATTGGATGTGGCACAAGGCCTGATCCCCGAGATCAGCGGCAATCGGCTGATGGTGTCGGTGCGGCTGATGCAACTCGGTGAGGACCAGCGCCCGCATCTGGTCAATGACGACCTGTCGTTTGAACTGGCGCTGTGTTCATGAGCGCCAGCACCACCCCCGAGATCCCGGAAAAATGGGTCAACTGCCCGCAATGTGGCGGCCCGAGCCTGTATGCCAGCAGCAACAGGTTTCGGCCCTTCTGCAGCGAACGTTGCAAACAGATTGACCTGGGCGCCTGGGCCAGCGAACAGTTTGCGGTGCCGGCCCAGCCGGGGTCTGACGATTTGCTGGCCGAGGGCCACTGAGCCGGGCTTATATAAGAAAAAAGCCTCTAGCCCTTATTTATCAAGGGCTGATAGCTATCTTTTAGGCAGCGTGTTTGGCTGCAACACAGCGACTTTCCTCACACCTCAAGCCAATGCATCCCACAACAGCTTAAGCCCGGTCAGCAACATACCTGCGTACAAGAAACCGTAAAACAGGCGCTGGCTGATGCGCCGCGCCAGCCAGACACCCACCCAGACCCCAATCGGCGCAATCGGCAGCAGCACCAGCGAGGTCGCCATGTTGCGCCAGTCCAGCAGGCCCAGCCAGGCGTACGGAATCCATTTGGACAGGTTGATCACAAAAAAGAAAAACGCCATGGTCGCGGTGAAGCGCACGGGTGACAGGCGCATCGGAATCACATAGGCGTTGATCGGTGGCCCACCCGCATGGGCGATGAAGCTGGTAAACCCCGAGGCCACGGTCAGCAACACACCCAGCCATTTGGGCGGCGGCGGGCTGTTGGGCTTGGGGGGAAACAGCAAGCGTTGCGCCAGAAACAGCAGCGTGAAGGCGCCCACCATACCGGCCACCACATGGGCGTTGAGCACCTTGAACAACAAGGTGCCCACCACAATGCCCACCAGCCCCCAGGGCAGCAGGAAACGCAGCAACTTCAGGTCAAAGTCCTTGCGAAAGGCCGCCATGCCCAGGATGTCCATCACCAGCAGCACCGGCATCAAAATCGCAGCGGCCTGCGGCACACTCACCGCCAGCGCCATCACCGGCACCGCCAGCGAACCAAAACCAGCGCCAAAACCGCTTTTGCTCAAGCCCATCAGCAGCACTGCTGGGATGGCCACCATGTAGAAATAGGGTTCAGTGATCAGGGGAAAAACATCTAACAAAGGCATAACGCGACAATTCAGGCATGCAACACATTCAACAATGGGGCGAAACACTCCGACTGCTGGTCGAACTGGCGGGGACCGCCGCCTTCGCATTGTCCGGGGTTTTGGAAGGTGCCCGCAAAAAACTCGACGCCGTGGGCATCTGTGTGGTCGGTTTCCTGGCCGCGTTTGGTGGTGGCACACTGCGCGATCTGTTGCTCGACCAGCGCCCGTTTTTCTGGGTACGCCACGTCGAGATGTTGTGGGCGGTGATGCTGATCTGCCTGTTGTCCATGCTTTTTTTGCGCAGCCAACACCTGGCGCTCACCCAGAAAACCATCGCCATCCCCGACGCGCTGGGTCTGGGCCTGTTCGCGGCCACCGGTGTGGACCTGGCGCTGGGGGCCCATATGCCCGCCCTGGTGGCGGTGCTGATGGGGGTGATCACCGGTGTGTTTGGTGGGGTGCTGCGCGACATTGTGTGCAACGAAATCCCGACCACTTTCCGCGACCAGCAGCCTTATGCGGTGTGTGCTTTTGTCGGTGGCTGGGCCTACCTGGGCGTGTGGGAACTGGGTGCACCAGGCTGGCTGGCCTTGCTCACCTGCCTGCTGGTCACAGCTGGCCTGCGCGGCCTGTCCCTGTGGCGCCAGTGGCGCCTTCCGGTCTGGCTGGGTTGAGCTGGACTATTTTTCCTATTTTCCCAAGCTGTTTATGTTTAATCCCTCCCAAGCCGATGTCCGCCGTTTTTTTTGCTCTGTTTACGCCAAAGCCCAGACAGGGCAAGCGCTCGAAGCTATTGAGACCATAGCGTCGTTATGGATCAACGAACACCCCGAATACCACGCCGAGCTGGCGAACGAGTCCGCCGCATTGGCCAGCATGGCGCTGCCCGAGGACGGCAAAAGCAACCCGTTTTTGCACCTATCGATGCACCTGTCGATCACCGAGCAATGCAGCATCGACCAGCCACGTGGTATCCGCCAGGCGGTGGAGTTGCTGACGGCCCGGCTCGACTCTTTGCACGACGCGCACCACGAGGTGATGGAGTGCCTGGGCCAGATGTTGTGGGAGAGTCAGCGCGCGGGCCGTCCACCCGACGGCAACGCCTACATCGCCAATGTGCAGCGGCGTGCCACGCAAGACTAAAACCCACGCTAAGCTTCAACACCTCTGTTCACAGACCACACCACCATGAAATTCCAAGGCACCCAAAACTACGTCGCCACGACCGACCTGATGCTGTCGGTGAATGCCGCCATCACCCTGCAGCGCCCGCTGCTGGTCAAGGGTGAACCCGGCACCGGCAAAACCATGCTGGCCGAGGAAGTGGCGAGTGCGCTGAACCTGCCACTGCTGCAATGGCACATCAAAAGCACCACCAAGGCGCAACAGGGTCTGTACGAGTACGACGCGGTGAGCCGTCTGCGTGACTCACAACTGTCGGATATCGATGGCGGTGAACGGGTCAAGAACATCCATAACTACATTCTCAAGGGTGTGTTGTGGCAGGCCTTCACCGCCGACCAGCCAGTGGCCCTGCTGATTGACGAGATCGACAAGGCCGACATCGAGTTTCCGAACGATTTGTTGCGCGAAATCGACCGCATGGAGTTCTACTGTTACGAGACGCGTGAGCTGATCCGCGCCAAACACCGCCCGCTGGTGTTCATCACCTCCAACAACGAAAAAGAGTTGCCCGATGCGTTCCTGCGCCGCTGTTTCTTCCACTACATCAAGTTCCCTGATGCGGCCACGATGCAACAGATTGTGGATGTGCACTTTCCCGGCCTCAAAGCCGAGTTGCTGCAAGCGGCGATGAAGACCTTTTTTGACATCCGCAACCTGCCCGGCCTGAAGAAAAAGCCCTCCACCAGCGAACTGCTGGACTGGCTCAAGCTGCTGATGGCGCAGGACATTCCGGTGTCTGTGCTGCAGACCGAAGGCGACAAGGTGGCCGTGCCGCCGCTGGTGGGCGCGTTGCTAAAGAACGAGCAGGATGTGACTCTGTTTGAGAAGCTGGTGTTCATGCAGCAGCGCAATCGGTGAGGTGATTTGAAACATGCCGGTGTTGACGAAGCGTCAGGTTTGACATCCTGGACTCAGGCATGAGGGGTTTTCGCTGCGCGGGAGTCAGTGGGGGCATCCCCCTCATACTGGGGTACCAGAAATCGGGGGCCACCCCCACTGACTCCCGCGCGGAGATTCTGGACAGGCGGGCTTTGTTTTTGTGAATCCCTGTTTTATTTGGAGTTGTTGAATGGCATTTGTTGAACCTGTTTCCCTGAACGAGCGCGGCATCACCCTGCTGCCCCTGAGTCTGGAGCACGAAGACGGCCTGCGTGCCGCCGCCGCCGATGGAGAGCTCTGGAACATCCGCGTCACCTCGGTGCCCGAACCAGAAAACACCCGCAAATACATCGAAGACGCGCTGGCCATGCGTGAGGCGGGTAACCGCTTTGCGTTTGCCGTGACGGAAACAGCAACGGGCAAAGTGCTGGGCACCAGCAGTTACCACGACATCCTGCCCGCCGTGAAACGCGTGGAGATTGGTTACACCTGGTACGCCAAAAGTGTGCAGCGCACGCACGTCAATAGCACTGCCAAACTGCTGCTGATGACCCATGCGTTTGAAGTGCTCGGCTGCCATGTGGTGGGCTGGCGCACCGACAACTTCAACTTTGCCAGCCAAGCTGCCATCGAGCGCCTGGGTGCCAAAAAAGACGGCGTGATCCGTGGCCACGCGCTGCGCCGCGACGGCAGCATCCGCGACACCGTGATGTACAGCCTGCGCAGCGGTGAGTGGCCTGAGGTCAAGGCGCAGTTGCTGTATTCGCTGGACAAACCCTGGGCCTGACAGCCCCCAGAGATCTCTCACCACCATGCTGATCGACTTCTTCTACACCCTGCGCGCCGCCAAGTTGCCGGTCTCGGTCAAGGAGTTCCTGACCTTGCTGGAGGCGCTCAAACTGGGGGTGGTCGGGCCCAAAACGCCGCAGGCTGAGGATGACGAGACAGGTGATGCACCCCAAGGCTACAAGATCGAGGACTTCTACTTTTTGAGCCGCGCCACCCTGGTCAAGGACGAAAAACATTACGACAAGTTCGACAAGGCGTTTGCGGCCTACTTCCACGGTGTGGAGCTGATCACCGACATCACCCAAGACATTCCGCTGGAATGGCTCAAAAAAACGCTGGACATCCACCTCACGCCTGAGCAAAAAGCCGCCATCGAAGCGATGGGCTGGGACGAGCTGATGGAGACGCTCAAAAAGCGCCTCGAAGAACAAAAAGAGCGCCACGAAGGCGGCAGCAAGTGGATCGGCACCGGCGGCACCTCACCCTTTGGCCACGGCGGTTACAACCCCAAGGGCATTCGCATTGGCGGGCCGGGCCAGAACAAAAGCGCCGTCAAGGTCTGGGAGCAGCGCGCCTACCGCGACTATGACGACACCCAGGAACTCGGCACCCGCAACATCAAGGTGGCGCTGCGCCGCCTGCGCAAGTTTGCCCGCGAGGGGCATGTGGAAGAGCTGGACCTGGACGACACCATCCGCGCCACCGCCGCCAACGCGGGTTACCTCGACATCAAGATGCGCCCGGAGCGCCACAACAACGTCAAGGTGCTGTTGCTGATGGACGTGGGCGGCACCATGGACGAACACATCGCGCGGGTGGAAGAGCTGTTTTCTGCCGCCAAGACCGAGTTCAAACACCTGGAGTTTTATTACTTCCACAACTGCGTCTACAACTTTGTCTGGAAGAACAACCGCCGCCGTTTTGCCGAGAAGTTTCCGACCTGGGACATCGTGCGCAAGTACAACAAGGACTACAAATTGATCTTCATCGGTGACGCCACCATGAGCCCGTATGAAATCTTGCAGCCCGGCGGCAGCGTCGAATACGGCAACGAAGAAGCCGGTGCCGAATGGCTGGGGCGCCTCACCCACGCCTACCCACAGTTCGCCTGGATCAACCCCGAGCCGCAAGGTGTCTGGCAATACCGCCAAAGCATCAGCATCGTGCAGCAACTGATGGGTGGGCGCATGTTCCCGATGACCCTCAAAGGTCTGGAAGAGGCCATGCGATTGCTCAGCCAATGAACACACGCTGGTTCAAAACAGCCCTTGGCTATGGGGCCGCGTTGTGGCTGGCCCCGCTGCTGGTGGCCGCACAAACCCTGCCCGAGCCCGATGGTGTGGCGCCCGCCACACCACCCGAGGTCATGGCCACCCTGCATGACAGCGCGGCCAGCAGCCCCGCAGCCCTGGACGACAGCAGCGCCACGCCCGCTTTCACCCTCGTCATCAGCGCTCCCGATGAGATCAAAACCCTGCTGGAGCGGCATCTGGAGTTACAACGCTACCGCAGCCTGAGCGACCTGAGCAACGACGAGCTGGACCGCCTGCTCGACATGGCCCGAATCGACGCACAGAAGCTGCTGGCCACCCAGGGTTATTTCTCACCGCTGATCACTCTCAGCCGCAGCGCTGAGGCACAAGCCAGCGCCACCCGAGAGGTGCAGATGGTGGTGGTGCCCGGTGAGCCGGTGCAGGTCCGCCAGGTGCGCCTGCAGTTCAGCGGCCCGATCACCACCGACCCAGAAGACGCGGCGCAGCGGGCGCTGATCACCGGCACTTGGCTGCTACCCGCAGGCAACCGCTTCACCCAGGCCGCCTGGAGTGCGGCCAAACAGCAGGCGCTCCAGCAACTCACCAGCCAGCGCTACCCCACCGGCACCGTCAGTGTGTCCGAGGCCGATGTGGACCCCGAAACCCACAGCGCCAGACTGACGCTCACGCTCGACTCCGGCCCCGCCTTTCGCCTGGGCACACTGGTCTCCACCGGGTTAAAACGTTATGACACCGACCTGGTGCGCCGCCTGGCACGCTTGCCCGAGGGCAGCGACTACGACCTCAAAGAGCTGGTGGCTGCCCAGCAGCGTCTGACCCGCAGTGGTTACTTCAACACCGCGTTCATCCGGCTGGACACCAGCGGAGCCGACCCACAAGCCGCCCCCGTGCTGGTGACGCTGCGCGAAGCCCCGCTGCAAAAAGTCACGATCGGTGTGGGCGCCAGCAGCGACAGTGGTGCACGTATCAGCGCCGAACACCTGCACCAGATGGTGCCCGGCCTGGGCTGGCGCGCGCTCAGCAAACTCTCGCTCGATCAGGACACCCAGTCCCTCAGCACCGAGCTGACCGCGCCCCCCAACGAAGCGGGTTGGCGCTGGAACACCTCGGTGCTGTTGCAAAACGAAACCAGTGGCAGCACCGAGGTGAGCAGCCAGCGCTGGCGCGCCGGTTCCAGCAAAGAGCAGGAGCGCATCGACCGCAGCTACTACCTCGAATACAACCGCGCCGACAGCATCAGCACGGACAACACCCCATCGAACCAGGCCGAGTCGCTCAGTGCCAACTACGCCTTCACCCTGCGTGAATTTGACGCCCTGCCGTTCCCGACCAGTGGCTGGGCGCTCGGGCTGGAGGTGGGTGGTGGCACCACCTTGGGCAACGAACACATTCCTTTTGGCAGGGTGTTGGCACGCTGGCAGGCCTATGTGCCGCTGACGCGCGCCGACGACAGCGGCCTGACCGACCTGCGTGCAGGGCGGCTGGCGCTGCGCGCCCAGCTCGGCGCGGTGGTGGTCAAGGACGGCACCAGCCTGCCCTCGACCCTGTTGTTCCTGGCCGGTGGCGCCAGCAGTGTGCGCGGTTACGCGCTGCGCAGCATCGGCATCACCGAGGCCGATGGCACCGTGAATGCCGGGCGCTACTTGGCCACCGGCACGGTGGAGTGGCAGCGCCCCATCACCCACAACGGGCGTTTGACCGACTGGGAGGGCGCGTTGTTTGTCGACGCCGGATCTGTAGCCAACAAGGCGGCCCGCCTGGATGCCCAGGTCGGTGTGGGGGGTGGGGTGCGCTGGAAAACACCGGTGGGCCCGCTGCAGATTGACCTGGCTTACGGTGTGGCGCTGCAAAAATGGCGGCTGCACCTTAACGTGGGGTTTGTGTTTTGAAGCCCGTGCTGCGCCGCAGTGTGTGGACACTGACTGGCCTGCTGCTGGCCACGCTTGGCCTGCTGGCCGGGCTGTGGTTCTGGTCTGGGTCAGATGCCTCGCTGGCAGCAGCGCTGCAGCAGGTGCAGCGGCTGTTGCCCGCCGGGCAAACCCTGGAGACCCGGGACGTCCGTGGTTCGGTGCGTTTTGGCGGGCACATTGGTTGGTTGCGCTGGCAGCGGGGTGATCTGAGTGTGGTGGCGCAGGACGTTGACTTGGCCTGGGAGCCGATCGCGCTGCTGCAGCGCGAGCTGCGCCTGAGCCAGCTGCGCATGGGGCAGCTGACTATCCAGGACCAGCGTGCGCCCACACCCGCCGCGCCCAGCACCCCACCGACCGATCTGGGCCTGCCTTTCCAGGTGGATGCGCAGCTGCAGGTGGATGTGCTGGAGTGGGTGGGGGTCAGTACCCAGCGGCTGGAGAAGCTCGCAGCACACTACGTTTTTGATACCAAACTCCACAGGATGGACAAGGGCGTGGGGCAGTTTTTGTCCAATAGTTTTAGTTTTTCGGGCCAGTTGCAGGCGAGCGGCCCGATGGCACTGGATGTGCAGGCCGGGGCCACGGTGGCTGCCTCTGTGCCGGGCCGGGCCGAGCCGTTGCCACTGCGGGCCCAGGCCACACTGCTTGGCAAGCTGGCCGGGCCGCAGGCCGAGCTGGTTTTGCAAGCCGACCTTAAACCCGCATCCAACACCGCGTTGCCCGGCAAAGGGGGCAAAACCGCCGAGATACAAGCCAGCCTGTCGGCCCAGATTGCACCCTGGCAGGCGCAAGCCATCGTCCGGGCACAAGGCCAATGGCAGGCCCTGAACCTGGCCAACCTATGGCCACAAGCCCCCCAAACCGGGCTGAGCGGTCAGGCCCAGGTGCAGCCCCAGGGTTCTGGCTGGCTGGCCGGTGTGACACTGAAAAACAGCTTGAGTGGTCCGTGGGACCAGCAACGCCTGCCGCTGCAAGCGCTCCAGGCCGAGCTGACCTACAGCGGCGGCCACTGGCTGCTACAGTCCTTGCAGGCACAGGGTGCGGGTGGTCACATCCAGGGCCAGGGTGACATCGACGCCAAGGTGGGTGACAGCACCGGCCTGTGGCGTGGCCAGGTCCAGCTGCAGGGCATCAACCCGGCAGCCATCGACACCCGGCTGACGCCGGATGTGATCAGCGGCAGCCTCAACGTGCGCCAGACCGCTACCAAACAGCCACCCGCCCCCACCCCAGGCAGCACCAGCCC
>NZ_JAHFZF010000019.1 GCF_018619435.1 Rhodoferax sp. U11-2br | reverse complement strand
CCCCTGGTATCCCCGCCCTAATCAAGCGCCCCAGCCTTTGCCACAATGGCACATGAGCACCGCACGCCCCGCCAACAAACCCAGGCATGTGCGCGCATCTGATTTGCGTGCGGCGGCGTTGCTGGCCACGCAGGCTACCCATGCCATTGCGGGCATCACCGAGGGGGTGCACCAGTCGGTCTGGCGCACGCTGGGCGCATCCCATGGGGCAACACCTGCGCACACCAGCGGCCTGACCGGGCTGGTGTACCAGGGCATCCACGGCGTCACCGCACTCATCGGGCGCGGACTGGCCAGCGCCCTGACGCGCCTGGAGCCGCTGCTGCAGGGGGTGGAGGACCAAAGTGACGAGTCGCCCGAACGCCTTGCGGTGATCGCAGCCCTCAATGGGGTGATGGGTGACCGCCTGGCCGCCAGCAACAACCCGCTGGCACTGCCGATGACGCTGCGTTTACCAGAGCAATCTACCCAGCCTATACAAGGGCTAGAGGCCGATTTGGCGTCGAATCTGCCGCCCACCAACGCAGAACCCAAGCTGCTGCTGGTGATCCACGGCCTGTGTATGAACGACCTGCAGTGGACCACCCAGCGCCAGGGCCACCCGGTCAACCATGCCAGCGGCCTGTCCAGCGCGCTGGGCTACACCCCGGTGTACTTGCGTTACAACAGCGGCCTGCATGTGTCACAAAACGGCCATGCACTGGCCCAGCAGTTGGAAGCGCTGGTGGTGCGCTGGCCCACGGCACTGAGCCAGATCACCGTGCTGGCACACAGCATGGGCGGGCTGCTGATCCGCAGTGCGCTGTTTTATGCGAGCCAGGCCGGACTGACATGGCCCGAACGGGTCAAAAGCATCGTGTTCCTGGGCACACCCCACCACGGCGCGCCGCTGGAGCGCGCGGGCAACTGGGTCGATGAGCTGCTGGGCAGCACACCCTACAGCCGCCCGTTTGCCAAGTTGGGCCAGCTGCGCAGTGCAGGCGTGACCGACCTGCGCTACGGCCACCTGCTGGATGTGGACTGGCAGGGCCATGACCGCTTTCGCCGCCAACCCGACAGCCGCCAGCCAGTGCCGCTGCCCGAACGCATCGCCTGTTATGCGGTGGCGGCCACCACCGCCGCCAAACGCGGCAGCCTGGCGGACCGCCTGCTGGGCGACGGCTTGGTGCCGCTGCCCAGCGCGCTTGGCCAACATGCCGACCCGGCGCGTTGCCTGGTGTTTGCGCCGTCACACCAGATGGTGCTGTACAACACCCACCACATGCAGTTGCTCAGCAACCCGCTGGTGGCACGGCAGTTGTTGTTATGGCTGGCGTGAACCCGTCATTTACAAACAAGAACCAAACAAGCATGGCAACGCATCTTCCTTCTCTGCTCTTTGAAGCCTGTGTCGAATCGTTCGAGGCGGCACAGACCGCCCAACAGCGGGGCGCGCACCGTATCGAGTTGTGCTCGGCATTGGATCAAGACGGCCTGACGCCGTCGCACGAGTTGGTGCAGCGCTGTGTGCAGGGCCTGTCGATTCCGGTGGTGGCCATGATCCGCCCGCGTGGTGGCGATTTTGTGTACACCGAGGCGGAGCTTGATCAGATGGAACGCGACATCAAAAGCTGCCAACAAGCCGGTGTGGCTGGCGTCGTTTTCGGACTTTTGACCGAGGACGGCCACATCGACATGCACAACACTGAGCGCCTGGTTCGCGTAGCAGCGCCGCTGGCCGTGACCTTTCACAAGGCCATTGACTATTCAACGGACATACAGGCGTCGTTCAAGCAACTCAACACCATCCACGGCATCACCCGCGTGTTGACATCTGGCGGGCAAACAACGGCCTGGGAGGGGCGCGACGCGCTCAAGGCCATGCAGATGCAACCGGGGCGGCGAATTGAGATCGTCGCGGCCGGCAAACTGTTACCGGCCAACCGGCGCCAGTTGGCCAACTACACCGGCGTGACAGAGTTGCACGGCAAAAACATCGTGTGATTTTTCGATTTGGAGACGGAATAGTCCGCCTTGACGCCGTCACAGATGCTGCCAATCCGGCTTGTTGTCGTAGACCCAGCGGTAGTACTCGGCCCGCTTTAATTGGGCTGCGGCTTCGGCGTCGAGGCAGACCTTGGCGTCCGGGTGCATCTGCAGGATGGAGGCCGGGTTGATGGTTGTGATCGGCCCTTCCACCGCTTCGGCAATGGCCCGCGCCTTGTTGTTACCGAAGGCCAGCATCAGGTTTTGCCGCGCCTCCATGATGGTGCCAATGCCCATCGTGATGACGTGGCCCGGCACATCGGCCTCGCTGCCAAAGAAGCGGGCATTGTCTTTGCGGGTTTGCGGTGTCAGGGTCTTGATGCGTGTGCGCGAGGCCAGTGACGATGTGGGTTCGTTGAAGCCGATGTGGCCGTCGGTACCAATCCCCAATATCTGCAGGTCGATGCCACCCGCATCGCGGATGCGCTGCTCGTAGGCCGCACAGCAACCAGGAATGTCACTCGCGTTGCCGTCCGGGATGTTCACGTTTTCTTTGGGAATGTTGATGTGCCGGAACAGGTTCTCCCACATGAAGCTGTGGTACGACTGCGGGTGGTCTTGTGGCAGGCCGATGTATTCGTCCAGGTTGAAGGTGGTCACACGGCGCCAGTCGAGTTTCATGTCAATCAGCGCGCGGTACAACAGCAGCGGTGTGCTGCCCGTGGCCAGCCCGAGAACCGCGTTGGGTTTTTCCCGCAGCAGGCGGGCAACGATGCGCGCGGCAACGCTGGTTGCGGCTTCGGGGGTGGCTTGGATGATGATTTCCATCGACTATTCCTATTCAGTGAGATGCGGGCGAGCGCTCGATGGGTTCGCCTTCAACAAAGACCTGGGTGAGTTGCAGTTCGGGCGACATCACAACAATGTCAGCGTAGGCGCCTGGCAGCAGACGCCCGCGTTCGGTTTCGCCAAGATAGTCCGCAGGATGGGTGGAGACATGGCGCGCCGCTTCATGCGCGGGGATACCGATCGACACCAGGTTGCGGAAGGCCTGATCCATGGTCAGCACGCTGCCGGCCAATGTGCCATCGGCCAAGCGCACACCGCCCAGGCACTTGGTCACGCACTGCGAGCCAAGGTGGTACTCACCATCGGGCATGCCCGCGCCAGAGGTTGAATCGGTCACACAATACAGCTTGGGAATCGCCCGGCGCGCGGCGCGGATGGCGCCTGGGTGCACATGTAACAAGTCGGGGATGATCTCGGCAAACTCGGCATGTGCCAGTGCGGCGCCCACCATGCCCGGTTTGCGGTGGTGAAACTCGCTCATGGCATTGAACAGGTGCGTGAAGCCACCTGCGCCAGCGTCAAGCGCAGCCACACCCTCTTCGTAACTGCCGTTGCTGTGGCCGATTTGCGCAATGATGCCGGCAATCTTCAGCTGACGGATGAAGTCGAGGTGCCCCGAGATTTCGGGCGCCAGGGTCAGCACACGAATTCTGGCCAGCGCGTGTAAGGCGCTGAGCTCTTCGATCGTGCCGGTACGTGCTTCGCTGGGTTGTGCCCCCAGTCGGCTGGCATTGATGAACGGTCCCTCCAGGTGAACACCAAGAATACGCGCGGTACCGGGAGCGCGTTGGCGCATCGCCCGACCAACATCGGTGAGTGCCTGTTCGATGCTGTCACGCGGCGCGGTCATCGTTGTTGCCAGCAAGCTGGTGGTGCCGTGGCGGGCATGCAAACGCGCCACCGTCTCAACAGCACCGTGTCCGTCCATCACGTCGGCACCGCCGCCGCCGTGCACATGCAGATCGATGAATCCGGGCAGGATCAGGGCCTCGTCCTGTGGCGGAGCTGCGACGTTTTCCCCGGTGATGGTCGCGATGCGCTCATCGAAGGTGAGCGTGCCGCGAACCCAGCCGTCAGGCGTCAGGATGCAGCCGGTGAGAGATGTCGACATGAAAGTGGGTTCCTCATTCAGATAATGCCACTATAGAACCACAATGGCACCAGGTCAAGTAGCCAGAACCGTAACCGCCATGCACCTCACAGGTCGCAGTCAACTTCAATACACTTGTTTTCAAAGATAAATAAGCAATTACCAACAATACAAACTGTTGACAGCCAGATTTAACTGGTACTACACTGGTTTTAATATCAACACATGTCGGCGTGTGTGCCGTGCCCGAGCCCCGCTGTTCGGCGATGGTGTCTGGAGATTTCTTGGAGACTTTGATGGGCTTCCCGCAACTGAATTTGTTGGCGTTTACCAGTGGTCGTGTTGTCGCGATAGAGAACGTTCCCGACCCGGTGTTTGCTGGTCGCATGATGGGCGACGGCTTGGCCATTGACCCGGCACACGGTGCTGGGCAAGGTGTGCTGAGCGCACCTTGCGCCGGACGCATCGTGCAACTGCATTCGTCGCGGCACGCCTGCTTTCTGGAGGCAGACAACGGCGCACGGGTTCTGCTGCACATCGGTGTGGACACCGTGCTGCTCAAGGGTGAAGGCTTTGTCACACGTGTTGTGCAGGGTGACGTGGTGCGGGCCGGCCAGACCTTGATCGAGTTCGACATCGACCTGCTCAAGCGCCAGAACAAACCAGCGATGGTGATCCTCGTGGTTGAGAACGGCGACGACTTTCACATCACCTCGCGTACCAGCAGCAGCAACGTATCGACAGGCGATCCACTTCTGACCCTGGTTGCCACCAACACAGATACCGCCTTGCCGGTCAGTGCTCCGGTTGATACCGGTGACGTTGAAACGGCCAATGGCTGGGCTGTGGTGCGCCATGGAGGCGGTTTGCATGCGCGCCCGTGTGCACTGCTGGCCAATGCACTGAAACCCTTTGCGGCTGCGGTCGAGGTGCGTGTGCGCGGCGCCAGCGCCAATGCGCGCAGCGCAACGGCGATGATGGGCTTATCGGTTGCTGAGGGTGAGGAAGTGGAGCTGCGCGCCACCGGCCACCAGGCGGGTGATGCCATCGAGGCGGCCATCACGGCGCTCGAAACGGTCAGCGTAGCAGCATCCGTGGCTCCGACACACACAACGTCCATCCAATCAAGCGCAAGAACAGACCTGCCACCGACCCAGTTCGCCGGTGTGATTGCCTCGCCGGGGCTGGCCATGGGACTGACCGCTCGTTTTGAACATGCGATTCGTGCCGTCAAGGAACAGGGTGACGGCGAGATCGTTGAACAGCGCGCTCTGGCCGCAGCGCTGCAAGCGCTTGGGGGTGAACTGGCGACTGCCGTCGCCGATGCCGAGCAGCGCCAGCTTGTCGAGCAAGCCGAGATTTTTGCCGCCCACCGCGTCCTGGTCGAGGACCCCGAATTGCTGGCTGCGTCCAACACGCTGATCGCCGCCGGCAAAAGCGCCGCTTTTGCCTGGCAGGCAGCCATAGAAACCCAGTGCCAGATCCTGATGGCAACCAACAGCCCCCTGCTCGCCGGGCGGGCCAGCGACCTGCGCGACATCGAGCGCCAGGTGCTGCGCAAGCTGGCCGGTGACGATGGGGCCGCGCCGGTGTTTGCCCGGGATGCCGTGGTGCTGGCCGACGATCTTTTGCCCTCAGACTTCACCGCGCTGGAACAAGCCGGGGTGGCAGCCATCGTCACGGCGCAGGGCGGGCCAACCTCACATGTGGCCATACTTGCCCGTGCCCGGGGCATTCCCACGCTGGTCGCCACCGGGCCACGCCTGGCGGGTGTGCCCGCAGGCGTCCAGGTGATTGTGGATGCCAACAACGGCCTGCTCGACACCGCGCCGAACCCCGAGCGCCTTGCCACCGCGCTGACAGAGATCGGCCAACGCCAGAAAGTACAAGCCCAGATGTTGGCCTGTGCCCACGAACCAGCCGTCACCATCGACGGCGTCCGTATTGAAATTGCCGCAAACATCGCAACAGCCACCGACGCGGCCAAAGCCGTGACACTCGGCGCCGAGTCCGTCGGCCTGCTGCGTACCGAGTTGTTGTTCCTGGATCGCCAGACCGCACCCACGCAGGACGAACAGCGCGCCGCTTACCAGGCGGTGATCGACGCGCTGGAGGGGCGCAGCGCCATCATTCGCACATTGGATGTGGGTGCCGACAAATCCTTGCCCTACATCCCGATGCCGCAGGAAGACAACCCGGCTCTTGGCCAGCGCGGCATCCGTCTGTCCCTGGCGCGTGAAGCGCTGCTCACCGAACAATTACGCGCGATCCTGACCGTGCAGCCGCGCTCGGCCGTGAAGATCATGCTGCCGATGGTGACCGACCTGGCTGAACTCGTGGCAACACGTGTTGTGCTGGATCGCCTGGCAGCGGAGATGGGTATCTCCGAGCGTGTTGAGCTCGGCGTGATGATCGAGACACCAGCCGCCGCCGTGCTTGCTGATCAACTGGCGCAGGAAGCGGATTTTTTCTCGGTCGGCAGCAACGATCTGACGCAGTACGCCTTGTGTATGGACCGCACCAACCCGGCACTGGCCGCGCGTGTGGATGCCCTGCACCCGTCCGTGTTGCGACTGTTGGCGCTCGCAGCCCAAGGGGCTGCCGGCAGTGGCCGGTGGCTGGGCGTATGCGGCGCGATGGCGTCAGACCCGATGGCCGTGCCCTTGCTGATCGGGCTCGGCGCCACAGAGCTCTCCGTGAGCCCCGCAGTGATTCCAGAGATCAAGTCCGTGGTGCGCAAACTGAATCTGGCCGAGTGCCAGTCGGTCGCGCAGGCGGTGTTGCAACTGACATCCGCCGAGGCCATCCGCGCGTATGTGAGACAGGTTTGGCCGTGGTTGGATGCTGCCAAGGCATGACTGCCGGGCAGTGAGGTAAGTCGGTGGTGAGTCGTTGTTTCGTCAATTTCTGAGAAGGAATCAAAATGAGTGTTCTAGGGTACATGCAACGCATTGGGCGGGCGCTGATGGTGCCGGTGGCAGTATTGCCAGCGGCGGCGATCATGATGGGTATCGGCTACTGGCTGGATCCGAACGGCTGGGGGTCGGATAGCGCCGTCGCCGCATTTCTGATCCAGGCGGGTGCGGCGATCATCGACAAGATGGCGATTCTCTTCGCCATCGGCGTCGCTTACGGCATGTCCAAGGACAAGGACGGCGCGGCCGCGTTGGCCGGGCTGGTGGGGTATCTGGTGGTGACGACGCTGCTCAAGCCCAGTGTTGTCGCGCAGATCCAGTCGATCCCGCTGGAACAGGTTCCGGTCGCCTTCAAGAAGATCGAGAACCAGTTCATCGGCATCCTCTGCGGCGTGATTGCTGCCGAGTTGTACAACCGGTTCAGCGGCGTCGAACTGAACAAGGCACTCGCCTTCTTCTCTGGACGCCGACTGGTACCGATCATCACCTCTGTCGTGATGATCTTCGTCTCGTTCGCGCTGATGGCGATCTGGCCAGCCATTTACGGCGGCTTGGTGCATTTTGGTGAATCCGTCGTCAGCCTCGGCTCCTTCGGTGCCGGGATCTATGGTTTCTTCAACCGCCTGCTGATTCCAGTCGGTCTGCACCACGCGCTCAACAGCGTGTTCTGGTTCGACGTCGCTGGCATCAACGACATCCCGAACTTCCTGGCTGGCGCCAAGGGTCTGGCTGAAGGCAAGTCCGTCCTGGGCGTGACCGGCATGTACCAAGCCGGCTTCTTCCCGATCATGATGTTCGGCCTGCCGGGTGCCGGACTGGCGATCTACCACGCCGCCAAGCCTGAGAACAAGGTGCGTGTCGCCTCGCTGATGATGGCCGCCGGTTTTGCCTCCTTCTTCACCGGCGTGACCGAACCGATCGAGTTTGCCTTCATGTTCGTGGCCCCCTTGCTGTACGTGATGCATGCCTTGCTGACCGGTATTTCGGTTTTCATCGCCGCACAGATGCACTGGATGGCCGGTTTTGGTTTCAGCGCGGGCCTGGTCGACATGGTGCTGTCCGCACGCAACCCGCTGGCGATCAACTGGTACATGCTGATTCTGCAGGGCTTGGTGTTCTTCGCCCTCTACTACTTCTCTTTCTCTTTCGTGATCCGCAAGATGCACCTGAAGACACCAGGCCGTGAAGACGACACCGAAACCCCGGCGCAAGAGGTCAAACCGCTGGCACCCGCTCCCGCTCCCGCCCCCGCTTCCAGCGGCAGCGAGGTCGACCATCTTGCCCAGGCCTACCTGAGCCTGATCGGTGGTGCAGCCAACGTCACCAACATCGATGCCTGTATCAGCCGCCTGCGTCTGACGCTCAAAGACACCTCCAAAGTGGACGAAGCCGCCGCCCGGCGCGCCGGTGCCAGCGGCGTTATCCGGCTCAACAGCGAGAGCGTCCAGATCATCATCGGGCCCAAAGCTGAACTGGTCGCCTCAGCCATGCAAAAGCTGGTGTAAGCCTAAGCTGCAAACCCGTCGTTCCGGGCTTGGGGCGACGTGGCAGCTTTCGACAACTGGTATCACCCCGTTGTCCGTGCCAAGCAGGGGCCAGGATGCTCTCTTCCAGCCCTTTTACCAATGACTTGACGCACTCTCTCAGGCGCGCACGGCGAGGCGCTGGTGTGGCAGTGGTATTATGGTCAGCCTCTACGCCAACGCGTTTTCCGTGTCGAGCTTCTGGGGCCCCTTCAAACATACGACCAGTGCGACTGATATGGCCGAAACAAGCCTTGCTTCCGACAGTTCTCATGCCGAACCCATCGATTCGCTGGTCGCCGAGATCAGCCTCGACTCAGCCGCGTCTTCTCACCTGTACCTGCAGGTCCGCAACGGGCTGGCGCGCCTGATCCGCGAGCGCCGCTTCAGCGTGGACGATGCGCTCCCCTCAGAGCGTGTGCTGGCTGATCGGCTGGGCATTTCACGCGTCACGGCGCGCAAGGCCATTGCCGCGCTGGTTGACGAGGGCTTGATTGTGTCTCGCCACGGCTCGGGCAATTACATCGCACCGATGCTTGAGCAGCCGCTAACGCGCCTGACCAACTTCACCGAAGAACTCAAGCAGCGCGGGTTTGTGCCGCGTTCGCGCTGGATAAGGCGCGTCATCAACGCCGCTATGAGTGAAGAAATGGTGGCACTCGGACTGTCGCCCGGCGCGCGTGTGGCGCGGCTGGAGCGTGTGCGTCTTGCCGACGAAACCCCGATGGCCTACGAGGCCAGCGCCTTGCCAGTTTCAGTTGTGCCAGACCCCGAGGCCGTCGAGGACTCGCTGTATGCCTACCTCTCGGCGCGCGACTCGGTGCCGGTGCGCGCCCTGCAGCACATCCGCGCCGCCAACGCGACGGCACGGCAGGCCGAACTCCTCTCGATCCCGCTCGGACAGGCGCTGTTGTTCATCACTCGGGTTGGCTACCTCGACGACGGGCGTGCGGTCGAAATCACCCACACCTGGTGCCGCAGCGACTACTACGATTTTGTCGTTGAACTGAGGCGCTGATCGGCACCCAAGCCAGCGCGAGGACGCGTGTGGCTCAAAAATGATTGTCTCGTGCAGCCAGTTCAAGAGACACTCTCACTGCTTGAACATCAAAACGCAGCCCCACCATGCACACTTCGACCGACACCCTGACGCGCTTTTACACCGCTTTTGCCGCCCTGGACGCTGACGCCATGGGCAGCTGTTACAGCCTAAACGCCACGTTTGACGACCCGGTGTTTTCGCTCAAAGGGCAGCATGAGATTGCGGGCATGTGGCACATGTTGTGCGCTGCTGCCAGCGGCCAAGGGCGACAGGACTGGCGGCTGGACTTCAGCCAGTTGCAGGCCGATGCCCACACCGGCCGTGCACATTGGGAGGCGCACTACCGCTTCAGCGTTAGCCAACGGCTGGTGCACAACATTGTGGAGGCAGACTTCACGTTCACTCCCGAAGGGCTGATAAACAGTCACCGTGATGCCTTTGACTTCTGGCGCTGGTCACGCCAGGCTTTGGGCCTGGGTGGCTGGGTGCTGGGCTGGGCGCCGTTTTTCCAGCGCCAAGTCAGCCAGCAGGCCAGCGCCAATCTGGCGCGTTACCTGGCAAAAAACCACTGAATCTCAGGCGCGGCCAGATGACATTTTTTATAGCAGCATGACCAATACCAACAAGGGCTACCGCGCACTTTCTTTGGTCATCGGTGCCAGCGGCGGCATTGGTTCTGCGCTGCTGGCGCAGTTGCAGGTCGACCCGCGTTATGCGCTGGTGCTGGGTCTGTCCCGCCGCAGCAGCCCGGCGCTGGACTTGCTGGATGAAGCCAGCATCGCCGCCGCCGCCAGCCACGTCAAAGCCCTGATACACGACCAGTCGTTGACCCTGGCACTGGTGGTGGACGCCACCGGCATGCTGCACACCGCGACCCACCAGCCCGAGAAAAGCTGGGCGCAGCTGGATGCCACACAGATGGCGCAGGCCTTTGCGGTGAATGCCATTGGCCCTGCGCTGTTGATGAAGCACTTTTTACCGCTGCTGCCAGCCCAGGGGCCCGCGTGTTTTGCCACGCTGTCGGCCAAGGTGGGCAGCATTGGAGACAACCGGCTGGGTGGCTGGTACAGCTACCGTGCCAGCAAGGCCGCGCTGAACCAGTTGGTGCATACCGCAGCGATTGAGCTGCGCCGCCGTGCGCCACAGGCCTTCTGTGTGGCGCTGCACCCGGGCACGGTGCACAGCGCCCTGTCGCAACCCTTTGCCAAGACCGGACTCACGGTGCGCCAGCCCGAGGTGGCCGCCGCCGAGTTGCTAGCCACCCTGGCAAAGCTGACGCCGCAAGACTCCGGCGGATTTTTCAGCTACGACGGCGAAGTATTGTCCTGGTAAGCCAGAGCCCTTTGGGATAAAGGGCGAGTAGCTACCAAATCAAGAGTGACTTAGGTAGCGCCGCAGCACTTCTTGTACTTCTTGCCGCTGCCGCAGGAACAGACATCGTTGCGGCCGGGCGTTTCCTCACGGCGCACGGTCTCGACACGCGGGCCAAACTGGCGCCAGACTTCGCGCAGGTCGTAGACCGCCCACAAGGCGTCGGCAAAGTCGTTGAGGCGCTGCTCGCTCATGGTGGGTTCGCCGTCTTCCTCAAACGCGCCCACGGTGGCTTCGCCGGTGTCGTCTTCGGTCAAGGTGACGATGCATTCGAGCGCGGCGTCGAGCACCTTGGCGGCCTCGCGGTCACGCGGTGCTGCCCACTCCTCGGGCCAGTTCTCCACCGCGTACATGAAACCGATGGCCCAGATCTGGCCAAAGGACGGGATCGGTGCGTCACCCATCTCGGCGCGCTGCTCGGGGCTCAGTGCGGCAATCGCGCCGCGCAGGTCCATCACCTCGGGCTGGTAGGCACGCTCATCGTCCAGAGCTTCGATTGGGATGTTGAGTGCGGTGGCGACCTCGTTCCAGCGCCGGGTCCAGAGTTCCATGAAGCGTTCAAACTGGGCGGTGTCGGCAAACACCGAGGTGCCGCAGGCGCCTTCGGGTTCAATACCGAGCAGCACCGGCAGGTATTCGGAGGGCAAGATGACCCGGCGGCAGCAGATCAGCGCGGCCAGGAAACCTTCACAAAACTCCCACTGCGGGATTTCGTCGTCGCGGGTGCGCAGATCGTCCAGGATGGTGTCGAGTTCGTCAAACTGTTCAACGGACAGGGCGGCTTCGGGCGCGGTGGTTGGGGTGTCAGAGGTCATGATGGGAAAGGGAGGGGGAAAAAGCAGCCCGCATTGTCCGCCGGGCCGGTGCGGGCGTCAAACAGCTATCAGTTTTAGAGCTGTTGACACAGATACATCAAGGGCGATGAGCCGTTTTTTCATACAGAGCACGGCTTTGTCCTTGCTCAGCAGCACAGCCCGGTGTGCCACCGCCAGGTCGATGAACTTCTGGTCGTCCGGGTCTTTGCAGACAGCGCTGGCACGCGGTGCCACGGGGGCGATCTGTGCCAGGGCGTCAAAACTGGCCAGCACCTCGGTCGCGCTGATGTGGTGGTGTTGCAGGCTTTTGACAATGTAGGGGTAGGTCAGCACCCGCGCCAGTTCGTCGCGCATGGGGGCGGTGGCGATCCATTGCAGGCGCTTGTCGGCCAACTCGGCCTTGAGCGTGAGGGTGCCCGGGTCCTGGAACAGCAGCAGGTCGAGCACGATGTTGGTGTCCAGCACCACCGGCGCGGCTGCTGGGCCAGGCTGGATCGGTTGGGGTTCAGCGCCTTGACTCACGCTGCGGGCTTGGGGCTGCGCTCACGCGCGGAGCCGGCCACCATGTCAAAGCGGAACAAACGACACTCGATCGGGCCATTCCACATCGGCACGCGGCGGGATTCTTTCAGGCGCATCTTGCTGGGCAGTTTGAGGTCGGGCGTGAGCATCCAGGCGGTCCAGCCCGAGTAGTTTTTCTTCCAGTGGGTGGCGAGCTGGCTGAAGAACTCACCGCCGTTCTCGGTTTGCGGTAGTTCACGGGCGCCAAAACGGCCCTGCTGTACATCACCACCCTCGTCTGTGCCACTATCGTCCTCGTAGCTATCAACCCTATCGTTATAAGGGCCAGAGGCCTGTTTGGCATGTAAAGGGGCGCGCTCCATACGGCCACTGCGGGCCACACCCGCCACCTCGATCCGTTCACCATAGGGCGGGTTCAGCAGCATCACACCACCACCGGCCTGGCTCACCTCCATCGGCGGCATCCGTTGTAATGCGTCCCCGCCCCGGAACTCGATCACCTGGGCGACACCGGCGCGCTCGGCATTGCGCTGGGCAAAGTCGACCATGCGGTGCGCGACATCGCTGCCAAACAGCAGGGGCTTTTGGCCGGCGTCGGGCATCACCACAGCGTCTGAGGCCTCTTGTTTCATGGCCTCCCAGTCGGCCTTGCGGAACGGCAGGTATTTCTCGAAAGCAAAACGGCGCTGGCCACCGGCGGGCATGTTGCAGGCCATTTGCGCGGCTTCGATCAGAATCGTGCCGCTGCCGCAGCAGGGGTCGTACAGCGGCTGCAGGTCACCCTCACCGTCGAGCCAGCCGCTGGCGGCAATCATCGCTGCGGCCAGGGTTTCTTTCAAAGGCGCGTCGCCTTTGTCGACACGCCAGCCGCGTTTGAACAGCGGCTCACCCGAGGTGTCGATGTAGAGCGAACAACTGTCGGTGGTCAGGTGGGCGTAGATACGCACATCGGGCCACTGGGTGTTGACGTCTGGGCGCACGCCGTTGGCCACCGTGCGAAAACGGTCACAGACGGCGTCCTTGACCTTGAGCGCGGCAAAGTTCAGGCTATTTAAAGGGCTGTGCTGGGCGGTGATCTCAACCTTGATGGATTCACGCGGGGTGAACCAGCGCTCCCAGGTGACTTCGCTGGCGGCGCGGTACAGGTCCTGCTCAGAGCGGTACTCGGTGTAACTCAGCAACACCAGCACGCGCTGCGCCAGGCGGCTGTAGAGGTTGAGCAGCATGGCGTGGGCAAAGCCGGTGCGCACCGCCACCCCACCACGCTGTTTGGTGATGCAGCCGGGTGGCAGTTCGGTGATGCGCAAGACCTCGGTGGCCAGGTAGTCTTCGACGCCAGCGGCGCAGGGCAGGAACAGTTGGAGTTGGTTCATAGGTATTCTTTCCTCAGGGTCGTCGAGGGGATGGCTTCACGCCCCATGCCGCCCCGAGGGCACAGCAGGGTGGCGCCAAAAATGTCACAGCTCCTTGCGCAGCGAGGCCGGGGCGATGCGCAGACCTTCGCGGTATTTGGCCACGGTGCGGCGGGCGCATTCGATGCCCTGCTCTTTGAGCATGTCGGAGATCTGGTTGTCGGACAGCGGCTTTTTGGGGCTTTCGGCGGCGACAAATTGTTTGATCAGCGCACGCACCGCGGTGCTGGAGGCGTTGCCACCGGATTCGGTGCCCAGGCCCGAGCCAAAGAAGTATTTGAGCTCGAAGGTGCCGTAAGGCGTGGCCATGTATTTGGCGGTGGTGACGCGGCTGATGGTGGACTCATGCAGGCCGAGTTCATCGGCAATTTCGCGCAGCACCAGCGGGCGCATGGCCAGCTCGCCGTGGATGAAAAAACTTTTTTGCCGCTCCACAATCGCGGTGGACACACGCAAGATGGTGTCGAAACGCTGCTGGATGTTTTTGATGAACCAGCGGGCCTCTTGTAGCCGCTGTTGCAAGGCCAGAGCGCTCGACGCCTCGCTGCCACCGGCCTTGTGGCCTTTGAGGGCGTTGGCGTAGATGTCATGCACACGCAGGCGCGGCATCACCTCGGGGTTCAGGCGCACGCTGAAGTTGGCGTTGCCACCATTGCCCACCTTGACCACCAGCACGTCGGGCACCACCACATTGCGTTCCACATCCACAAAACGCCGCCCGGGTTTGGGCTCGAGTCGGCTGATCAGGGTGATGGCCGCGCGCACGGCGGCGTCGCTGGCGCCACACAGCGGCATCAGGTGTTTGATGTCACGCCGCGCCAGCAGGTCCATCGGCTGGCGGCAGATGGCCAGCGCGACCTTGATCACGTCGGGGTCGAACTCGTCGCTGAGATCGGTGTTGCGCTGCAGGGCTTGCAGCTGCAGACTCAGGCATTCAGCCAGGCCACGGGCACCCACCCCGGTCGGCTCGAGGCTTTGCAGCAGGCTCAAAGCCACGGTGAAGTGGTGCACCAGTTGCTCGAGCTGCTCAGAGTCGTCCTCACCGGCCAGGCCACGCGCCAGCTCATCGAGCGGGTCGTCAAGGTAACCGTCGTCGTTGAGCGACTCGATCAGGAAACGCAGCGCGGCACTGTCCTCAGCCCCCAGGCGCAGCGCCAGCGCCTGGCGGTGCAAAAAGCTCTGCAGCGACTCCTGGTTGCGAGCCAGCTCGGTGGCATCCATCTCGTCGTCACCGCTGAGGTTGTTGCCACGTGCGGCGGCCTCACCACCCCACTCACCGTCATCGGGCGCCATGCTGACGGTGCCATCGCCATCCCAGCTCGGGATGTCGTCAGACGACACGCCGACTTCTTCATGGTCATTTTCGGCCTTGACCCTTGTTTTGTCAGGGTACTCTGCTGCTGAATAAGTAGCAACTTCGGCCTCACGGTCCGCCGGACTGACCGGTGCGTCGGCCTGCGCCAGACCAAAGGACTCACGCTCGGCCTCTTCGACATTGCGGTCCAGAAACGGGTTTTCGTCGAGCATCTGGTCGACTTCCTGGCTCAGCTCCTGGGTCGAGAGCTGCAGCAGGCGAATCGATTGCTGCAACTGCGGTGTGAGCGCCAGATGCTGCGAGACGCGTAAGGACAGGCCTTGTTTCATGACTGATCAGGGGGCATGTTTTGGCGCCGGGCCGCCCCAAGCCTTCTGAACCGCTTGGCGGTCAGCCCCGGCAGGAAAAATGCGGCCCCCCCGGGGGGCAGCGTATGACACAGAGTGACAAGCGTGGGGGTCATAGCTTCACATGCGGAAGTGTTCACCGAGGTACACCCGGCGGACATCGGCGTCGTTGACGATGTCGGCGGGGGTGCCCTGCGCCAGCACGGTGCCGTCGCTGATGATGTAGGCGTGGTCACAAATGCCCAGGGTTTCGCGCACATTGTGGTCGGTGATCAACACCCCGATGCCCCGGTTTTTGAGGAAACTGATGATGCGTTGGATCTCGATCACCGCAATCGGGTCGATCCCGGCAAAGGGTTCATCCAGCAGGATAAAACGCGGGTTGGTGGCCAGCGCCCGGGCAATTTCCACGCGGCGGCGTTCACCACCAGAGAGTGACAGGGCGCTGGACTGGCGCAAATGGTCGACCCGCAGGTCCTGCAGCAGCGCGGTCAGGCGTTTTTCGATCTCGTCCTCACGCAGCCCCTTGCCGTGCTCATCGAACTGCAACTCCAGCACCGCACGCACGTTGTCCTCCACATTGAGGCGGCGGAAAATCGACGCCTCCTGCGGCAGGTAACCCAGGCCAAGGCGCGCACGCCGGTGGATCGGCATGTGTTCGACCGACTGACCGTCGATGGTGATGTCACCACCGCTGGCGCGCACAAGACCCACAATCATGTAGAACGAGGTGGTCTTGCCCGCACCATTGGGGCCCAGCAAGCCCACCACCTCACCTTTGCGCACCGCCAGCGACACATCCTTGACCACCTTGCGGCTGCCGTAAGACTTTTGCAGGTGGTGGGCTTGCAGGCAGCTGTCGTTTTCACCCGTGTCCGAGAAACGATGTCGGTCACCGGCACGCGTCGCTGGCACAGCAGGGGCCATGTCCAAGGGTGTCATGGCTTGCTGCCACCCAGGGTGTTTGTGTCGCGCAAAGGCGTGGACGCAGGGGCCTTGCCCGGCGCATTGTCCGGGGTTGGCGTCAGCATCGCCTTGACCCGGCCTGCGGGTGCGCCAGGCTGGCCGGTGCTGCTGTTTTTGCCAGCGGCAGGTGCGCCATCCAGCGTGAACACGCTGGTGACGTTGTTGTAGACGATCAGGCCACCGTTGAACTCGTCGGCCAGGGTGGCCCCCCGATAACGACGCAACTGGGCTTTGGAAATGAACTTGACGGTGTCCAGGCGACCGTCGTAGTCGATGGTTTCGCCCTCGCCTTCGATGAACTCATCCACCCCCTCGCGCTTCTGGCGGAAAAACGCCAGTTTGCCGGGCTCGGCGGTGACGACACCGTATTGGAAACCGTCCGGGTCTTGCCGCACATCGAGCCGGGCGCCGCGAATCAGAATGGTGCCCTTGGTCAGGACCACCTTGCCGGTGAACACACTGACCTGCCGTGCGTCGTCATAACGCAAAGCGTCAGACTCCACATTCATGGGTTTGTCCTTGTCCGCCTTTTCACCCCAGGCGACAGGAGCCACCAGGACCAAAAGGACCGAGACCAGGCGCGACAAAAGGAAGTTGTTCATAAAGGCACGAATCTTGCATGTTTATGCATGCATTGTAGCGACCTTGCTGCCCATTCCCATCGGCCCGCAACGAAGCCTGATGTAGCGCCCGACAAGCGCCAGACTCAACGTCCCGCGCGGACCTCGGCCACCAGGAAATCCACCACCTGCAGCGCCCGGTCCATGGCTTTGGTCATGGCACCGTCGGTGTAAAAACGCCCGGCCACACCGAGCGCAGGCACACCTTCGACCTCGTAGGCATTCATCAGTTGGCTGGCCCGGCGCGCCTTGGCCACCGTGGTGAAGGAATTGAAGTGACTGGTAAACAGTGCCTTGTCCACCCCTTGTTTGGCCATCCAGTCGGTGATGGCCGCTTCCGTTGACAGGTTTTGCCGCTCCACATGGATGGCGGCAAACACGCGCTCGTGCAATTTGGTGGTCAGATCCATCGCCTCCAGGGCGTAAAAAAGCCGCTGTTGTGGCAGGTAGCTGTCTTGGAACGCCACCGGCACACGCTTGAACACCACATCTTTGGGCAGCCGTTGGGCCCAGCCGTTGAGCACCGGCTCAAACGCGTTGCAGTGTGGGCAGCTGTACCAGAAAAATTCGATCACCTCGATCTTGCCAGCCGGGGCGTCCACCGGCGCGGGCTTGCGCAGCTTGGCATAGTCGGTGCCCGCCTGGGGCACTTTGGCCTGGGCCAACAACGGGGTGGTGGTCAGGGCGGCGCCGGCCAGGGTGGCAGCGGCACAAAAATCGCGTCTTTTGAGGGGCATGGGCTTCGTTCCTTGTAACAGTGACGCAGTCAGAGCAACACACGTCCCAAAAAGTTCAACGCGTCGCGCGCACCATGGCGGCCTCCAGCCCGGTGGCCTCCAGCTTGGTTTTGGCGGCTTCGGCTTCGTCACGACGCTCATACGGCCCCATCCGCACCCGGTAGACGGTGCGCCCGGCTTGTTCACGCTCGCTGACCTTGGTCTCCAGTCCGGCCAGTGACAGCTTGGCGCGTTGGCTTTCGGCGTCCTCCTGGGTACGGAAAGCGCCGACCTGGACAAAATACACAAAAGGATCAGCGGCAACCGCCCCGGACACCGCGCCTTTGGCGGCCGCTTTGGCCTTGACCAGATCACCCAGGGGGTCAGCGGTGACCGCAGGCTTGATCTCCGTCTTGGCAGCTTCTGGCTCGGATGCGGCTGGCTTGGCTGGCACTGCCTCAATCTGCTCAGCCGAAGCCGGGCGAGCCGGGTTCTTGCCATACAGCGGGGCGTTCGGGTCCCAGTCCTTGTTTTTCTGCTGCTCGACCGCGTCCTGGTCAGCTGGGCGATTCATGCCTTTGTCCAGGAACGGGACCGGCACCTTGGTGACATACACCGCCACCGCCAGCGCCACGCCCAGCCCCACCACCAGGCCCAGCACAAACCCCAAGAATGTTCCGCCGCGTTGTTGTTTCATGTTTCGCCTTCGCTACCTGTTGTTATTGCGTGATCACATTTTGCGCGGGGCAGCCACACCCAGCACCGCCAGGCCGTTGTGCAGCACCTGCGCGGTGGCCGCCACCAAGGCCAGCCGCGCCAACTTGACAGCTTCGTCGTCCACTAAGATGCGCTCGGCGTCATAGTAGCTGTGGTAACAGGCGGCCAATTCACGCAGGTAGAAGGTCACATCGTGTGGGGCAAAACCGCTGGCGGCGTCACTGAGCATGGCAGGGTATTTGGCCAGCAACAGCATCAACGCCTGGGCCTGCGGGCTGTCCAGCGGGCTCAGATCCACACCGGCCAGGGTGCTCTCGTCACCGCCCCAACCTGCGAGCACGGAGCAAATGCGTGCATGGGCGTACTGAACGTAATACACCGGGTTGTCGTTGTTCTTGGCCACGGCCAGATCAACATCAAAGGTGTATTCGGTGTCGGGCTTGCGGCTCAGCAGGAAAAAGCGCACTGCGTCCTTGCTGGTCCACTCGATCAGATCGCGCAAGGTCACATAACTGCCAGCGCGTTTGCTGATCTTGACCTCTTCACCGCCCTTGACCACACGCACCATGGTGTGCAACACGTAGTCCGGGTAACCCTGGGGAATGCCCACATCCGCCGCCTGCAGCCCGGCGCGCACCCGGGCAATCGTGCCGTGGTGGTCGGTGCCCTGGATGTTGATCACCTTGGTGTAACCACGTTCCCACTTGGCGATGTGGTAGGCCACATCGGGCACAAAGTAGGTGTAGCTGCCGTCTTTCTTGCGCATGACGCGGTCTTTGTCGTCGCCGTAGTCGGTGCTTTTGAGCCACAAGGCGCCGTCTTGCTCATAGGTCTTGCCGTTGGCCACCAGTTTGTTGACCGTGGACTCAACCCGGCCACTGGTGTACAGGCTGGACTCCAGGTAGTACTCGTCAAACTTGAGGTTGAAAGCCTGCAGGTCCTTGTCCTGCTCGTTGCGCAGGTAGGCCACGGCAAACTGGCGGATGGAGTCGAGGTCATCCACATCCCCGCTAGCGGTAAACGTGCGGTCGTCGGCCTGGACGGTTTTCTTGGCGAGGAAGTCGTTGGCGATGTCCTGGATGTAGTCGCCGTTGTAGAAGGCCTTGCTGGCGGGGTTGTCGGGGTCGGTCGGCCAGCAGTCGTCACCGGGTTTGAAACCTTTGGCGCGCAGCTGGGTGCTGTTGGCCAGGGTCTGGATTTGGACACCGGCGTCGTTGTAATAGAACTCGCGGTGCACCTGGTAGCCCTGGGTGGTGAACAGGTTGCAGATGGCATCCCCCAGCGCGGCCTGGCGGCCATGTCCCACATGCAACGGGCCGGTCGGGTTGGCCGAGACAAACTCGACCAACAAACGTTGACCATTGGCGACCTGAGTGCCGTAGCTTTGGGTCTGCGCCAGTACCTCACGCACCACCTGCTGTTTGGCGGCAGGTTTGAGCTTGATGTTGATGAAGCCCGGACCGGCAATCTCCAGTGCCTCAACCCAGGTCTGGTAGGGCGGCGTGGCCCGCAGGCTGGTACACAGGGTTTCTGCCAACTGGCGCGGGTTGAGTTTGAGGGGTTTGGCCAGTTGCATCGCGGCGGTGGTGGCCAGGTCACCATGTGCCGCCACTTTGGGTGACTCAAACGCGGCACGCGCGCCCGCACCGGGCAAAAGATCTTCCAGCGCTTGGCGCAGGGCTTCAAGGAGTTCGGTTTTGACAGTCAGCATGGGCCGATTTTAGGCGGCAGGCCAGGCCCCCTCTTCCTTGACGCGTGGACCACACCGGGTGACTCACACCTTGGTTGTTTTGGACAAGCTTATGTGGTCGAATCGCCCACGGTCATTTCCGCAACAAAGAAAGGTGTTCCGATGAAAACAGTATTGGCAATTCTGGGTTTGGGCTTGGCGCTGTCCCTGGGTTCGGTACAAGCCCAAACCGCGCAGCAAAGCAAGATGGCAAGCTGCAACAAAGAAGCCGGTGACAAGGCCCTCAAAGGCGATGAGCGCAAGGCCTTCATGAAAGATTGCCTGGGCGCCAAACCCGCCGCAGCCAGCAGCGACAAAAAAACAGCGCAGCAGGAGAAGATGAAAACCTGCAACAAGGAAGCCGGCGACAAAGCCCTCAAAGGGGATGAGCGCAAAGCCTTCATGAAGGAGTGCCTGAGCAACAAGGGCTGAGCCCGTTTCAGACGCGAGACCTCACTGGCGCAGGGATTGCTCTAAAAAAGAGAGTGTTCTCTCCAACGCCAACGAGGCCGCAGGGGCGTTATAAGCAGATCGGCAGTCACAATTGAAACCGTGGCTGGCGTTGTACAGATGCAGCGCCACCTCGGGGTGCGCCAGCCGAAAGGCTTCGACACCTTGCAGCGGAATCGATGCGTCGTGCTCTGCAAAATGTGCCAGCACCGGCACTTTAGGGCGCCTGGCGATCTCGACCGGCTGTGTCATGCCACCGCCGTAATACGGCACCGCAGCCGTGATGTGGACCAGCGCACAAGCTGCGCGCCAAGCCAACAAACCACCCCAGCAATACCCGACCACTGCGACCTTGCCCGAGGGCAGCTGGCGAGCCGCATGGTCTACCGTGGCCTGGATGTCGGCCAACACACCGGGCGCGGGAAGCCCTTCGACCTGAGCCTTCAAGGCCACACCCGCAGCGATATCCTCGGGTGAATAACCCATGTCCACACCCTGCCGAACCCGGTGAAAGGTCGACGGCGCCAGCGCCAGATAACCCTGCGCTGCAAAGCCGTCGGTCACTGAACGGATATGGCGGTTGACACCAAAAATCTCCTGCAACACCACCACGGCGCCGCGCACCGGATCCGTTGGTGTGGCCTGGTACACCGGAAACTGAAAACCGTCGGCAGCGGTCAACTCAAGCAAAGACGTCATGGGCGTTCTCCGATCCAGGCAAACGGCCATTTTCCATGTTTTGCCAAAACGCGCCCAGCAAACCGAATACGATGGCTGCATGCAAAAAATACTCTTGATCACGGGTGGCTCACGCGGCATTGGCGCAGCCACCGCGCTGCTGGCGGCACAACACGGTTTTGCTGTGGCCGTCAACTACACCAGAGACGCCAACGCAGCCAACGCGGTGGTGCATCAGATTCAAACCAGCGGCGGCACCGCCATCGCGGTGCAGGCTGATGTGGCCCAAGAAAACCAAGTGGTCGCCATGTTTGAGCAAGTAGATGCCAAGCTCGGGCGACTGACGGCGCTGGTGAACAACGCCGGCGTGGTGGACGTGGCCAGCCGGGTCGACAGCATCACGGTGCAGCGCCTGCGCCGCATGTTTAACACCAATGTGCTGGGCAGTTTTGTGTGCGCCCGCGAGGCCATCCAACGCATGAGCACACGTTTTGGCGGCAGCGGCGGCGCCATCGTGAATGTCTCCAGCATCGCCGCCAGTCTGGGCAGTGCTGGTCAGTATGTGGATTACGCGGCCAGCAAAGGGGCCATCGACAGCTTCACCATCGGGTTGGCCCGAGAACTGGCGCAGGAGGGTATACGGGTCAATGCGGTGCGCCCCGGCATCATCGACACCCACATTCACGCCTCAGGCGGCCAACCCGAGCGCGCCCACCAGCTGGCATCCACGGTGCCGATGCAGCGTCCAGGCACGGCGCAGGAAATAGCCCAGTCCATTGTCTGGCTGCTCTCGGATGCTTCCAGTTACACCACCGGCGCTTTGCTCGATGTGGCCGGTGGACGTTAAGCACTTATTCAAAACCCGCAATACCCACACGCCATGGATTTCAAACCCCTCGTCACCCTGCTGGCCATCGTCAACCCGCTGGCCATCGTGCCGTTTTTCATCCACTACACCCAGAACTTTGACGACGAGCAACGTCGACGCACAGTCCTGATTTCTGCCTTCAGCTGTTTTGTGGTAATTGCCGTCAGTGCACTGATGGGCCTGCAGATTCTGAAGTTTTTTGGCATCTCGCTGGCCAGCTTTCAGGTCGGCGGGGGCATGTTGTTGCTGACCTCCTCGCTGGCCATGCTCAACGCGCAACCGGCCGAGGCCAAATCCAATGCCGAGGAAATGCATGACGCCGCTGCCCGCGCCAGCATTGCCGTGGTGCCGCTGACGATTCCGCTGCTGACCGGCCCGGCCACCATGTCCACCGTGGTGATTTATGCCGACAAGGCCAAGACGGTGCTGCAACTCACCACGCTGGTGGGCTACGGCGTGGTGGTGGCCTTGGCCACCGCGCTATGTTTTTCTCTGGCAAAACCGATTGCCCGAAGGCTGGGCAAGACCGGCATCAATGTCATGACCCGGCTGATGGGCCTGATTCTGGCGGCACTGGCGGTGGAGGTGATGTCTGACGGCCTGGTGAAACTGTTTCCCATATTAGGAAAATGATCCAGGGGCAGCAAGCCCTTCACACACGGCTGGAATTTCGTCTTTTTGGCTAAAACGCACCACCAAGTCTTTTAAATCAAATACTTACGTTGATTTTGACAAGTGTAATGAAAGATTTACACTTGTATGAAAACACCTGTAACAAACTTAAAATGTATGCAAATGTCCGCTACTTCGGACAAATGTCTACAGGGGGTTACGGATGCGTCGACGTACTTTGCTTTCGGCTTCATTGGGTCTGGGTTCATTGGCGGCCTTGGCCTGTTTCGACAGGCCTAACGGCGCACGCTCCGATCTGCGGACCTATTCTGGCTCGGGCAAAGCTTTTGGCACCACCGTGAGCATTGCGCTGTGGCATGACGAGGCCACACAAGCGCAAGCGGCCATCACCGAGGCCTTGGCCCAGGTCAGCCAGGTGGATGCCTTGATGAGCCTGTATCAGGAACACAGCCAGGTCTACCAACTGAATCTGTTGGGGCGCATTGAGAAACCTGACCCTCATCTGGTCAAGGTGCTGACTTATGCCCGACAACTCTCCGAACAGACGGCAGGGGCGTTTGACATCACCGTGCAACCCTTGTGGCGGGTTTTCACACAAGCGCAAGCGCGCGGCGAACTGCCCACACCAGAGGCCGTAGCGAGCGCCAAGGCCCTCGTCAACTGGCAAGGCCTGAGCGCAGGCGGACAACAAGTCAGCCTGGCACAGCCCGGTATGGGCATCACCCTCAATGGCCTGGCGCAGGGGTATGCGGCCGACCTGGTGCTGGCGAGTTTGCGTGCACATGGGATCAACCACGCCCTGGTCGACACCGGCGAATTTGGTGCACTGGGCCACAAAACGACCGGTTTGCCCTGGGTTCTGGGCATCAAGAACCCGCGACACACCGATGCACTCGCCGCAAAGGCCGCGCTGGATGATCGCCAATTGGCCACATCAGGCGACTACGAGACCTTTTTCAGCCCGGACTACATCCATCACCATATTTTTGATCCCGCCACCGGCGACTCCCCCACCACCTTGGCCAGCGCCACGGTGCTGGCGCCCACCGGCTTGATGGCCGACGGGCTGTCAACCGCCTTCATGGTGATGGGGGCCAACAAGGCACTGGCACTGGCTCAACAACTGCCACAAGTGGATGCCTTGCTGATCCACAAAAACGGCGCCATCCAGGTCACACCCAATTTCCCGGCGTTGTCTGCCTGAGTGACGCCCAGGTGAACCTGTTGTTGAACACCCGACTGGAGGACTGACGTTGGAACTCATTGGCACGATTGGTAGCGCAGGACTTTTCATGGCGACGCTGGGGGTGTTGCTCGCGGGTGTGCTGGCTTTTGCGAATCGTCGGCTGTATGTGTATGAAGACCCTCGGATTGAAGAGGTGGAGAACCTGCTGCCCAAATCCAACTGTGGTGCCTGTGGTCTGGCGGGTTGCCGCAACTTTGCCGAGAAAGTGATTGCTGGCGAGATTGTTCCAGCACAGTGCACGGTGAGCAGTGCAGCGCAGGTTGGCATGATTGCCACGATGCTGGGCGTGGATGCAGGCGACGTTGAGCGCCGTGTGGCGCGCCTGGCCTGTGCCGGGGGTAAACATGTGGCCTACACCAGGGCGCGGTACGCAGGTTTGTCAACCTGCCGTGCGGCTGCTGTGGTGAGTGGTGGCGGCAAGGAATGTGCCTGGGGTTGCCTAGGGTTGGGCGATTGTGTCAATGTCTGCAAACAAGGTGCCCTGCACCTGGATCGGCATGGCCTGCCAGTGGTGGACCCGCTCAAATGCACAGCATGTAATGACTGTGTGGCTGTCTGCCCCAAAGGTCTGTTCTCTCTTCAGGAACTCAGCCACAAACTCTGGATCGCCTGCCGTAACCGGGCCGATGGTGATGCGGCTCAAGCTGCCTGCGAGGTCGCCTGCACCGCCTGCGGCAAATGTGTGGCGGATGCGCCGCCCGGCCTGCTGACTTTACGCAACAACCTGGTCGAGATCGACTACGACTGGCACGACCAAGCCACCCAACACCTGACCGACCGTTGCCCAACCGGTGCCATCGTTTGGTTTGCCGACCCAGATCATGGGTCGCGAGGACACGCCGCGAAAAAGATCCTGCGCAACGATGCCTTACCCATCAAGCAATGACGCGGCCGCCACCTGCTCAAACTCACAAGGATTCGTCCTTTTACCGGGAACACACCATGCTCAACAAGGTCCTCGATTATTTGAAACGTGACACCCACGCAGCCCACACGGATCGCCCTGCGGCGAAGTACCCAGGCATCCGTGACGCGGTCGACGGCAACACAGCAGTCATCCACGTCGAACGCGAGGCGTCCGATGCGGCAGGGGCCTACCCGATCACGCCCTCTACCCAGATGGGGGAGTACTGGGCTGAGGAGGTTTCTTCAGGGCATCTCAACATCTCAGAACGCCCTCTGATTTTTGTCGAGCCGGAATCCGAGCATGCCGCTGCGGGCGTCACTGCGGGCATGTCGATGACCGGGCTGCGCGCCACCAACTTTTCATCAGGCCAGGGCATTGCGTTCATGCACGAGTCGCTCTACGCCACGGTGGGTAAACGCCTGCCCTATGTGCTCAACATGGGATGCCGGGCCATCACCAAGGCCAGCCTGAACGTACATGCCGGGCACGATGATTACCACTGCATCGACGACACTGGGTTTATCCAGGTGATGGCCAAAAACGCCACGGAGGCGGCCGACCTCAATCTGATCGCACGTAAGGTGGCCGAACTCTCGCTGACCCCAGCCATCGTCGGCCAGGATGGGTTCCTGACCACCCACTTGATTGAATCCGCACGTCTGCCCGAGCGTGAGTTGGTGGTGGAGTTCCTTGGCAAACCGGATGACCTGATCGACACACCCACACCCGCCCAGGCCATGCTGTATGGCCCACAACGCCGCCGTGTTCCGGCCATCTGGGATGTGGATGCGCCGATGCTGTCAGGCTCGGTACAAAACCAGGACGCCTACATGCAGTCGGTGGCAGGCCAGCGCCCCTATTTCTTCGACCACATCGCGGCCATGGCCGACCAGTGCATGGCCGAGTACGCGCAGCTCACCGGCCGCAGTTACCAACGTGTGAGTGGCTGGAAAAGTGATGATGCAGACTACCTGATCCTCGGCATGGGCAGCATGATCGTGCAGGCCGAGGCAGTGGCCGACTACCTGCGGACCACACGTCAACTCAAAGTCGGGGTGGTCAACCTGAGCATGTTCCGCCCCTTCCCTGGCGACCTGCTGGGCCATGTGTTGCGGGGAAAAAAGGGGGTTGCGGTGTTGGAGCGCACCGACCAGCCCCTGGCGGAAGATCTGCCGCTGATGCGGGAAGTCCGCGCCACCCTCTCCAAATGCCAGGAGAATGGCCAGGCAGCAGCCGAACGCGGCAATGCCAAGGACGCTGCCCTGCCCTATCCCGGTTATGCCAGCCTAGCGGCGGGTGAGATGCCGCGCTTGTACTCCGGCTGTTACGGTCTGGGTTCACGCGATCTGCAGCCTGAGAGCTTGATTGGTGCGTTCGAAAACATGTTGCCGCAGGGCCAACGTCGGCCTTTCTTCTACCTCTCGGTCGATTTCGCCCGCGACCCGCTCAACCCCAAGGATGAGTTGCACCAGGAAGCCTTGCAGGCGGCCTACCCGCGTTTGCGTGAACTCTCAGTGCGTGGCTCGGAAAACCCGAACCTGATGCCCCCGGGAGCCATCACCGTGCGGATGCACTCGATTGGGGGCTGGGGCGCGATCACCACCGGCAAAAACCTGGCCATGACACTGTTTGACCTGCTGGGTTACGAGATCAAGGCCAACCCCAAGTACGGCTCGGAAAAGAAGGGCCAGCCCACCACCTACTACCTCTCGGCTGCACCCGAACTCATCCGCGTCAACAGCGAATACGTTCACCTGGACGTGGTGTTGTCACCCGACCCGGCGGTGTTTGGCCACTCCAACCCTCTCACGGGGCTGAAAAAAGGCGGCGTCTTCATCATCCAGAGCAATCTGGGTGAGGCCACCTGGGGCGCGTTCCCGTTGTGGGCGCAAAAGCAGATTGTGGAGCAGGAGATCCGTGTTTATTACCTGGATGCGTTCCAGATCGCCCGCGAGGAGGCCGGCAGCGCCGAGCTGATGCTGCGCATGCAGGGCAACGCCTTCCAGGGCGCCTTTTTTGCAGCCTCACCGGTGTGTGCCAACGCGGGTCTGAGTGAAGAAACCCTGTTTCGCGCCATTGAAAAGCAGCTGGAAACCAAGTTCGGTGGTAAAGGCGGCCGGGTGGTGCAGAACAACCTGACCGTGGTCAAACGGGGGTATGTCGAAACCAGGGAGATCACCAGCAAACCTCTGGGCACCAGCCACAAGGCTCTGCCCAAGACCTGCGCCGGGTTGCCCATCATGCTGCTGCGCACACCTGTGGCCGACGCCAAACACTTGCCACCTGTGGCTGATTTGCACCGCTTCTGGGAGCAGACCGGCCACTTTTATGCCACCGGCAAAGGCAACGACAACCTGGTCGACCCGTTCATCGGCGCCTCGCTGGTGCCTGCAGCCACCGGCATCTACCGCGACATGACCGGCATCCGGTTTGAACACCCGGTCTGGCTAGCCGACCAATGCACCGCCTGCGGCAAGTGTTACACCGTCTGCCCTGACAGCGCCATTCCGGGTCTGGTCAACAGTGTGGCCGAAGTGTTCAACACCGCGCTGCAACGTATCGAGACCGGTGGCACGCCGACACGTTTCCTTCGGCGCGCGGTTCGGGTTGCGGAGAAAAAACTGCGTGTTTTGATCACGGGTGATGGTGTGGCTGTTCGGCCGCTGATCGACCAGGCCATCGAGGCCACCATTACTGAGGCACCAGAAGACGAGCAGACCAATATGAGCAAGGAGTTTCAGCTACTAAAAACAGAGCTTGGCGACTTCCAGTTTGCCGCCACCAAACCGTACTGGACGCAAAAGGAAAAGAAAGCGCCCGGCAGCGGTGGCCTGTTCTCGATCACCGTCAACCCACTGACTTGCAAGTCCTGCGCCCTGTGTGTCACCGTGTGCGATGACAAGGCTTTGAAGATGGTGACGCAGACCGAGGCGTCGATCAAGACGCTGCGCCAGGACTGGGACTTCTGGCTGGACCTGCCGACCACACCGAAGGAGTATGGACGCATCGACAGCCTGGACGAAAAAATCGGCGCACTGGAAACCCTGCTGCTCGACAAAGCCAACTACAACTCGATGAACTGTGGCGACGGCGCCTGCCTGGGGTGTGGCGAGAAGACAGCGATTCACCTGTTCACCTCTGCCGCCGCGGCACTGATGCAGCCACGTGTGCGTAATTACGTGGCCCGACTTGACTTGCTCATTGTCAGTCTGGAACAGCACATGCGTAACCGTCTGGCCGATGCGATTGATCTGTCGGACGCCAGCGCCGTGGTGTCTGCCGTCAATGCCAGCAGCAGCCAGGACCTGACTTTGTCGACCCTGGCGGCCAGCCTGTCGGCCAACAAACCTTCACAACCGCTTGATCCGGCCTGGATCAAACGCACAGCTCAGTTGCTGGACAAACTCAAGGACCTGCGCTGGCGCTACGTCGAGGGCCCCAGCAAACGAGGCCGCGCCGACATGGGCCTGGTCAACTCCACCGGGTGCACATCGGTCTGGGGGTCGACCTACCCCTACCACCCCTATCCGTTCCCGTGGACATCACACCTGTTCCAGGACTCCCCCTCGGTGGCCATGGGTCTGTTTGAGGGGCACATGGCGAAGATGGCCGAGGGTTTCAAGGCGGTGCGCATCGCCGAGATGGAGCTCAAGGGCGAGTACATCCATGAGCGCGATGCCGACTTCTTCAAACGTTTTGACTGGCCCCAGTTCAGCGATGACGAGTGGCATATGTGCCCACCCGTCGTGAGCCTGGGTGGTGACGGCGCCATGTACGACATCGGGTTCCAGAATCTGTCGCGGGCCATGATGTCGGGCAAACCCATCAAGGTGCTGGTGGTGGACACCCAGGTGTATTCGAACACCGGTGGCCAGGCCTGCACCTCTGGCTTCATCAGCCAGGTGTCTGACATGGCGCCTTTCGGCAAAGCCATGCATGGCAAAACCGAGATCCGCAAGGAGATGAGTGTCATCGCCATGGCACACCGCACATCCTTCGTGTTGCAAAGCACCATCGCCCACGTCAATCACCTGCTGGAGGGCTACATCGACGGCCTCAACTCGCGGCGACCGGCCTTGTTCAACATCTATGCGGTTTGCCCGCCGGAACATGGGGTGGGTGATGACAAGAGTGTGGCCCAAAGCAAGCTGGCGGTGGAAAGCCGGGCCTACCCCTTGTTCCGCTTCGACCCGGACGCGGGCATCACTTTTTCGGAAAGCATCAGCTTGGATGGCAACCCTGCCATCGAGTCTGACTGGCCAAGTTATTCGCTGGAATACCTTGACGAGAGTGGTCAGAAGCAGCGTATGGATCTGCCGGTGACCTTTGCCGACTTTGCAGCGACGGAAGGCCGTTTCAGCAAGCAGTTCCGCAAAGCGCCCGCAGAAACCTGGAACGACGCCATGTTGCCGCTGGCTGACTTGCTGGCTTTGCCGCAAGACGAACGCGAGGGCAGGTTCCCCTACATCTGGGCCACAGACAGCAAGAACCACCTGATGCGGCTGCTGGTCTCCAAGGAACTGGTGCTCGCCTGTGAAGAGCGGCAGAACTTCTGGCAACAGCTCAAGGACATCGCCGGTTTGTCCAGGCGCGCATCGGAGGTGGATACCCAGGCCGTCACCGAACGTGTGCGGGCCGAGTTGATAGAAAAGATCACGAACAGCCTGACCCTCCCCGGCAGCCAAACTGCCCCCGTTGCACCAGTGCTGGATACCCATGCCACCGTCGCACCCGTTCCTGGCGGTGGTTATGAAGCATGCTGGGTGGACACGCCTGAATGCACAGCCTGCGACGAATGCACCTCCCTGGCACCCAAGGTATTTGCCTACAACGACCAAAAACAGGTGGTTGTGCTCAACCCCAAAGGCGCCAAATTCAAGGATTTGGTCAAAGCCGCAGAGAAATGCACGGCAGGCTGTCTGCATCCGGGTACCGCCTGGGACATGGCCGAAGCTGGTGTAGACAAGTTGTTGGCACGCGCGGCCAAATACAACTGACAGACCGACCCACCCAAGTTATGAAGTTCCTCAACTTCCTGCGTGGCGAGACGTTTGCGCGCGGCATCCATCCACCGCAAAACAAACACACGGCCCACACGCCGATCCGCCGCCTGCCCTTTGCTCCCGAGCTGGTGGTCCCGCTGTCGCAGCACATTGGCAAAGCGCCTCGTCCCATTGTTCAGGTGGGGCAAGAGGTGGTGCGCGGTCAGCCGATTGCCAAAGGTGAGGACTGGTTGTCGGTGCCACACCACGCGCCGGCAACCGGTGTGGTGGAAGCCATTGAACTGCGACCCAGCGCACGCGGACCTTGGACCGAGTCGATTGTCATCCGCTCTTATGCCGGAGCCACGCAGGAGGATCTGTGGGGCATGCCGCGTGACACCAGCGTCATGGATGGTCCGGAAATTCTGCAAGCCGTCTGGGACAGCGGCTTGGTGGGCCTGGGCGGTGCTGCCTTCCCGACCCACGCCAAGCTGATGGTGCCCAAACAGGCCAAAGTCCACACGCTGGTGGTCAACGGCTGTGAATGTGAACCGTACCTGACCTGTGACCACCGCGTGATGCTGGAAAACACCAAGGAACTGATCCTGGGGATGCAGCTGGCCATGCGCGCGACGGGCGCGGTGCGCGGCATCGTTGGGGTTGAGGACAACAAACCGGATGCGGTTGCGGCCATCCAGTCGGTGATCGACGCTGCCCACATTGACAGCATTTTTGTGGAAGCGGTGCCGACCAAGTACCCGCAAGGCTCAGAGAAGATGTTGCTCATGGCACTGTTTGGTGTCGAGATTCCCTCTGGCGCGCTGCCGGTTTCCCTGGGCATGGTGATGAACAATGTCGGCACCCTGGCGGCTCTGGGACAACTGCTGCCTGCCGGTCAGGGGCTGACCGAACGTGTGGTGACCATCGCCGGGCCAGGCGTCAGCCGACCAGGGGACTACCGGGTGCCACTTGGCACACCCATCTCCTTTGTTCTTGAATGGGCGGGGGCGTCAGCACAACAGTCCAGCCATGCGCCCAGCGCCTGCCAGCTGGTGCTGGGTGGCCCCATGATGGGGCAGGCCGTGGCCTCACTCGACACCCCCATCACCAAGGGGGTGTCAGGCATCCTGGTTTTTCATCCGGAGGACATGGCCGACCGCGATGGCCGCCGCACCTTTCCCTGCATCAAATGCGGCGAGTGTGTTGAATCGTGCCCGATGGGGCTCAACCCCTCGGCCTTGGGCATGCTGGCCGCCAAACGTGAGTACGAATTGATGGGGCAGCGTTACCACCTGGGCGACTGTTTTGAGTGCGGCTGCTGCACCTATGTGTGCCCGTCCAACATCCCGCTGGTTCAGCAATTTCGCATCGCCAAACAGGTGCTGCGTGAAAAGGCGAGCGCCTTATGAGTACCGCTATCGAAATCCGCAGTGCCCCGCACATCAAGGCACCACGCACCGTGGAGCAGATCATGCGCAACGTGGTCGGCTCCTTGCTGCCCGTGTGTGCCTTTTTTGTCTACCAATACGGTGTCTCGGCACTGGCTTCCCTGTTGTGTGTGACAGCGGCCTGCCTGTTCACCGAGCGCTTGTTTGTCAAGACCGGCACCCAGTCGGGTTCATTGTCTGACTGGTCTGCTGTCATCACAGGCTTGCTGCTGGCGTTAACCCTTCCGCCGGGTTTCCCGCTATGGATGGGTTGTGTGGCGGGTGTGGTGGCCATCGCGCTGGGCAAGGCCATGTTTGGCGGCATCGGCTTCAATGTGTTCAACCCGGCGCTGGTGGGACGGGCCTTTGTCCAGGCGGCCTTTCCCGTGGCCATTGCCAGTTACACGCCGTCGTTCCTGCCCGGTCGTTTCATCAACGCCATCCCAAGCACGCTGGCCTGGCCCATGATGCAACCATCGGATACCACGGCCTGGTTGCACAACATGCAGATCGACGGACTCAGCGGAGCCACCCCCCTGGCCAAATGGAAGTTCGACGGCCTGATGGTGCTGCCGCAGGATCTGCTCTCGTCCTTGGCTGGCCATATGGCCGTGGGGCCATCGCCCCTGCTGATCCTGGCCTGTGGTGCCTATCTGGCTCTGCGACGGTTTATGGACTGGCGCATCCCGGTTGCGATTCTGGGCAGCGCAGGCCTCACCGCCTGGATGCTGTATGGCCTGGACCCGGTGCGTTACCCCAACCCGTTTTTCATGATGTTTTCCGGTGGTCTGATGTTGGGGGCGATTTACATGGCCACCGACATGGCGACATCACCGGTCACACCGCGCGGCATGTGGGTTTATGGTGCCTTGATTGGTGTGTTGACCGTGGTGATTCGCTACTACAGCGGTTTGCCCGAAGGGGTGATGTACGCCATCCTCATCAGCAATGCCGCCACGCCGCTGATTGAGCGCATCACCCAACCGACGCCGTTTGGCAAATCCGGTTTGCTGCAACCCAAACGCGGTGCCAGCTACCCCTTGCACCCGGAGTACATCTCGCGTGAGGAAGCCAATGCCGTCACACCCAAAAAGCGCTTGTTGAAAAACAAACCCAAGCCATGAACACACCGCACACACCGGCCATCCCCCCGTCAGTGGCGCAAACCCCCACCCGTGCCATGGTGCTCACCCTGGGGCTGGTCGCCGCCATTTGCGGCCTGATCATCGTGAGCGCCTACGAAGGCAGCCTGTCTGCGGTGCGTGGCAACCGTCGGGTCGCGCTGGAGCGCGCCATCACCAAGGTATTGCCTGGCGCACATCAGACCCTCTCTTACCTGGCCCTGTCCAACGGCGCCATTGAGCCCGCCAACAGCGATGACACACCAGTCGGCGCTTTGCGTTTTCATGCGGCCTATGACACCACCGGGCGCCTGATGGGCATCGCCGCCGAAGGCTCGGCCAAAGGTTATGCCGACACGGTGCGCATCCTCTTCGGGTACTCGCCACCCTGTGCCTGTGTGGTTGGCATCGGTGTGATCAGCATGCGCGAGACACCCGGCATTGGTGACAAGATCCTCACCGACACCCGCTTTCTAGCCAACTTCAAGGCCCTCGACACGCGGCTGAATGCCGAACTCAATGGCCTAGCCAACGAGGTCAAAACCGTCAAACACGGCACCAAAACACAAGCGTGGCAGGTGGACGCCATCTCTGGAGCAACCATCACCTCCCGTGCTGTTGGCCGCGCCATCAACGAAGCAGCGCAGGCGCTGTTGCCGCGCCTTGTTCCCAAAATCGACCAGATTCAGAAGGCACCATGAACGCACCCATCGCACCCAACACGGTCTCCTCATGGGACAACCTGCTCGAAGGTCTCTGGCGGCAGAACCCGGTTTTTGTCATGATGCTCGGCATGTGTCCCACGCTGGCGGTCACGGTATCTGCCATGAATGCACTGTCGATGGGCTTGGCCACCACGCTGGTACTGGTCGCGTCTTGTGGTCTGGTCTCCATGCTGCGCCACATCGTGCCCAAAGAAGTCCGGATCGCCACGTACATCGTGATCATCGCCACCTTTGTGACGGCGGTCGACTATGGCATCCAGGCCGTCAGTCTCACCCTCTACGATGCGCTGGGCGCTTTCATCCAGCTGATTGTGGTCAATTGCATCATTCTGGGCCGTGCCGAGGCGCACGCCTCCAAAAACCCACCTACCACCGCGATGCTCAACGCCCTGGGCATGGGTGCAGGGTTCACGGTCGGCTTGTTGGCGCTGGGCACTGTGCGAGAGATCTTGGGTGCCGGCGCCTTGTTTGGTGTGTCGCTGTTCGGCGCCAGCTTTCAGCCTTGGGTGGTGATGGTCTTGCCGCCGGGCGGCTTTTTTGTACTGGGTGGGTGGCTGCTGGTGTTTGCATGGTGGAAAAAGCGCCAGCCAAAGGTCTCGGCCAAGCCGAGCACAAGCACACAAGGGGCCTGACGATGGCACACGAATCAAGCTTCCAGATTTTCATAGGTGCCTTGCTCGCCAACAACTTCGTGCTGGCGATGTTCCTCGGTCTGTGTCCCTTTTTGGGTGTTTCCGGCAAGTTGGACACGGCTTTCCCGATGGGGGTGGCCACCACCTTCGTGATGGCGGTTGCAGCCTTGTGCGCCTACGGACTGAACTGGTTGCTGGGTGTGATGCACCTGGAGTTTTTGCGCCTGATCGCCTATATCGTTGTCATTGCCTCGGCCGTGCAACTGGTGGAGATGGTGCTCAAGAAACACAGCCCGGTGTTGTTTCGGGCGCTGGGCATCTACCTGCCGCTGATCACCACCAATTGTGCGGTGCTGGGCGTGGCGCTGATCCAGACTGCGCGTGACTACACCCTGTTGCAGTCGATGGCTTTTGCCATAGGAGGTGGCGCCGGTTTCACCCTGGCTTTGGTCTTGATGGCAGGCTTGCGAGAACGGGTCCAACTGGTTGAAGTGCCCGACATCGCCCAGGGTGCGGCCGTGGTGTTGATGATGGCGGGCATTCTGTCACTGTCGTTCATGGGTTTTGCCGGCCTCGGGGGCTAACCATGCTGACACACTTTCTGAGCAGCGTTGCTGCGTTGCTGTTGTTGCTGGCGGCGTGGATCACGGTACAGGCTGTGGCACGTCGGTTTGCACAACAACACCCTGAATGCGGCCCCTACCAAGAAGCGGGAGAGGGCTGTGGCGGCGGTTGTGGCGCTTGCGCTCAGCCCTGCACCAACCGGTCAGCCGACCCTACCGACGCCATCTCTGGACCAAGCAAACACCCTTGATGAATGGAGCCCCATGCAGATCCCAAACCATGACACCACCACCGACACCGCCACACACTCAGCCAGGTTGATCGGCAGCAGCCGCATCACACGCGCTGATTCGCCAGAAGACGTGCGACACATGATTTTTGAAACGGACGACGCCGGGTTTGATGCTCGGGTGGGCCAATGCATCCGGGTCATGGCACCCGGCCAGTTTGGCAACCCCCACCATACACGGCTGTACTCGTTGGCCCATATTGACCACACTGACGCACAGTGCACCGAGTTTTCCTTGCTGGTGCGGCGTTGCACCTACCTCGACGACTTCAGCGGCGAGCGTTATGACGGTGTGGCCTCCAACTACCTGTGTGACCTGCCGATGGGCAATGTGATGACATTTTCCGGCCCGGTTGGGCACCCGTTCTCCATTCCTGCCAATCGCCGCGCACCGCTGCTGATGGTGGGCATGGGCACCGGCATCGCCCCATTTCGGGGGCTGGTCAGCCGAATCTACGACGCCCGAGGGGGCTGGGAAGGCAAGGTCCGGCTGTTTTATGGCGCCCGCAGTGGCCTGGAAATGCTGTACATGAACACCGAGAACGCTGACCTGGCCAACTATTTTGACCAGGCCACCTTCAAGGCGTTTCAGGCGCTCAGCCCGTGCCCCCATTTCGACGAACCACCGGCCTTGGGCGCCGCCTTGGACCAGCACCCCAGCGAGCTCAAAGAGATGCTGCAGGACCCGCAAACACACATCTTCATCGCCGGGCCACAGGCCATGCTGGGCCAGGTCGAGAACAGCTTCGAACGCATTGTGGGCAACACCGGGGACTGGCCCACCCTGTACCAACACCTGCTTGACAGCGGCCGCTGGAATCAGGTCTTGTATTAAAAAAGCCGATCAGGCAAAGCGTGATCGGCTGGGATGGACGGTTGATGTGTCCTTAAGAATCGGCCAAGCTGAAAATTGGTTCAATTCAACAGCTTGGGCATATGATTTGGCGGAAGCTGTGAGATTCGAACTCACGGATGTCGTAAAACATCGCCGGTTTTCAAGACCGGTGCCTTAAACCGCTCGGCCAAGCTTCCATGCCTGAATTGTAGCTTGAGGTGCCGGGCAACTCCGTTGTAGAGTTGTCAACTTGGTCCTGCCTTATGATTTGCCCGGTGCGACACACCCGGCTCTTGCCATGCTTCAAGGAAACCACATGAAAGCCTTCCCTGCCGAAAGTCACCGCTTGTTTTCGCGCATCCCCTTCAGTGCGGCCGTGACACTGCACCTGCCTGGCAAAACGCTGGAGGTCAGCTTGCTGGACCTGGCACTCAAAGGCGCCTTGGTGCAAACCGATGTGCCTGAAGACGTTCAGCTTCAGGCGCCGTGCCGCCTGTTGTTGCCGCTGTCCAACGACGGTGAGACGATTGAGATGGCAGGCACGGTAGCCCATTTGAAAGGCTGTCACATTGGCATGCGCTGTGAGCACATTGACCTGACCAGCCTGACCTTGTTGCGTCGCCTGCTGGAGCTCAACACCGGGGACGCCGACTTGATGGACCGCGAACTGTCCCATCTTTTTTCAAGCCGACAAGCCTGAGTCTGACCAGACAACGGCCCCTGATCAGGCCAGGTTACATTCACGCCGCATCAAGGACAGCGCATCACTGAGCTTGCTGTCGTGGTCACTCAACAGGGTGGATTGCGCTTCGGCCACAAAGTCCGACCACAGTCGGGTGTAGTCGTCCTGATGCTGCTCCGGCGCGTGTTCCTGCACAAATTGGGTCGCCTTCTCCGGGAAAAAGCCGCTTTTGCGCATCTTGCGGATCAGGGTGGCGGCAGACTTGTCGGTCAACAAGGTTTTGGGCGGACTGCCAGCCGCCACACACACACACAGGGTCAACAGGGTGCTGTCGTCACCATGGCCCTGGGTCAGCTTGTCCCAGGCCGCTGAGCGCGCGCGGTCATGCTGGCTGACTTCACTCAAGGCATCTTCAATCCAGAAGTAGCGCCCCATGAATGCGGGGGTCTGGTCAAACAGCTTGCGCACGCCAAAACGTGCATCGAGCAATTTGGGTAAATCAGACACCACACTGTCACGCACAGAGGCCACTACCTCGGTGTACTCGGCAGGCAAGTTTTTTGGCAATACCAAGGATAAAGTGACTGCAGCCCTTTCCTTACAGCGCAACATTGCTATCATTTTCTCGAACATCGGCCAATCAGGCAGCTCCTTGCGCCGCGTGGCGGCCACCAGCAGAGCGGTACGGATCACTGCCTCGGCATCGGGCTCGTAGTCTTGCAACTCATCAGCGGCGAGCCCCAACTGGTCCGCCATCCACAAGGCTGCGTCCACCACCCGCGCCACACGCTGGCGCGCTGCCAGTTCGACTTGAACCTCGGCAAAACTTGCCAAAGACCAGCGCGCCAGTTGCGGGATATGCCGGTCCGAAAAACCGCCACGTTCGTTCATGCCGAAGTGGGTGTTTTGCGGCATGACGATCATCGCCTTGAGCAGGTCCGAGCCCGCTTTGGAGCGCGACAGGAACGAGTGTTCACGTAACAAGGTGGCCGCCACACGCAGGTCACCCTCGCTGGCCAACTGCAGGTGCAGGCTGACCAGGTTGACGATGCGGTCGCGCGCTTTTTCAAGTTCGGGGCGCAGGAACTCGCTGCCAAAGTAGCGGGCAATCTGCACCATGCCTTTGGGCGCGTCCTCGCGGATGGCGTCGAGCTTGGCGGAATCGATCAGCCCATGCTGGACACCGTACAACAGCGCCTTCTCGAAAAAAGGGCGCCCGTCAAACAACGAGACGGCACAAGAAACGTCAGCAGCAGATGGGGTGGTGATTGGCATGTTTGGCTGGGCGGGCACCAAGGCCGGCCCACAAGGCTAGATGGCGGATTCTTCGTCTGACTCGCGCGCTGCGGGTGTGGCTTTGCCCAGGTCGGTGTCACGGGTCTCCACCTTGCCGTCGTCCTCGGGCAGGTCTTCGGCATCCAGCCCCAGCTCAAAAGCCCGTGCTTTGGCGCGCAACACCAGCAGCATTTCAATGAACAGGTCGGGCAACTCGTGGCGCAGCAGCCAGGCCAGTTGCATCCAGTCCTGGTCGGCCACCTCGTCTTGGTCCACTCGCGGGCGCGCCCACGCGTTGGCGCGCAGGTCGTCTTCAGAAACCATGTCGCCGTCATCCTCGACGGTGTCAAACACACCGGCACGGGCGAAAGCCTCCACACGGCTCCACTTTTCCTCAAAGTAGTCGGCCAGTGCCTCGCTGCCACCCTCCAGGTCACCAATCGCGGTCAAAAACGCCAGCGGGTCGGCACCATCACGGAAGATCACCGAGTTCATCATGCCGCGCAAATGGCCGCGGGTCAGGTCACGGTACTGCTTTTCAATGACCACGGCGCGGGCAAACTGCTCGGGCGTGAGCATCAGATTGATGATGGATGACTTGGAGTTGTCGTACTCGCGGATCACCGCCAACACGTCTTTGGGAGGCAGCTCGGCCAGCACCTCCATCAGCGCGCCATCTCCCTGGGTATCGGCCAGTTCAACCAAAGCCGACTCGGCGCCCACGATGTCACCGGCGGCAATCAGGGATTGGGTTTTTTCGATCAGGGCCAAATGTTTCATGTCACTCCTTGCGGTCAAAACCCTGGCCTTCGAGCCAGTCGGCGCTGGCTTCGTCGTGGTCCTGGTCGGTCCTGTGGGCGTGGTCATCATCCGCGTCAAAGTCGTGACCATGGTCCAGATGGCGGGCCTGCGAACGGCTGCCGTGGTCGGTGTGTTCCGCGGGCTCCTCGTCGTTGGCATGGTCTTGCTGGTGCGGCGACGGCCGCTGGTACAGGTACTCCAGCGTGGCAGCCACCGTCATGAACCAATCACCCATCGGCTGCTTGAGCAACACATCGGCCAGCTTGCTGGCCCACGGCGCCATGTGAACCGCATCCGCCAGACTGTCCCAGTCGGGGAACTCGTCGGACTCCAGGGTCAGCAGATGTTCCATGACGGCTGGCAGCTTGAACTGGAAGCCACCATGAAAAACCACCGCCACCATTTCAGGCGCGGTTTCCATCATCTGGCTTAAAAAAGTGAGCTGGCTGCGCTTTTCCTGCAAGCGCTGGCGCAGCACATCCTTGCCCTCGGAGTCCGAGGTCAGGTCATCAATCTCCGCCTGGTAGGCGTTGTGCAAAGCACGAAAAAATGCAGACATGCTCATCGCAGTTCCTTCCAAACGGCCGGCCTCAAACCAGGCGGCCAAAATAGTCAAGCCAGATCGCGCGTGCCGTCTCCAGAGGGTTGTCTAGCAGGTTGCGCTGGCGATTGTCATCATAGGCTTTGCGCCGGTCCGGGTCCGACAGCACCTCATACGCCTCTTGCACCGCACGAAACCGCGCCGGCGCTTGGGGCGAGTCGTTGCGATCGGGGTGATGCACGGACGCCTGCTGACGAAAAGCCTTCTTGATATCGGCAAGTGAGGCCGAGCTGGGCAAACCCAAGGCGGCGTAATGGTCTTTATGCTGCATGAGACGTGTTGCTTAAGTGGCGCGTGGGGTAGCCCCCGTTAGCCGGGGTACGGTGCTGGGCGCGACCTGCGGGTCTGAACCCAAACCCACCCATCGCATAACTCATTGATAAACAAGGCTTTCAGAAGCCGCCTGGACACTTGTATACCCGTGTTTTGCAGGACTTCCTCAGGGGGGTGAATTATGCACCACGCCCTCTTAACCAGCGATGACACCTGACGCAGCGGAAGCGCGGATGCCCCTTCGCTGGTCAGCTTGCGTCCTGTCGGCTGCAACCGATGCAACACGCACCCACAGCGCTGTGGCATCATGCACCGCACTCATGCAACACTGCCTGTGTCAGTGTCAGTACACGTCACAACCCGAACTTGCGAGGGCTGCCATCCGTGAGACAACACCGGACCATCTGGATGAGAAGACTGTTAGCGCTGGGCGCGGTTGTCTGCAACATGTTTGTTGCCCCGGCTTGGGCCGCAGGTACCCAGAGCAGTTTTCTGACGGCGCAGGAGCTTGAGTGGATTGATCACCACGTCGATCAGATCCGCATCGCGCCAGAGGAAAACTACCCACCTTTCAGCTTCGTTGAATCGCAGGCCTGGCATGGCATCTCGGCGGACATGCTTGCGTTGCTTCAGAAGCAGCTGGGCACCCGTTTTCAAATCCTGCCGGCACAAAACCTGCAAACCATCCTGGCTGGGGTTCAACAGGGCCAGTCGGATGTTGTGACATCACTGAAAGCAACACCAGAACGCGCGCAGTATCTGAATTTCACCCAGCCCTATCTCAGCGTTCCCACAGCGATCATCGTCAAGGCGGGCTTTCCACAAGGGCAATGGCCCGCCAGCTTTGCGGACAAACGCGTCGCGGTCGGCAAGGGCTATGGTGTCCAGAAATACCTGGAGAACAAGTTCCCGACGATCCAGCTGACCCTGGTTCCCGATGACTTGGACGGTATGCGCAAACTGTCCTTTGGGGAGGTGGACGCGGTCATCATGGATGTGGCCAGCGCCTCCTTTTTTATTGAGCGAGAGAAGATTGCGAACCTTCGTTTGTTTGCCGCTTTTGATTTCACCTATGAGCTGAGCTTTGGTGTTCGCAAGGATTTGCCGGTTCTGCGCGATATTCTGTCCAAAGCACTGGCCTCGATCCCAGACCAGGAACGCCAGGCCGTGCTGGACCAATGGATCAGCATTCGGCCAGAGCCTTTGGCTTTGATTCAGGCCTGGGTGCGCCGCTGGTTGTTGGTGATCATCGCTGTGTTGGCCGCGCTGGTCGTGATCGGCGTCATCGCTTGGCGAGCCCAGCGCCAGCGTCGATTGATCGAGCAACAGGTGTCGCGGTATTCCCGCAGCCTGCTCGAAGCCAGCCTGGACCCGCTGGTCACCATCAGTGCCGAAGGCAAGATCACCGACATCAACACCGCAACCGAGCGCGTCACCGGGCTGGCCCGTGCGGAGTTGGTCGGCAGTGATTTCGCGGACTATTTCACCGACCCGGTCCATGCCCGCGAAGGCTACCGGCAGGTCTTTGCCAAAGGCTTTGTCACCGACTATCCGCTGGTTATCCGCCACATCAGCGGCAAGCTCACGGATGTGCTCTATAACGCCAGCCTATACCGTGACGAGCAGGGCAAGGTGCTGGGTGTGTTTGCCGCTGCGCGCGACGTGACCGAACAAAAAAAGGCCGAAAGTGCCATGCAGGCAGCCAGTGTCTTCACCTATGCCCGAGAGGGCATCATGATCACCAAGGCAGATGGCACCATTCTGAACGTCAATGGCGCATTCACCCGCATCACCGGTTATGAGCGAGATGAGGTCCTGGGTAAGAACCCGAGTCTGTTGAGTTCGACGCGCCAGAACAAAGCGTTTTATGTCGCCATGTGGAAAGACCTTCGCAGCAAAGGTCACTGGTATGGAGAACTCTGGAACCGCCGCAAAAACGGCCAGCTCTACCTGGAAGCACTGACGGTGACGGCCGTGCTGGGCACGGACGGAAGTATTGAACACTACGTGGCCTTGTTCACAGACGTGACCGCCATCCGAGAGCACCAGAGTCAGCTGGAACACCTGGCGCATTTTGATGCCCTCACCAACCTGCCCAATCGTTTGCTGCTGTCAGATCGTCTGAACCAAGGTCTGGCGCAAACAGAGCGTCGCGGCAAGATGATGGCGATCGGCTACCTTGACCTTGACGGTTTCAAAACCATCAACGACCAGTATGGCCATGAAGCCGGTGACCAGTTGTTGATACAAGTCTCTGATCGCATGAAACAGGTCTTGCGCGAAGAGGACACGCTGGCCCGACTGGGTGGTGATGAGTTTGTGGCGGTGATGGGGGACCTCACACATGGCGAAGCCAGCCTGCCCATGTTGCGTCGATTGCTGGATGCAGCCTCACAAACACTCGTGGTTGCGGGTCAAAAACTCCAGGTGTCTGCCAGCATCGGCGTCAGCTTTTACCCTCAAGCGCAGCCCATCGATGCCGACCAGTTGTTGCGCCAAGCCGATCAGGCGATGTACCAGGCCAAGCTGGCAGGAAAAAACCGCATCCATGTCTTTGATGCTGTTCTAGACAATGGCATCCGTCTGCGCAACGAGAGCCTGGAACGCATCAGTGCAGCGTTAAACGACCGTGAGTTTGTCTTGTATTACCAACCCAAGGTCAATATGCGAACCGGCACCGTGGTGGGTGTAGAGGCCCTGATACGTTGGCAACACACCGAACGGGGTCTGTTGGCACCCGCCGAGTTTTTGCCCTTGGTGGACGACCACCCGCTGTCGATCGACTTGGGAGAGTGGGTGATCCACGCCGCATTGACCCAGATCGACGCTTGGCGGGCCCTTGGCCTGGACATGGCGGTCAGCGTCAACATTGGAGCGTGCCAGTTACAGCGACCCGACTTCGTGCTGCGCCTGCGCGATATCTTGGCACGCCACCCCTTGGTACCTCCGTCCCACCTTGAGCTGGAGATCCTCGAGACCAGCGCACTGGCAGATATCAAACAGATTTCCGACCTGATTGAGGCCTGCGCACAGTTCAAAGTCGGTTTTGCCCTGGACGACTTTGGCACAGGCTACTCATCACTCACCTATTTGCGACGCCTGCCCGTCAAAATGATCAAGATCGATCAGAGTTTTGTGCGCAACATGCTCGAAGACCCGGAGGATCTGCCGATTTTGCAGAGTGTGATCAGCTTGGCTTCTGCTTTCAAACGCGAGGTGATTGCCGAGGGCGTAGAGACCGTCGGGCAGGGCAGCATGCTGATGACGCTGGGTTGTGACCTGGCCCAGGGTTATGGCATTGCACGACCGATGCCCGCCAGCGACTTGCCGGCCTGGGTGAAAGCTTGGCGGCCAGACCCCGCCTGGTACAGCGCTTCAGAACAGCATCCGGACAGGGACAGCGTGAGGCTTGTGCATCACGCTGTCTGACCAAGGGTGAACCACTGAAAGCGCTTTGCCGTTCACCCACCAAAGGGCGAGAGACAGACCTCACGTAAAAACGGTAAGCACCCCGGTGTAGCCGTACAAATGGTTGCGGGCGATTTCGCCACCGGCAAAAAAGCCGACCAGTGGCACGTCGCCCAGCGCGTGGCGGATGATCTGCAACTCCGCACTCGGGCCGCCAAAATGCTCACCGCCGCGCCCGGAGCAACTCACATAAATCGCCCCGGCGATGCCGCGCGCCGGATGGGGTGCGGCCTCGGCCTCACTGGCGGCCAGCGCGGTGGCGGACTCCAGCGCCAGCTCCTGCGGCTCCAGCTCCTCACGGATTTCAGCACACACCCGGCGCAGGTCGGCGCGGGCGGCCTGCACGTTGCGCTGGCAAAACGCCAGTTCCATGCCTTCTTTGACTGGTGATGCCAGCGCAATGCCCAGACGCGCCGGGTCCAGGCCAATGATGTGGCGCACCAGCACATCGCTGCCAAAGTTGCCGGTGCGGGTGATGGTGGGGGCGTCGCCCGCCACACCGGCCTGCGCACCGCGTTCGGTCAAGCCCGCCAGCGTGGCACGCACCGCGTGCAGGGCCTCACGGGGTTGGTCGAGCGAAACATTGAGCTCACGCAGCAGCACCTCCAACGCAGGTTCGCCGTCGAGCCCCAGCACCACGTTGTGCTGCGCGGCGGTGATCTGGTGCGCACCCGCCAGCGGCAGGCAGCCCTGGGTCACACGCGACACCAGGTTGATTCCTGGCCCGAAAGCGACACCACTGAGGCCACCACTGAACACCCCGCTGGCAGCCCCCTGGCCCTTGACGTTGCCGTCCCCCGCCACCGCAAACTGCACCGTCTTGCCGCGACTGCTGGACAAACCACCAAACAGGTAACCCGAATCGGTGCGGGCCGCCATCTCGTCCACCAGTTCGGTCATGTCCACCGTGTGCGGATCAGCATGCACCAGGGCGGTGTGAGCCTCAAACGCCATGCCCAGCGGCGCCACCCCCGAAAACACGCGGTACTGGTCACTGGGCAGCTCACACAACATGACCGCCATCGCGGGCTCGTCAAAGTACTCGACGTTGTTGGAGGCAATGCCCACACCCACGGTGCCGGACCAGTCGGTCACCTCCGGCAACTCAGCACTCAGGTAGGCCAGGATCTCCTGCGCCTGCGATACATAGGGGTCGGTGATATAGAGCAGCGCCAGTGTCGGGTTAGCGGCGTAGCCATGCAAGCTCATTTGGGCGCGCAACTGCGCCAGCACCAGACCGGCGGCCATGTCCCAGCGCGGGTGGGTGGCGTGTGCGTAAGGAAAAAGTTTCATGTCAGGGCCCGCAGGCTTTCAAATGGAAGGTCGGGAAGCAGTCTCACCGTCTGCGTACACCACGGGCGCTGGCCTCAGCTGTTTTCTTGGCGGCAGCTTTGGCAGGGGCCTTGGCAGCAACCCGTTTGACTACTGCCTTTTTGGCGGGTGGACTCACCACCGACGCTTTGCTGACCTGTTTGGCCACCCCCTTGGCGGCCCCCTTGACCAACTTCTTGCCGACATCCTTGGCGCTGGCTTTGCCGACCTCGGCCATGGCGCTGGCGGCAATGGCCTGGAACTGGTGGGTCAGCGAGTTCCACAACTGCATCGGGTCAACCAGGCCCGCCACCGCAGCGGCAGCGGCGGGTTTGGCGGCCTCGCCGACTTTTTTGGCCATGTCTTCGGTTTTGCCCGCCACATCACTCACGGTTTGTACGGTCGCGGCAGCGGTGTCGCTGACTTTCTGCAGGCCCGAGGCCACGGTGTCAGCGGCCTTGAGCTTGAAAGCGTTGGCCACATCGGTCATGTTGAAGTTCATGCCCTTCAAGGTCGCGAGGGTCATTTTTTGCACCTCCAGCGCCTGCACGGTGGCAGCCAGCGCCTTAGAGTTCTGGTCCAGCCAAAAGTGCACCGCCTTGAGTTCGGAGATGCGTTTGTCGAGCTCCTCGACGCTGAGCGTGGGTGCAATCCAGTTGGCCATGTTGGGCATCTGCGGAATGGCCTGCGAGGTGTTTTTGGCCAAATTCTGCAAAAAGTCAAAGCCCGGAACAAACTGGCCAAATCCGGTGCTGGATGTGTCGCTCATGAAAGTCTCCTTGGTGGGTGCTGGGGTGGCCACAGCTTACCCCAATGCGGCCCTACCCAGTGGATGATCAGGGCACCTGGTCTAGGTGCCCGGCGCCAGCACCGTGGACAGGCCGGTCGCCATCTCCAACCCAAGCGCCACGGACCCACGCAGCCGCGCTTTCTGGGGTCGGCGCTCGGCCAGAAAGTCACCGCTGCGCATGCTGGTGAAGGCACGCGAGGCGGTCTCAGGGGCGATGTCCAGAATCGCGCTCAGGTCAGACAGATGCGGCACTGCAAAGTTCTGGGTGGCCAAGCCCTCATCCACACCCTCAGCCACACCACTTTGGGCAAACATCAGCAGCAAGGCCTGAATACGCCGCGCCGCCGGGCCGCTGCGCAGGCTGACCACCTCGCGGCAACGCTGGTGTGCCACCACCACGGTTTCCATCAGGATCTGCATCATCGCGTCGCCACTGGCGTCCACCGGCGTCAGGCGGGCGGCAATCACCGCGCGCAGGCGCAGGCTGTCGTTGCTGCCGACCCAACGCTCCACCCCCACCACATCACCGGGCAGCGCCAGGCGCACAAAACGCGCGGGCTCACCCTTGGGGGCGCTGTCCACCCGCAACACACCTGAGACCACGCGCCAGGGCAGGCGCAGCTCATCAGGCACCAGCGCCTCGCGCGCGGCCAGGTGGCGGGTGGGTGTGTCGGGAAGCTGCTTGTTCATGCTGTCCTCCATGGATTAAATTGGCCTCTAGACCTTACTCATAAAGCACACCTAGCTATGTCATCCATAGCGTTCATGTGCTTCGGCACAGCCCGCTTGGGCACCAGCACACCGGTGCCATCAGCACAGCGCAGCGCCTCGGTCTCCACCCCAAAAGCCTGCGCCACATGGGCCACTGTCAGCACCTGGGCCGGGTTGCCACAGGCCAGCAGGTGGCCGTCTTTGAGCAGGACCACGTCGTCACAGAAGCGGGCGGCGGCGTTGAGGTCGTGCAACACCAGCAGCGTGGTCAGGCCTTGCTGGCGGGTGGTCTGGTGCACCACCTCCAGCACCTCCAGCTGGTGGCAGATATCAAGCGCGCTGATGGGCTCATCAAGCAACAGCACCTTGGGCTGAGACACCAGCGCCTGGGCCAGAAAGACCATCTGGCGTTGGCCACCGCTGAGTTCGCGCACATCGCGCCCGGCCAGGTCCTCGATACCCAGGCGCTGCAGAACCCGGCGCACCGCGGCCAGGTCGTCAGGCTGCACCTTCAGGCGCAACTGCTGCAAACGTCCAAGCAGCACCACCTCCAGCACACTGAGCGCCGCCAGGCTCAGCTGGTCCTGCGGCATGTAAGCAATGGATCCTGATGGCCGCTGTGCGCTGCCGTTGAACAGCAACTGGCCGCTGGCCTTGACCTGTCCGGCGACCGCCTTGACCAGGGTGGACTTGCCCGATCCATTCGGCCCGACGATGCCCAGCACCCGGCCCGGCTGCGCGCACAAATCAATCGGGTGCAACACCACACGTGAGCCATACGCAACGCTGAGAGATTGAAGGGAAATGTTCATGGCCTCACCAGTAACTCTTGCGGTTGCGCAAGACCATCCAGATAAAAAACGGCACACCAATCAAGGAGGTGACGATGCCAATCGGAAAAATCGCGCCCGGTGAAATGGTCTTGCTGGCCACCGAGGCCAGCGACAACAACACAGCACCAAGCAAGCCCGAAGCGGGTAAAAAACCACGCTGGTCTTCGCCAATGAGCATGCGCGCCAGATGCGGTGCCACCAGGCCGACAAAACCGATGGTGCCGACAAAGGCCACCGCGACACCGGTCAAGGCCGAGATCAGCACAAAGGAGCGGATGCGCAAGGCACTGACGTTGACTCCCAGCGCAGCTGCCCTGGCATCACCCAGTTTGAGCGCGGTCAGGCCCCAGACATCCCGCGCCAGCCAGGGCACGCACACTGCCAGCACCGTCAGCATGGCCCCCAGTTTGGGCCAGGTGGACTTTTGCAGGCTGCCAAACAACCAGAACACCACCTGCTGCAGCGACTCGGGTGAGGCCACCATCTGCAACAGGCTGGACAACCCCTGAAACAGAAACAACAGCGCGATACCGGCCAGCACCAGACCTTCGGCAGACGCGTTGCGAGCGCCACCAATCCAGTACACCCCGGCGCAGGCCACACCGGCGAACAACATGGCATTGGCGGCAATGGCATAGTTGTCAGGCACCGGCAGACTGAGGCCCAGCACAATCACCAGCGAGGCGCCAAAACCGGCCCCGGCCGAGAGGCCCAGCGTGTAACTTGAGGCCAGCGGGTTGTTCAGGATGGTCTGCATGATCGCGCCCGACAAGCCCAGCGCGGCACCCACCGCCAGCGCCATCAAGGCCACGGGCAAACGGATCGACCAGACGATGGCCTGCACCGAGCTGTCGGCGGGAAAACCGAACACAGCGCGTGCCACATCCCCCAAGGGCAGCATGGCCGGCCCGGTGGCGGCATCCAGCAGCACCCCCAGCAGCAACAGACCCAGCGCCATCAGCAGCACCAGCGCACGGCGAGCCATGCTGCGCCGGTATTCGGTGCTGACGGCATCCGCTGCCAGGGCGGGAGAGATCACGGCACTCACGGCTTGAGCGGCAGCATCCAGGTACCGGCATAAGCGACTGGCAGGTACTTGGCGTGGTAGGCCTTGAACGAGGCCTCGGGGTCCACATCCTTGAAGGCGTCCGGGTACAGGCGCTTGGCGATGTACTGCAAAGCGACAAAGTCAAACAGGCTACGCGACAGACCCGCTTCGATGGCGTGTACCTCACCATCTTTTACAGCCTTTATGTTGGCCCAACCAGCGCGCTCAGCATAAGGTCGCAGCGACGCACGGGTTATCTCAGGTGTGGCTTGGTAGCCGGTTTTGACAGCTTTGGGTTTGTTGACCCAGCTGGAGCCGGTGATAAAGATCAGATCCGGGTTGTCGGCAATCACCGCCTCGGGGTTCACCGGGCCCCAAGGGCCGGGCAGCTTGCCATCGGCCACGTTGACCGCGCCCAGCGTGGTCAATATCTTGCCCCACATGGTGCCGCTGTAGCTGTTGCCCACGGTGTCAGCACCGGCTTGGCCAAGCTCCACATAGACTTTTTTGTGCGTCGAGCCACCGGCCTTGGCGATACGTGAGAGCACACCGTTGTACTCGCGCTCGTAGAGTTTGGCCAGTTCCTCGGCGCGGGCCTCGGTGCCCATCACCTTGCCGATGGCTCGGGTGGAACTCAGGTGGCGCTCCAGCAACTGGGCGTTGTAGTCGATCACCACAATCGGGATGCCCGCGGCCTCGATCTGCTCACGTGCGATTTGCAATGACTTGTAAGTCCACTCGGAGATGAACAACACATCGGGTTTGAGCGCGATGACTTTTTCAGCGCTGAAGGTGCCATCGTCCGAATGCCCGATGTCGGGCATGGCCTGCAGGTTCGGAATGACTGCGGCATAACGGCTGAAGATCACCGGGCGCCAGCCCTCAAAGGGAGCGCGGGAAATACCCACCACCTTGGCCCAGTTGTCCTTGCCTGCCACGGCAGTGAACTCCTCAAAGTTGAAATTCAGCGCAACCCGCTGTACCGGGCTGCTGACCTTGACCTTGCGGCCCAGGGCATCGGTGACTTCCACCGTGGCCGACCAGGCACACAGGGCAAAAACGGCCAACCACACACCCAACAGGCGGCGCAGCACAGACTTCGTGACAAAAAAACGCATGAATTCTCCAGGTTAAAAATGCAGCTTTGACAAAAACAGCGCTGAGATTGCGCGCACCCACGTGGCGGCGCAGCCAGCACAAAGTTTCAGAACTTGAGATTCAGACCCACATACACAGATCGACCAGCGCCCGGCACGGCAATGCCATAAGGAATACCGTTGATGCTCATGGTGCTGCCTTGGCCGGTGTAGGCACCCCCTGTGGGCAAGGAATAGAACTTATCCAACAGGTTCTCCACACCAAAGTCGAGACGCACCGTTTTCCAGCTGTGGCTGGCACGCAGGTTGACCAGGCTGTAGCCGGGGGTCTTGACCTCGTTGCGCACGCTGGAAACGCTGTCTTTGGCCTGCACCATCACCAGCTCAAGACTGTTGTCCCAGCCTGCCAGTTTTTGGGTCAGCGCCAGCTTGGCATTGAGCGGCATCACGTTGTAGAGTGCATCGCCGGTGTCGCGGTTGGTACCGTGGGTGTAGTTCAACAGACCCTTGAACCCGAATTGGCCCCAAGCGTTGTTGGCCAGTGGCATGTGACCCGACAAATCCACACCGTACAGGCGTGCGGGCTGGTTGGCGTACTGGAGGTTGACAAACTTGCCGACTGCCGTGGCATTGCCTGCGCCACTGCACAGTGCGTTCATCATCGTGCCGGAACCGGCACAACGAACAGCGTCGATGTAGTTCGAGACTTGGGTGAAATAGGGGGTCGCCTTGAAACCCCAGGCACGGTCTGGTGCGTGAACATCCAAAGTGGCGGACAGTGTGTGCGCCACCTCAGGCTTCAAGTCAAGGTTACCGAGATAACCGTTGCCGTCACCCACAAAATTGTTCATCTCCAAAGCCATGGAGTTCTGTGACCAGGAGTAACGTTCATACAAGTTGGGCGAGCGCGTCTTGCGGGAGAAACCGAACTCGACATCGCTGCGCTCACTCTGCGTGTACCGCGCCAGAGCCGTCAGGTCCCAGTTGTGATCCGTTCGCCGGTGTTCCCGCGCATTGAAGGCGGCCGCAGAAGCTGCATATCCGGCCATCACGGTGTTGTAGCCTTGTACGTTCCCGGTATTGGTTGTCACCCGTTCGTATCTCAGACCCAAGAGTGTCAGCCACTGCGCGTCAAGCTTGGACTCCAACTCGGCAAACAACGCGGTGCGGTCGCGTTGGCCATCCCTGATGTTCCAGAAGGTGTCTGGGGCCATGCCGCCCGAAGTGGCAGGCACGCCCGGGGCTGAAACCATGCCATCCAGCGACGAAGGGGACGGCGGCCACCAGTCATTGAGCCGGTACTGCTGCAAGTCGACACCGAGGCGCAACAACTCCGTTGGTGACAGGATTTTGTCCGCTTTGACACTCAGCCCCGTGGTTTTCCCCTGGGTGTACATCGGCATGCCTGGCGCAACAATCGTGGACGGCAAATTGGGGCCATAGAAAAACTGTTTGTCCGCACCGAAGTCCATGAAGTGGTCCACGTTCTCGTGATAAGCCCTGGCTTCAAGTGCACCCCAGTCAAACTGGCCCAGGTAACGCAGGTTCACACTGTTCTGGTCGTTCTTGAGCAGGTCCATACGCTGGTTCGGGTACAGCTGGTAGGGCATGTCCTGCACACCAAATTTGGCCTCGAACAGGTGGTTGTCGTTTTTGTAGGCCAGTGCCAGGGTCTGGTTGCGGGTGTCGTAGGCACTGGAGCCGACCTCGTCCAGAGGCAGCGTGTGCCCGGCGCGGCCGGTGGACATGCTGGTCTTGAAGTCCCCGGCGGCCGTGTAGTTGTCGGCCTTGGCGGTGGCGGCGCTGTAGCTGATGTTGAAGCTGTCGGTGGCGTAGGTGGCCGACAGGTTCAAGCCGCGCGCGTTGTTGTTGCTGCGGTAGAAGGTGCCCACCTCGCCCTTGCTGATGGGCGCTTGCCCCGGCGCGGCAAATTCCGGCGCACGTGAGCTGACCGCGATACTGCCGCCAATGCTGTCACCGCCCACGCTGACCGGGGTGATACCGGCATAGACCTTGATCACATCCACCTGAGACGGGTCGATGTAGGACAGCGCCGGGTTCATGTGGTTGGGGCAGGACGCAATCAGGTCCATGCCATCGACTTGGATGCGCAGGCGGTCATCGGCCAGGCCGTGGATGACCGGCAGGCTGGAGACACCGCCCGCACCATACAGGCTCAGACCGGGGATGTCCGACAGCAGGCAGGCGGTGTCGCTGGTGGCGGCGAGCTTGGGTGCCAGCGTGGTTTTGTTCACCCAGGTGGCGCCGGGCGCCGGGCTGATGTTGTCTGGTGTGCCGGTGACGATAACGGCAGGCAGTACCGCAACCGCCTCGTCAGCGGCCCGGGCATGGGTGCACAACAGGCACAGCGCGGGCAGCGCCAAGGCCATGGCGTGATGGAAGGTTTGAAGTTTGGGGGAAGACATGGTGTGTTCCTGGGTTCAAAAAACAGGGGGCATTCACGCTCAGTGTTCGGCATGGCTGACGGACAGCGCACGCGGGGTCTGCACCCACACCTGCACGGTCTGGCTGCCCGCGTGTTCAAAGTCCAGCGTGACATCAAAGCGGTCGCCATCTTTGAGCGGCGACTTGAGGTCGAGCAGCGTGAGTTGGTAGTCACCGGTATGGCGCAGCCGGATGGTGTTTTTGGCAGGCAGGTTGATGGCCGACACGGCCTGCGTGCGCAGGCCGTGGGCCTCGGGGATCAGGCGCTCCAACACCACCCGGGCGGCCTGGGGTGTGCTGGCGCCCAACAGACGGTCAGGCTGCGCTCCCTTGTTCTGGATGCCCCGAAAGTAGACCTGGCCCTGCGCTGCACCCGGTGCACTGGGCACCGCATAGGGGTGATCCATCAGCAGTTCACCTTTGCGCACACCATGCGCTGACACCCACAAGGGCAGGATAAGCAGCAGCGAGACCATCCAGCGGCGCCAACCCGTGGGCCGCAGAGAAGAAAGCGCACCCTGAAGGCGCAACAATGAGACCATGACACTCTCCCAACTAACCAAAAAATATGCCTGTAGCCCTTATCAGGGCTGGATCAAGCACTATGAAATTGGATATTCAGGAAAGCAGGTGGACCGCGCGGTGGCGGTGTAACAACAAACAATAAAAGTGAAGCGAAGAGCTGCCGACTTTGTGCTGGCACGGCCTGCCCAGGTAGCACCAAGGGCACGAACGGGGGCGGTGGCGGGGTGCTGAGGCGCTCGGCGGACAGCAGACAGAACGGGCAGTGCTTCAGCCCTTGGGCAGAAGCCGGGTCACCCGATGCGTCTGATGTAGGCATCGCCCCATCGGCCGGTGCTTGCGCCACCACCACCCAACGCTGCCCGGTGGTGGTGCAGATCTCCACCAGCGCCGCATCACCACGTGCCCACACCAGGGCATGCGACAGCGTCGGAACCAGCGCGCCCAGCAGCGCGATCCACAGCGCCAGCCACACCACCCGAGGGCGGCGCAGCACGGTCGTCAGCGGGCTGGACATGGCGTGTTTGGTCAGTGTGGGTGGTGGTGGTCAGACTGACTCAGGGCTTGGCAGCGGACATGCCGTGTTTAGAATGGTCCATACCAGCCATGCCATCCGGCGCGGTGGTGGCCACCGGCAGCTTGAGTTCCAACTTGCTCTCGACCCCTTTGGCGTCTTTGAAGATGAGTGTCACAGGCACCGTGCTGTCTTTGACCAGCTGCTCTTTGAGGTCCATCAGCATGACGTGGTAACCACCGGGTTTGAGCGCCACCGCCTTGCCTGCGGGCAGATCCAGGCCACCCTTGACTTCAGCCATCTTCATCACACCACCGTCCATCTTCATCTCGTGCACCTGTGCCACACCGGCCACCGGCGAGGCCGCGCCCACCAACTTGGCGCCGTCCTTGGCAGTGAGGGTCATGAACGCACCGGAGGCCATCTGGCCTTTGACGGTGGCGCGCGCCCAGGCGTTTTGGACCTCGACGGTCTCGTGGGCCAGGGCACTCAGGGCCACACAGGCCAGGGCGGCAGCGGTCATCAGGGATGTCAACTTCATGGGATTTCCTTCAGGTTAAGAATGGCACGCTGTGCCGGGAGACAAAGGCGTTTCAGCCGACGCAAACCACACCAGAGCCAGCCTGTGGGACTGAGGTGTTTCTGCGCAAATACTGATTAAATCAGCCTCCAGCCCTTATGGATAAAGGGCCGATAGCTATAGATGGGGTAGCTTAGAGAAAGCTGGGCGGGCCACGCGAGGGTGGCGGTGCGGCCGTGAGCGTTGCGAGGCGCGCCGCAGGAATGCTTTGCAGCACCCGGCCCAGCGGCAATACCGGCTCAAACACCAGGCTGGCAAAGTTGGCTGGCAAACCACCTGTCATACACAGCGGGCAGTGCGCCTGGTCCACCGGACTGGTGGTGACCGAGCCGTCGTCATGCAACACCACCTTGGCCATGCCGGTCGAGGTGCAGATCAGCAACTCCTGCTGCGAGTCCACCAAGGGGGATGCCACCGCTACACCCAACGTCAAGGCAAACCATAGCAGCGCCAGTTTGGCGAGCCAGGGGGTGTTGCGCAGGAGGTGCAGAAGGGACATGGTGGCGGATGATAACTTGACCTCAGTCAAGCTCGACCAGCCATGAGCAATACCTTGACCTCCGTCAAACCTTGGTGCCCGCGTGGTAACGCGCAAAAAACTGCTGGGTGGCACTGTGCTGCGGGTTGTCGATCACCTCTTTGGCCGGGCCACTTTCCAGCACCACACCGTCGCGCATAAAAACCACCTGGTCGGCCACCTCACGCGCAAACGCCATTTCATGGGTCACCAGCACCATGGTCATGCCATCAAGCGCCAGTTCGCGGATCACCCCCAGCACCTCGCCCACCAGCTCGGGGTCGAGCGCCGAGGTCACCTCGTCAAACAACATCACCTGGGGCTGCATGGCCAGGGCGCGGGCAATCGCCACGCGCTGCTTCTGGCCGCCAGAGAGTTGCTCGGGGCGCTGGTCCACCTTGTCTTGCAGACCCACTTTGGCCAGCAGCGCCTGCGCCCGTTCACGCGCCTGGGCCTTGGGCAAACGCAGCACGGTCAGTGGACCTTCCATCACGTTCTGCAGCACCGTCATGTGCGGAAAGAGGTTGAAATGCTGGAACACCATGCCGGTGTTGGCCCGAAAACGCGCCAGAGCCCGGTCGCCGGGCAGGCGGGTGGCATCACCCGAGTAGTGCATCTCATGGCTGCCCACGCGGATGCTGCCCTGGTCGGGAATGGTCAACAGGTTGATACAACGCAACAGCGTGGATTTACCCGAACCGGATGGCCCGAGCAGCGCCACCACCGCCCCTTTGTTGATGTGCATGTGGATGTCTTTGAGGACCAGGTGGTCCCCAAAACTTTTCTGTAACCCGTGGATGTCGATCATGGCGTGGCGTCTGGCGTGTTTCATTGTCAGGTGGGTGGCTTACTTGGCGCGTTGTGACTCCAGCCGGCGCACCAGCTTGCTCGCGGGCAACAAAATGGCGATGTACATCAGGGCAATCAGGGTGTAGGCCTCCAGCGGGCGATAGGTTTCGTGCGCCACCGCCTGGCCCTGATACACCAGATCGGGCAGCGCCAGCACAGAGAGCAGCGAGGTGTTTTTGAGCTGCATGATCGATTGGTTCATCAGCGGTGGCGTCATGCGCCGCAAGGCTTGTGGCAACACCACCCGGCGCATCACCTGAAACCGGGTCATGCCCAGCGCGCGTGCGGCATCACTCTGGCCCGGGTCGATCGAGACAATACCGCCCCGGATGATCTCGGAATAAAACGCCCCGCCGTACAACGACAAAGCCAGGACCGCCGCCACCGAGGCCGTCATGGCCACCCCGATCAACACCGGCAACGCGTAATAAAACCAGATGATCAGCACCAGCACCGGCGTGGCCCGAAACAGCTCCACATACCATGTCAAAGGCAAGGCAAGCAGCCGCGTTTTGGCCAGGCCGCCGATGCCCGCGATCAGCCCGACCGCCATGCCCAACACAATACACAGCAGGCTGTAGCCCACGGTGACCATCAGGCCGTTGGCAAACAGCTGGCGGTATTGCCAGAGGTAGCCAAAGTTCCACTCGTACATGCCCACTCCTTGGTTCAGCGCCGTCTCAAACTTGCCACCAGGGTACGCCTCAGAAGCTCACAATGGCCGGAATCTCTTCGCGCTTGATGTTCATGAGTTTGTCCAGATTGCCCAACACGATGGGGTTGATGGCATCGGTGCGGCGCAACTCGGCGATCCACTCGTCCACATAGGCGCGCCAGCGCTGGTCTGACTCCATACGCAGGCCCGCATTGGTGGAGGTGCTTTTGATGGGCTCAGGCACCACCACCTGGCCAATGCCTGGGTTCTTTTTGACAATACCAGCGGACAGCGTCACCACCAGCGGCTGCACATCGGCACGCCCGGTTTGCACCGCCAGCGTGGCATCGGCCGACTTCTCAAAACGCAGGATCTTGGCCTTGGTGTACATCGTGGTCACCAGGTTGTCGTAGGACGAGCCCACATCCACCGCAATGGTCACCGCCGGTGTGTCCATCTCGGCCCAGGTTTTGGGACTGAAGCCCTTTTTGGCGATCAGGCTGTAGGCGTTGTTGAACAGTGGCTGAGAAAAGGCGATGACTTTTTCGCGCTGCGGCGTCGGGTTCAGACCAAAAAAGATATCGATCTTGTTGGACTGCAGGTCCAGCACCGCGTTGCCCCAGGTGGTCTCGGAAATCTCCAGCTTGGCCCCCAGTTTGGTCGCCAGGTTGTTGGCCAGGTCAATCATGATGCCGCTCCACGCCCCTGTGGCCAGGTCTTTCTGGTAGTTGGGCGCACCACCGGCCACCGCCGCGATACGCAGGGTTTTGCTGCTGCTGATGCGGTCCCAGGTGGACAAATCAGCGCCCGCTTGCGCCCAGGCGGGTGCACTCAGTGCGGCCACGGTCAGTGCGGCGACAGCCAGAACAAGTCGGCGGTGTGGGTGGGTTGTCATCACTTTTCTCCTTCAAAAAAAGGCAGCTCCGTGCCGGGGGTTAAACAGATTCGTTGCCGGTATAGGCCGCCAGTGCGGTCAAGGCCACCGGGCGCAGCGGCCAGCGTGGCACCTCACCGTTGAGCGCACCGGGCTCAAACAGCACACCGTGCTCCTGTGCCAGGGCACTGACGGCGTGGGCGCAGTACCGTCCCTGGCAGTTGCCCATGCCAAACCGCCCGACCAAACGCAGCTCATGCGCAGAACCCGCCAGCTGCAGACGTTCAAAATCAGCACGGCGCAGTCCTTCACAACGGCAGACCACGGTGTTGGCCGTGGGTACGACAGGGGGAGTCTGAAACAGCTGGGACAAGGCGTTTTGCGTGCGCCTGGCGGCGGCAATGGCTTGGTCGAGTTGGGCGTTTTCTGCGCCGGGCTGGCCCAGGGAACGCAGCACCTGCCATGCAGCGCGGCGACCATCGTCCACCGCAGCGGCCGCACCTAGCACCTCGCGACAATCCCCGGCGTGCACGATACAGCCCGACTCGTTGTGACTCACCTTGGGCAGGCCGGTGGTGTTGGGGCGAAGACCGTCGTGCAGAGCCAGGTGCCGCACCTGAAATTGACGTCGAATGCCGCTGTGGTGTTGCCCGGTGACCAACAGCTGATCACCCTCTGACATCACCGATACCACCTGCCAGCCCATCAGGTAGGGCACACGGGCGCGCCACAGTTCCCGGGCATACAGCGCAGCTTCTTGCACCAGAGGCCAACTGCGCAGCGCCTGGATCACAGAGCGGCCCTGCCACCACATCGCGGCCAGCGGCTGGGCATGTTCCAGCACCGCCAAAGGAGGGTTGCCCGCCGCAGCCAGTTGGGCCGCCAACGCCAGCAGCAGCGGGCCACTGCCCGCCAGCACCACCGAGCCAGCAGGCACACGACCCGTTTCCTTAAACTGCACCTGCATGCCCCCCGCCGTAACCACCCCCGGCAGCTCCCAGCCTTCACGCGGGTTCACCTGCTCCACAGCGCCCACCGCCAGAATCACCGCCTTGGGCCGGACACTCTGCACCCGCCCCAGCGGCCGGTTGTCAATTAAAAACCGGCCATCGCGGTCTACACCGATCAGCACCGATTGCATCAGGGGGCTGATGTATGCCCCCGCCTGCGCCACCGCTTGCATCAAGGCATCGCGTCGGCGGCGCTGGTGTTCAGGCATCACCCACTGGCTGGGGCCGGTGCCCACATGGCGCCGAAAAATGGCCCCACCAATCTGGTCGCGCTGCTCCACCAACAGGCTGCGCACACCGTGACGCGCCAGCTCCGTGGCCGCAGACAAGCCCGCCGGGCCCGCTCCCACAATCAAGACATCAGACGGCTGGGTCACGGGGCCCCCCCGGGCGGGCGGTCGACCTGCAGCACGGGCGTCAGGCGCATGCCCGGCTGCGCGGGCGTTAAACAAACCTCCACCGGACTGCCACCGTCCACACACACCAGACAGGCCTGGCAGTTGCCAATGCCGCAAAAATAGCGCCCCTGCAGCCCCCCCACAGCCGCGCCCAGTCGAAACACCTCGCTGCGCAACAAGGCGGCAGCAATGCTTTCACCCGGGTCAAACGATATGACCAACTGGTTCCAGAAAAACGTAGGGGACTGCGTGTTTTGCATTTTCATTTGCACAAATGTATTTGCAAGGATAACAGCTTGCACATGCCCGTCATCAGGCCAAACCCTTGGGTAGCGCCGGGGCGCCCGCTCAGCTCAGGTCGGCCAGGGGCAAATCACCAAAACGGCCGGGGTCCAAGGCCGACACATCCTGCCCCCCCGCGTCATCATCAATCACCATCCTGGCCAGCGCCGACCCCATCACCGGCGCCAGGCAGATACCGTCACCCTCCATGCCGGTGGCAATGAAAAGGCCAGCCAGCATGGGATGCCGCCCGACAATCGGCAGACCGTCCTGGGTGCCAATGCGAATGCCGGCAAAGGTGCGGATCACCCGCCTTTGAGCCAGCGCGGGCACCACCGCCAGAGCCTCACGCAACAGGCTGGAGACAGTGTGGATGTCGGTTTGGCGGTCGGCAAACCCGGTCTCGCGGCTGCTGCCGATCAAAAATTGGCCTGTCTCCAGCGGGTCAATCACCAGGCTGGCGCTGCGTTGGCCCAGCACCATACGTCGTTTGGCCGCCAGGTACCCGGCAGACATCAAAGGCCCAGGCAAAGCCGGGCCCGATAAGGATGCGCGGTCAGTCACGATGAGTTGCCCTTTGCGCGGGATCAACACCTTGTCCAAGCCCACCAATGCCCCCGTGCCCAGGCCTGCAGCGGCCACCACCATATCGGCCACCAACGTGCCATTGGGTGTCACAACACCCACCACGCGCTCACCCGACAGGAGCAGGCGGTGCACCGGGGTAAAACGGTGAATGGTCGCGTTGGCCACCTGCAGCAAGCGATCCACCACACGGTACCCCAGCGCATGCCCATCGTCAGGCACCTTCATGCCCGCCAGCACATGGCGCCCCAGACCTGGCACCCGTTGCATCAGCTCGGCGTGTGTCAGCGGCAGAATGCGTTCACCCAGGTCCATCAAATCGGCGCCCTGCTGGGCAATCACGGCTACTTCTTCGTCCGTTCGCGCAAACAGATAGGTGGGACGGGTGTGGTAGATATCGGTCAGGACGCCCTGCTGCACCCACTGGTGATAGAGGGCACGCGACGCCTGGGCTAAGGTCATCATGGGGCCAGGACGCTTGCTGGCCACCGACACCGCACCATCCGACGCGCCCGAAGCCCCTGCTGCGGGGGTATGCGCATCCAGCACCGTGACCCGTGCGCCAGCCCGACTCAGGAAGAAGGCGACTGATGCACCCACAATCCCCGCGCCGATGACAATGACATGCGGCGCACGCACAGAGCGGTGAACGTCAGCGTGAAACAAAGTGTTTGAAACCCTTGGCCATGACCAAGCTTAACCGCTGGCGCAGCGGCCCGCGCCAAAAACCCAGCCATGCCCTGATATCCTGTGGCCCATGAACAGCCTGTTTCACCTTGCCTTCAACGTCACCGACCTGGACCAGACGCGCGCTTTTTACGGCGGTATGCTGGGTTGCCGCGAGGGCCGCAGCACCAACACCTGGGTCGATTTCGACTTTTTTGGCCACCAGCTCTCGATGCATCTGGGTGAGCCGTTCAAGACTGCGGCCACGGGACATGTGGGTGACCATTTGGTGCCGATGCCGCACTTTGGTGTGATCCTGGCCTTGCCCGACTGGCAGGCGTTGGCCGAGCGGCTGCAGGCTGCCCAACTTGACTTCATCCTGGTGCCGCAACTGCGTTTTGCCGGTCAACCGGGCGAGCAGTGGACGATGTTTTTTTGCGACCCGTTTGGCAACCCGATCGAGGTCAAGGGTTTTGCCTCGCTGGACACGGTCTACGCTGCATGAACTACACCTTTGTCTCGGCCACCATCCTGCTGATCCTGATCACGGATCCGATCGGCAACATCCCGATATTTGCCAATGCGCTGAAAAACGTCCCGCCCGAGCGCCGCGCACGGGTCATCTTGCGCGAGATACTGATCGCCTTTGTGCTGTTGCTGAGTTTCATGTTCATCGGCGACAGTTTTCTGCGGGTGATGAACCTGAGCGAACTGTCCCTGCAGATTGGTGGTGGCGTGATCCTGTTCCTGATCGCGCTGCGCATGATTTTTCCGCCACCCAAGGTGGAGGGTGCCGAGCCGATGGGGGAACCGCTGATCGTGCCGCTGGCCATCCCCGCCATCGCTGGGCCCTCCGCGCTGGCCACGGTGCTGCTGCTGGTGTCGCAGGCGCCCGAAAAACGCCTGGAGTGGATAGCTGCACTGTGTGTCACCATGACCGTGAGCGCCGTGGTGCTGGTACTGGCCGAGCGCATCCAGCGTGTGGCAGGTGACCGCTTTGTGGTGGCGCTGGAGCGGCTGATGGGCCTGGTGCTGGTGGCGGTGTCGATCGAGATGATGCTGCGTGGTGTGCGCACTTTCGCCAAACAGCTGGCAGGCGCCTGAAGCCCAACGCGGATAATCTCAGCGCATCATGCCTGCCCGCTCTGCCATCCAACGCTGGTTGTTGCTGACCGCCGCTGTTGTGCTGGCCCATCTGGCGCTGATGGGCCTGGTCTCTGACACCCTGACACCGTTGAACCAGACCGCTCGCGCAGAAAGCACATTTGTGACGCGCACGGTGACGGAGCCCCTACCCCTGCAGCCAATGGCCCCCACGCCAGTGGAGGCAAGCAAGGCCAAGCCCCAAGCAAAAACCCGCGTGGCAGCCGCTCAACCCAAGCACCAGGTCGACACAAGCGCAGTCGTGTCGGACACCCGCAGCACAGACATCTCACCCGCCGAAGCGGTGGTGCCAGACCCTCAAGTGGCAGCGATTGAGCCCGAACCTCCTGCTTCAGCACCTGAAGCGAAGCCAACACCCGATATCGCGCAGGCCCCAGCCGCCAAACCCTTACATGTCGATCCAGAGCGCCTGAGCAGCTCCAAACGGCTGACCTACACCCTGATGACCAGCAAATTCCCGTTCAGTCTGAACGCCGAGTTGCTCTGGCGCAACCTGGGCGACCACTACAGTGCACGGCTGCGTTACAGCGCCTTTGGCCAGTCACGCATGCAAACCAGCCAGGGGCACATCACCAGCACCGGGTTGGCGCCCGACCGCTTTGCCGACAAATACCGCAGCGAACTCGCCACACATTTCAACCGGGCACAAGGCACGATCAGCTTCAGCGCCAACACACCAGACGCACCCCTGCTGGCTGGCGCGCAAGACCGACTGAGTGTGCTGCTTCAACTGGGCGCTCTGGTGGCCAGCGACCCGGCACACTTTGAATCCGGCACCACCCTCAGCCTGCAAACCGCCGGGCCACGCAATGCCATCGTCTGGCTGTTCACTGTGATGCCGGCCGAGGCTCTCGAACTGCCGGGGGGCACACTCCAGACCGTGAAACTGGAGCGCCAGCCGCGTGAGCCTTACGAGCAAAAGATTGAGGTCTGGCTGGCACCCCAACTGGACTACCTGCCCGCGCGCATCCGCGTCACCGACGCCAATGGCGAAAGCGCTGACCAGCAATGGCGATCCACCGAGTTGGCGACCGAAACTGACTGATATGGCCCATCGCATGGGAGCTTGAAAAACCGGGTTTGGCACCCAACTGCAGCAACACCTTGAATCAAGCATAATTTGTCCATGCACACCCTTTACGACTCTGACACCTTCTCTGTGACACACATGTTGGCCAATGCCGTGGCCGCTGACGTGCCCACAGACAGCTTGGGGGAGGGTGAGCAACTGCTGATCGTGCCAAGACTGGCGCGCCACGGTTTTGAGATCGTGGACAAACGCAACGGCAAAGAGGTTTACCTCGACGGCTCCTGGGCCGAGCTGTTTCAACAGCATATTTCAGCCTGGCAGCTCAAGACCCCTACCCAGGAAGAAGTCGAAGACACCTTGGAACAATACGCCGAGCTGGCACAAAACCCGGTCATCTTGCATTGACGCCGCTGTCACGCGGCGACCTGGTGCGTTCGCAGCTGGCAAATCCGGTCTGCTGATACCTTGTGAAGCCGTCTTGGGGCTGACGGGAACAAACCGTTGGGCAGCCACCCCTTGCTGGCCTGCGACAATATCGCCCCTATGAACCCCGTCTACATCCTCACCCTCTCCTGCCCGGACCGTCTGGGTCTGGTGCACGCGGTCTCCGGCTTCTTGCTGGAACGCAGCGGCAACATCGAAGAAGCCGCCCAGTACAACGACCAGAGCACTGGCTTGTTTTTCATGCGGGTGCAGTTTGCCTGCGCCAAACTCAGCTTTAGCGAGCTCAAGACCCAACTGACCGATTTTGCGGCACCATTTGAGATGCAGTGGCGATTACACGCGCAGGCCGAGCCGATGCGCACAGTGATCATGGTCAGCAAGGAAGGCCATTGTCTCAACGACCTGCTGTTTCGCTGGAAGAGTGGCCTGCTGCCGCTGGACATCCGCGCCATCGTCTCCAACCACCGCGAGTTCTACCAGCTGGCGGCCAGTTACAACGTGCCGTTTCACCACCTACCGGTCACCGCAGCCACCAAGGCGCAGGTCGAAGCCAAACAGCTGGAGATTATCCAGAACGAAGATGCCGAACTGGTGGTGCTGGCACGTTACATGCAGATCCTCAGCAACGATCTGTGCCGCGCTTTGTCTGGCCGCGCGATCAACATCCATCACTCGTTCCTGCCCAGTTTCAAGGGTGCCAAGCCCTACTACCAGGCACATGACCGTGGGGTGAAACTGATTGGTGCCACAGCCCACTATGTGACCGCAGACCTGGACGAAGGCCCGATCATCGAGCAGGATGTGGCCCGTGTTGACCACAGCAAAACCGTGGAAGATTTGACGGCATTAGGCCGCGACACCGAAAGCCAGGTGCTGGCCCGCGCCGTCAAATGGCACAGCGAACACCGGGTGCTGCTCAACGGCCACAAAACCGTGATCTTCAAGTAGTCGTGAGTTGTGGTTCAGGCCTGTGCCTCAGCGCCAGGCCTGTTTCACGCAACTGTCATGGCGGGCCGCCATAGTGGCGTTTTCATCAACGATGTCAACATCACCTATGACACCCACTACCAAACTTGGTTTGAACCTGGCTGCTGCCGCACTGCTCACATTCCAGCTTTCGACGTGGGCACAACAGGCCTACCCGGCCACCCTGTCAGGTCATGCGGTCCTGCCAGCGGCCAGTTTTGTTGCGGCCCGCAAGGACGCCCCAGCTGACCTGCAAACCAGCGGCAAATTCACCACCGGCACTCGGGTGGACAAACTGGCCAGCGTTGAAGGCCTGTCAGCAGGCCGACCAACCGGCATCTCCCTGCCCTTCAAAGGCCAGCCGCTGCAGGGGCATTCGGGCATCAAACACATGCCAGACGGCAGCTTCTGGATCCTGACTGACAACGGCGCCGGCTCCAAAGCCAACTCACCTGACTTTGCGCTGTACCTGAACCACTACAAAGTGGACTTCAAAACGGGTCAATTCAAACGCCTCGACACCATCTTCCTGCACGATCCGGACAAAAAGGTGCCGTTTCGCATCGTGCACGAAGGCTCCAAGGCGCGTTACCTGACCGGCTCGGACTTCGACACCGAGAGTTTCCAGTTTGCGGGCGGCGCCTTGTGGATTGGCGACGAACTGGGCCCGTTCCTGATCAAGGCCGACCTGAAGGGCAAAGTGCTGGCGGTGTTTGAAACCCAGGTTGATGGCAAAGTGGTGCGCTCCCCCGACCACCCGGCCGTCACCACGCCCGCTGCGCCCAACCAGGAGGTCAAGTTCCAGGTGCGCCGCTCCAAAGGCTTTGAAGGCATGGCCGCCTCCAAGGACGGCAGCAAACTGTATGCCCTGCTCGAAGGCGCATTGTGGGACGACGCCAGCAAAGCGCCCGAAGTGCTGGACGGCAAGCAGTACCTGCGTGTGCTCGAATTCGACGTGAAGGCCGGGCAATGGACGGGCCGCCACTGGAAATATGTGTTGGAGGCCAACCACCACGCCATTGGTGACTTCAACATGATCAACGAGAGCACCGGCCTGATCATCGAGCGCGACAACGGCGAAGGCACGGCTGACAAAGCCTGCCCCGAGGGCCAGAAACGCAGCGATTGTTTCCACGACCTGGCCAAGTTCAAACGGGTCTACAAGGTGGAGCTGAATGAGGCCAATGCGGGCGGTCCGCTGCGCAAGATCGGCTACATCGACCTGATGGCCATCGCCGACCCACACAAACTGGCACGCAAACCGCTGAACGACGGGGTGCTGACCTTCCCCTTCTTCACGATTGAGAACGTGGATGTGGTGGACGCCACCCACATCGTGGTCGGCAATGACAACAACCTGCCGTTCTCCAGCAGCCGCGAGCCCAACAAGGCGGATGACAACGAACTGGTGCTGCTGGACGTGGCTGAGTTCCTGCGTGCCAACTGAAGCAAGGCCTCACAGCCGCATGGCGCTGAACAGCAGCAGCGGCTGACGCGGCGCCTGGGTGTGACACCGCTCCGGGCGGCGGTCAGATGTCAGGCCAGGTGGTCAGACGGCTTGGTGTTGGCCACAACCTCACCCAGCCGGATGGCACCACCTGGCTGCCAGCCGGGGTTGAAGGTGAGTGGGCCTTTGGGGAATAACATCACCACCGTCGAGCCAAGCAAAAAGCGCCCCATCTCCTCGCCCTGCTTGAATACTTTGCTCTGATCGTCATAGTGCCATTGCGCCTGTTGACCCGTGCGTTTGGCATTCACCACCCCATGCCAGACGGTGGCTATGCTGCCCACAATGGTGGCACCCACCAGCACCAGCACAAACGGCCCGCGCGGGCCATCAAACACACACACCACCCGCTCGTTGCGCGCAAACAGTCCCGGCACACCACGCGCCGTCGCCGGATTGACGGAAAACAGGTCGCCCGGCACATAAATCATGCGGCGCAACACCCCGTCACAGGGCATGTGAATGCGGTGGTAGTCGCGCGGGCTGAGGTACAGCGTGGCGAAGTGGCCATCCGTGAACTGGGCGGCCAGACTGGCATCCCCACCCACCAGAGCGGTACAGCTGTAATCGTGACCTTTGGCTTGAAAAATCTGCTGCCCCTGGATCGGGCCGAATTGGCTGATGGCACCATCCACCGGGCAAATCAGCTCGGCCTGCGCTAGCGGGCGGGCGCCGCTACTTAATTCACGGGTGAAAAAGTCGTTGAAGCTGGCGTAACTGGCGATGTCTGGGTTCGCTGCCTCGGTCATGTTGACCCGGTAACGTTTCACAAACCAGGCGATCAGCGCGGTGGTCGCCGAGCCGCCCTGCCAACGGGCCACCTTCCCAGCCAAGGCCGTGAGGGCCTGCTTGGGCAACAGGTACTGCGAAAGCACGGCAAGACGTTCAGACATGGAGCAAGGTGGGGAGTGAATGGGGAATGGCATTCTATCGGTCGGCCTGCCAGGCCAAGTTCGCAGCAGACCCGGTGCCAAAATGTCACCACCGCTCGCGGTCCGTTCGCCGCACTCAACCTCAGGATACCCACGCTATGAACACCCCCGCCTACACCGCCCTGACCCACACCTTCACCCGCCTGTACCGTTTGGGCCACCTGGGCGCCCTGGCCGGCTGGGACCAGGCGGCGATGATGCCGCCCAAAGGCAACGCAGCCAGCGGTGCAGCGCTGGCAGAATTACAGGTGGTGATGCACCAGATGTTGGCTGATGTGCGTTTGCCCGGTCTGCTGCAAAGTGCCAGCGCCGAGCCCCTGGACGCGCTGCAGCAGGCCAACCTGCACGAGATGCGGCGCGACTGGACCTTGAGCACCTGTTTACCCGAGCGCCTGGTGCAGGCCCAGAGTCTGGCCACATCCCGCTGTGAACATGCCTGGCGCAGCCAGCGCCAGAACAACGACTGGACCGGTTTTCTGGGTAACTTCCGCGAGGTGGTGAACAACGCGCGGGAAGAAGCACAGATCCTGTCCCAGGCCCAAGGCATCAGCCCCTTTGATGCGCTGATGGACAAGTACGAGCCTGGCAGCCGCAGCACCGACATCGACACCCTGTTTGATGATGTCAAAACCTGGTTGCCCGACTTGGTGCAACAGGTGTTGGCCAAACAGGCTGGTGAGCCTGTGTTGGCACCAGTTGGCCCCTTCCCCGTCGAACAACAGCGGGCGCTGGGGGTCGATCTCATGGGGCTGCTCGGTTTTGACTTTGCCGCAGGGCGGCTGGATGTGTCCGCCCACCCGTTTTGCGGCGGTGTGCCCGAGGATGTACGCATCACCACCCGCTACACCGAGGCCGACTTCATGCGCAGCATGATGGGCGTCGTGCACGAAACCGGCCACGCGCGTTACGAGCAGAATCTGCCCACAGACACCCGTCACCTGCCGGTCGGCCGGGCTCGTTCGATGGGTATCCATGAGAGCCAAAGCCTGCTGTTCGAGATGCAACTGGGCCGTAGTGCCGCGTTTCTGCAACACATCGCACCACGCATTGCCCAACACCTGGGCTACCAGGTCGCCTTTGAGGCAGACAACCTGGCTCGCCTCTACACCCGGGTGCAGCCAGGCTTGATCCGGGTGGACGCGGACGAACTGACCTATCCGGCCCATGTCATCCTGCGTTATGAGATTGAGCGGGATCTGATCAACGGTCTGATGGCGCCCGAGGACATTCCGGCCCACTGGGATCAGAAAATGGCGCAGTACCTCGGTCTGGACACACGCGGCAATTTCAAAGACGGCTGCCTGCAGGACATCCACTGGCCCAGCGGCAGCTTTGGTTATTTCCCTAGCTACACGCTTGGTGCCATGTATGCCGCGCAGTTTTTTGCTTGCATCCGACGCGCCCACCCCGACCTGGACACACGGGTGGCAACAGGCGATCTGTCTCCGATCTTTGACTGGCTGCAACAACACATCTGGCAACAGGCCAGCCGCTGGCCGACCCAGGACCTGGTGCAACAAGCCACCGGCGAAATACTCAACCCACAGCACTTTCGCTCGCATCTGGAACAGCGTTATCTGTTGCGCGCAACGCCCGTCCTGCCGCCCTCAGACGGGGGTGGAACGGCACAACAAGCACGCAGCGTCCTGAACAGGTGAGCGATACACTTCCAGCGACAAACTTCAATAGGGATGGCCATGAATCTCTTGCGGATCTTCAAACAATTCACCCGGTCCATTCCGCTTGTGTTGGGGCTGATGTGTCTGCTGGGGACGCTGTCCTGTGCACAAGCACTTGAGAAACCAGGTGACAAGGTGGTGCTGACCCTTTCCGGTCAGATCAGCCAAGTGAACGAGGGTAAAACCGCCGTGTTCAGCCTGCCAATGCTGAGCCGATTGCCGCAACGCACCGTGTTCACCAAGTCACCCTGGTACCCGGCGGGCGCCGAATTCACCGGCCCGCTGCTGCGCGATGTGGTGCGTGCTGTGGGTGGCCAAGGCCAAACCATCACAGCGTATGCACTGAACGACTACAAGACCGAGATCCCCTTGGAGGACGCCCTCAAATACGACGTGATCCTGGCCCGCCTGATGAATGGCCAACCCATGGCTGTGCGCGACAAAGGGCCCTTGTTTGTGGTTTACCCGTTTGACGCCGTCGCCGAGCTGAGAACCCAGGTGTATTACAACCGCTCGGCGTGGCAAGTGAACCGCCTGCACATCCACTGAGGCAGCACAAGCACCATGGGCAGCGCACTGATGAAACGCAACAAGCTGCTTCTGCTCCTGGTTGCGGGCCTGGCGACGCTGTATGTCGCGATCGCGGTCTTACAGGTGCGCCAGACCGACAGCCTGCAGCGTGTCATGCTGCGCAATGACCGTGAAGCCTTGTGGACCTTCCTGCAACTCGAAAGTGAGTATCTGCGCTTCAGCAACGCCCTGGATCTGCGCCTGCTGGACCCGAAAAGCCTGCCCGCCGACACCTTGCAGCTGCGTTTTGACATCTTCGTCAGCCGGGTCAATGCGCTGGACGGCACCGGCATGCGTGAACTGATCGGGGATGCAGCCTCCTTCGACGAAGACAAGACCCTGATCCGACAATTTGTCCAACATGCCGACGCTGTGCTGTCGGCCTCATCTGCCAACACACCCAAAGTGCTGCAAGAACTGAGGCGTGAGCTCGACACCCTCAAAACACCGATCCGGGAGCTGTCGATCCGTGCCGGCCAGACCTCGGCCTTGCTGGTGGATGCCCGCACCAAAGAGATCAAGACACAGCTGCAGGTGTCCGTGGCCTTGACGGCTTTTTTGTGTGTACTCACTCTATTGTTTGCGCTGGCGATGCTGCGCCAGCACCGTCGCCGTATCGCGGCACAGGCACTGAACCTGCAGGGTCAGATGGCACTGGCCAGTCTGACGGCACGCCAGGAGAAAGACGCCGCACTTCGGGTGGTGCAGGACGAGTTGCACGAAATCACCGAGGCCCTGCCCCTGGCCATTTTCAGGGCGCGCCGCGACCCGGCGGGCCACCTGGTTTTGACCTACCTGAGCCATCAGATTGAGGCACTGTGGGGTGAGACCGCACAGGTCATGCTCGACGACGTCAGCTTGTTCATCCGCCGGGGTCACCCAGAGGACATGCGTGCACTCAAGCGCTGCATTGACGCCTCGGCCGACACCTTGGCACCCTGCAGCCAGGATCTGCGCATCCAGCACGCACCCGATCAGTGGCACTGGGTCAACTTGGCGGCCTCCCCCAAGCGACAGGACGATGGCAGCATCCTCTGGACCGGCTTCATCCAGAGCATTGATGCCCTCAAACAACGTGACGACAAAGTGCAGGAGGTGCTGGCACAGCAAACTGTCCTGTTTGACAACATCCCCTCGGGCCTGGTGTTTTCTGCCGACGGTCTGATCCGGCAAATCAACACCGGTTTTGCGGGCATGGTTGGTGCCCCGCCCGCCGACCTGATCAACCACAGTGCGGCCTTCCTGTTTGGCAGCCGCGAGGCACAAGATGCTTTTAACGCCCGCGTGGTGCCGCAGCTTAATGAGGGGCTTCGAGTGGTCGAAGAAGGTGTTTACCACCGCTTTGACGGCACCCCGTTCCATGCCCGGCTGGCGGGTCGCCGGGTGACTGTCCGCGGCTTTGACCGTGCCACAATCTGGGTGGTGGAGGACATCAGCGAACGCCAACAGATGGCGTCGCAGCTGGCCAACCAGGCCAGGTTCCAGAGTGCACTGATCGACACCATTCCCTACCCGGTGTTTTACAAAGGCGCCGATACCCGCTTTTTGGGGGTCAACCGTGCCTATGAGGAATACATGGGCATCCAGCGCGACAGCCTGCTGGGCAAACGCGTGTTGGATCTGGACTACCTGCCGCAAGCAGACCGCGCCACCTACCAGGCCGAGGATGAAGCCACCATTGCCCAATGCAGCCGGGTGCAGCGCGAAATGTTGATCCCGTTTGCCGATGGCCGCCTGCACGAGACCCTGTATTTTGTGGCGGGTTTTGCAGATGCAGACGGCACACCGGCCGGTCTGGTGGGCACCTTTGTTGACATGGCCGAACAAAAAGCCGCCGAACGAGCCATCACCGAAGCCGCCCAGGAACAGAAGGTGATTTTTGAGGCCGTCAGCCTGGGTGTGCTGCTCACCGTCCAACGCCAGATCAAACGCTGCAACAGCGCGATGGAGACCATGTTTGGGTATGCGCCGGGTGCTTTGCTGGGGCAATCTACCGAAGTGCTCTACAGCGACTCCAGCGCCTTTGAGCAGATCGGCCAGTTGGCCTATGCCGCGATTGAACAGGGTGAGCTGGCGTTTTATGAGGCGCAGTACCGGCGCCGTGATGGCAGCCTGTTCTGGGCCAGCGTCCATGGTCGGGCACTGGACATGGCACACCCGGACTGGGGTTGCGTCTGGGTTTTTGAAGACATCACCCCAAAGAAACTAGCGGCCCAGGAACTGCAGCGCGCCAAAGAGGCGGCCGACGCCGCCAGTCTGGCCAAGGGCAACTTCCTGGCCAACATGAGCCACGAAATCCGCACCCCGATGAACGCAATCATCGGCATGTCGCACCTGGCCCTGAAAACCGAGCTGACACCACGCCAGCACGACTACGTCAGCAAAATCCAGCAAGCGGGCCAGCAACTGCTGGGCATCATCAACGACATCCTGGACTTCTCCAAGGTCGAGGCTGGCATGCTGACGGTGGAACAGATCCCGTTCGAGCTGGACAAGGTCTTGCAGAACGTGGCCACCGTCATCGTCGACCGGGCCAGTGCCAAAGGGCTGGAGATCATTTGCGAGGTCGCCCCCGACGTGCCCCAGAACCTGATCGGCGACCCGCTGCGCCTGGGGCAGGTGCTGATCAACTACGCCAACAACGCGATCAAGTTCACCGAACACGGCGACATCAGCATCGTGGTGCGCCTGGCAGACGGGGCATCCACGCCCGGCTTGCTGCGCTTTGAGGTGCGAGACACCGGCATAGGCCTGACCCAGGAGCAGATCGGTCGCCTGTTCCAAAGCTTCCAGCAGGCCGACAGCTCCACCACCCGCAAATATGGCGGCACCGGCCTGGGCCTGGCCATCAGCAAAAACCTGGCCGAGCTGATGGGTGGCACTGTGGGGGTGGACAGCACACCTGGCGTGGGCTCCACCTTCTGGTTCACCGCCCGTTTGGGTCTGGGAGAGGCCAAACCGCGCCTGCATTTGTCACGGCTCGACCTGCAGCGCCAGCGCATCCTGGTGGTGGATGACAACGAACACGCAGCCCATGTGCTGAGTGATCTGCTGGGCTCATTCGGTTTTGTGGTCGAGACCGTCCTGAGTGGTGCCGCAGCCATCGAATACATCACGCAGAAAGCCAGCCATCAACAAGGCTTTGACTTTGTTTTGCTCGACTGGCAGATGCCCGGCATGGACGGAGTGGAAACCGCCCGCCGCATCCAGAACCTGGGGCTGGCCACCTCACCACACCTGGTGATCGTGACAGCGTATGGCCGCGAAGAGGTGATACGCAGCGCCCACGACGTGGGCATTGACGACATCCTGGTCAAACCGGTGGGTGCCTCGCTGTTGTTTGACACCATGCTGCGCCTGTTGGGTCACAACACCAACCAAGCCGGGTTGACGCCTGCAGCCCACAACAGCGCCGCCCTGGATGCGCAACTCGCCCCGTTGCGCGGCGCACGCATCCTCGTGGTGGAGGACAACGAGCTGAACCAGCAAATTGCCTTGGAGTTGCTCGGTGATGCCGGTTTTGCGGTGGACCTGGCCGGAGACGGTCAAATCGCCCTGACCATGCTGGCCCAGATGCAGCAAGTCGGCAGCCCGTATGACCTGGTCCTGATGGACATGCAGATGCCGGTGATGGACGGTCTTCAGGCCACCCTCGAGATCCGCAAGAACCCCAGCCACGCCGATCTGCCCGTGGTGGCGATGACGGCCAACGCCATGGAAGACGACCGCCAGCGCTGCCTGACTGCGGGCATGAACGACTTTGTCACCAAACCGATTGAGCCGCTGGATCTGTGGCGGGCGCTGCTGCGCTGGATTCGCCCACGCGAGGGCCTGGGCCAGCCGGTGACCCAGCCGCGCCAAACCTGGACGCCCACCACGCAGGACGAAGAGATTCCGCCACAGATTCCAGGTCTGGACCTGCGTCTGGGGCTGCGCCATACCATGGGCAAAAAACCTTTGTACCTGAGCCTGCTGCGCCGCTTTGTGCGTGGCCAGCAAGCTGGCCTGCGGCCGATTGAGCAGGCTCTGGAGGCCGGTGACACCATCGCCGCCGAACGGCTGGCGCACACCCTCAAAGGACTGGCTGGCAACATTGGCGCCAGCGCACTGCAGGTGGCCATGGAGAAGGTGGAAACCGCTGTTCGCGAGAAAGCGCCGCAGACCACCCTGCACAGCCTGCTGGCCCCCGCAGCAGACCTGTTGACAGATCTTCTGGCCCAGATCCAGACCCACCTGCCTGAGCCAGATGTCCCGCCAGCGAGCATCGCGGTGAACCCGGCACAACGCCAGGTGATTTGCCAACAGCTACAAGCCCTTCTGGCTTACGATGACCCGCAAGCAATTGAGCTGCTGCGGGACCACGCACCTTTGCTCCAAGCGACATTGGGGGCCAGTTATCACACCATCAGAGCCGCCGTGGAAGATTTCGACTTTGAAGAAGCCCTGCGAGTCCTGACATCTGCTACTCAGGCCAAACTCTCTCTTTGACAACAACCGATGACCATGAACAAATCTGTCCACACGGGAAAACCCACCATTCTGGTGGTGGATGACACCCCCGAAAACCTGACGCTGATGTCCACCCTGTTGAAAGACAGCTACCAGGTCCGGGCTGCCAACCATGGCGAGCGGGCGCTCAAGATTGCGTTCTCAGACCAGCCGCCAGACCTGATTCTGCTCGACATCATGATGCCCGACATCGACGGCTACGAGGTCTGCCGCCAGCTCAAGGCCCAGACGGCCACCCGCGACATCCCGATCATCTTCCTGACCGCCCGCTCGGACATGGAGGACGAACAAAAGGGCCTGGCGCTCGGTGCGGTCGACTACATCACCAAACCCATCAACCCGCCCATCGTGCTGGCGCGGGTGGCGGCGCAACTCTCCCTCAAGGCCCGCACCGATTTCCTGCGTGAAAGAAACGACTTTTTGCTGGAGAAAAACGACTACCTGAGGGAAAAAAACGACTTCCTGCACGACAAGAATGCGTTTCTGGAGCACGAGGTGGCCCGGCGCACCGAAGAAGTCACCGCGATTCAGGACGTGACCATTCTGGCCATGGCCTCACTCGCCGAAACCCGCGACTCCGAGACCGGCAACCACATCCGGCGCACCCAGAACTATGTCAAGGCCTTGGCCGAAAACCTCAAAACCCACCCGCGTTTTGCCCACTTTCTGACCGACCACAACATCCAGATGTTGTTCAAGTCGGCCCCCTTGCACGACATTGGCAAGGTCGGCATCCCGGACCGCATCCTGCTCAAACCGGGCCGTTTCACGCCCGAAGAGTTCGAGATCATGAAAACCCATACCACCCTGGGGCGTGATGCCATCGCCCACGCCGAGGCCTCGCTCGGCACCCGGGTTGAGTTCCTCACCATGGCCAAGGACATCGCCCTGTTCCACCAGGAAAAATGGGACGGCAGCGGTTACCCGGCCGGTTTGCAGGGGGACGCCATTCCGATCTCGGCGCGCCTGATGGCCGTGGCCGATGTGTATGACGCCTTGATCAGCCGCCGCGTGTACAAGGAAGGTATGCCGCATGAGCGCGCGGTCGAGATCATCGAGCAGGGGCGTGGCAAACACTTCGACCCAGACCTGGTGGACTGCTTTCTGAGCATCCAGGGTGAATTCCAGGCGATTGCCTTGCGGTATGCCGATTCCGACATCGACATGCACAAGAAGTCGATCTACCTCAGCTTGGCATCAGCCAGCACGGCGAGCTGACAGAGGCCCTGTGGCGCCGCCTGGGTAACGCGGCGCCTGCCACAATGCAGGCATGTCTGCCGCCCGCATTCCCCCTGTCCAATGCCTGCTGACCTTTGAGGCGCTGGCGCGCCTGCGCAGTGTGACCCAGACCGCTGAGGAGCTGTGTGTCACCCCCAGCGCAGTGAGCCACCGTGTCAAACAGCTCGAGCAGATCATTGGCACCAAGCTGTTTGGCCGGGCCGATTTTTCGCTGACCATCGAAGGGGTGGAGTACCTGGCGCATGTGCGCGAAGGGCTGGCGATGCTGCAGCGTTTTCCAAGCTCGGCCATGGCACCAGGCAAACGCAAGCTGCGCCTGGCGGTGACTCCCACTTTTGCCCGCTCGATCCTGATCCCGCGCCTGCGCCAATTCACCGAGGCCTACCCTGAGATTGACCTGACGCTGCAGGTCTCGATCCCGCTGCTGGACGTGGTGGCCGAAGACGCCGACCTGACGATTCGTTTTGGCGCCGGCCGTTACGCCGACATGGAGTACACCTGCCTGACCAAGGACGATGTCACCCCGCTGGCCTCCCCCGCCTATGTGCGTGAACACGGGCCGTTCGAGGTGGCGCAGGACCTGGCGGGTGAGACCCTGCTGCGCAGCCCACTGGAGCCCTGGCGCACCTGGTTTGCAGCGAACGGCCTGGACTGGCCCGAGCCGGTGGACGGCTCCCAGTTCAACGACATCGGCCTGATGTGTGACGGCGCCGCCGCTGGCATGGGTATCGGCCTGATCCGCCTGAAACTGGCCCAGCCCTGGCTCGACAACGGCTCCTTGGTGCGCCTGGGTCACAGCCCTGTGTTCAGCGCCAACGTGCCCAGCCCCCACGCGCATTACCTGTGCTGGCGCACCGGCATGATGGACCGTTGGGAATGCGCCGCCTTTGCCGAATGGTTAAAAACCAGCCCGGCCTGAGTTGGATGCAAAAAGTGCCTCCAGCCCTTATATATAAAGGGGTAACAGCTATGTTTGTCAGAGTGTTTTTTATTTCAAGCGCTGTTGCAAAAATCATCACACCCCAGGCGCGCACAAGGGTTTAGAGTCACCCCCCTGACCACACAGCTCTGCCAAAGCACCGCCATGAACAGTCCCGTTGCTGCCATCAACACCACACCACTACAAAGATCAGAGCGACAAGCCCAGGTTGTCAAAGGGCTACAAGCCGATTTGCCACCACACGCCTTGCTCTGGCAGGCCGAAGACACCACCCCCTACGAATGTGATGGCCTGACCGCCTACCGCCAGCGCCCGCTGGTGGTGGCGCTGCCCGAGAACGAGGCTCAGGTGCAAGCCGTGCTGCGCACCTGCCACCGCCTGGGCGTACCGGTGGTGGCGCGTGGTGCGGGCACGGGTCTGTCCGGCGGCGCCTTGCCCCATGCGCTGGGCGTGACGCTGTCGCTGGCCAGGTTCAACAAGATCCTCAAGATCGACCCCAAGGCCCGCACCGCCACCGTGCAATGCGGGGTGCGCAACCTGGCCATCAGCGAAGCGGTGGCTGGGCTGGGCCTGTATTACGCGCCCGACCCGTCGAGCCAGATCGCCTGCACCATCGGCGGCAATGTGGCTGAAAACTCGGGCGGTGTGCACTGCCTCAAATATGGCCTGACGCTGCACAACGTGCTCAAAGTCAAAGGTTTCACTGTCGCTGGCGAGGAACTCACCCTGGGTTCCGACGCGCTGGACAACCCCGGTCTGGACCTGCTGAGTGTGGTGATTGGCTCCGAGGGCATGCTCGCGGTGGTGACCGAAGTCACCGTCAAACTCATCCCCAAACCGCAGTTGGCACGCTGCATCATGGCCAGTTTTGACGACATGCGCAAAGCCGGTGACGCGGTCGCCAGCCTGATTGGTGCAGGCATCATCCCAGCCGGGCTGGAGATGATGGACAAACCCATGACCGCTGCAGTCGAAGATTTTGTGCACGCCGGCTACGACCTGACGGCCGAGGCGATTCTGCTGTGTGAGAGCGACGGCACACCCGAAGAAGTCGAGGAAGACATTGGCCGCATGAGTGATGTGCTGCGCGGCTGTGGCGCCACCGCGATTGCGGTGAGCCGCGACGAGGCCGAGCGCCTGCGTTTCTGGAGCGGGCGCAAAAACGCCTTCCCCGCCAGCGGGCGCATCAGCCCGGACTACATGTGTATGGACAGCACCATCCCACGCAAACGCCTGGCCGATCTGCTGCTGGCGATCCAGGAGATGGAAAAACGCTATGGCCTGCGCTGTGCCAACGTCTTCCATGCGGGTGACGGCAACCTGCACCCACTCATCATGTTCGACGCCAACGACCCCGACCAATTGCGCCGCTGTGAGCTGTTTGGTGCCGAAATCCTAGAAACCAGCGTCGCCATGGGTGGCACGGTAACCGGGGAGCACGGCGTTGGTGTCGAGAAGCTCAACAGCATGTGTGTGCAGTTCAGTGCTGAAGAAAACGAGCAGATGTTTGGTGTCAAACGTGCGTTTGATCCGCCCGGCCTGCTCAACCCCGGCAAGGTCATCCCGACCCTGCAACGCTGCGCCGAGTACGGCAAGATGCTGGTGCGCAACGGCCAGCTCAGTCATCCCACCCTATCACGTTTTTAATAGCAAACTATGCAAGCAATACAAGGGCTAGCATGGCTTTTGGCCATGCAATCGCTGGGGGAACTGTTGTCCCGTGGTTTCCATCTTCCCATTCCCGGACCGGTGATCGGCATGTTGCTGTTGCTGTTGGCCCTGCGCTGGCCAGCAGTACGTTTGCCGGTAGCCAGCTGCGCCGGTTTTTTGTTGTCCCACCTGTCTCTTCTGTTTGTGCCAGTGGGGGTGGGGGTGATGACACATCTGGGGCTGCTGGCTCAGTTTGGGGTGCGTATGCTGGTGGTGATTGTGTTGTCGACCTGGATCGGCCTGGCAGCCACCGCGTTGGTCTTGCGGTATGTCCGGAGTGCCAGCGATGCCTAAGTTTGTGGAGCTCTGGATCTACCTCTCAGCCACACCGCTGTTTGGCTTGACCGCCACACTGGTGGTCTACGTACTGGCCCAAGCGGTCTACGCTCGCCTGGACCAGGCGGCGTGGGCCAACCCGGTGTTGTGGTCGGTGATTGTGCTGGCCTGCCTGCTGACCCTGACCGGGGAGGACTACCAAACCTACTTCTCGGGCGCGCAGTTCATCCATTTCCTGCTGGGCCCGGCGGTGGTGGCGCTGGCCTGGCCGCTGTGGGAGCGCCGCACCGAGCTGCTGCTGCGCTGGCGAGCGCTGTTGCTGGCGGCCCTGGTCGGTGGTGCGGCAGCCAGCAGCTCAGCACTGGCTTTGGGCTGGGCGCTGGGTCTGCCCCATGATGTGGTGCTTTCACTCGCGCCCAAGTCGGTGACCTCGCCGGTGGCGATGGGCATTGCCGACAAGATCGGCGGTATTCCGGCGCTGGCGGCGGTGTTTACCGTGATCACAGGTATGGTGGGCGCCCTGAGTGGCAAGGCCTTGCTGAGCTGGCTGAAAGTGCCGCCCACAGCACACGGCTGGATGTCGCAGGGGTTTGCCTTGGGAACGGCAGCACACGGCATTGGCGCCGCTCGTGCCTTGCAGGTCAACGCCGATGCTGGAGCCTATGCCGGACTGGCACTGGGCTTGCAGGCGGTGCTGGCTTCGTTGCTGATACCGCTGCTGTTCTGGCTGTTTTGAACCTCAGACGCGCTGGTTGAGGCGCCGGGCGGGTTCGTCATCCGCCAGAATCGCTTGCGCCCAAGGGGTGAGCTTGCTGGTGTCGGCACGCAACACCTCTTGCTTGACCGCCAGAATCTGCGCCGGATGCATCGAAAAACTGCGCAAGCCAAAACCCAGCAGCAGCTTGGTCAAGCTGATGTCTCCTGCCATTTCGCCACAGACGCTCACCGTCTTGCCCTGCAACCGCCCCTCTTCGATGGTGCTGGCCACCAGCCGCAACACGGCCGGGTGCAAGGGGTCGTAGAGATGAGCCACCGACTCGTCGGCACGGTCGATAGCCAGGGTGTACTGGATCAGGTCGTTGGTGCCGATGGACAAAAAATCAAAGTACTTCAGGAACACCTTGAGTGTCAAGGCGGCGGCCGGGATCTCGATCATGGCGCCAATTTTCACGTGGCCATAACTCACACCCCGGTTGTCCAGCTGCACCCGGGCATGGTCGATCAAGGACATGGTCTGGCGGATTTCACTGGCATGCACCAGCATCGGAATCAGTAAATGCACCGGGCCATGCACTGCGGCCCGCAAAATGGCGCGCAGCTGGGTCAAGAACATGGCCGGTTCGGACAGGCTCCAACGGATGGCGCGTAAACCCAGCGCCGGATTGAGGTGACCGATGTCGCGCGCGGTGTCGTCCAGCGGTTTGTCGGCACCAATGTCGACCGTGCGGATGGTGACCGGCAGGCCTTGCATGCCTTCGATGGCGCGCCGGTAGGCCTGGTACTGCTCCTCTTCGTTGGGCAACTTGCCGTGGCGGCCCATGAACAGGAATTCACTGCGAAACAGGCCAACCCCCATCGCCCCGGCCTGAACTGCGGCAGCCGCGTCGTCGGGCATCTCGATATTGGCCAGCAGCTCGACTTTCTGGCCATCCAGCGTGACAGCTGGGGTGTGGCGCAAACGTGCCAGGCGGCCCCGGGCCAGTTCACCCTGGCGCTGTTTAAAACCGTATTCCGCCAAGATGATGGGCGAGGGATCAATCACCGCCACACCCGCATCCCCGTCTACGATGACCCAGTCGTCCTGGCGGATCAACTGACTCGACAAACGTGCACCCACCACCGCCGGGATGTCCAGACTGCGCGCCACAATCGCGGTGTGCGAGGTCTTGCCACCCACATCGGTGATGAACCCGGCAAAAATGCTCTGCTTGAACTGCAGCATGTCGGCCGGTGACAGGTCATGCGCCACCAGAATCAGGGGTACATCGACCGTGTCGTCCAGCAGCAGGTCTTGCTGCGAGGCTTTGCGCCCACCACGCCCGAGCGGCTGGATCAACGGAGAGGAAATACCCCGCATGGCGCGCAAGATACGCTCGGTGATCTGCTCTAGGTCGGACTTGCGCTCACGCAGGTACTCGTCCTCCATCTCGTCAAATTGGCGGCCCACCACCTCCAGCTGGCTGGTCAGCGCCCATTCGGCGTTGTAGAGCCGGTCTTTGATCCAGTGTTTGACACCTTGTGTCAGCTGCTCGTCTTGCAGCAGCATCAAGTGCACTTCCAGCAGGGCAGCCAGTTCGTGTGGCGTGTCCTTGGGCCCCATTTGGCCAATGCTGGTCTGCAACCGGTGGATTTCCGCAATCACCGCATCACGACCATCACGTACCCGGTTGATTTCGGCAGCGACCTGCGTTGGTTCGATGAAGTAATGGGCGACGTCCAGTCGGCTCGAGGCCACCAGCACCGCACGCCCGATGGCGATGCCCCGTGCGACTGGCAATCCATGGATGGCAAACGTCATAGGTGGGACACCTGGGTCATTTATTCACCTTCGCCGAATTTGTCATTGATCAGGGCCAACAGCGCGTCCATGGCCTCTTGCTCACGTTCCCCGCTGGTTTCTACGCCAACCTCCACCCCCAGCCCGGCCGCCAGCATCATGACACCCATGATGCTTTTTGCGTTGACACGGCGGTCACCGCGTGACATCCAGACTTCACACGGAAAGCTGCCCGCCAACTTGGTCAATTTGGCCGAGGCTCGGGCATGTAAACCCAGTTTATTGCTGATAGTCGTGGTCGTTTTGATCATGTGGTCTTCGTTTTTGATTCTGCGGTGCGGTCACGGCCACCTGCATCACACCTTGTGTCCCGCCAGCCAAAACCCGCGCCACCAAGGCATCCATGGCTTCCTGTCGGTAGGTCACGGCCCGCAACAACATGGGCAAATTGACACCGGTGATGAGTTTGGAGTTCACACCATCGGCCATTTTCTGAGCAATATTGCAGGGCGTGGCACCAAACAGGTCGGTCAGGATCAAGGTACTCGGTGTGTTGAGCAGCGAGAGTGTCATCCGCGCCGCAGCCAGTGTCTCATCCGTGGGCATGTTGGGCTGGACATCAAACACAGCCAGCGACGTCGCCGCGTCTGGAAACACATGCAACACACATTGGCGCAAAGCACTCGCGAGGGGCGCATGGGCAATGATGAAGATACCGTTGTTCATAAGATGAAGAGGCGCCGGGTGTGCAGCGATGTGCGATGTGGGTCCTGCTTGTAACAGTATGGGTGTGATTATGGCGTTGTCGCAGGTGTGTCTGGGTCGGCTGCACAGGGCTATTTCATCGCACCAAAAACCCTCTGCAACACGGCGTTGCCGGTGCCAACGGGGTCTTGCCGGATTTTCTTCTCTTCTTCCCCGATCATGAAATAGAGACCATCCAGCGTTTTACCTGTCACATACCGCTCCAGACTGACCTCATCCCCTTTGAGCAAACCGAAACTGGCGGCTTGGCTGGCAATGCGGTTGTATTTGTCGGCCAGTCTGACCTGCTGGGTGGTTTTCTTGACCATCGGCAGTAACTTGTCGGCCAACTGCGCCCTGGTTTTGTCGGCAAAAAACTGCGTCACCGATGTCTCGCCACCGACCAGAACATTTTTGGCGTCCTGAACACCCATGGACTTAACAGCACCGACCAATACATCGCGGGCCAGCGGCACGGCGGCTTCTGCCGCGTGGTTCATGGCCGCAGCGAGCTCATCCAGTCTGTCGCCCTGCCTCAGTCGACGCAACAATCGAGAGGCGTCTTCCAAATACCCAGGCAAAGGAATGCGAACCTTGTCATTGCCCAAAAACCCGTTGTGCCGCCCCAGAGAATCGATGGCAAATCGCACACCTTTCTCAAGCGCGGCCTTCACACCCTGTGTCGCTTGTGTGCTGCTGACATCGCTCAGGGTCAACGCCTGGCCCGTCTTTGGAAAAGCACACCACATGGCTGCGGTGTACGCAACACTGAGACGGCTGAAATGCCGACGATTCATTGGCTCAACCTCACAAAAGGGGCGTCATGGGGCCGCAATCCATCCCAGCAGTGACCCCGTCCGGGCTGCAGCTTGCCCTGCAAGTGAATCACTTGTTTCTGAAATCGTCGTGGCACGACTTGCAGGTGCCACCCGTAGCATTCACAGCTGCCTTGATGCTATCCAGGTTGCCAGATTTGGCTGCCACGCTGAGTTTGGCCATTTCAGTCTGAAGCTTGTTGGCATAGTCATCAAATTTTGCTTTGTTGGCCCAGATCTCAGGTTTGGCCTTGCTCTCGCCTTTGTCCATACCAGGACCAAAGCCAGCCCAGGGTAATTTGGCCATGAAGTCAGCCACAGCAGCACTGTCAGCAGCGACCTTGGCGTCAAACGGGATTTTCCCGGCAGCCATACCCGCAACACGACCAAAGTTTTGCTGCATGACAAACAGAGAACTCTGGCGGTATTTGATAGCGTCTTCCACCTTGGCGAACTGTGCCGAGGCCGGGACCATCACACAGGCAGCGACCGCTGCCAGAACAAAAGTACGTAGCTTTTTCATCCCATTGCTCCAAGAGTTAAACTAAATCTGACCATCTTCATTCTAGGGTTTTCCTAGCTGAATCGCGTCGACAAGGATTGCTGAGATGTCTAAGAAATTTGTAGTTCGTGTATGGGATGCACCCACCCGTTTGTTCCACTGGACGCTAACCGTGTGTGTAGTCGCGGCAGTGATCACCGCGCAAATTGGGGGAGCGGCGATGGATTGGCACTTCCGGCTCGGTTATGCCATTCTGACCTTGCTGATGTTCCGACTGATTTGGGGTTTGGTCGGTGGCCGTTGGTCACGCTTCAGCGCCTTCCTTTACCGCCCTGGACAGGTCTTGGCGCACCTCAAGGGTCAAACAGATCCTCAGCATGCTGTCGGACACAACCCTCTGGGTGCCCTGTCCGTTTTTGCATTAATGGGTTTTTTGACAATTCAACTGGTCTCTGGCATGTTCAGTGACGACGAGATTTCGGCAACAGGACCCTTGGCGTCCTTGGCCTCGTCAACCTGGGTGTCCAATGCCACGTATTACCATGCCGAAGTCGGTAAACTGATCTTGATCGTCTTGGTCACACTTCATGTGATTGCGATTGCCCTGTATTTTCTGAAAAAGCGGGAGAATCTGGTGCGCCCCATGGTCACCGGAGACAAAACCCTGGAGTACGCTGCCCCAGCCTCGGAAGACCATGCCCAAAGTCGGATCAAAGCCGCACTCATCGTGACAGTGTGTGCGCTGGTTGTTTGGGCTTTTGTACGCTGGATGGGGTGACCAAAGACTCACCTTAGCGCGGCGAACGGCTGCAACCGGACTTGATACCCAGGTATTTCTCAAACAAAAAAAGGCCCACAGAGTGGGCCTTTTCTAGTGAAGCGCGCTGACAGCAACGCTTTTGAAAACACTTAAACGATAGCTGCTTTCTGCACCAAGCGGGTCGCGACCCAGTTCTTGGTCTTTGAAATCGGCCGGCTTTCAGTGATCTCAATCGTATCGCCCAACTTGAACTCACCTTTTTCATCGTGAGCGTGGTATTTGCTGGACTTGCCAACAATCTTGCCATACAGCTCATGCTTGACGCGGCGTTCAATCAGAACGGTCACTGTCTTGGCACGTTTGTCGCTGACGACCTTGCCAATCAAGGTGCGCTTGAGGGATGTTTTAGCTTCCGTCATTTATCGCTCCTTATTTGGCGGATGTGTCAGCAGCCAGCTTCTCAACCAGAATGGTCTTGGCGCGGGCAATATCACGACGCGCAATGCGAATCGTGGCTGTGTTGTTGAGTTGTTGCGTGGCCTTTTGCATGCGAAGACCAAAGTGCGCTTTTTGCAACTCTTTGATTTCAGATTTCAAACCGGCAACATCTTTTTGGCGTAATTCAGTCGTTTTCATATCATTTGCTCCTGATTACTGACCGATCATGCGGGCCACAAAAGTGGTGCGCAAAGGCAGCTTGGCGGCAGCCAAACGAAACGCCTCACGAGCCAACTCTTCTGTCACACCGACAATCTCAAAAACGATCTTGCCGGGTTGAATTTCAGCCACGTAGTATTCAGGGTTACCTTTACCGTTACCCATACGCACTTCGGCAGGCTTCTGGGAAATTGGCTTGTCAGGAAACACCCGAATCCAGATACGTCCGCCACGCTTCACGTGACGGGAAATCGCACGACGAGCGGCTTCGATCTGACGCGCTGTCAAACGACCACGATCAGTACATTTCAGACCAAAGTCACCAAATGCGACCGAGCTGCCTCGGGTCGCAATACCGGTGTTACGGCCTTTTTGCTCTTTGCGGTATTTGCGACGAGCGGGTTGCAACATAGTTATTCTCCTTTACCGTCAGCTGCTGCAGCTGGCGCGGCTACCTTGCGGACGCGCTGAACGGCGGGTTTGTTGGCGTCGGCACCAGCGGCCTCAGCGGGTTTGTCACTGCCATCAGCAGGTGCGTTGTTGCCACCCAGCGGACGACGTGCGCCACGAGATGCCGGACGGTCTGCACCAGGACGGCCAGAACGGTCATCGCGACGGGGGCCACGAGGACGGCGTTCTTCTTCCGTACGCTGTTCAGCTGCTGGCAGATCGTTGCGACCCAAGGTATCACCCTTGTAGACCCAGACCTTCACACCAATCACACCGTAGGTGGTCTTGGCTTCGGAGGTACCGTAGTCGATGTCAGCACGCAAGGTGTGAAGCGGAACGCGACCTTCGCGGTACCACTCGCAACGAGCAATTTCAATACCATTCAGACGGCCAGACGACATGATCTTGATGCCCAAGGCGCCTAAGCGCATGGCATTTTGCATGGCACGCTTCATGGCCCGACGGAACATGATGCGTTTTTCGAGCTGTTGCGTGATCGAGTCAGCAATCAACTTGGCATCGATTTCGGGCTTGCGCACTTCTTCGATGTTGACCGCAACTGGAACACCCAATTGGCGACCGAGGTCGCGCTTCAGGTTTTCAATGTCCTCACCCTTTTTACCGATCACCACACCCGGACGTGCCGAGAAAATGGTGATACGGGCGTTCTTGGCAGGACGCTCGATCAGAACGCGAGAAACGGAGGCGTTCTTGAGTTTGGCTTTCAGGTACTCGCGCACCTTGATATCTTCAGCCAGCATGCCCGCGAAATCACGGTCATTGGCGTACCAGCGAGATGACCAGTTGCGGCTAACCGACAGCCGAAAGCCGGTTGGATGGATTTTTTGTCCCATAACTTCCTGGCCTCTTTCAGTTACCAACCGTCACGTACACATGGCACGTGGGTTTTCTGATTTGATTGCCACGGCCTTTTGCGCGGGCCGTGAAGCGCCTGAGCGATGCGCCTTGTTCGACGTAGATGGTTTTCACCTTCAATTCGTCGATATCAGCGCCATCGTTGTGTTCAGCGTTGGCAATGGCAGACTCCAGAACCTTCTTGATGATCACGGCAGCTTTTTTCTGCGTGAACTGCAAGATGTTCAAGGCCTGATCCACTTTTTTGCCGCGAATCAAGTCCGCGACCAAGCGACCTTTGTCAACAGACAAACGAACGCCACGAAGGGTTGCACGTGTTTCCATGGTCGCCTCCTTATTTCTTCTGGACTTTTTTGTCCGCAGGGTGACCCTTGAAAGTACGGGTCAGAGCGAACTCACCCAACTTGTGGCCAACCATTTGGTCAGTGATATAGACAGGCACATGCTGCTTGCCATTGTGCACAGCGATGGTCAAGCCGATGAATTCGGGCAGTACCATCGAGCGCCGCGACCAGGTTTTGATCGGCTTTTTGTCTTTGGTAGCCACGGCCTTTTCGGTCTTGGCTACCAGGTGATGGTCGACAAAGGGACCTTTTTTGAGAGAACGAGTCATTACCTACCCCTTACTTCTTGCGACGCGACACGATCATGACCTGCGTGCGCTTGTTGTTACGGGTACGGTATCCCTTGGTCAGATTACCCCAAGGATCGACTGGATGACGACCTTCACCGGTCTTGCCTTCGCCGCCGCCGTGCGGGTGATCCACAGGATTCATCACCACACCGCGAACGGTCGGGCGAATACCCATCCAGCGCTTGACACCGGCTTTGCCGAGCTGACGCAGACTGTGTTCTTCATTGGCAACCTGACCCAAAGTGGCACGGCATTCGATGTGGATCTTGCGAACCTCACCCGAGCGCATGCGAACTTGAGCATAAGTGCCTTCACGAGCCAGCAAAGTTGCGGATGCACCTGCCGAGCGAACGACCTGGGCACCCTTGCCAACTTGCAGTTCAATGCAATGCACCACCGAACCGACCGGAATGTTCCGAATCGGCAAGGTGTTGCCAACACGAATCGGCGCTTCCGCACCACTCATGATGGACGCACCAACTTCCAGGCCACGTGGCGCAATGATGTAACGACGTTCACCGTCTGCATAACACACCAAAGCGATGTGCGCGGAGCGGTTTGGATCGTACTCAATACGTTCAACCTTGGCGGCGATGCCATCCTTATTACGCAAGAAATCAACAACGCGGTAATGATGCTTGTGACCACCACCCTTGTGACGGGTCGTGATGTGACCATTGTTGTTACGGCCAGCATGCTGGAACTGAGGCTCCAACAAAGCTGCATGTGGTGCACCCTTATGCAGGTGATCACGCGAAATCTTCACCACGCCACGACGGCCTGGAGAAGTGGGTTTCATTTTGATAACAGCCATGATTACGCAGCCTCCCCACCAAGGTTAATTTCTTGACCCGGCTTAAGCATCACGTAGGCTTTGCGAACATTGTCACGACGCCCAACAGACTTGCCAAAACGCTTGGTCTTACCCTTGGTGTTCACCACAGACACGCCCTTGACTTCTACCTTGAACATCAATTCCACAGCGGCCTTGATTTCGTACTTGGTAGCGTCTTGGAGCACCTTGAAGGTCACAGCATTGCTCTTTTCTGCAACCATCGTGGCCTTTTCAGACACGATTGGCGCAACGAGAACCTGCATCAAACGACCTTCGTCAAATTTTTGATTGGGGTTATTAGCATGGCTCATGCGAACATCTCCTGCAATTTACCCATAGCCGCCTTGGTCACCAATACCTTGCGGTAGTGAACCAGCGATACCGGATCAGCATAGCGAGGCTCAACCACGAGGACATTCACCAGATTGCGCGAAGCAAGGTAAAGGTTTTCATCAACTTCGTCAGCAATTACCAACACCGAGTCAAGGTTCATCGCCTTGAATTTAGCAGCCAGTGCTTTGGTCTTGGGAGACTCAACGGTCAACGAATCAACCACAGCCAGACGACCTTCGCGCGCGAGTTGCGAAAAAATCGAGGCCATACCTGCACGGTACATTTTCTTGTTGATCTTCTGAGCAAAGTTTTCGTCAGGCATATTCGGAAAAATCCGACCACCGCCACGCCACAACGGCGATGACGTCATACCCGCACGAGCACGACCCGTACCTTTTTGTTTAAAAGGCTTCTTGGTAGAGTGACGGACTTGCTCACGATCCTTTTGAGCACGAGTGCCTTGACGAGCATTAGCCTGAAATGCAACAACAACCTGGTGAACCAGATCTTCGTTGTACGCACGACCAAACACAGTCTCCGGCGCATCCACAGTGGATGCCACTTGACCTTGATCATTAAGGAGTTCGATCTGCATCAGTTCGCCCCTTTCGATTCAACGGCTTTTGCTTTGATGGCGGGACGCACGGTCACAAAACCACCAGCAGAACCCGGGATAGCACCCTTGATCAGCAACAACTGACGGGACTCATCAACCCGGACAATATCCAGATTTTGCGTTGTCACCAGATCAACCCCAAGGTGACCGGTCATGCGTTTACCAGGAAACACCCGACCCGGATCTTGAGCCATACCAATGGACCCAGGAACATTGTGCGAACGGCTGTTACCGTGAGACGCGCGCTGCGAACTCATGTGGTGCCGCTTGATGGTGCCGGCGTAGCCTTTACCAATCGTGGTGCCCTGGATGTCCACCTTTTGACCGACTGCAAAAACAGCGGAAACAGGAACAACCGCACCAGCCTGATAGGCTGCCGCAGCCTCAGAAGTCACACGGAATTCGCGAATGATTTCACCAGCCTCAACACCCGCCTTGGCAAGGTGTCCGGCGATCGGCTTGTTGACACGAGAGGCTTTTCTCGCACCAAATGTCACTTGCAAAGCAACATAGCCATCGTTCTCTTGGGTTTTGACTTGAGTCACCCGGTTGTTAGACACATCGATCACAGTGACGGGAATCGCATTCCCATCATCTGTAAACAGGCGCATCATGCCAACCTTGCGACCAAGCAATCCTAAGTGATTGCTTAGACTCATTGTTTTCTCCATAACTCTCACCAGACCCACTTCAATTGGCGAGTCTGTTTGTTCGTGAAAGAGGGTTGATAAAAATCTGCGGGCTGACCTTTACAAGACAGCCAAAACAGAACCAGCGAGTATAAACACAAATCATCGCTTACGCAAGCAAATCCGTCCTCGCCGGAAATTGCAATTATTGCAATTTGATCTCGACATCCACACCTGCAGGCAAATCCAGCTTCATCAAAGCATCAACCGTCTTGTCCGTCGGATCCACAATATCCATCAGGCGTTGATGGGTGCGAATTTCGAACTGGTCACGACTGGTTTTGTTGACGTGAGGTGAACGCAAAATATCAAAACGCTTCATGCGGGTTGGCAAAGGCACAGGGCCTTTGACAATCGCACCTGTGCGTTTGGCGGTGTCCACAATTTCAGCGGCCGATTGGTCAATCAGCTTGTAATCAAACGCCTTCAGGCGAATGCGGATTTTTTGTTTCGTTGCCATGATGTTCCCCTATTAAGCAAGAATCTTGGCAACCACACCGGCGCCCACAGTCTTACCACCTTCGCGGATAGCAAAGCGCAGGCCTTCTTCCATAGCGATGGGGGCAATCAACTTCACGGTGATCGACACGTTGTCACCAGGCATCACCATTTCTTTGCCTTCTGGCAGTTCAATAGCGCCGGTCACGTCAGTTGTACGGAAGTAGAACTGGGGACGGTAGTTGCTGAAGAACGGGGTATGACGACCGCCTTCATCCTTGGACAACACATAGACTTCACCGGTGAAGTGGGTGTGCGGCTTGATCGAACCCGGCTTGCACAGCACTTGACCGCGTTGCACGTCTTCGCGCTTGGTACCGCGCAGCAAGATGCCGACGTTGTCGCCCGCTTGACCTTGATCGAGCAGTTTGCGGAACATTTCAACACCGGTGCAGGTGGTCTTTTGGGTGTCATGGATGCCGACGATTTCGATTTCTTCGCCGACTTTGATGATGCCGCGTTCGATACGACCGGTCACCACGGTACCACGACCCGAGATGGAGAACACGTCTTCCACGGGCATCAGGAAGGCGCCGTCCACAGCGCGTTCAGGCGTAGGGATGTAGCTGTCCAGTGCGTCAGCGAGTTTGAAGATGGAGCCTTCACCGAGGTCACCCTTGTCGCCTTCCATGGCGAGCTTGGCAGAACCATGGATGATGGGGGTGTCGTCGCCCGGGAAGTCATACTTGTCCAGGAGTTCGCGCACTTCCATTTCAACGAGTTCGAGCAGTTCGGCATCATCCACCATGTCGCACTTGTTCAGATAGACGATGATGTAAGGCACACCCACCTGGCGAGCCAACAGGATGTGCTCGCGGGTCTGAGGCATGGGGCCGTCAGCAGCAGAACACACCAGGATGGCGCCGTCCATTTGAGCTGCGCCGGTGATCATGTTTTTCACATAGTCAGCGTGTCCAGGGCAATCCACGTGGGCGTAGTGACGAGCTGCGGTTTCGTACTCAACATGAGCGGTGTTGATGGTGATACCACGGGCCTTTTCTTCGGGCGCTGCGTCAATCTGGTCATACGCCTTGGCTTGACCACCA